>JAOPVP010000011.1 GCA_025966135.1 Frankiales bacterium
CCGCCCACCGACCAACCCTCGAGAGAGCGTCGGGCGCGTCCAGGAGCCACGCGGCGCGGGCGGCGCACTCAATGGCCGTCCGAGCGATCGACTCTAGGGCGAAGGGCGTGACGACGTCGTGCTCGACCCGCATGGCGTAGGCGATGAGGTGGTCAAGGTGCGCAGCGACACGCAGCATCAGGTCCTGCTGGCTCGCTGCCACCGGGCGCTCGCCCCAGCCCTCGTGGGTCATCGCTGCCTCGTGCTCGAGCTCGCTGTGCGCATGACTACCAGGAGCGCGGAGGTCTTCCGGCCGGCAGAGATCGGCGTACATCACGAGCGACCGAAGGTGGCTCGCGAGGGCAGCACACATGGCGCTCTTGTTTCGCAGGTCGCGGCCGTTCACGGGCATCCTCCTCAGATCCGTAGAGCATGGCCGATCAGGGGCGCGCTGCGCTTGGCGTTTCGATTTCCGCGGCTCCTCTGGAACTGGCACGACGCAGGCGCTGGACAGCGGCATTCCTAAACGGGGCGGGGACGTCAACCCCTTGCTGCTGCTTGTTCTTGCCTGTCGGGGTCGCAGGAGGCATGCCTCGACCGTGGGGCGGGGTCAACACGGAGCGCCCGCAGGCCCGAAGGGTCGAGGACGAACGGTGTTGAGGCTTTCCGAGGGAGGGGCAGGCTGCGTGGCGGCCCGGCAGCCTGGTGTGAAGTTGTGACGGCTTCGTCGTATGTCGAGGTGACGGGCAGCAGGGCTGCCAGGCATTCCTTCGCGACGACCCGAGGGTGTCTGCATGAAGCCGCGGGGGGACCCAGCTGGTGGGTGCGTGGGCCATTCACTTACTCGACCGGACCCGTGAGGGTGGTCATGCCGCTACTCGGCCCGCACGACGACTCGGGGGTGTCAGGCGGCGGTGGCGTCCTCTGGGATCTGGAGGCAGCGGGCATGGCCGTCGCGCAGGACGTAGTAGACGACCTCGAGCATCCGCCGGCCGGCGGCGACCTTGGCGATGTTGCGGGCCGGTCGGCCGCGGCGGGCCAGGATGCGTTCCTTGACCGCAGCGACAGTCGGTTCGCAGGGACGCTGGACGGCTTCGACGGCGGCCCAACGGACCAGGGCGCAGCCTTCCTTGCTGATCTGGCCACGCCGGACGGCCTTGTCCGACTCGTAGTGCCGTGGGGTGAGGCCGGCCCAGCAGGTCAAGGCTTGGGCGGTCGGGAAGCGGTTGATGTCACCGATCTCGACGACGAACACCGCCGCGAGCGTCGGGCCGATGCCCGTGATCTGGAGCAGGTTGCGGTAGCCGACGTGGTTCCTCAACCTCTTGTCGAGCTCGGCGACGACCGCGTCGATCTCGTTGGCGAGCAGCAGCATCAGTCGCTGTTGCGATGCCAACCGGGTCGCGGACAGTTCCGGGAGCTCCAGGGTGTCCAGCAGTGCGAGGCCGGTTGGTCCCTCCAGGTGTGAAACCTCGAGCCGGACGCCGTGCTTGGCCAGCAGGCCGCGGATGCCGGACTTCACCGACGTGCTGGCCTTCACCAGCCGGTGCCGGTGCCGCACCAACTCCCGCAGTTCGCGGAGCTCGACCGGCGCGATCCACGCCTCCGGCAGGGACCCCAGGCGCAGCAGGTTGGCGAGCTCGTACGCATCGGCCTGGTCGGTCTTGACGCGCTTGGTCTTGCGCATCTTCTTCATCCCGTATGGGTGAGCGAGGTGCACCTCGAACTTCGCGGCCTGCAAGGCGTCGACGGCCCAGCACCAGCCGTAGGTCGCCTCGACCGCGACCTGAGCTCGACGGCCGGCCTTGCGGACTTCCTTCACCAGAGCCTTGGGGTCGTTGTCGATCCTGACCCACTCGACGAGCTCGCCACGATCGTCGATGCGGCTGATCACGGATCGGTGCAGGTGCAGATCCACACCGACCCACTGCTTCTCGAAGATAGCGCTGCCCACGGTGGCCTCCTCGAACGTGATGGTTGTGAGCAACCCGAGAATCCTCTTGGGAACCCACGGGAGCGGAGGCCCCGCCCCGTTATGGCATCACCTACATGCCACTACCGGCGACCGACAGGGACGCCTACTTCCTCGGCAGGTCAGGTCCAACTTCCCAGCCGTCGTGTTCCCCGTCGTAGAGGGCGGCGACTTCCTCAAAGAAGTCTGTGTTGCCTCGGACGAAGTCAAGGGTCAGCACCGTGGACGCCCGCTCGGCAACGACGGACCATTGGCCTGGGAAGTCCGGAATGGGTTCTCGTACCGCGGCCTCCCAGCCCTGGCTCTGGCACGCCTCGGACGCCTGCTTCGCGGCTGCTTCACTAGGGAAGTACAACTAGTGCAGGACGTGCCGTGGCGCGTCCAAGTTGGCACCGCTGTCCTTGATGGCACCGAGCAGTTGCAAGTCCTTGTACTTCAAGCCCGTAACCGGAGAACGGTCCTCCGGGTTCACCGGCTCGTCGTCGTCAGGGTGCTTGCCCTTGCGCTTGAAGATGCCCATGCCCCGTGAGGCTACGGCTTTGCAGGCACTCCCTTGCAGTGTGTGGGTGGGTGAGATGTGGCGGGCGTTTGGAGACCTCCTTGGCGTGAGGAGCAGACTCGCCGCGTAAGGCAACGGGCAGTTGTTCCGACTGGTGCTCGAGGAGGTCCCGATGCCGATAGTAGGAGGGTGCGACATCCATCGCACGCAGGTCACGGTCGACTGGGTTGATGACGAGACGGGTGAGTCCGGCCGGGGCCGGATCGCGCCGGCTCATCGGGAGACGGTGCGCCGCTGGCTGGGCCAGTTCGATGGGAAGAAGGCTGAGTTCGTCGTCGAGGGCTGTACCGGCTGGCGGTTCGTCACTGAGGAGTGTCAGGCGGCCGGGTTCGGGGTGCACGTCGCTGATCCGGGCGAGGCAGCCACCGCGATCCACGGCCGGAAGAAGCGCGCGAAGACGGACAGGATCGACGCGCGCGGGCTGCGACAGCTGCTGGAGCAGGGCCGGGTCCCGGAGTCGTGGATCCCACCGGGGCAGGTCCTGGAGGTCCGCACCAGGGTCCGGCTCTATCACGACCTGATGGGCGAGCGGGATGCCTGGCAGCACAGGATCCAGGCGCTCCTGTTCCACCACGGGGCTGTCGCGCAGCGCGGTCTGCTGACCGGAGACCGCAGTCGGCTCCACACTTCGACGGCGCTGTCGCCGGCCGGCGCGGAGACCATCGAGACGATCCTGCGGGTCATCGACGGCCTGGACACCGAGGTGGAGCGGCTGCGGGCGCAGTTGACCACCTTTGGGTCGCGTCAGCCGGGCTGCCGCGAGCTGCAGAAGGAGTACGGCATCGGCAAGCTGTTGTCGGTGGTGATCTGGTGCGAGCTCGGAGATTCCCGCCGGTTCCACAGCAGCGACGCAGCGGTCCGGCACACCGGGCTGGATGTAACGGTCTACTCCAGCAACGGCAAGCTCGCCCCGCCGCACCTGGCCCGGCAAGGTCCGCCGCTGCTGCGCTGGGCATTGTTCGAGGCCGGCAAGCACGCCTCCCGGGTGAAGTCTCCGGATCACGAGTACTGGCAGCAGGTCGCCGAGCGGCTGGACCGCAAGCGCGCCTCGCTGTCGGTTGCCCGCAAGCTCGCCCGCCGCTGCCACCACCGGCTCCGGGCCCTCGGCGAGGAGGCTTTCGCCGAGATCTGACCAGACGTCCATCGGCGTCGGAGACCACGCAGGTTCACCGACAACGGTGGAACGCGCAGCCAG
>JAOPVP010000016.1 GCA_025966135.1 Frankiales bacterium
TGACGCTGCTGGCGGACGGCGGGGTCCGGGTCGAGGACAACGGCCGTGGCATCCCGGTCGAGATCCATCCCAAGGAGGGTGTGCCCGCCGTCCAGGTGGTGTTCTCCACGCTGCACGCCGGCGGCAAGTTCGACTCGCAGGCCTACGCCGTGTCGGGTGGTCTGCACGGCGTCGGGTCCGCGGTGGTGAACGCGCTGTCGTCCCGGCTCGAGGTCGAGGTCCACCGCAACGGCCGGGTCTACCGGCAGACCTACACCGCTGCGGTCGCCGGTGCGCTGGTCGCGGGCGAGCCGACCGACCGCACCGGCACAACGGTGACGTTCTGGGCCGACCCGACGATCTTCACCGAGACCACGACCTACACCCGCGAGACGATCCAGCGCCGGCTGCAGGAGATGGCGTTCCTCAACAAGGGGCTGTCGATCACGCTGCGGGACGAGCGCGTCGACCTCACCGAGGACGGCAACGTCTTCGAGGTCGTGTTCCTCTACCCGGACGGTCTCGCGGACTTCGTGCGGCACCTGGGCGCGACTCGAACACCAGTTCATGAGACAATCATCTCGTTCGAGGACGAGACCGCGGCCGACGCGATCGGCCAGCAGATGTCGCTCGAGGTCGCCATGCAGTGGACCGACGCCTACGCCGAGTCGGTGTACACCTTCGCCAACACCATCAACACCCACGAGGGCGGCAGCCACGAGGAGGGCTTCCGGACGGCGCTGACCAGGGTCGTCAACGACTGGGCCCGGGCCAAGGGGCACCTCAAGGAGAAGGACGCCAATCTCGAGGGCAGCGACATCCGCGAGGGCCTGACGGCGATCGTGAGCCTCAAGCTCAGCGACCCGCAGTTCGAGGGCCAGACCAAGACCAAGCTCGGCAACTCCGAGGCCAAGGGCTTCGTGCAGCGGGTGGTCGGGGAACGGCTGCGGGACTGGCTCGACCAGCACCCGGGCGACGGCAAGGACGTCATCACCAAGGCGGCGCAGGCGGCCCGGGCCCGGATCGCCGCCCGGCAGGCCCGCGACCTGACCCGGCGCAAGGGGCTGCTGGAGTCCAGCTCGCTGCCGGGCAAGCTGGCCGACTGCCAGAGCACCGATCCGCGCGAGTGCGAGATCTACGTCGTCGAGGGCGACTCGGCCGGCGGCTCGGCCAAGGGCGGCCGGGACTCGAAGTTCCAGGCCATCCTGCCGATCCGCGGGAAGATCCTCAACGTCGAGAAGGCCCGCATCGACCGGGTGCTCAAGAACAACGAGGTGCAGGCGATGATCACCGCGCTGGGCACCGGCATCCACGACGAGTTCGACATCGAGAAGCTGCGCTACCACAAGGTGGTGCTCATGGCCGACGCCGACGTCGACGGCCAGCACATCCGGACTCTGCTGCTCACCCTGCTCTTCCGCTTCATGCGCCCGCTCATCGAGGCCGGCCACGTGTACCTGGGCCAGCCACCGCTGTACAAGATCAAGTGGAACGGCGGCGAGGTGCAGTACGCGTACTCCGATCGCGAGCGCGACGGCCTGGTCCAGGCCGGCCAGGAGGCGGGCAAGAAGCTGCCGAAGTCCGGCGAGGCGATCCAGCGCTTCAAGGGTCTCGGCGAGATGAACGCCGAGGAGCTGTGGAGCACGACGATGGACCCGGCGCAACGGGTGCTGCTGCAGGTCACCCTCGACGACGCCGCCACCGCTGACGAGCTCTTCAGCGTCTTGATGGGGGAGGACGTCGAAGCCCGGCGCTCCTTCATCCAGCGCAACGCCAAGGACGTCCGTTTCCTCGACATCTAGCCCGGTTGCACGTGGAACAACAACGGTGTCGTTCGTTCCACGTGGAACCGCCACCCCGCGAACTCAGCACTAGTGCACAGCCTGACCGCTGACCGAAAGGACCTTCGTGGTCGACGTCCTGCCTCCGCCGCCCCCGCACGACCGTGTCGAGCCCGTCGGCATCGAAGTCGAGATGCAGCGGTCCTACCTCGACTACGCGATGTCGGTCATCGTGGGCCGTGCGCTCCCACGGGTCGAGGACGGCCTCAAGCCGGTCCACCGCCGAGTGCTCTACGCGATGTACGACGGTGGGTACCGCCCGGACCGCGGCTACTTCAAGTGCGCGCGCGTCGTAGGCGACGTCATGGCCAACTACCACCCGCACGGCGACAGCTCGATCTACGACACGCTCGTGCGGCTGGCCCAGCCGTGGTCGCTGCGGTACCCGTTGGTCGACGGCAACGGCAACTTCGGGTCACCGGGCAACGATCCCGCGGCCGCCATGCGCTACACGGAGTGCCGCATGGCGCCGCTCGCCATGGAGATGCTGCGGGAGATCGACCAGGAGACGGTCGACTTCACGGCCAACTACGACGGCCGCAGCCAAGAGCCCGACATCCTGCCGAGCCGGATCCCGAACCTGCTGGTGAACGGCTCCAGCGGCATCGCGGTCGGCATGGCCACCAACATCCCGCCGCACAACCTGCGTGAGGTCGCGTCCGGTGTCCTGTGGGCGCTCGAGCATGCCGACGCGAGCCAGGAGGAGCTGCTGGAGGCGCTGCTCGAGCGCGTGCAGGGCCCGGACTTCCCGACCGGCGGGCTCATCGTGGGCCGGCAGGGGATCGAGGAGGCCTACCGCACGGGTCGCGGCTCGATCCGGATGCGCGCCGTCGTCACCGTCGAGGAGGACGCCAAGGGCCGCAACATCCTGGTCGTCACCGAGCTGCCGTACCAGGTCAACCCCGACAACCTCGCGCTGGCGATCGCGGAGGGTGTGAAGGAAGGCCGGATCGCCGGGATCGCCGACGTCCGTGACGAGGGCTCGCTGCGCACCGGCCAGCGCCTGGTGATCGTGCTCAAGCGCGACGCCGTGGCCAAGGTGGTGCTCAACAACCTCTACAAGCACACCCAGCTGCAGTTCACGTTCGGCGCCAACATGCTGGCGATCGTTGACGGGGTGCCGCGCACCCTGCGCCTCGACGAGTTCGTCCAGTACTACGTGGCGCATCAGGTCGATGTGATCGTGCGGCGCACCCGCTACCAGCTGCGCAAGGCCGAGGAGCGAGCGCACATCCTGCGCGCGCTGGGCAAGGCGCTCGACCAGCTCGACGCGGTCATCGCGCTCATCCGGGCAGCGGAGTCGGCCGAGGCCGCCGGCGTGCAGCTGCAGGCGATGCTGGACATCGACGAGATCCAGGCCCGCGCCATCCTCGAGATGCAGCTGCGCCGCCTCGCGGCCCTCGAGCGCCAGCGCATCCTCGACGAGCTCGCTGAGCGCGAGGTGGAGATCGCCGACCTCACCGCGATCCTGGCGGACCCGGCCCGCCAGCGCCGGATCATTGGCGAGGAGCTCACCGAGATCGTCGACAAGTACGGCGACGAGCGCCGCACCCGGGTCGTGCCCTTCGAGGGCGACATGTCCGCCGAGGACTTCATCGCTCAGGAGGATGTTGTCGTCACAGTGACGACAGGCGGTTACGCGAAGCGCACCAAGACCGACCTCTACCGCTCGCAGCGCCGCGGGGGCAAGGGGGTGCGGGGCGCCCAGCTGCGGCAGGACGACGTCGTACAGCACTTCTTCACGACGACGACGCACCACTGGTTGCTGTTCTTCACCAACATGGGCCGCGTCTACCGGGCCAAGGCCCACGAGCTGCCGGAGGCCAACCGCGATGCCCGCGGGCAGCACGTGGCCAACATCCTGGCCTTCCTGCCGGACGAGAAGATCGCCCAGGTTATCGACATCGCCGACTACACGGCGGCGCCGTACCTCGTGCTGGCGACCCGCAAGGGCAAGGTCAAGAAGACCGAGTTGGCGCGGTACGACTCCCCCCGCAGCGGCGGCCTGATCGCGATCAACCTGGAGGACGGCGACGAGCTGATCGGCGCGGGTCTGGTGAGCGCTGAGGACGACCTGCTGCTGGTGAGCAAGAAGGGCATGTCGGTGCGCTTCACCGCGGATGACGTGCAGCTGCGGCCGATGGGCCGGGACACCGCGGGTGTCCGCGGCATGGACTTTCGCGCCGGCGACGAGCTGCTCAGCATGGACGTGGTGCGGGCGGCGGACGAGCAGCGCTACGTGTTCACGGTCACCGACGGCGGCTTCGCCAAGCGCACGAAGGTCGAGCAGTACCGCGTTCAGGGCCGCGCCGGGAAGGGCATCAAGGCCGCCAAGCTCAACGACGAGCGGGGGAGCCTTGTCGGGGCCCTCATCGTCGGTGACGACGACGAGGTCATGTGCATACGCGCCAGCGGCAGCGTCACCCGCAGCAGGGTGGACGAGGTCGACGCGAAGGGCCGCGACACCATGGGCGTGAAGTTCGTCGCGCTCGATGCCGACGATGCCGTCGTCGCGGTGGCGCGCAACGAGCCTGAGGACCTGGACGACGCCGACACCGACGCCGACACCGATGGGGGTGGCGAGGGCCCGACGCCCGTGACGGACACTGTGGTGGAGGCACCGGACCACCCGGCCCCTGAAGATGAGGGCCCTGACGACAGCGAGGACGCGTGACCGCGCCCAGCAAGGACGGCCCCGGCGGACCCAAGGACTCTGCGGGCGATGACGACCATCCCACCCGGCAGGCGCCCCTGACCGGACTGCGCGCGGGAGCGCCTGAGCGGCCGGCGGCGCCCTCAGGCGTTCCGCCACGGCCCACCCCGCTCCCGCCGCCGCGGAGCACCGGATCCGCACCGACGGAGACCGTCGTCCCGGGGGGCGGCTCACCCCGCCCCTCCTCGGCCCGCGGCCTGCTGACCTCCCCGCCCCCTGTCGGGCGCCCCGCCAAAGCCCGTCGGGCGCGCCTGACGCTGCGCCGCCTCGACCCGTGGTCGGTCTTTGTCATGAGCCTGCTGCTGTCGCTGTTCCTTGCTGTCGTGACGATCGTCGCGGCAGCGGTGATCTACACCGTCATGGACCAGCTCGGGATCCCGAAGAGCATCAACAAGGCGGTCATCGACGTGCAGGGCGGCGGGGCCGTGCTGACCCGCGGCCGCTTCCTCGGAGGCGCAACCTTGCTGGCCGCGGTCGACGTCGTGCTCCTGACGGCCTTCGCCACCCTCGGCTCGTTCCTGTACAACCTGTCCGCCACGTTCAGCGGTGGGCTGGAGGTCACGCTCGCCGAGCGGGACTGACGCTCGGCGGCCGACCTCGGCGGTCGTGTACGCTGCTCGACCGTGCCGGACCCGGTCCGCCGGGCCTGTAGCTCAGCTGGTTAGAGCGCATCCCTGATAAGGATGAGGCCGGAGGTTCAAGTCCTCCCAGGCCCACCGTCACATCCTGTACGTCCTCGGCCGCCGGGTCGAGGGAGAGCAGTTCTGCGGCGCGAAGGAGAGCAACCAACATGCGTCGACCAGCGGTCCTGGTGGTCTTGCTCGGTGTTGCGGCGTTCTCGTTCAGGAAGCGCAGCAAGGCGCGGCAGGCAGAGCGCGACCTGTGGACCGAAGCCTCCAAGGGGGCAGCACCCGACCTGCGCTGAACGCAGCGTTTGAGGGGCCATAGCTCAGTGGTAGAGCAGCGCCTTTGCAAGGCGAAGGTCCGGGGTTCGAATCCCCGTGGCTCCACCCCCTGTCCGGACGGATCTAGCTTGTCACCATTTGGGGTGATCTCCCGGAGAAAGGCCTGGTCGGCCCTTATCTCTGGCCTGCAAGCTGCCGACATTGGGCACAACGGCGTGCTTGGCATGTCGCCGACGTGACTCAGCACGTCGCAGTTGGGATTGAGCTCGGGAGCGCAGATGCGGCAGGGCGGCGATCGGCGGCTCCGCCTCCGCCGCGTGCGCCAGTACCGCGACCTGGCCACCGTCACCAGGGCAGCGGGTGCTGCGGCGTGAGCCCCATCGTCCCAGGAGACTCTGTCCCGGTCGCCGAGCGCTTCCGCATCACCCAGTGGCTTCGGCTGGTCACCATCGGCCTGGTGCTGGTCGGCGAGGTCCTGGCGCCGGAGTCGCTCGGGCCGGACCGGGCCGAGCTCGTCCCGTGGACGCTCGCGCTATGCGTCGTGGCCCTCGCCGCCGAGGGGCTCTCCATGCTGCTCCCGACGCGGATGGTGCTGTTCTTCGGCGGCATGCTCATGGTCGACAGCGTCTGGTTGGCCTGGGGGGCCCACCTCACCGGGGGGACCACGAGCCCGCTGCGCTACGTCATGCTCCTGCACCTGGGCGCGGCGGCGCTGCTCGCGTCACGCGGGACGGGCATCAAGCTCGCGCTCTGGTACTCGCTGCTGCTGGTGATGCTGCACGACGCCGTCTCGCGAGGCGTGATCCCGGAAACGGCCCCGGGGACGCTCACCGGTACCGCCTCACCGGACCAGCGGCTCGCCATCTTCATCGTGATGCTCTGGCTTGTCGCGATCTCCACCTCGACGCTGTCCGCCATCAACGAGCGGGAGCTGCGGCGACGCCGCGGGGACCTGGAGGCGCTGACCAACCTTGCCGAGCAGATCGAGCGCACCGACGACTCGCCCTCGGTGGCCCGCACCCTGCTCGACGCTGCCGTGTCCACGTTCGGCTTCTCGCGCGGGGTGGTGCTCGCGAGTGCCGAGGGGCAGCTGCCGCTGCTCGCCTCGTTCGGGCTGGACGAGGAGACCGCCCGACGACCGGGTCGTCCCGGTCCGAGCTCTGTCGTGGCCAAGGCGCACGACCAGAAGGGCACGGTCCTCGTCCATGGCCTGAACGTCGAGACCGAGCCCTGGCTGGCCTGCTTGCTGCCCGGTGCCCTCAGGCTGGTCGTCGTACCGCTGTCGGCCGAAGGCCGTTCGCTCGGGGCGCTGGTGGTGGAGCACGGCGGCCGCTCCCGGATCGAGCCCCGGGTGGTGTCGGCTCTGGAGCGGTCCGCGTCGTACGCCGCCCTCGCGTTGCGCAACGCCTGGCTGCTCGAGCAGGTCCGGCGCCTCGCTGCGACTGACGGCCTCACCAAGATCGCCAACCGCCGCACCTTCGAGGCCACCCTCGAGCGCGAGATCGCCCGGGCGACGCGCAGTGCCGAGCACCTCAGCCTGGTGATGGTCGACATCGACCACTTCAAGGCGCTGAACGACAGCCATGGTCACCAGGCCGGGGACGAGGTGCTGCGCAACGTCGCAGCCGCGCTGTCCTGCGAGTGCCGCGACTTCGACACTCCGGCCCGGTACGGCGGGGAGGAGTTCGCCGTCATCCTCCCGGGCTGTGGGCCGGACGAGGCGTACGAGATCGCGGAGCGGCTGCGCCTGTCGGTATCGGCCGCCCCGGCGAGCGTGCCCATCACAGCCAGCGCCGGCGTGGCGACCTACCCCTCGCACGCGGGTGATGCGGACACCCTCGTGCGGGCGGCGGACGAGGCGCTGTACGCCTCCAAGCACGCCGGTCGCGACCGGACGACCGTCTCGATGGGCGTTCCTCCCGAGGCGCAGGTCGACGCCCTCCTGCGGCGCGCGGTGATCCAGCGACTCGGCAAGGCGATGAGCACGGAGTCGGAGGACGCCCTGGCGCCGTCGCCGCGGCGCGTCGACAACTAGACTTGCCCGCGACTGACTCCCCTCCCGGACAGGAGCCCCCGTGGCCACCGAGCTCTTCGCGACCCTCTCCACCAACCACGGCGACATCCGGGTGCAGCTGTTCCCGAACCACGCGCCCAAGACGGTCAAGAACTTCGTGGGCCTCGCGGACGGCACCGGCGAGTGGACCGACCCCAAGACCGGCAAGCCGGGTGAGGGCGCCCTCTACGACGGAACGGTCTTTCACCGCGTCATCAGCGGCTTCATGATCCAGGGCGGCGACCCGCTCGGCACCGGAACCGGCGGCCCCGGGTACCGGTTCAACGACGAGATCCACCCGGAGCTGCAGTTCTCGAAGCCCTACCTGCTCGCGATGGCGAACGCCGGCCCCGGCACGAACGGCTCGCAGTTCTTCATCACCGTCGGCGCCACCCCGTGGCTGAACGCCAAGCACACGATCTTCGGCGAGGTCGCGGACCAGGCCTCGCGGGACGTCGTGGACAAGATCGCCAGCACGCCCGTCGGTGCCATGGACCGTCCGGCCGACGACGTGGTCATCGAGAAGATCTCCGTGGACGAGGTCCCGTCCTGACCGCAGCGCAGTCCGTCTGCTATCGGCACACCGATCGTGAGACCTACGTCCTGTGCACGCGGTGTGAGCGGCCCATCTGCCCTGACTGCATGCGGTCGGCGTCGGTCGGCTTCCAGTGCCCGTCCTGCGTGAAGGACGGGGCGGCCACCGTCCGGCAGGCCCAAGCCGCGTACGGCGGTAGGGCACGTGGCCGGCCTGACGTGACGTTCACCCTCATCGGCCTGAACGTCCTCGTCTTCCTCATCACGACGGTGACGGGCACGGGACTGGTGTTCGGTGGCAACCCCTCCTCGATCTTCGAGAAGCTCGCCCTGGCACCGACTGACCATGTGGCCGTGCAGAACGGCCAGCTGGTCATCGCGCACGGCGTCGCGCAAGGCGAGTACTACCGCCTCCTGACGTCGATGTTCCTGCACTTCGGGATCATTCACATCGCGCTGAACATGTACTGCCTGTTCCTGCTCGGCCCCGCCCTCGAGCAGGCCTTCGGCCGGCTGCGCTTCGCGGCGGTCTACCTGGTGTCGGGCCTGTCGGGCGCCGCGCTGTCCTACCTGCTCGGTCCGCCGAACGAGCAAGCGGCCGGCGCCTCGGGCGCGGTGTTCGGCTTGTTCGCGGCGTTCTTCGTGCTCCAGCGCAGGCGCGGTGGTGACGTCACGCAGATCGCCACGGTCATCGGCATCAACCTGGCGTTCAGCGTCATCGGCTCGAGCTTCATCGACTGGCGCGGCCACGTCGGTGGCCTCATCGGCGGCGCTCTGGTCGCGGCCGCCATCGTCTACGCCCCCGCTGGTCCCAGGCGGTGGCTCTACCAGGCCGTGGGCACCGCAGCGGTGGTCCTGGTCGTCGTCGGCGTCGTCGTCGTCCGCACTGCCCAGCTCACCGCTGCCTGATCAGGGCGGCGGGTCGGGACGTAGCAGCTCCAGCTGCTCAAAGACGAGGTACGGCGGTTGGCCCAGCCGGCGGCGTGACAGCACCACGACGGTGTCGCCCAGGTCGAGCTCGAGCAGCTGGGCACGCCGGTCGTGGACGACCCGCAGTCGCTCCAGCGTCTCCCAGGTCGCTTTTCGCCGGTGCAGGCCGTCGACGACCGTGAGGCCCTCGTGGTCGGCCTGCAGGGTGGGGCGGAGCACCAGGTCGCGGACGCCGAGGGCCACGAGGAGCAGGCCGGCCGGGACGAGGAGCAACCGACCGACCGGAGGTACCGCCGCGGTCAGCCCCAGCAGCAGCAGCCCCGCCGCCACTCCCAGCCACGCCGCCGTCCGGGACGGTGCGATCTCGAGGTCCTCGCTCCTGGACGCCTCGCTCATGGGCGCAGCGTGCCACGCCGGGGCCAGCGGTCCTGGCACGCATTGACCATGGTGTCGCGCGATCGGGGCGCCGATGATCGTGGTGACGACAGCCAACGTCCGGCCCGCTGCCCAGGGGTCCCCGGAGGAGATGTCCACACTGTGGACATCTTCTGGGGAGAACCACACGGGTGTGATTCGGTGTCGACGTGTGCCGAAACTGCCGGCCAGAGCCTGCTCAGTCCCGGGTCAGCGCCACTGCGTGGAGAGCCCGAACCCCGCGATGATGAAGGCGAAACCGATGAGCAGGTTGCTGTTGCCGAGACCGCCCACGAGGGGCATATCCGCACCGACGAGGTAGAACGTCACCAGCCAGGCGACGCCGATGAGGAACAGCGCGAGCATGAGCGGCGCCAGCCAGACAGGGCTCGGGCCCTTCTTCTTCACCCCGCCGACAGGCGGGGGCGGCGTGTAGACCGCCTTTTTCCGCTTCTTGGACTCGGGCACGTCCGAACCTCCTGGTCTGCCGGGAACGGTTAGCGTAACGGGCGAGTCCCCCGGGAGGTGATCGTGACGCAGTCTGCGGCTGAAGACATGCTGCAGACCTCCGCCGCTGGTCGCTCGCGGCGAGCCTGGCGAATGCTCGTCCCGGTGACTGCACTCGGCGCCGGTCTGATGTTCGCGACCAGCGCGTCGACGGCCCAGGGCACGGACCTGCGCGGCGGCCGGTTCTCGCAGCTCACCGACCTCATCTCCTCCACCTCGGCCAGCGTGGCTCGTCAGGAGCAGGAAGCCGCCGCCCTCCGACGCGAGGTGACGCAGGCCGGGCAGTCCGCCGCGGCGAACTCCTCGATCGTCGCCGCCGAGAAGGCGCGCGGCGATGCCCTCGCCGGTAGCGCCGGGCTCCAGGCGGTCGTCGGCCCGGGTCTGACGGTCTCCCTCAACGACGCCCCGCGACCCAAGGACGGACAACCCGCGGCGAGCACCAACCCCGACGACCTCGTCGTGCACCAGCAGGACGTCCAGTCGGTCGTCAACGCACTGTGGGCCGGGGGCGCCGAGGCCATGACGCTCATGGGCGAGCGCGTCATCTCGACCAGCGCCGTCCGTTGTGTCGGCAACACCCTGCTCATCCAAGGACGGCTCGTGGGGCCGCCCTTCGTGATCCGCGCCATCGGTGACTCGGCTTCGCTGCGCTCGGCTCTCGCCGTCGAACCGGGTGTTGCGCTTTTCCAGCGCTACGTCGACGACTACGGCCTGAGCTACCGCGTGACGAGCCAGAAGACCTTGCACATGCCCGCGTACGACGGACCCCTCGACCTCCCGCACGTCGACCGGACCGGCCCGTGACCGGTGTGGAGCGCGTCCGCTGGTGCTTGCGTGGCCTCGGACAGCTGCTCATCACCGCCGGCGTGGTGGTCCTGCTGTTCTGCGTCTACGAGCTGAAGGTCACCAACCTCTACACCCAGCAGCAGCAGCACCAGCTCGACAAGAACCTCACGCAGGAATGGGCGGCCACCCCGACTGAGCCGACGCCGCACCTGGCCGCCTACGAGGACGGCAAGGGGATCGCCCGTATCTACTTCCCGACCCTCGGCAAGGACCAGGTGCACGTGGTCGTCGAGGGGGTCTCGCACGAGGACCTCAAAAAGGGACCGGGCCACTATCCCGGCACCGATCTCCCGGGTGCGATCGGCAACATGGTGATCAGTGGCCACCGGACGACCTACGGTGCGCCGTTCAACCGCCTCGACGAGCTCAAGGTGGGGGATTCGATCGTGGTCGAGACGAGGGCGTTCTTCTACACCTACCGCGTCACGGGCACGACCGTCGTCCAACCGGATGCCGTCGGCGAGACCGACCACGTCCCGAACCAGCCGAACGCCAAGCCGACCCAGCGGCTGCTCACGCTGACGACCTGCAACCCGAAGTACTCCGCGAGTACCCGTCTCGTGGTCCGCGCGCTGCTCGAGGTCCCGCTCGCGAAGGGCCCGGGCGTCGTCCCACCGGCATTGGATGGTGGCTGATGTACGTCTGGATCTGGCGGCGTCTGCCGGGACCAATGCCGGCCCGGGTCCTCCAGGTGCTCGTGCTGCTCGGGATCGCTGTTGCCCTGCTGTTCTTCGTCGTGTTCCCGCGCGTCGAGCCGCTGCTGCCCTACACCGAGGTAACCGTCAACCAGGCGCCGGCAGCCACCAGCTCGCCGGGCTGAGTCCCGCGTCGGTGACCGGCGCGCCGTGCCACAATCTGCCTCGGCCTGCTCCGGTGGGCTTCCCCGTTGATGCTCCGAGAGGCGTCGTCGTGCCCGGCCCCAGCTCGTCCCCGACCCGCACCCCGGTCACGTACGCCGGTCAGCCGTGGCTGGCGAGCTACCCGCCGGGGATCCCCACGGCGTACGAGTTCCCGAAGTTCGCGATGACCCGGCTGCTCGACGACGCGGCCGCTTCCTTCCCCGAGCACATCGCCTTGGCCTTTCTCGGTGCCAAGACGACGTACAAGGACCTCAAGGCGCAGGTCGACCGCTTCGCCGGCGCACTGGCCGGGCTCGGGGTGCAGAAGGGTGACCGCGTTGCTCTCGTGCTGCCGAACTGCCCGCAGAACGTCATTGCCTTCTTCGCGACGCTGCGTCTCGGGGCCGTCGTCGTCGAGCACAACCCGCTGTACACCGAGAGTGAGCTCAGGTATCAGCTGGCCGACTGCGGCGCGAAGGTGGTGGTCTGCCTCGACCGGGTCTACGACACGGTCGCGTCGGTCAAGCAGGACACCTCCGTCGAGCACGTCATCACGACCTCGCTCATCGACTTCCTGCCGCGCGCGGACCAACTCAAGCTGCGCCTGCCGCTGGCGAAGGCCAGGAGGCTCCGCGCCGAGATCTCAGCGACGCTGCCGAAAGACGCGCCCGTCAAGGACTTCGGGGCACTGCTGAAGGCCGCCGCCCCGCTGAACCGGCAGGTCGTTGTCGAGTCCGAGGACCTGGCGCTGCTGCAGTACACCGGTGGGACGACTGGGCTCGCGAAGGGCGCCAAGCTCAGTCATCACAACCTGGTGTCCGATGCCTACATGAACCGGCTCTGGGACTCCGAGGCGCAGGCCGGCAGAGAGGTCACCCTCGCGGTGCTGCCGCTGTTCCACGCCTACGGCCTCACGGTGGCGATGGCCAACAGCATCCTGCTGGGCGGCACCCTCGTGCTCCTCCCGCGCTTCGACCTGGACCTGGTCTTCAAGGCGATCGACGAGTGGAAGCCCACCCTGTTCCCGGGGGTCCCGCCGATCTACAAGGCGCTCTCGGAGAGCCCGCACGTCTCGCTGCACGACCTCAAGAGCATTCGACTGTGCGTCTCGGGCGCGATGAAGCTGCCGGTGGAGGTGGCCGAGCAGTTCACCAGGATCTCCGGTGCCACCCTCATCGAGGGCTACGGCATGACCGAGACCTCGCCGTCGACGCACGCCAACCCGACCGTCGGTGTCGGCAAGCCGGGCAGCATCGGCCTGCCGCTGCCCGGCACCTTGTGCAAGATCGTCGATCAGGACGACCCGACCGAGCTCGTGCCGGTCGGGCAGCCCGGTGAGCTGGCGATCGCGGGCCCGCAGGTCTTCTCCGGCTACTGGGGCCGGGAGGACCAGACGGGTGTGTTCACCGACGACGGGTACCTCCTCACCGGTGACGTCGCGGTCATGGACGACGACGGGTACTTCTTCATCGTCGACCGCAAGAAGGAGCTCATCATCGCGGGTGGGTTCAACGTCTACCCCTCTGAGGTGGAGCAGGTCCTGTTCTCCCTGGCTGGTGTTGCGGATGCGGTGGTCATCGGTGTCCCGGACAACTACCGCGGGGAGACGGTTAAGGCGTTCGTGGTGAAGGCCCCCGGCAGCACCCTCACCGAGGACGACGTGGTGGCGCACTGCGCGGCCTCGCTGACGGCCTACAAGGTCCCGAAGCTGGTGGAGTTCCGTGCCGCGCTGCCGCGCACGGTGGTGGGCAAGCCGTTGCGCCGCCTGCTCGTCGAGGAGGAACGCGCCAAGGCCACGAGTGACACCAAGCCCGCCTCGGTACCGTCCAGCGCCTCCCAGGCGACCGTCGCCGAGGTAGTCCCGGCGAAGAAGGCCCCCGCCAGGAAGGCGGCTGCCAAGCCCGCGCCCGCGAAGAAGGCGCAGGCGAAGACTGCGCCCGCGCAGGCGCCCGCGAAGAAGGCACCCGCGAAAGCTGGGGCTGCGAAGGCCGCGCCCGCCAAGGCGCCCGCCAAGAAAGCCCCCGCGAAGAAGGCGCCCGCCAAGGCGCCCGCGAAGAAGGCGCAGGCGAGCGCGCCCGCCAAGAAGCCCCCCGCCGAGAAGGCTTGATTCCCAGCACTTCCCTCCCTTCGCCCTGCCCGCGGGGTCCGACCCACGCTCGCCTCGGCGGCAGGGAACGGGGCCACGGGAGGGAAGTCGGCGACGGGGAGGAGGGCGGCCGCACGCGCGACCGTCGTACCGTGTTGGCGTGACCCGCGTCCTCGTCGTCGACAACTACGACAGCTTCGTGTTCAACCTGGTGCAGTACCTCGGGCAGCTGGGCGCCGACACGGTCGTCGTCCGCAACGACGCGGTCGAGGGCAAGGACCTCAAGGGGTACGACGGGGTCCTGCTGTCCCCTGGCCCCGGGACGCCAGAGCAGGCCGGGGCGTCGGTGGAGCTGGTCGGCGAGTGCGAGGACCGTGGGATCCCGCTGCTCGGCGTGTGTCTGGGCCACCAGGCGATCGCGGTCGCGCACGGTGCGACGGTGAGCCGCGCGCCGGAGCTGCTGCACGGCAAGACGAGCGAGGTCGTGCACCAGCATGCTGGTGTGCTGCACCAGCTCCCCAACCCCTTCACGGCCACTCGCTACCACTCGCTCGCCGTCGAGGAGCACACCCTTCCGGTCGAGCTGCAGGTCACTGGCCGCACGGCGGGCGGCGTGGTCATGGCCTTGCGCCACAGGGACAAGCCCGTCGAGGGAGTGCAGTTCCACCCCGAGTCGGTGCTCACGCAGGGCGGCCACCTGCTCCTGGCCGCCTGGCTGCAGCAGTGCGGCGCCACCCGCGCGAACGAGCTGGCGCCGGCGCTGTCCGCGCGGGTCGAGGAGAAGCGGCTGTCCGCCTTCACCTGACCGGCTAGGGGCTGGGCGTCGACGACGGCGTTGCGGAGCCCGACGGGTTGGGGGAGGGGCGCTGCGCAACGTCGATGACGACGTCCGTACCGCGCGGAGCCAGCACGTTCACGGGCGTCTGCTGCAGGACGGTGTTGGGTGCGGCGGCCGAGGCGACGTTGCGAATGCCGACGCCGAAGCCGGCCTGGTTGAGTTTGGCCACTGCCGCGTCCTTGGTCAGGTTGCGGACGTCCGGGACCTGGACGTTGCCCGAGGCCACGACGATCGTCACGGTGGAGTGCACGGGCAGCTGGGTCTGCGGGCGCGGGATGACGTCAAGCACCTGCCCGGTCGGGAAGTTGCCGTCCCGAGGGATCACCTTCGTGATGAGCTTGGCAGCTGCCAGGTCGGCCTCGGCCTCCTGCTGGGACAGGCTGATGACGGCAGGTACCGTCGTCATCTCGATGCCGCGCGAGACGGTGAGGTCAACCGTGCCGCCCTTGCGGACGAAGAAGTTCTTGTCCGGGCTCTGCACGAGCACGGTCCCGACAGGCTTCGCGTCGAAGACCGCGGTGATCTTGCCGACCTGCAACCCGGTCGCTGACAGTTGCTGGGTCGCGTCCTGCTGCGAGAGCCCGACGACCGCCGGCGGCTTGATGAGGTTGGTGCCGCTGCCCAGCAGCGCATGGACGAGCAGCGCCGACCCGGCGGCAACCAGGAGCAGCAGCAGACCGAACAACGTGTAGACCAGGGCCTTGCTGCGCTCGGGCCGGGCGGCGCGTACGGCGGCGGTCTCGTCCCGTAGGACAGGAGTGGCGAGCACTGGCTCACCGGCGACGGCCCGCAGCAGGTCCTCACGCATCTCGTCGGCCGACTGGTAGCGGTTGGCCGGGTTCTTCGCCATGGCCTTGAGGACCACGGCATCGAGGTTGGCGGCGGCGGCGGGCGTCAGCGACGGGTCGTACTCCGACGGTGGGACCGGGTCCTCGCGCACGTGCTGGTAAGCCACGGCCACGGGCGAGTCGCCGATGAACGGCGGCGCTCCGGTGACGAGCTCGTAGAGCAGGCACCCGGCGGAGTAGATGTCGGAGCGCGCGTCGACGTGCTCGCCGCGCGCCTGCTCCGGCGAGAGGTAGGCGGCGGTACCGATGACCGCTGCGGTCTGTGTCATCGTCGACTCGTTGCCGGCTGCTGCGCGGGCAATGCCGAAGTCCATGACCTTCACCTCACCGCGCGAGGTGAGCATGACGTTGGCGGGCTTGATGTCGCGATGCACGATGCCGGCAGCGTGCGCGACGTCGAGGGCCGAGCAGACGTCTGCCGCGACCTCCAGGGCCCGTTGCGGCAGCAACCGACCCTCGGTGGTGAGGATGTCGCGCAGGGTGCGGCCGTCGAGGTACTCCATGACGATCCACGGGACGCCGCGCTCGTCCTCCCCGGTGTCGTAGACCGCGACGATGCTGGGCGCGTCCAAGGAGGCGGCCGCCTGCGCCTCGCGGCGGAACCGGGCCTGGAAGGACGGGTCGCGGGCGAGCTCCTCGCGCAGCACCTTCACGGCGACGTCACGGCCGAGCCGTACGTCGGTCCCGTGCAGCACTTCGGCCATGCCCCCGCGGCCGATGACCTCGTCGAGCTCGTAGCGCCCGCCGACCAGGGTCTTCATGTGCGGTCCCTCATCTGCCCAGCACCGCCCTCATGACTGCCTGGGCGATCGGCGCGGCCACGGCGCCTCCGGTGGCGTCCGAGCCGAGCGAGCCGCCGTTCTCGACGAGCACAGCGACCGCGACCTGGGGGTTCTGGGCCGGCGCGAAGCCGATGAACCAGGCGTGCGGCGGCTGGCCGACGGCGTGCTGCGCGGTGCCGGTCTTGCCGGCGACGCGGACGCCCGGGATCTGCGCCCGCGTACCCGTCCCGTTGCTGACCACGCCCTCCATCATCGCGGTGAGCTGCTGTGCGACGGTCGACGACACGGCCTGCGAGTACACCGAGGGTGAAGCCAGGTCGAGGCGGGACAGGTCGGGCGCCTGCAGCTCCTTGACGAGGTAGGGGCGCATCACGACCCCGTTGTTGGCCACGCCGGCAGCGACCATCGCCATCTGCAGCGGCGTGACGCGGACGTCGTACTGCCCGATGGCTGACTGTGCCTCCTGAGGCTTGTTCAACTGGGCGGGGTAGACCGAGCTCGCCACCGGCTGGGGCAGCCTCAGCGAGCTGTCGCCGAACCCGAACGCCTGGGCCTGCTTCCCGACCTTGGCCGCACCAAGGGTCATCCCCAGCTGGCCGAAGGCGGTGTTGCAGGAGATCCGCAGTGCATCCGCAAGGGTGTCGGTCGTGCCGTTGCCGCAGCGCTCCCCACCGAAGTTGTTGAGGTTCGCGGTCGTGCCCGGCAGCTTGAGCACAGTCGGGGAGGGGATCTCAGTGGTGGGGCTCAACCCGGCTGCGAGGGCCGCTGCCGCGGTGATCACCTTGAAGGTCGAACCCGGCGGGTAGGTGCTCTGGACAGCCCGGTTCAGCAGCGGGTTCCTGGGGTCCGCCATCAGCTTCGTGTACGTCGAGCGGATCCGCGCCGGGTCGTGCGAGGACAACGCCGTCGGGTCGTACGAGGGACTGCTCGCCTCCGCGAGCACGGCGCCGGTCCGCGGGTCGAGCGCGACCACGGCACCGACCTTGCCCGCGAGTCCGTCGTACGCCGCTTGCTGGGCCGCTCGGTTCAGGGTGAGCACGACCGAGCCGCCCGCGATCTGCCGGCCGGTGATGTAGTCGGACAGCCGGCGCACGAACAGGCGGTCGTCCTCGCCGGACAGCACCGGGTTCTGCTGCAGCTCGATTCCGGTGAGGCCATAGACCAGGGACACGAAGCCGGTGACCGGCGCGTAGACCGCTCCGCCGGGATAGGTGCGGAGGTACTTGAGGGTGTCGGTGGTCGCCACCGACTTCGCGACGGCCTGGCGGCTCTTGCCGCTGCCGATGACGATCGGCCCGCGCTCGTGGTCGTAGGTGCGCAGCAGGACCCGCCGGTTGCGCGGGTCGTTGCGGTAGTCCTTGGCCTTGACGACCTGCACCCAGTTGGCTTGCAGCAGCAGCATCCCAAACAGCACCAGGCAGGCCACGGCCACCTTGCGCAAGGGCCGGTTCATCGCCGTACCACCGTGGTCTGGGCGTCCTGCAGGGTGGCACGCGCGGCGGCGGGGCTGACCGGTGCCGGCGCGGGGCGCCGGGCGGCGTCGCTGATGCGGAGCAGCAGGGCGATCAGGACGTAGTTGCTGACGACGGACGACCCGCCGTACGACAGCCACGGCAGGGTCACTCCGGTCAGCGGGATGAGCCCGGTGACGCCACCGACGATGACGAAGACCTGCAGTGCGAGGGCGAACGACAGTCCGCCGGCGAGCAGCTTGCCGAACGAGTCACGGCAGGTCAGCGCGGTGCGCAAGCCCCGCTCGACGATCAGGGCGAACAGCATCAGCACCGCCATGACCCCGACCAGCCCGAGCTCCTCGCCGATCGCGGCGAGGATGAAGTCGGTCTTGGCAAACGGCACGGTGTTGGGCGCGCCCTCGCCCAGGCCGGTGCCGAAGATCCCACCGGTGCCCATCCCGAACAGCCCCTGCACCAGCTGGTAGCCCTGGCCGGAGGGGTCGGCGAACGGGTCGAGCCAGGTGTCGACCCGACTGCGCACGTGGCCGAACAGCCGGTAGGCGACGAAGCTGGAGCCGGCGAACAGCCCCAGGCCGATGAGCAGCCAGGACGTGCGTTCGGTGGCGATGTAGAGCATCACCACGAAGATCCCGAAGAACAGCAGCGAGGAGCCGAGGTCGTTCTCGCGGACCAGCACAGCGATGGACGCGGCCCAGGCGAGCAGGACCGGCCCGAGGTCGCGGGCGCGCGGCAGGTCGAGGCCCCACACCCGGCGGCTCGCCAGCGACAGCACGTCGCGCTTGCTCACCAGGAAGCTCGCGAAGAAGACCATCAGAAGGATCTTGGCGAGCTCACTGGGTTGGAGCGTGATCGGACCGACCCGGATCCACAGCCGTGCCCCGTTGATCGTGGCGCCGACACCCGGAACCGCGGGGAGCAGCAGCAGGACAAGGCCGGTCGCGGCGGCGGTGTAGGCGTAGCGGGACAGCCGCGTGTGGTCGCGGATCACCACCAGGACGGCGACGAACAACCCGACGCCGATCGTGGTCCACATCAGCTGCAAGGGGGCGTCCGCGCGTGGGGCCAGCTTGCCGGCCTGCCGGGCCGAGTCCGCGGCGGCGAGGTCGAGCCGGCGGACGAGCACGATGCCGAGGCCGTTGAGAAGCGCGACGCACGGCAGGATGAGCGGGTCGGCGTAGGGCGCGAACCGGCGAACCGCGAGGTGCGCGAGGCCGTACAGCGCGCCGAGCCCGAGGCCGTATCCCAGCGTTCCGCTCGGCAGCGTGCCGGTCTTGGCGATGCCGACGGCCGCGTAGCCGACGGTGGCCAAGGTAGTGGCGAAGACCAGCAGCGTCAGCTCGGTGCCGCGCCTGGTCCGGCCGGGAAGGGTGGGAGCGGTCACGGGCAGGGGCTCTGCCTCGGGCCCGGGCTGGCTGACGGCGTGGGTGTACGGGTGGGTGTGGCGGTGGTCGTCGTCGTCGGCGCGCAGCCGGCCGCTGTCACGAGCCGGGTCACGATCGCCTCGGCGTCCCGGTAGCTCACCGCGGTGATGCCGCCCTCGACCCTCGACCGGTCCACCTCGGAGAGCTGGTCCGCGGTCAGCGGCGTGCGCACCTCGACGGTGTGCAGCGCCACGCCGGCCACGCTGCCGCTCACGCCGCGGAAGACAGCGACCTTGTCGCCGTCGAGCCCGACGAAGAACTGCGAGCGGACATAGGCATAGCCGGCCCCCGCCCCGGCGATCAGCAGGACGAGGGCAGTCAGCGCGACAAACGTGGTACGGCGACGACCTCGATGCGGGACAGGTTCGTCGTGCACGCGGACCGGCGGCTCGTGGTCGCGGCCCTCTGCCACGCGGGCCCGGCTGGCCGGGCTGTCGGCCATTCCCGCGGGCGCTTCCTGTGGGTACTCGGCTGCGGCACCGGCCACGACGGGCTGGACGGCAGGGAGGTCCTCGTCGACCACGTCGGCGACGATGGCCGTGACGTTGTCGGGACCGCCGCCACGCAGGGCGAGCTGTACCAGCCGGTCGACGCAGGCCTGGGGGTCCTGGATGGTCAGCGCCTCGTGCAAGGTGTCGATGCTGCCGACCGGGCCGGTCAGCCCGTCGCTGCAGACCAGGTAGCGGTCCCCGACCCGGGCCTCGCGGACCGACAGGTCGAGCTCCACGTCGTCGCGGCCGTCGAGGACCCTGGTGATGACCGACCGCTGCGGGTGGGTGCTCGCATCGGCTGCACTGAGGCGCCCTTCGTCGATGAGGGTCTGCACGAGGGTGTGGTCGTGCGTGATCTGGGTGAGCTCGCCGTCGCGGAGCAGGTAGCAGCGGGAGTCGCCGACGTGCAGCACGCCGACCCTGCCGCCGGAGAACAGCAGAGCGACGAGGGTGGTGCCCATCCCCAGCAGGGAGCCGTCGGCGGCGACCATGTCGCGCAGGTGGCCGTTGGCCGAGTGCGCGGCCTCCCTGAGCGCCGCGAGCAGGTCGGGTCCCGGCGCGTCCTCGTCAAGGGGGGCGAGTGAGGCGATGGCGACCGCGCTCGCCACCTCCCCGGCGGCGTGACCGCCCATACCGTCGGCGACAGCCAGCAGCCGAGGCCCCGCGTAGACCGAGTCCTCGTTCATGCTGCGCAGCAGCCCGGCGTGGGACCGAGCCGCGAAGCGCAGCGCGACCGTCATGCGGTGGCCGCCGTGGTGCGCAGGCCGGTCATGGCCGCAGCTCCATGACGGTCTTGCCGATCCGGATCGCCGTGCCGAGCGGGACGGCGGTCGGCCTGCTGACCTTGCTGCCGCCGAGGTAGGTGCCGTTGGTCGAGCCCAGGTCCTCGAGGGTCCAGCCGTCGGCCGTCGGCACCAGGCGCGCGTGCTTGTTGCTGGCGTAGTCGTCGGTGAGCACCAGCGTCGAGTCGTGTGCCCGGCCGAGGGTCACGGGGGCGGCGGCCAGCGTCACCGTGGTGCCTTGCAAGGCGCCCTCGGTGACCACGAGCTTGCGGGCCACTCCCTTGCCCTTGGTGGGTTTGAGCGGCTTGGCTGGTTTGCCGGCCCTGACCGGCGGGGCGGTCTGCGCGGTCGGCGCGGTCGGCAGCGCGGGCTTGGCCGCCCGGCCCCACAGGTCGGTCCGGATCGTCCGGACGGCGAGCAGGATGAAGACCCAGAGCAGGGCGAGCAGGCCGTACTTCACAACCGCGACGACGAGGGCACTGCCCATCAGCGCCCCGACCGGAAGACAAGCTCACTCGCGCCCACCGTGATGCGGTCGCCGTCGGTGAGCGTGAGCGCGGAGACCGGTTGCCCGTTGACCCGGGTGCCGTTGGTGGAGCCGAGGTCGCGCAGCTGCACCAGATCGTCCACCACCTGGAGCTCGGCGTGCCGCCGGGAGACCCCGGTGTCGGTGAGCTGCACGTCGGCCTCCGCCCCGCGACCCACCACGGTGCTGGCTGTCAGGGGGATGGTGTGCGCACCGTGCTCCAGGTACGGCGGCGTGCTCGCGCCCGCGGGCTGATCAGGGGACGGCTGGTGCGCCTCGGGGGACCAGGCCATCGCCGCCTCGCCGGCGACGACGGCGCTGCGGACCCGGAAGGCTCCCGTCCCGAGGCCGTCGACCTCCTCGAAGCGCACCTCGACCGGTCCCACGAACGACCAGCCCTGTTCCTGCGCCGCCTCCGCGACCATGTCCCCGAGCTCCTTGCGCAGGGGCTCGTCGTACTCCTTGAGGCGCTCGGCGTCGGAGTGGGCCAGCTCGACGGTGTAGGTGTTGGGGACGAGCACCCGACCGGCCGCGACGATCGCCTTCTTGTCCTCGGCCTCACGGGTCAGCGCGGCTGCGACCTCGACCGGCTCGACCCACCCCCCGAAGGCGCGGGCGAAGGCGCCCTGAACGAGGCCCTCGAGCCGTCGCTCGAAGCGCTGGAGAACTCCCACGCTCGTCACCTTCCCTCGTCCCGGTGATCGTATCCGCGACCGGCGTCACGCCCCTGCTACCGTTGGCGCACGCACTCGGGCGAGTGGCGGAATGGCAGACGCGCACGGTTCAGGTCCGTGTGTCCGAAAGGACGTGGGGGTTCAACTCCCCCCTCGCCCACAAGATCCAGGGCTGCTCCCTTGGAGACCGAGCCAGGTGATGGCTTCACCATTACCCACCGAGCCGCCTTCGGCCCACAAACGTCGGTCCGCGGTTCGCTCCTTGCCCGTGAGCTCCCGCCAGGACGCCGAGCTTGTGCGCAGCCCGACCAGCTCCACCTGAGTCGAGACGACGGCTGGGTCGGTGATGTTCACGGCGTGGGCGACGGGTGTTCACAAACCGGCAGGCTCCAGTCCGCCTGGCGCAGGTCTGCTGAAGGGACCCCCTCCCCCACAGAACGGCAGTACATGAACCTCAGCAACCGCACGATGAAGCGCACGAAGAAGGTGACGGGCGTCGGTGGCACGGTCGCCCTCGGCTTGACCGCCGTGCTGGCCGGACCGGGAGTCGGTGTCGGCGCCGCCTCCCCGAAGCCCTCGACCACCACGCCGATCAAGCACCTCGTCGTGATCTTCCAGGAGAACGTCTCCTTCGATCACTACTTCGCGACCTACCCGCACGCGGCGAACACCGATGGGTCGACCTTCGCCGCCAGCTCGGGCACGCCAGCTGTCAACGGGCTCAGCGGCTCGCTGCTGACGGCCAACCCGAACGGCGTGAACCCGCGTCGTTACGCCGCCAACGTCCCGGGTGACCTGCTGACCTGCGACCAGGACCACAACTACTCCGACCAGCAGAAGGCAGCGAACAACGGCGCGATGGACAAGTTCGTGTCCACCGTCGGCACCGGCAGCGGGAAGAGCCCCACCGGCAGCAGCTGCACCGCCGGTGACGTCATGAACTACTACGACGGCAACACCGTGACCGGCCTGTGGAACTACGCGCAGCACTACGCGATGAGCGACGCCTCCTACGGCACGACGTACGGACCCTCCTCACCGGGCGCGATCAACCTCGTCTCGGGGAACACCGGTGGCGTCGACATGACCCACACCGCCAACAACCCGACGATCGCAACGGCCGCCAAGCCGAACGCCGACCTCACCCCTGACGGCCAGGGCGGCTACTCGCTGACCAGCGACGCCCAGCCCTACTGGGACGACTGCTCCACCCGCGACGCGGTGGCGATGACCGGCAAGAACGTCGGAGACCAGCTGAACACAGCCGGCCTGTCCTGGGGCTTCTTCCAGGGCGGGTTCCGGCCGACGACGTCCTTCGCAGACGCCGCCGCGGCGACGGGTCACAGCGGCCAGAGCACCGCGACGTTCCTGCCTGACCAGTTCAAGAGCGCCGGCTTCAACACGTCCGTGCCCAACTCGGCCAACCAGGGCATCTGCAACGCCGTGCACCCCATCGGCGCCGGGCTGACCAGCCCGCTGACGCCGGGCACCGGCCAGTACGGCTGGAAGGACGACTACATCGCCCACCACCAGCCCTTCAACTACTACGCGTCCACCGCGAACCCGCACCACCTGACGCTGCCGACGGACTCCCACGGCAACGTCGCGCTCTCTGCCCTGAAGACGCTCGGGACCGACACCCAGCACTACGTCGGGGGCACGCCGCAGTTCGACACGCCCAACCACCAGTACGACATGACCGACTTCGACCAGGTCGTCGCGGGCATCAACAAGGGCGCCCTGCCGCCGTCCGCCCTGCCGGCTGTGAGCTTCCTGAAGGCACCTGGCTACCAGGACGGTCACGCGGCGTACTCGAACCCGCTGGACGAGCAGCAGTTCGTCACCCGCGAGATCAACGCCCTCATGGGCACTCCGGACTGGAAGAACACCGCCGTGGTCGTCAGCTATGACGACTCGGACGGTTGGTACGACCACGCGTACGCCGGAGTGCAGAACCCGTCGACCACCGTTGCTGACGCCCTCACGGGTGCCGGTCAGTGCGGCACCGGGACCTCGCTCAGTGGCCAGCAGGGTCGCTGCGGCTACGGCCCGCGGCTCCCGTTGCTGCTCATCTCGCCCTGGGCCAAGCGCAACGCGGTGGACCACACCGTCACGGATCAGTCCTCGATCACCCGGTTCGTCCAGGACAACTGGAGCCTGCCCCGCATCGATGGCAGCTTCGCGACCGTCGCCGGCCCCTTGACGGGCATGCTCGACCTGTCCAAGGCGCACGGCGAGGCGCCGAACGCCGATCCGTTCCTGCTCGACCCGGTCAGCGGCCAGCCGTTGTCGGACGTCAAGGACAGCAAGGGCACGGACAACAGCAACAGGTAGGACCACGCCGGAGGCCCGTCGTCCGTGTGGACGGCGGGTTCTCCGGCCTACTGGGCCGCTCGGTCCGGCGCGTGGACGGCCGGCGGGCCCCCGGCCGCCATCGTGAGAGCCGTCAAGGCCAGCGAGAGCTCGAGCTGGTGGTGCATGTCGCTGAGCGGCCGGCCGAGCAGCTCCTCGACCTTGGCCAGCCGATACCGGACGGTGTTGCGGTGCACGAACAACCGCTCGCCGGTCGCACGAACCGATCCGGCGGCGTCGAACCAGGCCCGCAACGTCTCGACCAGACAGCTGCCGCTGCGCGCGTCTGCGTCGAGGAGGGGCTGCAGCACCTGAGCAGCCAGGTCATGGACGGGTAGGTGGGGGTTGGCCAGGAGCAGCCGAGGCAGGTTCAAGGCGGGCTCGTCATGCACGCCAGGGCCTCGTGCCAGGGCGTCACGAGCCTCGAAGTAGCTCCACCGGATGCCGTTGGCGCCGACGTAGGCGCCGCCGATGCCGACCCGCGCGCCCGGCCCCTGCTCACGCAGGTGCTCCCAGACCCGTTGGGCGATCTGTGCCGCGGGCTGGTCATCGGGTACGAGCACCACCAGACCTCCGGTGATCACTCCAGAGACGAACGTCTGCGCGGCGTGAAGCGGCTCGATACCCCACCGCAGCGCCCCCCAGGCCGGCACGCCGCCGGTCACCTGCCCGAGCACCACCCGGTGCGCACGGCCCGCCTCGATGTCCAGCGCGGGCAGCCGGCGCTCGACCTCCTCGGGGGTGAGGGTGCCGCGCGCCAGATCCTCGATCACCTGTCCCACCAGCTCGCGCCGGCCGGCGAGGACCGCCTGTCGTCGGGCGAGCTCCAGCGCCAGCAGGGGGGCGGCGTAGTGCAGCAGCTCGGCATGGGTTGCCTCCGCCCGGCTGCACAGGAACGCGACCTGCATACCACCCACCTCGATCGGCACCACCCGCAGGTCCGAACCACCGTCCCGGATGATCTGCTCCACAGGCCAGGTCGCCCGGGTGGGCTGGCTGTCCAGGACCTGGCCGTGGGCGTCGATGACGGCGACCGGCGCCGAGGTCAAGCGGCGGAGGACGGCCAGCAGTCCCGTCATCCCCTCGGTCGAGACCAGGGAGCCGGCCATGCTGGCGTGGGCATCCAGCAGAGCGGTCAGCTCCGCGTAGTGGTCCGCGGCGATGCGCTCGCCGACCCAGCGGCTGATGGCGATGAACGGCGTCTCGTAAGGGACGTCGAGCACCGCGAGCCCGCACTCCCGGGCTGCCTCCAGCACCGCTGTCGGCACCGACGGGTGGGTCAACGCCGTAGCGAAGCCGAGTGCGCTCGCTCCTGCCGAGGTGACCCGCTCCACGAACGCCTTCTGGGACCGGGCGGACAGCAGCTTCAGCCCGGTGGTGAGGACCAGCTCCCCGCCCGCCAGCCAGGGCCGGGGGTCAGGCAGCTCGGTCGTGGCGACCCAGGTGACCTCCGGCTCGGTCTCCCCGCTCTCCACGAGCAGCCGCAGGCCCAGGCCGTTGTCGCGAAGCCACAGGTCGGGCAGCCGGAGCACCACCTGACCGACCGTACTCGCGTACAACAACCACGCGCCATGTTGTCCAGCTGTACATCGACCTGGCTGCTGTGACCTACCTAGCATCACGCCGACGAGAGGGTGGGTTGGACCCGATGCACAGCTGGGACGACGTGTTCACGTCAGATGTGCCGACCAGCAGCCGTACGGCGGTGTGCGCGACTCGGGCAACACCCGCGAGGGGCTTCGCGCTGCTGAGCTCGTGACACCTCAGGAGGAGCCGAGATGACGAGCACGACACTGCGCGCGACCACGACTGGAGCCGGACAGGGCAGCCCGGGACCGATGCTGCACCCCTTCGCCCGGCCGGCTGCCGGCGCTGCCAGCTTCACCCGCATCGTGCGTGGCGACGGTGCCCTCGTCTTCGACGAACACGGCAAGAGGTACGTCGATGGGATGGCCTCGCTCTGGTACTGCAACGTCGGACACGGCCGCTCCGAGATCGCCGCCGCTGTCGCGAGCCAGATGGAGCAGTTGGAGAACTACCACCTGTTCGAGCGCTTCGTGAACCCGCGTGCTGAGGAACTGGCCGCGCGGCTGGTTGCGCTGGCTCCGGTGCCGGACAGCCGGGTGTTCTTCACCAGTGGCGGGTCGGAAGCGGTGGACACGGCGATCAAGCTCAGCCGCGTCGCTCACGCACAGGCCGGGCACCCCGGGCGCACCATCGTGATCAGCCGCACGCCCAGCTACCACGGCGTCAACTACGGCGGGATGGCCCTGACCGGACTTCCCTTGAACCGAAAGGACTTCGGCGCCGGGATGGCCGA
Source organism: Frankiales bacterium (assembly GCA_025966135.1). Classification (GTDB taxonomy): domain Bacteria; phylum Actinomycetota; class Actinomycetes; order Mycobacteriales; family SCTD01; genus RYN-111. The sequence goes on from JAOPVP010000016.1 coordinate 26,157, forward strand.
CGTCGAACAGGTTCCCAAGGACGACCTCGACGGTGTCCGGAGAGTCTTCGAGCAGAACCCCGGCAAGGTCGCCGCGGTCTTCGCCGAGCCCGTGGTCGGCGCGGGAGGCGTGTGGCCACCGGCGCCTGGCTACCTGGCCGGTCTGCGCGCGCTCTGCGATGAGCACGGCGCGCACCTGGTGTTCGACGAGGTCATCTGCGGCTTCGGGCGTGTCGGGACGCTGTTCGCCGGCGAGCTCTACGGCGTGCAAGCCGACCTGACCACCTTCGCCAAGGGCGTCAGCAGCGGCTACGTCCCACTGGGCGGTGTGGTCCTCGCGCCATCCGTGCACGAGGCGCTCAGCGCGAAGGACGACTTCGTGCTGCGTCACGGCTACACCTACTCCGGGCACGCCGCCGCCTGCGCAGCCGCGCTGGTGTGCCTCGACATCACCGAACGCGAGGGGCTCGTCGCACGGGCGTCCCGCATCGGCGAGCGACGTGCGAGTGGTCTCGAGGGGTTGCGCGAGCAAGGGCTGCTCACCGACGTACGCGGTGTGGGTGCGTTGTGGGGCGTGAGCCTTGCCGAGGGCGTCGAGCCGGTGGCGGTCCGCGACCGGATGCTCGACAACGGTGTCATCGTGCGGCCCATCGCCCCTTCCACGCTGGCGATCTGCCCTCCGCTGGTCATCGAGGATGCCGACATCGACCTGGTCGTCTCGACGATGCACGCCGCAGTGCGTTGAGGGTCGGGATCCCGCGCCAGGTCGAGAACCGGGAGTACCGCCCTGAACACCTGTCTGCCGCCCCCGGCTTCGAACCACTCGTGGAGCAGCCATGACCTGCATCGAGGTGCCGGCCCGTGAGGGCAGAGCTGTCGGACTCCGGGCCGGGCAGACGGTCACGATCGTCGACGTCGACGGGGGACAGGTCGCCGACACCTGGGCGTACGTCGACGGCGCTCCCCGGGAGTACGCCTCCGCCGAGCACACCCGCGTCGCGGTCGGCAAGCTGTTCCCCGACCGTGGCGAAGACTTCGTGACCAACCGCCGCCGACCCGTGCTGCGGCTGGAAGCCGATACGTCACCAGGTCTGCACGATCTGCTCATCGCGGCCTGCAACGCCGAGCGGTATGTGCAGTTGGGGGTCGAGGGCTGGCACGCCTCGTGCGAAGACAACCTGCGTCAGGCCATGGGGGCATACGGTGTCGGCGACGTCGTCGTGCCCTCGCCGATCAACCTGTTCATGAACACACCTTTCCTGCCGGACGGCAACGTGCAGTGGCTTCCTGCGCAGACTGCGGCGGGCGACGCGGTGGTGCTGCGAGCGCTGCTCGACTGCGTCGTGGCTGTCAGCGCCTGCCCGCAGGACGTGACAGGCATCAACCGCCGCCCCGGACCGCTTCGGCTCGAGGTCGGCGACTGAGCACCGGTACTACAACGGGAGCGGCAGAACCCTCCGAACGTGTCATGCCGCGACACCTCTGCCGGCGCGAGAGTCGCTGACACCGACACCGGCAGTCATCGGGCACTGGCGCCCATGCGCTCTCAAGCCGCGGCCGTGCGCTCCACCCCAGCCGAGGCGCACGGCCGCCCTTCCGGACCGACCGGCGTGGCTAAAGCGGGATGTAGACCGGGCCGAGCTTCGGCCGGCCGGACCGCCGGTAACGGGTGATGTGCTCCTTGCGTTCCTCGACATGGATCGGCAGGTGCTCGTCCCGGGCGTGTGCGTCGAGTTCGCTGGCGTAGCGGACCCGCAGACCGCACAACGGGCAGTGGTAGGTCATGAGGACCTCCTCTGACCTCATTGTGCGCCCTGGTACCCGGGCACTGATAGAGGGCGGTGGCCATCCGTCTCAGGCGACACTGGGCCGAACACGGTCCGTCAGTCCGCGGCGTAGGACTCCGGGTCGCTGTGCTCACCGGTCACCAGGTAGGTGACCGCGTGGCTCACGCTCACGGCGTGGTCGGCGAGCCGCTCGTAGTAGCGGCCGAGCAAGGCCAGGTCGATGGCGGCCTCGACGCCGTGGACGAAGTTCTCCGACAGCAGTTGCTCGAACAACCGGGCGTGCAGGTCGTCGATGGTGTCGTCGTCGGCGAGCAGCTGGGCGGCGAGCGTCAGGTCGCGGGTGGCGATGACGGTCCCGGCCTTGATGGCGATCCGGGTCGCCGCCTGGCCCATCTCGAGGAACGTGGCCCGGAGCTCGACCGGGATGACGCTCGCCGGGTGCCGCCGCCGGGCGACCTTGGCGATGTGCACGGCGTAGTCACCGACCCGCTCGAGGTCGGAGCTCATCCGCAGACCGGTGACGATGGCCCGCAGGTCGGTGGCGACCGGTTGCTGCCGCGCCAGCAGCTGTACGGCGACGTCGTCCAGCTGGCGGTAGAGGGTGTTGACCTGCTCATCGGCGACGATGACCGCCTCGGCGGCATCCAGGTCGGCGTCGAGCAGGGCGGTGGTCGCCCTGCTCACAGCGGAGCCGACGAGGCGGCTCATCTCGATGAGGCCGTCGCCGACCTCGGCGAGCTGCTCGTGGTACGTGTCGCGCACGGTGCGTTCCCTCCGCCTAGCCGAACCGGCCGGTAATGTAGTCCTCGGTGCGCTTCTGCGTGGGGTTGCTGAAGATCTTCTCCGTCGTGTCGATCTCGACGAGCCGGCCCGGTTGGCCCGGCCCGTCGATCGTGAAGAACCCGGTCGAGTCGCTCACCCGAGCGGCCTGCTGCATGTTGTGCGTGACGATGACGATCGTGTAGCGGTCCTTCAGCTCGGTCATGAGGTCCTCGATCGCGAGTGTCGAGATCGGGTCGAGCGCCGAGCAGGGTTCGTCCATGAGCAGGACCTGCGGCTCGACGGCGATCGCACGCGCGATGCACAAGCGCTGCTGCTGCCCGCCGGACAGACCGGCGCCGGGCTTGCCGAGCCGGTCCTTGACCTCGTTCCACAGGTTGGCGCCGCGGAGGGAGCGCTCGACAGCTTCGTCGAGTGTCTGCTTGCCCTTGACGCGGTTGAGTTTGAGCCCGGCGGCGACGTTGTCGTAGATGGACATCGTCGGGAAGGGGTTGGGCCGCTGGAAGACCATGCCGATCGTCCGCCGTACCGCGACGGCGTCGACGCCCTCGCCGTACAAGTCCTCGTCGTCGAGCAGGACCTTGCCCTCGACGCGTGCGCCCGGGATGACCTCGTGCAGGCGGTTGAGGGTCCGCAGGAACGTGGACTTGCCGCAGCCGGAGGGGCCGATGAGGGCGGTGACGCTCTTGGGTTCGATGGTCAGTGAGACGCCCTCGATCGCCCGGGTGGAGCCGTAGTAGGCGCCGACTCCCTCGGTCGTGATGCGCTTGGCCATTGCTACCTCCCGCTGAGGGTGTTGCGTCGGGTCAGCAGCCGTGCGCCGACGTAGAGGGCCAGGACGATGCAGATGAGGGTGAGGGCCGCTGCCCAGGCGCGGTCGTAGGTGATGGTCTGACCCTGACCGGCCTGGTCGAAGATGAACGTCGGGATGGCGGTCTGCTTGCCGGAGAACGGGTTCTGGTTCGTCAGGGGTGTGACGAAGGACGTCAGCAGCAGCGGAGCGGTCTCCCCGGTGATGCGTGCGATGGCGATCATGACTCCTGTGGTGATGCCCGCCGAGGCGGCCGGCAGGACCACGCTCAGGATCGTCTTCCACTTCGGGATGCCGAGGGCGTAGGAGGCCTCCCTCAGCTCGGACGGGACCAGCTTGATCATCTCCTCCGAGGAGCGCACCACCACCGGCAGCATGAGGATCGTCAGGGACAGCGCCGCGGCGAACCCGGAGTAGCCCTGGTGCAGCCCGATGACGAGGAACGCGAAGACGAACAAGCCGGCGACGATCGAGGGGATCCCGGTCATGACGTCGATGACGAACCGCACCGCGGAGGCCAGCCAACCGCGGCCGTACTCGGTGATGTAGACGGCAACGAGCAGCCCAAGAGGTACGGCGATCACGATGGCCATCAGCACCTGCTCGAGGGTGCCGATGATGGCGTGGTACTCCCCGCCGGTGACATCGAGCGGGCCGATGCCGGTCATGTTGTGGGTGAGGAAGTTCGGACTCAACCGTTTGAGGCCCTTGACCACCGTGTAGCCGAGGACGGCGACGAGCGGAACGAGCGCGGCGAGCAACGACAGGTGCACCGCCAGCGAGAGCAGGCGGTCCAGCCCGTAGCGCGAACCCTCCAGAAGGAAGGAGATCGTGGTCTGCACGACGGCATAGGTGAGGATGACGAAGACCAGGAAGTCGACCCGGCCCTGCAGCGGAGTAACGGCGAAGACCAGCAGACTGCTGAGGACCGTGGCGACGAGGAGGCCGAGACGGACCGGGACGGTCAGCCGCTGGCCACCATGCGCGAGCAGGGTCTGCCCCTCGGTGGACAGCTGTCCGACGGTGAGCGTCATGCCGCCTCCACCCGTCGGCCGCCGCGCGTCACGACGTACCGAGC
>JAOPVP010000027.1 GCA_025966135.1 Frankiales bacterium
TCCCTCCCTCGGCCCTGTGACCCACCCGCTGGCTGAGCGTGCTCACGGCAGGGCGGACAGGGCCACGGGAGGGAGGTGACAGAAAGGCGGGGCGGGCGAGCTCAGACCGGGGTGGCGACCGCGTCGCGGACCCAGGCGACGATTTCCTCGAGGGTGTCAGCGCCCGGAGTGAAGATCCTGGCGACGCCCAGCTTGGCGAGCTCGGGGATGTCGTCCTCGGGGATGATCCCGCCGCCGAAGACGACGACGTCGTCGGCGCCACGTTCGCGCAGCAGCTCGACGACGCGCGGCAGCAGCGTCATGTGCGCGCCCGACAGGATCGACAGGCCGACGCAGTCCGCGTCCTCCTGGATCGTGGTCTCGACGATCTGCTCCGGCGTCTGGTGCAGGCCGGTGTAGATCACCTCCATGCCGGCGTCCCTCAGGGCGCGGGCGACGACCTTGGCACCGCGGTCGTGCCCGTCGAGCCCGGGCTTGGCGACGACGACACGAACTCGGCCGCTCACGGGTCCTCCTTCGACAGGGAAGTCTGCGGTGGGAGAGTACGCGCCCGTGACGACCGACTGGCGTGAGCCCTTGCTGGCCGGAGCCTCGGTACTCGACGTGCGCCTCGCCCGCCGCAACCCCGGCCAGTGGCCGAACTACCACCCCGAGCCCTCCGTCCGGGCCTACCGCCTGCGCGGGACGCCAACGAACCCAGGGCCGGTAGCCGTGCTCTGGGACTTCACGGTGCAGGGCGGCAGCTTCGGGGAGGACGACGCCACCGTCTTCGTCGCTGCGGTCCGGCACGCGGTCCGGGAACGGGTCCCGCTCGTCACGCTGGTGCGCTCCGGCGGTACCCGTCTGCAGGAAGGCATGGCTGCCCTCGTGGGCATCCCCCGCGCCCGCATCGCGTTGCTGGCTCTCGCCGAGGCCGGCCTGCCGCACCTGTCGGTCGCCGACGCCCCCACCACAGGTGGGGTCTGGATTGCCGTCGTGGCCGGAGCCGACGTGCGGGTGGCCGTCACCGGGGCGACTGTGGGCTTCGCCGGGCCCCGCGTCGTCGAGGCGTTCACCGGGTCGCTGCCCGGTCCGGACAGCCACACCGCCGAGAGCGCCCACGCCGCGGGTCTCGTTGACTGCGTGCTGCCCAAGACCGAGGTCGCCGCCTGGCTCGCCGCCACCGTCGGCACCCTCACGGGCACCGCAAGCCCGGTGGCGGCGCCACCGGTCCGGGAGCCCTCGCGCACCACCGGCTGGGAGCAGGTCCTGCGGGCCCGCGCACGGACCGTCGGCGGACGGCAGCTCCTCGACAAGCTCCTGACCGACCGGGTCCCCCTTCAAGCCCGGTACGGCGACACCACCGTGGCCGCGACCCTCGGGCGCCTCGACGGACGTCCCGTCGTCGGCGTGGCCGTGGCGGCAGAGGTGGATGGTCGGCCGACTCCCGACGGCTTCCGGCTGGCCGCTCGGGCCTACCGCCTGGCGAGCCGGCTGGGTCTGCCGGTCATCAGCCTCGTGGACACCCCCGGGGCCGACCCGGGGCCGGCGAGCGAGCGTGACGGGATCGCCCCCGCGATGGGCGAGGCCCTCGACGCGCTGCTGACGTGCGCCAGCCCGACCGTGGCCCTCGTTCACGGTGAAGGCGGGTCGGGCGGGGCACTCGCGGCCGCGGCCGCAGACACCGTGCTCGTCACCGACGAGGCCTACTTCGCTGCCATCGGCCCGGAAGGGGCGGCCGCGGCGCTGCGCCGGCCGAAGCAGGAGTGCGCCGACCGGATGCGCATCACACCGGCTGACCTGCTGGCGCTGGGCTTCGCGGACGCACTGGTGACGCCCGACGCGGTGAGCTCGCACCTGGGCCGGCTGGCCGCGATGCCCGAGGAGATACGACGCGAAAAGCGCCTTATCAGATGGTCTGGTCCGGTTCCCGGGACAATCTGATCCCCAGAACCGGTGTGGCTGGCATCACAAGACAACCGTGCGGCGCGTACGGTCCGAAGGGTAAGAACCGGCAGGGCTCACGCCTCTCCGGAGGAGAATTCACACCCTGCCCCTCGTGGAGGAATGATGCTCGACCCCCGGTCCCGGCTGCTGCGCTCCGCGCGCACGACCAGGCGCGGCGTCGAGACCGTGTGCAGCCCCGCGGGCCTGAGGGGCACCGCGACCGAGATCGCCTGGATCACCGCCCACAGCGCGCTCTACCCGCTCGGCCTGTCGACCGAGCGGCGGCGCGACAAGGCCCGGGAGGAGCTCGACCGGTTCACCCTCAGCGACCTGCCGCCCATGCAGCGCGGCCTGCTCATGGGTGATGTCGTCGCCGCCGGGACGCCGATCATCTTGGTGCACGGGCTGGTCGACAACCGCTCGATCTTCACCCTGCTGCGCCGCGCACTGCGACGGCGCGGCTTCGGCCGAGTCCTGACGTTCAACTACAGCCCCTTCGCGCAGGACATCCGGACGGTGGCAGCCCACCTGGGCCAACTGGTGGAGCGGACCTGCGAGGAGACCGGCTACGAGCGCGTCCACGTCGTGGGGCACTCCCTGGGCGGCATCATCGCCCGGTACTACGTCCAGCGGCTGGGGGGTGACGCGCACGTCCACACCCTGTGCACGCTCGGCTCCCCGCACACCGGGACCTTGGCCGCGCACCTCGTGCCGCGCAAGGTCGTCAAGCAGCTCCGCCCCGACTCGGATGTGATCCTCGAGCTCGCCGAGCCGGCGCCCGGTGTCCGGACCCGCTTCGTGGCCTTCTGGAGCGACCTGGACCAGCTCGTCGTACCGAAGCGGTCGGGACGCATCGACCACCCTGACCTCGCGACCCGCAACGTCCTGCTCAGGGGGGTCGGACACATGTCGCTGCCGATCGACGGCCGGGTCGTGCGCGAGATCGCCGGGCTGCTGGCACACCTGGACGAGGACGGCATCACGGTGACCGCCGGTGTGACTCCGATCGACATCGCGGCCTCGCTCCCCGGTCTCATCCCGGCGCCCACGGCAGCTGGCCGGGGTCGCTTCTGGGGCCGTCGGGCGGCGTCTCGCTAGTCCGTTCGGACTAGCCTGGCTTTGCGGTAAGGCCGCCCTTTCGATAACGTCGAGGTAACGGACCGCTCTCCTCTGACCGGAGGGGCGCGGTCATCCTGTGCCCGTGCCCAGTGCGTACGCCGGTGCCCCCGACCTCGGAGCCCCTGACGGTGACCTCACACGACGACCTGCCTGTCTGCCCTCGTGCCCGTTCGCCCCGCCTCGCTCGTCTGCTCCTGCTGTCCGCCTGCACCGTCGGCCTGGGCGGTCTGGCCCTCCCCGGTGCCGTCCCGGCCCGCCCTGCACCGACCACCGCCTCCGCCGTGAACAGCGGCTTCTCGATCGACCAGGCGACGGTCACGCTGCCCGCCCTCACTCGCGTCGCCGCGCAGAAGGCCAGCCGTACCCGGGAGCTCCAGGTCAGGCCGAGGCGGACCGCCAGGAGGCAAAGCCACCAGGTCGAGGTGCGCTGGGGGCGCCCGTCGGGCACCGGCGTCATCAGCCCGTTCGGGATGCGTTGGGGCCGGATGCACAAGGGCATCGACTTCGGCGCCCCCTACGGCGCGCCCATCTCCGCCATCGGCAGCGGCGTCGTCATCGGGGCCGGCTACCTGTCCGAGGAGAGCGGCTACGGCCTGATCACCTTGATCCGTCACCCCGACGGCATGGTGAGCGCCTACGCACACCAGTCCCGCACGTTCGTGCAGGCCGGCGACCACGTGCAGGTCGGCCAGCTCATCGGACTGGTCGGCTCGACCGGCGCGTCCACCGGGCCACACCTGCACTTCGAGATCCGGACCAGCACCCACGGCGGTCAGATCAACCCCGTCCCATGGCTGCGCCAGCACGGCGTCAGCGTCTAGCCCGTCTCAGAGCTTCTCGATCGGGGCGTAGCGGAGCAGCAGCCACTTGGCGCCGGTACCGGGGCCGAAGTCGACCTCGGCCTGCGTCGAGTCTCCTGCGCCGCGCGTGGCCGTGACCACCCCCAGCCCGAAGGCGTCGTGCGTGACGCGGTCCCCGACCTCGAGGTTCGGGATCGGCCGCAGCCCCGGGGCCGAGCGGGCCCGCACCGACGAGGACTGCACCCGGTCGGCGGCCCGGGCCAGCGCCGGCGTCGACGTGACACTGGACTCCACGCGGCGCCAGTCCATGAGGTGGTGCGGCAGCTCCTCGAGAAACCGCGACGGCGGGTTGTACGACGTCTGGCCCCACGCCGAGCGCAGGTGGGAGCGGCTGACGTAGAGCTTCTCCCGCGCGCGGGTGATGCCGACATAGGCGAGCCGCCGCTCCTCCTGCAGCTCCGCCTGGTCGCCGAGGGCGCGCAGGTGCGGGAAGACTCCGTCCTCCAGGCCGGTGAGGAACACCACGGGGTACTCGAGCCCCTTGGCGGCGTGCAGCGTCATCAGCGTGACGACTCCGCCGGTGCCGTCAGCGTCCGGGATCTGGTCGGCGTCGGCCACCAGCGAGACCTGTTCCAGGAACTCGGGAACGCCGCCGTCGGGCACCCGCTCCTCGAACTCGCGGGCGACGCCGACGAGCTCCGAGAGGTTCTCGACCCGCGACTCGTCCTGCGGGTCGACCGACTCGCTCAGCTCCTTGACGTATCCGGTCCGGTCAAGGACCGCCTCCAGCACCTCTGCCGGAGGCATCTTGCCCTCCACCAGGGCGCGCAGCTCGTCCATCAGGTCGGCGAACTCCTGCACGGCCTTGGCAGACCGGGGCGCCATGCCAGGCACCTCCGCGCTCCGCGACAGGGCCTGCGCGAAAGGGATCCGCTCCCGGGAGGCGAACGCCTCGATGCAGGCCTCCGCGCGGTCACCGATGCCGCGCCGCGGCGTGTTGAGGATCCGCCGCAGCGACACCGTGTCGGCAGGGTTGGCCAGCACCCGGAGGTACGCGAGCGCGTCGCGGACCTCCTTGCGCTCGTAGAACCGCACGCCGCCGACTACCCGGTAGGGCAGTCCGACCCGGATGAAGACCTCCTCGAACACCCGGGACTGAGCGTTGGTCCGGTAGAACACCGCGATGTCGTGCGGTGAGATGGTGCCCGCGTCGGTGAGGGCGTCGACCTCCCCGGCGACGAAAGCCGCCTCGTCGTGCTCGTTGTCCGCGACATACCCGACGATCAGGTCCCCGTCGCCGGCATCGGTCCACAGCCGCTTGTCCTTGCGCCCCTCGTTCTTGGCGATGACGGCGTTGGCGGCGGTGAGGATCCGCTGGGTGGAGCGGTAGTTCTGCTCGAGCAGGACGACGGCGGCTTCGGGGTAGTCGATCTCGAAGTCCATGATGTTGCGGATGTCGGCACCGCGGAACGCGTAGATCGACTGGTCGGCGTCCCCCACCACGCAGAGCTCGGCGGCCGGCAGTGCGCCCACCGGTTGGGTCAGCTCCCGCACCAGCGTGTACTGCGCGTGGTTGGTGTCCTGGTACTCGTCGACCAGCACGTGCCGGAAGCGCCGGCGGTAGTGCTCGGCGACGTCCGGGAAGGCCTGCAGCAGCTCGACCGTCGTCATGATCAGGTCGTCGAAGTCCATCGCGTTGGCCTCGCGGAGGCGCTGCTGATAGAGCTTGTAGACCTCGGCGCGCTGCTCCTCGTGGACGTTGGACGCCGTGGCCCGGGCGCTCTCCCAGTCGACGAGCTCGTTCTTCAGATCACTTATCTGGTTGGACATCTGGCGCGCCGGGAAGCGCTTCGGGTCGAGGTCGAGGTCGCGGCACACGAGCGTCATGAGCCGCTGGGCGTCGGCCTGGTCGTAGATCGAGAAGGTCGTCGTGAAGCCGAGCTTCTTGGCCTCGGCACGCAGGATCCGCACACACGCGGAGTGGAAGGTCGATACCCACATGGCCCGGGCCCGGCCACCGACGAGAGCGGCGACCCGCTCCTTCATCTCCCCGGCGGCCTTGTTGGTGAAGGTGATGGCCAGGACCTCGCCTGACTGCACATTCCGCGCCGCGAGCAGGTAGGCGATGCGGGTCGTGAGGACCTTCGTCTTGCCCGAGCCCGCCCCCGCGACCACGAGCAACGGCGAGCCCTCGTGCACGACCGCGAGCCGCTGCTGGGGGTTGAGCCCCTCGAGCAGCCGCTCCGAGGAAGGAGCCAGGACTGCGGGCGCGTGGTCGTCGAAGAGCATCCATCCCATCCTAGGGAGGGGTACGACGAGGCGCCCCGCGCTGCACGGAAGGTCGACCGTGCCTCCACCCGGTGGATCTTCCGTGCAGCCCGATCAGTCGCGAGGTGGCTGCTCGGCGAGGAACCGCTCGAGCTCGGCGCCGAGCTCGTCGGCCGTCGGCAGCTCCGACTCGGCCAGCAGGGACTTGCCGCGTCCGCTGACGAAGGCGTCGTACTGCTCCTCGAGCTGGCGGACGACCTCTGCCACCTCGGGGGCGCCGGCCACCTGTTCGTCCAGGGCGATGCGGGTCGCCGCAGCCGCCTCGTCGAGGGCATCGACCGGCAGCTCGAGGCCGCTGGCCTTGGCGACGTGACGGAGCAGCTGGGCGGCGGCGGCCGGGTAGACGGACTGCGCGACGTAGTGCGGCACGTGCACCGCGAAGCCCATCGCCTCGTAACCGGCCTCGCCGAGGCGGTACTCGAGCAGGTGCCCCGCGCTGGCCGGGACGTGGACGGTCTCGACCCACGGCTCGTAGCCGTCGACCAGTGACGGCGGGACGCCGTGCGCGATCACACCGACCGGACGGGTGTGGGGCAGACCCATGGGGATCGCGTTCAGCCCGATGCTTCGCCGTACTCCCAAGACCTTGCAGACCTGCTCGACGGCCGCGACGAAGCGCTCCCACTGGACATCGGGCTCGGGGCCGGCGAGGAGCAGGAACGGCGCACCGACCTCGTCGTGCAGGAGGTAGATCGCCAGCTCCGGGGCGTCGTAGCTCTCCCAGTGGTCCCGCGCGAAAACCATCACCGGCCGGCGGGCACGGTAGTCGAACAGCTGGTCGTGGTCGAAGCGGACAATGACCTCGCTCGGGAGCGTCTCCAGCAGGTGCTGCGCCGCGAGCTTGCGGGCGCCGCCGGCGTCGATGAACCCGTCGAGGGCCTGCACCAGCACCGCCTCGCCCAGCTCGGGGCGGTCGGGGGCGAGCTCGTAGAGCTCAGACGGGTCGAGCTTGGCCATGTGACAGATCCTCCACCATCCCTCAACGCTGGCACAGTCCGCTGTGCTTCCCACCCCTTCGTGCAGGATGGAGGGATGGCGGAAGAAAAGACGGAGCGGGCGCTGGTCGTCGTCGCGCATCCCGACGACGCGGACTTCGGCGCCGCAGGCACGATCGCCACCTGGACCGATGAGGGCATCGCGGTCACGTACTGCATCTGCACCAACGGTGACGCGGGCGGCTTCGACCCCGCCGTGCCACGCGAGGACATCGCGGGGATCCGACAGGCGGAGCAGCGCGCCGCGGCCAAGGAGGTGGGCGTCGACGACCTCGTCTTCCTCGGTTACCCCGACGGGCAGCTGGTTCCGTCGTTCGACCTGCGGCGCGACATCAGCCGGGTGATCCGTCGGGTCCGGCCACAGCGGCTGGTGATGCAGAGCCCGGAGATCAACTGGGAGCGGATCGGCGCCTCGCACCCCGACCACCGGGCCTCGGGTGAGGCGGCGCTGTGCGCCGTCTACCCCGACGCCCGCAACCCCTTCACCCACACCACCCTGCTGCAGGACGAGGGTCTGGAGGCGTGGACTGTCCACGACCTCTGGGTGATGTCCACCGGCGAGGGGGCCAACCGCTGGGTCGACATCACGGGCACGTTCGACCGGAAGGTCGCGGCGCTGCGTCAGCACGGCAGCCAGACCTCGCACATGGACGACCTCGAGGGCATGCTGCGCGGCTGGCTGGGTGCCAACGCGGTGCGCGGCGGACTCGGCGACGACCGCCTCGCCGAGTCCTTCCGAGTCGTCACCGTCCCGTAGGCAACGCCCTCTCGCCTCAGCGCTCGTGGGCTCCCTGACGTCCACCGAGGCCGACCTGGCTGGCGTCGAGCAGAGCGAGGACGCCGGGACCCACCCAGGTGAGGACGGCGAGCGGCAGCACCACGAGGGGGAGACCCAGCCTCACGGCCTCCCAGGCCAGGGCCAACGCCAACGCGATGCCACCGAGGCTGACGGCGCCCCACCGCGTGGTGGACAAGCCCAACTTCTCGGCCATGTCGACGCCCAGCACGAAGGGCAGGACGGTCACGGCGAGGCCAACCGCGCAGGCTGCGGCCAGGAGCACCAGGACCGTCACCAGCGTGACGAGCAGCCCGATCACCGCGACACCCCGAGGACCGCGGCGAGCGTGAGCCCCAGGACCAGCAGTGCGCCCGCCCGGGAGGTGTGCACGAAGCAGATCGCGGCGAACCACAGCGGCCAGACGGGGAAACCGCGCGGCGCCTCGGCCGGCCTCGGGGATCGCAGCGCCGTGGTCACCTTCCACGCCACCGGCAGGTAGCCGAGGACCACCAGCGTCGGCCAGGGGAGAGCGTGTACGGCGACAGCCGCGACCACCGTGACGTAGAAGCTGAGGACCAGGCCGATGCTGACCCTCCGCGCCCGGTCCTCACCGAGGATCACGGGGAGCGTGCGAGTACCGGTGCGTGCGTCGTACGGCATCTTGTCGATGTGCTTGCCCATGAGCACCGTGGTGCACAGCAGGCCGTACGGGACCGAGGCCACCCACACCTGCCACGGCAGGTGGCCCACGGCGGAGAAGTAGGTCCCGGCGACCATGAGCGGCCCCCAGGTGACGAAGACGTCCGGCTCCCCGAGGCCGTGCCTCTTCAGCCGCAACGGCGGGGCCGTGTAGGCGTAGGACAGCAGGAACCCGGCCACGGCGAAGGCGATGACCGGCCACCCGCGCTGGCTGAACAGCAGCAGCATGATCACGACGTCGGCCAGGGTGCAGGCGGCAATCGCGGCGAGCAGCTGCGGGCGCGTCACCAGCCCCGACAAGATCGGGTGCGGTGCGTAGAGCGCGCGCGGGTAGGTGTCGGTGTCGAGCCCCACGTCGGTGTCGGCCAGGTCGTTCATGAGGTTGTTGGACACGTGCGCGACCAGGATCCCCACCAGCGCCAGCGAGAACATCCAGGTGCTGAACCCGGGGGCTCGGACCGCCAGCAGCCCCGCGACCAGCCCGGCGAACAGCGTCATGGGCAGCACAGCGGCCCGGGTGACCACGACCCAGCGCGTCACCCCGTCCAGCGAGGCGATCGGCTGGTCCGGCGGCGGGTTGGTCGTGCGCAAGGCGTAGCGAACAGCACCCAGGCGGCCCTGCCCGGGAGGAGCCAACAGCCTGGTCCCGCTCATGGACTGACAGTACGGGCGGTGCCTCGACGTAGGTAGCCTCCGGCCATGAGCCCCCGTCCCGCCGCCGGTGGCGGCCGGTGGGTCATGGTCAGCCCGGAGCGGCTGCCGCGTTGGCTCGAGGGCTTCGCCGAGCGCCATGGAACGACCACAAGCGAGTACGACGGCACGACCGTGACCCTGACCGCCGCCGACGGAGCCCGGGCGTTGGTCGAGGTCCCCTTTCCCCCGCTGTCCGGTGACCTGGTCGCCCACGCCCAGCGGGACCGCACCGTTGGAGTGCTTCTGGTACGCCTCGGTGGCCACGCCGCCGGTGTGTTCCGGGGCCCGCGGCTCGTCACCTCCAAGGTCGGCTCCCGGCAGGTGCACGGCCGCTCGGCCGCCGGTGGTTGGTCGCAGCAGCGGTTCGCCCGCCGGAGGGAGGGGCAGGTGGCCGTGGCGCTGCGGTCGGCCGCCGACGTGGCCGTGCGGATCCTGCTGCCGCATGTGCTCGACGCTGTGGTGGTCGGTGGGGAACGGACCGCCGTCGAGGCGGTCCTGGCCGACCGGAGGCTCGAGCCGCTCCGCCCGCTCGTCACCGGCCGGCTGCTCGACGTCCCCGACCCGCGGCAGGCGGTGCTGGAGAAGGCGCCGTATCGGGACGTATGGATCCGCGTGATCGACCCGCCCGCCCTCTGAGGCGCAGGATGGCTGGCATGACGCTGGAGCTGTTCCTGCTGCTCGCCGCCGTCACGGCCCTGTCCGGGGCTGCCCGGCGCCTGGGCGTCCCGCCACCTTTTGTGCTCGTCCTCGCCGGCGTCGCCCTCGGTCTGGTGCCCGGCGTGCCCCGCGTGGAGCTCGACCCGGACACCGTGCTGGTGCTCGTGCTTCCGCCGCTGCTGTACGCCGCCGCCCTCAGCACCGCCTTCGCCGACTTCCGCGCCAACCTGCGCCCGATCGGGTTGCTGTCGGTCGGGCTGGTGCTCTTCACGACGGCGTCGGTCGGGTTGGTGGCGCACCTGGTCGCGGGACTTCCCTGGGCCGCCGCGCTGGCGCTCGGCGCAGTGGTCGGGCCGACGGACGCGGTCTCGGCGACCGCCGTGGCACGCCGGCTCGCCCTGCCGCGGCGGATCCTCACGATCCTCGAGGGCGAGAGCTTGCTGAACGACGCGACCGCGCTCGTGGCCTACCGCATCGCCGTGGCCGCAGCGATCGCCACCGGCACCACCACCGCGGGCGACGCCGCGGGCAACTTTTTGCTGTCCGCGGCAGGCGGCGCCTCGATCGGCTTCGCCCTCGGCTATGTCCTCGCCATGCTCCGCCGGCGGTTGGACGATCCCCTGGTGGAGAACGCGCTGTCGCTTCTCACTCCGTTCGCGGCCTACCTGCCCGCGGAACAGCTGGGCGCGTCCGGTGTGCTGTCGGTCGTGGTCACCGGTCTCTACCTCGGACGCAGGGCCCCGTCCCTGCTCTCCTCGAGCACCCGGCTGCAGGGCCAGGCGCTCTGGTCGATGGTCACCTTCCTGCTCGAGGGCTTCGTGTTCCTCATGATCGGCCTGCAGCTGCCCACCGTCCTGGACGGTCTCGGGGCCAGCTCGGTCGTTGAGGTCGCCCTCGCGGCCGTAACGGTGACGGCTGCGGTCGTCGTCACCCGCTTCGTGTGGGTCTTCCTCGCCACCTACGTGCCCCGGTGGCTCAGCCGGTCGCTGCGAGCGCGCGACCCGTCCCCGCCGTGGCAGGCCCCGGCTCTCATCAGCTGGGCGGGCATGCGTGGCGTGGTGTCGTTGGCTGCCGCCTTCGCGCTGCCCACGCAGATGCCCGGCCGCGACCTGATCCTGTTCCTGACGTTCTGCGTCATCATCGTGACGCTGCTGATGCAAGGACTGACGCTGCCCTGGATGGTGCGTCGCCTTGACCTCGACGACGCGGGCGCGGCCGAACGCACGGAGAAGGCCGTTGCGGTCGCCGACCATCACGTCGCCCGTGTGGCCCTGACGGAGCTGGAGCGACTCACCGACGAACGGTCCGTCCCGGACAGCGTGCACGAGGAGCTGCAGCGCCATCTCGAGGAGCGGGTCCGCCGGGCGCACGCCGTCCTCGGCGGTTGCCCTGGCGAGGACGAGTACGACGACGGAGCCCGGCCCACCGACGTGACGGCCCTGGACGAGGCGGTCACCACCGTGCAGCTACGCGGGCAGCTCCTGGACACGGAACGGGCCGAGCTACTCCGCCTGTACGAGGCCCGGGACATCGACGACGCGGTCCTCCGCGCGCTCCAGCAGCAGCTGGACGTCGAAGAGCTCAGCCTGGCACCGAAGACGAGGGCGTCATGAACGGCCTGGCCTACAGGGAGCCGCGCGCCCGCTGGGTTCTCACGGCGGCGGTGCTCGGCTCCGGGATGGTGTTCATCGACGGGACGGTGGTCAACGTCGCCCTCCCCCGGATGGGGGCGTCGCTCGGCGCCGGTCTGTCGGGGCTGACCTGGACGGTCAACGCCTACACGCTGACCCTCGCCTCGCTGATCTTGCTGGGCGGCTCGCTCGGCGACCGCTACGGCCGCCGGCGGGTCTTCGTGATCGGGGTCGTCTGGTTCGCCTCGTCGTCGCTCCTGTGCGGCCTCGCGCCGAACGTGGGGACCCTCATCACTGCCCGCGCGCTGCAAGGTGTCGGCGGAGCGCTCCTGACCCCCGGCAGCCTGGCGATCCTGCAAGCCTCCTTCCGCCCGGAGGACCGCGCCCGCGCGATCGGCGCCTGGTCCGGGCTGGCCGGCATCGCCGGGGCCGCCGGGCCGTTCCTCGGCGGCTGGCTGGTCGAGGTCGCGTCCTGGCGTTGGATCTTCCTGATCAACCTGCCGCTCGCCGTAGCCGTCGTGGTGCTCACCGTCCGGCACGTCCCGGAGTCCCGGGACCCCCAGGCGTCACGCCACGTCGACCTGCCGGGTGCGGTGCTCGGCGCCGTCGGCCTAGGC
Source organism: Frankiales bacterium (assembly GCA_025966135.1). Lineage (GTDB taxonomy): Bacteria > Actinomycetota > Actinomycetes > Mycobacteriales > SCTD01 > RYN-111. The sequence goes on from JAOPVP010000027.1 coordinate 12,244, forward strand.
GCGCTGACCGACGGCCTGATCGCCTGGCAGGACAGGAGTCTGGGATCGCCGTCGGTCCTCGCGGCCCTCGCCGTTGGCGTGGTCGGGCTCGTCGCTTTCGTGTTCCGCGAGCGGCTCGCGCGCGAGCCGATGCTGCCACTAGGCATCTTCGCCTCGCCCCTGTTCAGCGCCGTCAACGCGGTCACCTTCGCGATCTACGCCGCGCTTGGTGGGGTCTTCTTCTGGCTGGTCCTGTGCCTGCAGGTGGTAGCCGGGTTCATGCCGCTGGCTGCCGGGCTTTCGCTGCTACCGGTGACCGTCTTGATGCTGGTGCTGTCGGTGCGCGCCGGCGCACTCGCCACCCGCATCGGGCCTCGGCTACCGATGACTGTCGGGCCGCTGCTGTGCGCGGTCGGCGTGGCAGCGCTGACCCGCATCGGCCCTGGCGCCTCCTACGCGACCGACGTGCTCCCGCCGGTGGTGTTGTTCGGGCTGGGGTTGTCGCTGACCGTCGCACCGCTGACCGCGACGGTGCTCGCCGCCGCACCGGACCGTCACGCGGGGCTGGCGAGCGGCGTCAACAACGCGGTGGCTCGCGTCGCCGGGCTGCTGGCGGTCGCGGTGCTGCCACTGGTGGCCGGCCTTCGCGGCGAGGCCTACCACCGCGCCGACCTGCTGGCGCCGGCGTTCCGCACCGCGATGTGGTGCTGCGCCGGCCTGCTCGCGGCCGGCAGCGCACTCGCGTTCCTCTACGTCCGCACCCCAGCGGGTCTCCGCACGACCGAGCGGCGGTCCTGCCCCATCGACGGCCCACCGCTGAACGCCTGCCCCCGCCCGGGTCCCGCCGAGGTGACGACGACCGGCTGAACCCCGTCGGTCAGCGGGCCTGGCCGAGCTGGCCGAGCTTGCCGCCGATGCCACCGGCGGCGCGCAGCGCCGCACCCGGCTCGAAGGGCGCCGGCTCGGCGCGGCCGAAGGAGGCACGCGCCTCCTCGACGGCGCCGAGAAGCAGCTCGGCGGCCGACACCTCCTTGGGCCACAGGTACAGCGACATCGAGCCGGGGATGGTGTTGATCTCGTTGACGTGCAGCACCCCGTCGACGAGCAGGAAGTCGAGCCGCCCGACACCCTTGATGCCGGTCACCTCGAGGACGGCCTCAGCCAGCCGCTCAGCCTCCTTGGTCACCGTGTCCGGCACCTGAGCGGGCAGCTCGCGTGGAGCCGCCACCAGCCCATCGGTCTGGAGGTACTTCTGGCCGTAGGAGTAGATCCCCTCGACGGCCGCGGGGGCGAGGGGCTTCTCGAGCAGCGAGGTGCGCAGCGACGGGTGGGTGGCGTAAGCCAGGTTGAGGTCGACGGCTCCCTTGACGAAGGGCTCGAGCACCACGCCCTGCCGCAGGTGCACCGAGGACCTGGCCAGCGCCCGGGCGGTGTCGAGGTCCTCGACGACCTCGATGCCGATCGAGCTGCCACCGAACCGTGGCTTGACGATGTACGGCCCGCCGAACGGCGGCTCCGCCGACGAGAGCGCCACCCGCGGCAGCGTCGGGATCCCGTTGCCCTGCAGCACGGCCCCGAAGGCGAGCTTGTCCATCCCGAGCGCCGCCAGCGTCGACGGACCACCGGTGAGCGGGATGCCGAGCTGGTCGAACAGGGCGTTCACCCCGCCGTTCTCACCCGCCCCGCCGTGGCAGCAGTTGAGCGCCGCGTCGATCGTGACCGGCTTCCCACCACCGAGTCCCTTCTTCGGCGTCTGGAAGCCCGATCCCAGCACCGCCTCCAGCCTGGTCGCGCCCTTGGGGGCGCCCTCGAGGAAGTCCTTCGCCTCGGACCGCGGGGGGCACAGCACCCACTCGCCGGTGCGCGTCCAGTACAGCGGAGCGACGTCCCTGCCCGCGTCGCGCAGCACGCGCTCCGAGAGCAGACCGGTCAGGATGCTGATGTCGTGCTCGGGCGACGGACCGCCGAAGACGACGGCCAGCTTGTCAGCCACAGATGCTCAACCCTTACGGATAGTGGTCGGGTAGGTCGTTCTCGAACAGTACGACGTCGCCTGCGGCAGACCGCTTCTCGATGAACGCGACGGCCTCTGGGCGGGTCGGGAGCTCGACGATCTCGGTGGACCCGCCGGCCGCGCCCTTGCGCAGTGCTGTGGCGTTGGTCCTGCCGACGACCACGAGGGTGGCGGCACCCGCGCTGACGACAGCCCGTCCGAGCTCCTCGTTGCGCTCTGCCTGCACCGCCCCCAGCTCCACCATGCCGGGCGTGACGACGTGCACCTTGCCCCCGGACCGGGAAGCCAGCACCGACGCGCGCCGGACCGCCTCGGCCGCCCCTGCCGGGTTGGAGTTGTAGGTGTCGTCGAGGATCCAGCTGCCGTCGGGCAGCGACATCGGCTCGAGGCGGTGAGCCACGGCCGGCAGGTCCTTCAGGCGGTTGATCAGCGGCTTGGGCTCGTCCCCGAGGGCCACGGCGGCACCCACCGCCACTGCGGCATTGGACGGGTGCACGGAGTCCGGCAGCGACACCGCCCCCAGGTCCGCGCCACGCACCGTGAGCCGGCCGGCCACGATCGCGACGTCCGCCGCGACGTCGGTCACCGAGCAGCGGACAACCTCCTTGCCCTGCTGCACAAGGGAATCGGCCAGCCCGGCAAGCAGCGGGTCGTCGTTGTTGACCACCACCGTGCGGGCCTTCACCGTGATCTCGGACTTGGCCCGCAGCACTCCCTCGCGAGTCTTCATCCTCTGCAGGTGCACCTCACCGATCGCGGTCAGGACCGCGATGTCGGGCGGGAAGACCTCGCACAGCGCACGGATCTCGCCCTCGCCATACGTCGCCATCTCTGCCACGAAGACCTCGGTACCGGGAACGAGCCCCTCATTGACCGCCCGCGACAGGCCCATGGCGTTGTTGAACGACGCCGGGCTGGCCAGGACGGTGTGGGTCTGCGAGAGCAGATGTGCCAGGTAGTTCTTCGTGGTCGTCTTGCCGTACGAACCGGTGATCGCGATGACGATCGGCCGCACCCGCCCGACCTTGTCACGGGCCTGCTCGAGGAAGGTCTTCGACAGGCGCTGCTCGACCGGGCCGACCACGAACAGCGCCACGTCCACCAGGGCGGTGAGGAACACCGAGGCACAGGCGGCGAGGGCCGGTGACCAGGCGGCGACGAGCAGTAGCAGGATCGCGAGCACGATCGCGAGGCGACGCACGCGCGGCGTCCACGCCAGCCGCGAGGTGCGGCCCCGGTAGGGCAGCCCGAACGGGGTCAGCTGCGCGAGCACCGCGCACGCGAGGTAGAACCACGGGTTCACGAGCAGACCCAAGGCGAAGAAGCCGACGACAGGCACCCAGACGAGGGCGGACAGCCGCGACCGGCTCAGCCACAGCTGATCGGTCCAGGACACCGAGCCGGGCAGGTAGTGCTCGCGCTGCGCGACCCGCAGCCAGCGGGGCGCGCCTGCCACAGCGGTGGCCAGGCAGAGCAGCTGGATCAGCAGCGTCACAACCGCTCTCGCAGCAACGATGACAGGGCCTCGTCGAGCAGGTGGCCGCTGGTCTCGGAAACGGTCAGGCTCGCCTTGCGCAGCAGCGCCTGCGCCTCATGCGCCATGTCGAGCGGCGCGGCCGTGTCCGTCGCTCCCCACACCATCTCCACGGGAGCGTCGATGCCCGCGAGCAGGTCGCGGTAGTCCTCGTTCACGAGCCGGACGAGGGTGTCCCGCATGACGCCCTCGGCGTTGCGGTAGTCCGCCGACCCGTGCTTGTGCCGCTGCTGCTCCATCGTCGCGTCTGACAGCAGCCCCAACCGGTGTGCCCGCTTCGCCAGCCGGAACCCCAGCGGACCCTTCCCGCCTCCGGTACGACGGAAGAACGGCACGCCGGTCAGGACCACCCCGGACACGACGGAGGGCCAGCCCGCGGCCAGCTGGAGGGCGACCCGGCCGCCGAACGAGTGTCCGGCCACCGTCCAGCCACCGCTCTCGAGCAGCGGGGCGAGCTGCTCGGCGTAGTCCCGAGAGCCCCACGCCGCGGGAGGTGGCGGGGAGGCACCGAAGCCCGGCAGGTCGACCGCCAGCGCGGCGTGCCCCTCCAGCGCCGGCAGCCAGTCGGCGCGGCTGCGCCCCCAGCCGTGCAGCGCGAGGATCTTCGGGTCGTTGCCGGTCTTCTCGGCCAGGACCGCGCCGTCGAGCAGGGCCGTCAGGGCCACGTCAGCCGCCGCGCTTGCGCGCGTTGCCCACCAAGGTCGCGTAGACCTCGCTGAGCTCGAGTCCGGCGCTGGTGACGGCGAGCGGGAAGGTCGAGGTCTCGGTCAGGCCGGGCGTCACAGCAGCCTCCAGGACCTGCGGGACGCCATCGGGGCCGACGATCATGTCGACCCGGGACAGGTCCCGCAGGCCGAGCAGCGTGTGTACCTGCTGCGCGACCGCCCTGGCGGCGGGCACGTCCAGCCGGCTGTCGCCGTCGCCGAGCGAGGTGTAGCGGACGTTCGAGGAGGCGTCGTACCGGGCTTGGTAGTCGTAGGGCTTGCCTTCGGGGAGCTCGATGAGCATGGGGGCCAGGGCCAGCGGGCCGTCGCCGAGGTCGAGGACCGGGACGGTCACCTCGTGCCCGGCGACGTAGGCCTCGAGCAGCACGTCCGCGGAGTAGGCGTAGGCCTGCACCAGGGCGCCCGGCAGCTCCGCCTCGTCACGCACGACGGTGACGCCCAGCGCCGAGCCGCCCGTGACCGGTTTGACGACCAACGGCAGCCCGATCACGGAGTCGACCAGGTGGTAGAGGTTCTCGGGACCGACCTCGCGGAAGATCGTGCTCGGCAGCGTCACCCACGGCGGGGTCGAGAGGCCTCCCCGGCCCGCCTCGACCATCCGGGTCTTCGCGATCGCCTTGTCGTAGGCCGCGCGGCAGGCCCCGGCCGTCGAGCCGACGTACGGCAGGCCGGCCAGCTCCAGCAGCGCCTGCACCGTGCCGTTCTCGCCGGAGCCCCCGTGGAGCGCCACGAAGGCCACGTCCGCGTCGCGCTCGGACAGCAGGCCGACGAAGCGTTCGTCGACGTCCCAGTGGTCGACGTCGAGACCGGCTTTGACCAGCTGCTCCGCCAACCGCCGGCCGGAACGGACCGATACGTCCCGTTCGTGCGACAACCCGCCTGAAATGACCGCTACCTGATGCACAGCGACAAGGTTAGTGGTCAGGTGTGCGTTGCCACGATCGCCTTTCCCGGTCGCCTTGTGCACGACGGCCTTGCGACCGGGCACGTCGACGGCCCGCACCCCCCTCGAGTGCGGGCCGTCTGTGACAGGTGGTCGGTCAGAAGGGCAGGTCAGTCCCGGCGCCGGCGCAGTAACCGACACCCCCGGCGGCGTTGTTGCTCCACAGCGACTGCACCGGGAAGGTGCCGCCGCGGTTGCCCTTGATGTTGCCGCCCCGTCCAGGTACCGGGAGCGACCCCGACCCGATGGGGTTGACCCCGACGTAGGCGCACTTGTCGCCGTTCTCGTTCGCGTCCAAGGCGTCGTACCAGCCGCCGATCGGGGTGTTGCCGATGACGTCGCCGGCGGCCGGGTCGGTGACGACCTCCTCGATCTCGTGACCGAGCGCGATCGTGAAGCCGTCGAGCCTGCCGGCGGCACCGCTGTTCACGAGGTTCTGGCCGCAGCCGGCCCCGTTGTTCAGGACGTAGGGCATGTTGGTGAACGGCACCCCGGGCTTGAGGCCCTTGTAGTTCACCGGGTCGACGTCCGCGCGGATGAGGTCGTGGAAGGCGCAGTAGCCGTTCTGGGCGGCGAGTGGGTCGCTGAAGCTCTGCGGTTGCGCGATGACGAAGTTGCTGTTGATCAGGTCCTTGTCGGCGACCTTGAAGTGCACGGCTGCCCGCTCGGCCTCAGCCGCCATGTCGTGGTAGCTGATCTTGGCCGAGGTCTTCGTGGTGTCGTCGACCCAGATCCCACCGAGCTGGTTCTTGTCGTTGCTGATGTAGGTCTTCACGCCGTTGACGACCTGGTAGTACTGCGACTGGACGCCGGCCCACGTCGTGCCGCCGAGCTGCGAGACGAAGTCGGCCATCCGCTTCCCGGCTCCGTCCGGGTCGCAGGCCAGCGTCGCGCCCCCGACGAGCGTCACGGGCGCGCCACAGCGGCTGTTGAACGCGCCGGGACGACCCCAGCCGAGGTAGACCAGGTAGGTCCTCGGGTGCACCTGCACCCGCCCGCCCCAGTAGGCCATGTTGCCCAGGGTGGGCACACCGGTCGCCGGGAACTCGGGCAGGTGGACGCACGGGCCGATCAGGCTCGAGATCTTCGGCAGCGGGCACGGCGGCGCGGGCGGCGTCAGGGGCGAATCACCGCTGCGGAACGCTGCGAGGTTGGCCACGGTCGGCAGGAAACGTGGCTGGTGCGCCGCCTTGACCGCGACAGGCGCGGGCGCGGGCGCGGCGGCCAGCGCCGTCGTGGCAGCCGCCAGGGCGAGCGCGGCGGTCGTGTAGACCAGGGTTCGGAGTTTCGGCACGACGGTCCTGTTCACCTCGGTGGCGGGTCAGGACGTCCAACGACACAAGAGCCTGGAGGTGACTGGCTACAACCTGAACAGCGGGCCCAGGGCCGCGAGCTGGCCAGACGCAGGCGCCGCCGCCAGCTGGCTGCGGAAGTCCCCGGGGCCGGCGAGCCAGTAGGCGAAGACCTCCGCCCAGTCGCCGGCCGGCGTCTGGTAGTCGGTGCAGCCTGAGCACCCGTACCAGGTCAGCCTCTGGCTGAGCGTGCGGATCGAGAGGTACTGCGCGCGCTTGGCGCCGCTCCCGCGGGTCAGGTCCAGCACGTGGCCGAGCTCGTGGGCGATGGAGTGGGCGAGCACGAGGTCGCTCTGCGAGCCGCGGACGTAGATCTGCACGAGCTTCTGCCGCGGGATCGTCAGCCCCAGGTAGCCGGCCCTGCTGGGCAAGAACTCGAACCGGTAGCCGAGGGTCTGCCATCCGTAGTGCAGCGATGCCAGGACGCGTTGCCCCCGCTGCACCGCGCTTTCGGTACGGCGGACTCCTGCGGTGGCCCTGGCCGTCCGGTCGGCGGCCGGCGCCTGCTGCGCCGCCAGGGCCCGGGCGGCGGCCTGCGCGTTCGCGGCCCGCCGCTGTGCACGTGCCTTGGCAGCTGCAAGCGCATGTATCCGGCGCGCCTGCTGGGCTTGATGCCTCTGCTGCGCCTGGAGGCTTGCCTGAGTCCGCTGGGAGGCCTCGCGCTGCCGGGCGGCGAGCGCCACCGTCTGGATCTCCGTCTCCGACAGCGCGACGAGGCGAGCCGCGCGATCCGCCCCTGCGGGCTCGCTCGTGACCGTGATCGCCAGGACAACGGCACTGAGGGCGAGCGCGATCGGACGGGTCCGGCCGGTGCGGCGTGGGGGGCTCACGACTATGCATCGACAGCCAACCCGACCTACCCGACGGCCACATACCGCGTAAACCAGACACTGGCCTCAGGGCGGTGCTTCAAGGGCGGTGCTTCAAGGGCGGTGCTTCAAGGGTGGTGCTTCAGGGGCGGTACAGCAACGGCCCGCTGGTCTGCCGCATGACCATGTCGACAGCGGTGGTACTGCCGCTCCTGGGGTTGGTGATGCACGCCTTCACACAGCCGTCTGCGTAGGCGACCAGCACGCGTCCCTGCGTGTCCAGGGTGATGTCGTTGAAGTCGAGAAGGTTGCGCTGGCTGCAGATGTTGGAGTCCGCCACCGTCTTGTTGGACGTCCCCTGCAGCGAGATGCATCCGCGCTGCACGGGGTCCTTGGGGGTGGTGTCGACGGTGGTCCAGGTGCTGCCCCCGTCGACCGTCGTGGCGATGTAGAGGTGCCACTCCCCGACAAAGCCGTTGTGCTGGTCGTCACCGACCGCCTTGGTGCCCAGGAAGGCGAACGCGGCCCTGCCCGGGTCACCCGCGATGACCTCGGGGAACTGCACGTTCTTGATGCCCAGCCCGGTCGAGACGTCGTACGGCTTCGTCCAGGTCTGGCCGTGGTCGCGGGAGACCGAGACCTTGGCCGACGACGTCTTGCCGTACACCGTCTCGCTCGGGTTGATGCCGTCCTCCCAGCCGAAGTACACGGCGTTGGCCTTGTCGGCAGCGACCGACGGATCGCTCTCGTCCGGGTTGTGCGCGTCCTTCGGCCAGGTGACCTTGCGGACCGTCCAGGTGGTGCCGTTGTCCGCGCTCACCGACAGTGCAGGGGTTCCGCCGAAGAACTCCGAGTTGGTGAGGTTGCCCGCCGTCGGCACACCGCCGCAGCCTTTGTTGGGCAGGTAGACGTAGCCGTCCGGGGCCACCCTGACATGGCCGTGGATGGCCGAGCAGGCACCACCGTAGGGATCACCCGAGGCGTTGGCGGGCGTGTTGTAGGCAGGGACCCCAGGCAGGTAGGTCAGGCCGCCGTCGTCGCTGCGGGCGCAGGCACCGCTGTAGGAGTTCTGGGCGCAGTAGTAGACGGCGTTCGGATAGCCGGTCGCGCCCGCCGTGAGCGGCATGCTGGTCGGCCGGTAGGGCCCGCCACCGACGGTCTGGTGGTCGAGCAGCACGTCCGGCCCGCAACCCTCGGACGGGTGCCAGCTACCGCCGGCGTCGTCGGTGTAGGACGACAGGCTGCACACACCGACGAGCTGCGACACGAAGGTCCGGTGGGTGCTCTGATCGGTGAAGCTGATCGGGTCGAGCGAGGTCACCGAGGTCGGAGCGCTGACGTCCTTGGTCGTGAGCCGGCCCTTGGCGTCCCACGTCATCCGCACCGTCGTCGTGTCGGACTGGTACAGCACGGCCCCCGCCTTGGGATCCCAGCCGAGGGAGGGCTCACCGGAGCTGGACCCCACGGCGTACGGCGTGTACGTCGCGGCTGGGCCTGACGACACGGCCGCCTGCGAGGCCGCAGCGAAAGGGGCGGCAAGACCTGCGAGGACGCAGACAAGCAGCAGGGGGCGGGTGGAACAGCGCACGGGCACCTCGAACGTGGGGTGTGGGAGCTACGTCATCAGGTGTTCGACGTCCTCCGTCGCCCTCCTGCCGCACCACGGAGCCGGGATGCTGTGAGCAAGACCTCTGACGGCTATCGGACGAAACTTCCCGTACGCGCCCTCCGGGTCTACGGTGCGCGCACCGACGATCTTTGGGGGATCGACATGGCTGGGTTCGACGTCAACCAGGTCAAGGGCAACGACCGCTACATCGCTGGCGGCGCAGTACTCATCTTCATCGTGAGCTTCTTCCCCTGGTACTCCGTCTCGTACTCGGGCTCGGGGCTGTTCAACGGCTTCCCCGGCGGCAGCGTCAGTGCCTGGAACAGCTTCGGCTGGAACAAGACCGCGATCCTGCTGGTGCTCATCGCTGGTGGCGTGGTGATCGCCCGCCTGGCGGGCGCGTTGGACAACGTGCAGCTGCCCGCCGGGGTCAACCTGATCACGCTCGCGATCTCGGGACTGGCCAGCCTCATCCTGCTTCTGCGCCTCGTCACGGCGTTCAAGGGAGCCGGCGGATTCCATGCCCGCCCGAGCTTTGGCTGGTACCTCGCCATCGTCTTGTCGTTCGCGATGACCTTCTTCGCGTTCCTGAACTTCAAGGCGTCCGGCGAAGACCTGCCGAGCAAGCCCTCCACGTCACCGCCGGGTGCTCCCTGAGCGAGGGCTTCAGCGCGGAGAGCACTACCCGCGCGTCCCCAGAGGTCGTGTTCGGACTGCTCGAAGACGGCGCTTCGTGGTCGCGATGGGCAGGCCTGTTCGTGCCGCGGTCCCGCTGGCAGAGCGAGGGGATACCAGCTCCCGGTGGCGTGGGCGCCGTGCGCCGGCTCGGGGTCTGTCCACTGGTGAGCCTCGAGCGCATCGTCGAGCACGTCCCGAACCGCCGCTTGGCCTACGTGATCGACTCCTGGGCCCCGTACAGGGGCTACCGCGCCGAGGTGGAGCTCGTGCCGACCGACAACGGCGGTACCCACATCGCGTGGCGAGCGAGCTTCACCCCCAAGCTCCCAGGCACCGGCCCGGTGCTGCGCTGGTTCCTCCACCGCGTAGTCGCGAGCTTCGCCCGCAACCTGGCCGCGGCAGCGAATGCCGCCTGACAGTCCCTGTCGATCTGACCTACGGTCGTGCGTCGAGAAGGTGAGAGGCCCGACACGCGGGCCAGAGCGAGGAGAGTCGCGATGTCGCAGTACCTGGTGCTGATCTACGGGGACGAGAAGGCCAATGCCGAGGCCGGGCAGGGCCAGTGGGACGAGACGATGAAGGGCCACAACGACTTCGGCCAGAAGCATGCCGAGAAGCTCGCCGGCGGCAACGCCCTGCAGGGAGTCGACACCGCCACGAGCATCCGCAAGGACGCCGCGGGTGCCGCCACGGTCACCGACGGCCCCTTCGTGGAGACCAAGGAGGCGCTCGGCGGCTACTACCTCATCGAGGCCAAGGATCTCGACGAGGCGATCGCCGTCGCCAAGGACGTCCCGTCGCCGTTCGGCGGTCTCGAGGTCCGTCCCATCATGGTCTTTGATCGCTGACGCCGTCGCGGACGCGCACCGTCGTGAGTGGGGCTACGTCCTCGCCGCGACGGTGCGCGTGACGCGCGATCTGGACCTGGCTGAGGAGTGCGTGCAGGACGCCTTCGCCAAGGCCCTGGTGGCCTGGCAGGACGGAATCCCTGCCAAACCCGGGGCGTGGCTCACGACGGTTGCGCGCAACCGCGCCCTCGACCTGCTGCGACGTGAGCTGACCATGCGGCGCGCGCTACCGCTGCTCGTCGAGGAACAGGTGGCTCCGGAGCCCACGGAGCCCGAGCACATCCCCGACGACCGCCTCCGGCTGGTGTTCACCTGCTGCCACCCGGCACTGGCCCTCGAGGCCCAGGTGGCCCTCACGTTGCGGCTGCTGTGCGGGCTGTCGACGGCCGAGGTGGCACGCGCGTTCCTCGTCAGCGAGCCGACCATGGCCGCTCGCATCACCCGGGCAAAGAAGAAGATCTCGCAGGCGCGGATCCCTTATCGAGTACCGGATCCCGAGGAGCTGCCGGCGCGGGTCGACGCCGTCCTCGCCGTGCTGCACCTGCTGTTCACGACTGGCCACACCGCGCCCAGCGGCGACCAGCTCGTGCGGCACGACCTCGTCGTACGCGCTCTCGATCTGACCCGGATGCTGCACTCGCTGCTTCCGACGCCGGAGGTCACCGGGCTGCTCGCCCTGATCCTGCTCACCGACGCCCGCCGCGCGACGCGGGTGGACGGCACCGGGCGCTTGCTGCTGCTCGAGGAGCAGGACCGCGCCCTCTGGGACCGGCAGGCCGTGGACGAGGGGTTGGTCCTCGTCCGCGAAGCGCTTCAGCAGGGACCGCCCGGTCGCTATGCCCTGCAGGCCGCGATCGCTGCCGTGCATGCCGATGCCGCGACCTGGGAGGAGACGGACTGGCGCGAGATCGTCGCGCTGTACGCGCTGCTCGAGCATCGCTGGCCTTCGCCTGTCGTCGCCCTCAACCGTGCCGTCGCGATCGGGATGGCGGATGGTCCCGCGGCGGGGCTCCTCGCCCTCGCAGCCCTCGGCGCCGAGCCGTCCCTCGCCTCCTACTCTTACCTGCCGGCCGCGCGGGCGGACTTCCTGCGGCGCCTGGGCCGTGCCGCTGAGGCGAGGTCGGCCTACGAGGAGGCCCTGCTGCTGACGGAGAACACCGTTGAGCGCCGCTTCCTCGAGCGCCGCCTGTCAGCGCTCAACGCGAACCCGAGCTAGCCAAGATGCTTACTCCCACTCGATGGTGCCCGGGGGCTTGCTGGTCACGTCCAGCACCACCCGGTTGACCTCGCGCACCTCGTTGGTGATCCGGGTGGAGATCCGGGCCAGCACCTCATAGGGCACCCGCGACCAGTCAGCCGTCATGGCGTCCTCCGAGGACACCGGGCGCAGGACGACAGGGTGGCCGTACGTGCGCCCGTCACCCTGCACGCCGACGGACCGCACCTCGGCCAGGAGCACCACCGGGCACTGCCAGATGTCACGGTCCAGGCCGGCCTTCGAGAGCTCCTCGCGGGCGATCGCGTCGGCCTCGCGGAGCAGGTCGAGCCGGTCCGCGGTGACCTCGCCGATGATCCGGATCCCGAGACCCGGACCCGGGAACGGCTGGCGCCAGACGATCGCCTCCGGCAGGCCGAGCTCGATACCGACGGAGCGGACCTCGTCCTTGAACAGCGTCCGCAGCGGTTCGACCAGCGCGAACTGCAGGTCCTCCGGCAGGCCGCCGACGTTGTGGTGGCTCTTGATGTTGGAGGTGCCGGCGCCGCCGCCGGACTCGACGACGTCGGGGTAGAGCGTGCCTTGCACCAGGAAGTCGACCGGCTCGTCGGCCGAGATCTCCCGGGCGGCCTCCTCGAAGACCCGGATGAACTCCCTGCCGATCGCCTTCCGCTTGGCCTCCGGGTCGGTCACCCCGGCCAGGGCGTCGAGGAAGCGCTTCTGCGCGTCGGCGACGTGGAGCCGAACCCCCGTGGAGGCGACGAAGTCCTTCTCGACCTGCTCGGCCTCGCCCTTGCGCAACAGGCCGTGGTCAACGAAGACGCAGGTCAGCTGGTCACCAACGGCCCTGTGCACCAGGGCCGCGGCCACCGCAGAGTCGACGCCGCCTGACAGGCCGCAGATAACCCGTCGGGACCCCACCTGGGCGCGAATCGCGGCGACCTGCTCCTCGACGACGTTGACCATCGTCCAGGTCGGCCGACAGCCGGCGGCTTCGAGCAGGAACTTCTTCAGCACCGCCTGGCCGTGCTCGGAGTGCAGCACCTCGGGGTGGAACTGCACGCCGTACAGGCCGCGGGCGGTGTCCTCGAACGCGGCCACGGGCGTCGCCTCGGTGACCGCGGTGACGGTGAACCCCGGAGGCGCCTCGGCCACCGAGTCGCCGTGCGACATCCACACCGACTGCTGCTCGGGCAGGCCCGCGAACAGGACACCGGCGGAGGTCACGTCGAGCGCGGTGCGGCCGTACTCCGCCGTACCGGTCTGTGCGACCCGACCTCCCAGCGCAAGCGCCATGGCCTGATGGCCGTAGCAGATGCCGAAAGTCGGCACGCCGGTGTCGAAGAAACCGGCAGGGACCTGTGGGGCGCCCTCGGCGTAGACCGACGACGGGCCGCCGGACAAGATCACAGCCTTGGGCGCGCGCGCCCGGATCTCCTCGGCGGTGATCGTGTGGGGGACGATCTCGGAGTAGACGTGGCACTCACGCACCCGGCGGGCGATCAACTGGGCGTACTGCGCCCCGAAGTCGACAACCAGAACCACGTCGGTGTCCGTCATCTCTTGGAGTCTAGGAGACCAGCACGCTGCGCCCTCTTCGGACCCGCCGTCCGGGGTACGCCCTCAGACATGGCTGACAACGAGACCGGCGTGGTCGTGACCGACAACAAGGGCACGCGCCTGAGCTTCAAGCACGTCGACCGGTACGAGGCCACGAACGGCTTCCTGCACCTGTTGATGGACCAGGACATCGTCGGCATCTACGCGCCCGGCGCATGGCAGTCGGTGATCTCCGTCGGACTCGGTGCGGAGATCACGGAGGCGGGGCCGGTCAGGGGGTAGCAACGAACGAGGGCGTCGTACCCAGTGCTCAGGTACGACGCCCTCGAGGCTGGCGGGTCGTGGCCCCCCGACCGACGCACCGCCGTTCGGAAGTCCGCCCCCCAAACTGGACTCCCGGGCAACATTTCGTCACACGCGACAGGCAAGCGGAAGGGAGGTGTCAAGTAGACGACAACGGGGCTGTCAGAAAGTGCCGAGCCCTTGCGCCCGCTGGAGCTCCTTGCCCTCGGTCCGCAGCGCCGGCGCCACCATGACCTCGACCTTCTGGAACTCCTTGATCGAGGAGTACCCGGTCATCGCCATCGCCCGGCGCAGCCCGCCGAAGATGTTGGTGCTGCCGTCGTCGGTGCCGGCCGGCCCCAGCAGGACCTCCTCGAGCGTCCCGACAGGCTCGGTGCGCACCCGGGTGCCGCGCGGCAGGATCGGGTGGTGCGAGGCGTGGCCCCAGTGCCACCCCCGACCGGGTGCCTCGGCGGCCCGCGCCAGCGCGCTGCCCATCATGACCGCGTCCGCGCCCATCGCGATGGCCTTCGCGACGTCGCCGCCGGTGCGCATGCCACCGTCGGCGATGACGTGCACGTACCGGCCGCCCGACTCATCGAGGTAGTCGCGGCGGGCACCGGCGGCGTCGGCGATCGAGGTCGCCATCGGCACGCCGAGGCCGAGGATCGCCCGGGTGGTGTTGGCCTGGCCGGGGCCGACGCCGACGAGGATGCCGGCCGCGCCGGTGCGCATCAGGTGCAGCGCAGACTGGTACGTCGCACAGCCCCCGACGATGACCGGCACATCGAGCTCGGCGATGAAGCGCTTGAGGTTCAGCGGCTCGGTCCGGGTGGACACGTGCTCCGCGGACACGACGGTGCCCTGGATCACGAACAGGTCCACGCCGGCGTCGATGACGGTCTGCGCGAACTGCACCGTGCGCTGCGGCGTCAGCGACGCGGCGACCGTGACACCTGAGTCGCGGACCTGCTTCACCCGGGCGCTGATGAGGTCGGCCTCGATGGGCTTGGCGTAGATCTCGCGCATCCGCTCGACCACGCACTCGGCGGGGAGGGCCGCCATCTCGTCGAGAAGCGGCTCAGGATCGTCGTACCGGGTCCAGAGGCCCTCGAGATCGAGCACGCCGAGCCCACCGAGTTTGCCGAGAGCTACCGCCGTGTCCGGCGAGACGACGCCATCCATGGGCGAGGCCATCAGCGGGAGCTCGAAGCGGTAGGCGTCGATCTCCCAGGCCAGGGACACGTCCTCGGGATCGCGGGTGCGCCGCGAGGGGACGATCGCGATGTCGTCGAACCCGTACGCCCGTCGGCCCGACTTGCCGATCCCGATCTCTACGTCTGCCATCACTGCCCGCTGTAGTTGGGTGCTTCCACCGTCATCTGGATGTCGTGCGGGTGCGACTCTTTCAGACCCGCTGCGGTGATCCGGACGAACCGTCCCTTGTCCTGCAGTTCCGGGATGCTGGCCGCGCCGACGTAGTACATCGCCTGGCGCAGCCCGCCGACGAGCTGGTGGGCCACGGCGGACAGCGGGCCGCGGTAGGGCACCTGACCCTCGACGCCCTCGGGCACCAGCTTGTCGTCGCTGGCGACGTCGGCCTGGGAGTAGCGGTCCTTGGAGTAGGACTTCTTCGGCCCGCGCGACTGCATGGCGCCGAGTGAGCCCATGCCGCGATAGGTCTTGAACTGCTTGCCGTTGGTGAAGACCAGCTCCCCGGGGCTCTCCTCGACGCCCGCCAGCAGTGATCCGAGCATCACGGTGTCGGCACCGGCGACCAGCGCCTTCGCGATGTCACCGGAGTACTGCAGCCCACCGTCCCCGATCACCGGGACCCCGGCCGGCTTGCAGGCGAGTGCGGCCTCGTAGATCGCCGTCACCTGCGGCACCCCAACACCAGCGACAACTCTGGTGGTGCAGATCGAGCCAGGCCCCACGCCAACCTTCACGCCGTCGGCGCCCGCATCCACGTGCGCCTGCGCACCGGCGCGAGTCGCGACGTTGCCGCCGATGATGTCGACGTGCGCGGCCGACGGGTCGCCCTTGAGCTGCGCGATCATGTCGAGCACGCCCTTGCCGTGCCCCTGCGCGACGTCGACGACGATCGCATCGACCCCTGCGTCGACCAGGGCCATCGCCCGCTTGAACGCGTCGTCGAAGAACCCGATCGCGGCGGCGACCCGCAGCCGTCCGTCGGCGTCCTTGGTCGCCAGCGGGTACTGGTCCTTCTTCACGAAGTCCTTGACGGTGATCAGACCGCGCAGGATGCCAGCCGCGTCGACCAACGGGAGCTTCTCGATCTTGTTGGACTGCAGCAGCTGCAGAGCCTGCTCGTTACTGACCCCGACCGGCGCGGTGATCAGCGGCATCCGGGTCATCACGTCCTGCACCAGTCGCTGCTGGTCGGTCTCGAAACGGGTGTCCCGGTTGGTGACGATGCCCAACAGCACCCCCTCGGCGTCGACGACCGGCAGGCCGCTGATGCGGTAGCGCCCGCACATCCGGTCGACGTCCTCGAGGGTGTGCTCCGGCGAGCAGGTGACGGGGTGCGTGACCATGCCGGCCTCGGAGCGCTTCACGAGGTCGACCTGCGCGGCCTGGTCCTCGATCGACAGGTTGCGATGCAGCACCCCGATGCCACCCTGGCGCGCCATCGCGATGGCCATCCGAGCCTCGGTCACGGTGTCCATCGCGCTCGACAGCAGCGGCACGTTGAGCGTGATCCGCTTGCTCAGCCGGGTAGCGGTGACGGCGTCGCTGGGGTTGACGTCGCTGTACCCAGGGAGCAGGAGAACGTCGTCGAAGGTGAGTCCGACGGGCGCCAGCAGGCCCCCATACGTGTCGTTGCTGACAGGGTCCATGCGTGCTGCTCCCGGCTGCCGGAGGAAGCACCCCATCGTACCCGTACCCCGGACCGACGATCACGCAGAACCACGCCGTACGGCGAAGCCGTGCTAGCTGACGAGGCCGCGGCGGAAGCCGAGGGCGACGGCCTGGGCCCGGTCGTTCACGCCGAGCTTGCGGAACAGGCGGCGGGCGTGGGTCTTCACGGTGTCCTCGGACAGGTACAGCTCCCGGCCGATGGCACCGTTGCTCTTGCCCTGGGACATGCCGGTGAGGACCTGCAGCTCGCGCTCGGTGAGCTGCGCCTGCGGGGGGCCGCTGCGGGTCGGCTCCCGGGAGACCAGCGCCCGGCGCAGGGAGGGCTCGACGAGGTCCATGCCGTCCAGGGCATGCGCGACGGCAGCGCACAGCTCCTCGTGGGAGACGTCCTTGAGCAGGTACCCGCGGGCACCGGAGGAGACCGCGGCCGCGACCTGGTCGCGGTCGTCGGCGGCGGTCAGCATGATGACCTTGGCCCCCGGATACTGCTGCACGAGCCGCCGGGTGGCCTCCAAGCCACCGAGGCCGGGCATCCGGACGTCCATGAGCACCAGGTCGGGCTGCTCGTGGGGGTAGCGCGCGAGCACCTCTTCGCCGGACGCGGCGGTGTCCACCTTGTCGACCCCGGGCACGCCGGCGACGAACTGGCGCAGCCCCTCTCGCACGATCCGGTGGTCGTCGCAGATGAGCACGGTGGTCACGGTGTTGTCCTTGCGTCGGTGAGAGGGAGCACGAGCCGAAGCCGGCCGGCGGAGGCGGACAGGTCCCCGCCGAGCGCGTGCACGCGACGGGCCCAGTGTTCGGGTGAGGGCAGAACGGCACCGTGGTGGACGTCGGCCACGAGGACGCCGTCCTCGCAGCGCAGCGCCACGCGTACGGCATCATCATGCGGGCGGGCCACGGCCTGGATGAGCCGATAGGCAACGGTCGCCCGAGTGCCGCGCAGGCGTGCCGCAGCGTCGAGGTCGCCAACCAGCCCGAGCGGGTGGCCGCCGGCCTCGACCAGCTGCTCCGACAGCTGTCGCAGGGCCTCGATCAGGCCCGCGGCGCCACGGGGACGCAGATGCCACAGAGCGCGTCGTACCTCGACGAGGACCTCCTGGACGGCGTCGCGCGCCGCCACCGGGTCGCCGCCCCGGACCGCGGCGTCAGCGGCGTAACGAGCCACGACGAGCGACTGAACCGGACCGTCATGGAGCGCGTCGGCGAGCTCATCGAGGTCGTCCTCAGCGGCGTCGAGCAGCTCATCGACCCCGGCGGTCGGGGCGAGGGCGAGACCGATCACGGCGGCTGCGGTCCGCAACGCCGGCAGCTGGGAGGGACGAGCGCCGCCGACCGTCAGCGAGGCGATCTGGGCGCCGGATCGGCCAGGCACAGGCAGCTCGAGGGTCGGGTCGTTGTTCGGCAGGGCCCGCATCAGCGGAACGGCCTGGAGTACCTCTCCGCCGACTGCGAGCAGCTCGCCTGAGACTGCCCGGACGACTGCGGTGCGCAGTCCCAGACCGGAGACGAGGACGTCGAGGGCCTCCTGCAGGGCGGTACCGTCCGCCAGCACCCCAGCGAGGCGGCCGAGCACGATGCAGGGGTCGGTGACGAGAGAGGTCGTCGAGCCCTTGTGCCCCATCGGTCGCCTCCCTCGTCCAGCTCTCCGCGCGGCTGTCGCAACGCTCTGCGCGTGTCTTCGGCAGAAGTTGGCCCGGACGTGAGCGCACAGAACGCGTTCTGGCCCGATATGGCTAGACCGGCACCCCCCACCCTGGCAGGTCAAGGGCATCACCGGGCAGATCTGCCTCGTCAGCCTTCGAGCAGGGTCGCGATGTCAGGCCGGGCAAGCCACTCGCTCCGGACGCCGGGAGGGAGGTCCCCTGCGATCGCGAGCACGGCGGACCGGGCAGCGGCGAGGCTCTTGGCGCTCTCCGTGCGGTCGGCCTCAGAGCTGGACTCGGCGAGCATGGCCCCCAGCAGCGCGCGGGAGGGCCACACCAGCGGCAGCACCCCGAGCGACTCGGCGAACGTCGCCGAACGGCGCAGCGTCCCCGCCGCCTCGTCGGCACCCAGGGAGACCTGAGCCAGGCCGAGCAGCAGCAGTCCCTTCGACACGTGGCGGGGCGCCCGGGCATCCTCGGCGCGCTGGACCGCCTCGGCAGCGTGGGTGGCGGCCTCCTCCGGGCGTCCCTCGAGCAGCGCGACCTCCGCACGGGTCCAGCCCAGCCGGACCCGCTGCCGCCACCACTCGTCGCCCCGGCCGGGAATGACCGCCGCGGCGTGGGACAACCGCGACTGCGCCTCGTCGGGGTCGTCGAGCCCGACGGCGTCCGACGCCAGCCCCAGCAACGCGTCGAAGGCGGCCTCGCCGGTCCCGTCGGTCAGCTCGAGGGCGTCCAGGTCGGCCTCACGCGCAATGGCGTGCCGGCCGAGCTGACGGTGGATGCTCGCGATGGTGGCGCTGGACAGGGCACCGAACAGCCGCCGCTCCGGCGCCGTCCCCTCGACCTGGCCGGCGTCCACGAGCGGGGCGAGGACGGTCAGAGCGCCGCCGTACCGGCCGCCGGCCCCCAGCGCCACGCCCAGCAGCCAGGCTGCGGCGGCTACCTCGGCCACCAGGCCCTGCGACTGCGCGAGGACGACGGCCTGCTCGAGCGCGCCGACCGCGGCGGCCGGCTTGCCGTGGAAGGTGGCGTGCTCCCCGCTGGCCAGGAGCGTGGTCAGGTCAGGTTGCGTCACGTCGAGGACGCTAGTGCCTGACACCACAGGGGCCCCTCACCTGGCGGTGAGGGGCCCCTGTGTCAAAGCTGCTGTGTCAGCGCTGCCTAGTGGCTGTGGCCGTGCCCACCGTGTCCGTGACCGGCGTTGGCCTCCTCGGCGGGCTTGTCCGCGACGAGCGTCTCGGTCGTCAGCAGCATGCTGGCGATGGAGGCGGCGTTGCGGACGGCGGAGCGGGTGACCTTGACCGGGTCGACGACGCCGGCCTTGACGAGGTCGACGTACTCGCCGGTGGCGGCGTTGAGGCCCTCGGTGTTCGAGATGGCCTCGCGGACGCGGTTGACGGCCACCCGACCCTCGAGGCCGGCGTTCTCGGCGATCCAGCGGGCCGGCTCGTCGAGCGCGGCCTGGACGACCTTCACGCCGGTGAGCTCGTCGCCCTCGAGACCGAGACCGCCGGCGAGCGCCTTGGCAGCGTGGACGAGCGCGGCGCCACCACCGGGGACGATGCCCTCCTCGACCGCCGCGCGGGTCGCCGAGATGGCGTCCTCGAGGCGGTGCTTGCGCTCCTTGAGCTCGACCTCGGTGTGGGCACCGACCTTGATGACACCCACGCCGCCGGCCAGCTTGGCGAGCCGCTCCTGGAGCTTCTCCTTGTCCCAGTCGGAGTCGCTGTTCTCGATCTCCTGCTTGATCTGGGCGACGCGACCGGTGAGGTCCTCCTTGGCGCCCCCACCGTCGACGATGGTGGTGGTGTCCTTGGTGACGGTGATCGCCCGCGCGGTACCGAGGACCTCGAGGCCGACCTGGTCGAGCTTGAGACCCACCTCGGCGCTGACGACCTGGGCGCCGGTGAGGACAGCGATGTCCTGCAGCATGGCCTTGCGGCGGTCACCGAAGCCGGGCGCCTTCACCGCGACGACCTTGAGGGTCTTGCGGATGCTGTTGACGACCAGGGTCGACAGCGCCTCCCCGTCGACGTCCTCGGCCACGATCAGCAGCGGCTTGCCGGACTGCACGACCTTCTCCAGCAGCGGCAGGAGGTCCGCGATCGCGGAGATCTTGCCGTTGACGATGAGGACGTAGCCGTCCTCGAGGTGCGACTCCATGCGCTCGGGGTCGGTCACGAAGTAGGGGCTGATGTAGCCCTTGTCGAACTGCATGCCCTCGGTGAGCTCGAGCTCCAGGCCCGTGGTGTTGCTCTCCTCGACGGTGATGACGCCGTCCTTGCCGACCTTGTCCATCGCCTCGGCGACGAGCTCGCCGACCCGCGGGTCCTGGGCGCTGATGGCGGCGACGGCGGCGATCTCGGCGGGAGTCTCCACCGGGCTGGCGGCGGCCAGCAGGGCCGTGTTGACGGCCTCCACGGCCTTGTCGATGCCGACCTTGAGACTGATGGGGTTGGCCCCTGCGGCCACGGCCTTGAGGCCGCCGCGGACCATGGCCTGGCCGAGCACGGTCGCCGTGGTGGTGCCGTCACCGGCGATGTCGTTGGTCTTGGTCGCGATCTCCTTGGCGAGCTGCGCCCCCATGTTCTCGTAGGGGTCCTCGAGCTCGACCTCACGCGCGATGGTCACGCCATCGTTGGTGATCGTCGGACCGCCGTACTGCTTGCCGATGACGACGTTGCGACCCTTGGGGCCGAGCGTCACCTTGACGGTGTTGGCGAGGGTGTCGACGCCGCGCTCGAGGGAGCGGCGGGCATCCTCGGAGAAACTCAGGGTCTTGCTCATGCAGGGGTCCTCTCGGGATCGTGCGAGGTCAAAGAACGACGCCCCGGTCCCCGTGCGGGGTCCCGGGGCGTCGCCTGTCGAACGAAGGAGGGAACTAGCCCTCGATGACGGCGAGGACGTCGCGGGCGGAGAGCACGAGGTACTCCTCGCCGGCGTACTTGACCTCGGTGCCGCCGTACTTGCTGTAGAGAACCTTGTCGCCGACCTTGACGTCGAGCGGCACCCGGGCGCCGTCCTCGAAGCGTCCGGGACCGACTGCGAGGACGGTGCCCTCCTGAGGCTTCTCCTTCGCGGTGTCCGGGATGACGATGCCTGAGGCCGTCGTGGTCTCGGCCTCGACCGCCTGGACCACGATGCGGTCCTCGAGCGGCTTGATGGCGACCTTGGTCGCAGTGGTCACGGTTCCTCCAGGAACTCATCCGATTGAGGGGCGATCACGCGGCCTGCCGTCGCGGGGGTCAGGCCTTGCTTTCGTTTGGCACTCTACGCCCCTGAGTGCCAACCCGACAAGCGGGGGTCAGCGGTCCGCGACGGACTCGAAAGGCCAGGCGTGGCAGCGCTCCACGACTGCGGGGTCGGGCACCGGCTCGACCCAGCTGGTCGGCGACGGCCAACGAGTCAGCAGCACCACCCGGTCCTCGCTCCGGAAGACCTCGGCCGCGCTCGCGCCGGCCTCCCGCGCGCTCGGTACCGCCGCTCGCTGCACCCAGTCCACTGCCAGGGAGGTAGCACCGGCAGCACAGCGGCCCTCCCACATGCGGACGACGGTCACGCGACCACCAGCTCCACGGGCATCGCGCTGTCCGCCGGCAGGTCCAGCGGCGACGGCGCCACCCCGGCATCGACAAGCCGGTCCCCCAGCGCCGCAACCATCGCACCGTTGTCGGTGCACAGCCCCGGCCGTGGCACCCGCAGCACGATCCCCGCCTTCGCGCACCGCTCCTCGGCCAGGGCCCGTAGCCGGCTGTTGGCCGCGACGCCGCCGCCGATCAGGAGGTGGTCCACGCCCTGGTCCCGGCAGGCCCGGATCGCCTTGGCGGTCAGCAGGTCCACGACCGCCTCCTGGAAGCTCGCGCAGACGTCCGCCACCGGGATCGGCCCCGCGTGCTTCTCGACCCAGCGCGCCACGGCCGTCTTCAACCCCGAGAAGGACACGTCGTACGACGGGTCCGTGAGCATCCCCCTCGGGAACGGGATGGCCCGCGGGTCCCCGTCGCGAGCCCGGCGGTCGACGACGGGTCCGCCCGGGAAACCCAGACCCAGTAGCCGAGCGACCTTGTCGAACGCCTCCCCGGCCGCGTCGTCGACGGTCTGGCCGAGCGGCAGCAGGGTCTTGGTCACGTCCTCGACCAGGAGCAGGCTCGAGTGGCCCCCGCTGACCAGCATCGCGATCGCGGGCTCGGGCAGCGGTCCGTGCTCCAGGACGTCCACGGCGACGTGCGCGGCCAGGTGGTTGACGCCGTACAGGGGGAGGTCGAGGGCGAGTGCGTAAGCCTTGGCGGCCGCGACCCCGACGAGCAGCGCGCCCGCGAGCCCAGGCCCGCTGGTCACCGCGATGGCATCGAGGTCGTTGAGCGTCACGCCGGCGGTCTGCAGGGCCCGCTGGACGGTCGGGATCATCGCCTCGAGGTGGGCCCTGGAGGCGACCTCGGGGACCACCCCGCCGAACCGGGCGTGCTCGTCGACCGAGCTGGCGACGGCGTCGGCGAGAAGGACCCTGTCGCGGACGATGCCGACACCGGTCTCGTCGCACGACGTCTCGATCCCCAGCACCAGCGGCACGGGTCCAGACTAGGTGCGTTCCATCACCCAGGCGTCGACGCCGCCGGGGTAGTAGCCCCGCCGGACGCTGGTCTGCCGGAAGCCGTGCCGGGCGTACAGCCGCTGCGCCACCTCGTTGTCGGCCCGCACCTCCAGCAGCGTCTTGCGCTGACCCCGCCTTTCCGCCTCCTGCAGGAGGTCGAGCAGCAGTGCTGCCCCGAGCCCCTGGCCCTGGTGCGCGGGGGCAACCGCCATGGTCTGCACGAACGCCTCGTCGGGGTAGTCGCACAGCCCGGCGTAACCCACGACGGCGCCCTCGTCGACGGCCACCACGTAGTGGCGGGTGGTGACCTGACCGAGCTCGGACCAGAAGTGATGAGCCGTCCAGGGCTCCACGCCGAACAGGTGCCGCTCGATCGGCAGCACCTCCTCGACATGCCACCACCGGAACCGCTCGAGGCTCACCACGGAGCGGGCTCCGTCACGGTGCGGCCGTGCCGGAGCGAGACCCGGTGCCGCAGGTCACCGGAGCGCAGGTGCACCTCGTCGTCCAGGACTCCGAGCCACTGCGCCCGGTCTAGGTGGTCGCTCTCCCAGGCCAGCCCGTCGGCGTCGTAGGCCGCCAGCACCTCGTCGTCGAGCAGCAGCGCCAGACCGCCCACGGGCTCAAACCGCCTGGTACCAGGGCGATCCAGCCTCCACCAGCGGTCCGGGTCACGAGCGTCCACGAGGTACGGCGATCCGCCGGCCGCGACGAACAAGACGTGCGGGTCTGGCCACGACGCCGCCACGTTGAGCCTGCCCAGGAGGTTGTCGGAGGAGAAGACGCCGGTCCACTGCTCGCCCTGCTCGGGTGTGATGCGCAACCAGGTGCCGTCGCTGCCGCCGTCACGGCGCGCACCGGGGTAGTAGACGACGGTCCGCGCCCGGCCCGGCACGTTGCGTTCGTGCGCCGCGTGCCACCTGTGCGGGAAGGCATCGAGCCACAGCCCCCCGCTGCCGGTGCCCGGCGAGAGGCTCACGCCGTCACCTTCTTGGCTGCTCCCGGCTCCGTCGCGTCCGGCCGGCGCAGGTACAACGGGGTCAACGGCAACGCGGCCTCGCCCGCAAGATGCCGTCGTACCGCGACCTCCGCAAGCCGCCTGACCGAGGGGTAGCGCGGCTCCTGCTCCGTGGCGAAGCCGTAGAGCAGCGCGCCGTCGCCCACAACCCTGCGGTCGCCGATCGCCGCCTGGGCCCCGTCCGGTGTGGTCACGTGCGGTCCGGCGACCCGCTGGCCCTCCGCGTCGTAGATCGCCCAGTAGACCTCCTTGCGGCGCGCGTCCGTCACGACCGCCGAGTCGGGTTCGGCGAGACCGTCGAGGCTGCAGACGCCGAGCACCGGGAGGTCCCGTGCATCTCCGAACGCCGCGGCGGTCATGATCCCGACGCGCAGCCCGGTGAAAGGCCCTGGTCCGACGCCGACGACCACCAGGTCGGGCGTGCCGGCTTTGAGGACCTCGCGCACCCCGAGGGCGAGCAGCTCACCGTGACGACGGCCGTCAACCACGACTGTCTCCGCAACCACCTGCACGTCAGCGCCGACTCGCACCAGGCCTGCTGACACCGCAGGGGTGGAGGTGTCCACGACGAGGGCCAGCACGCTGCAGAGGCTAGTTCCCGGCAGGAAACCGCTGCGTCGGGGCGATCACCTGCGTCAGCGCTGCGGCCGGTCCTGCAGCTTGGCGAGCCCGATGCCTAGGCGCTCGACCACGGCAGGCGGGATCTTCTCGGCCGCGCTGCGCAGCGCCCGGCCGGTGCCTGTGAGCTCGACCGCCAGCAGCCGCTCGTCGCTGGCACTGCGCTTGCGGGCGAGGTAGCCGAGGGACTACCACCACTGCCACCATCCCGTGGCGGCAGCGTCCGATGCCCCGGGCCGGGTCTGGTCCTGCGAGGGTTGCGGTGTTCCTGCTCAGGCGCAGGCACGAGTGCTCGGCCGACAGGTTCACGGGGAACCGCGACCGCTTACGGGCCTTCATCGCCTCCGAACAGTCCGAGCAGGAACTCTCGGTCGGCGTTACTCCTTGTACTGCACCACCAACTCGCGCTTGAGGATCTTGCCCGAGGGTCCCAGTGGGAGAGCGTCGGTGAAGATGACCCGTCGCGGGTACTTGTACGCCGCAAGTTGCTCCTTGCTCCAGGCGATCAGCTCCTCCTCGGAGAGAGCTCCGTCCTTCACGACCACGGCGCAAACCTCCTCGCCGTACTGCGCGTCGGGGAGGCCGATGACCGCGACCTGGCCGACGGCCGGGTGACGCAGGAGCACCTCCTCGACGTCCCGCGGGTACACGTTGTACCCGCCGCGGATGACCATGTCCTTCTTCCGGTCGACGATCCGGACGTAGCCGTCGGCGTCCTTGGTCCCGAGGTCGCCGGTGCGGAACCAGCCGTCGACGATCGCCGCCGCGGTGGCCTCCGGGTTGTTGAGGTAGCCCTTGAACACGTTGTGCCCGCGGACCACGATCTCGCCGAGCTCACCCGCAGGGAGAAGCTCGATGCGCTCGTCGATCTCGGCCTTCGCGACCTCCACCTCGACGCCCCAGATCGTCTTGCCAACCGTGCCCGCGACAGGCTCGAAGCTCTTCTGGTTGAAGGTGGCCACCGGGGACGTCTCGGTGAGGCCGTAGCCCTCGAGGACGCGGGTGCCGAAGACCTCGGTGAACTTCTCCAGCACCGCCAGCGGAAGTGCTGCTCCGCCGGACATCGCCGACTTCAGCTGCGGGCGGGCGTCCGAGGTCTTGGCCGCCTCGAGCAGACCGACGTACATGGTCGGGACACCCATGAAGATGGTGCACTTCTCGTTGACCAGCAGCTCGAGTGCCGCGGAGCCGTCGAAGCGGGGCAGCAGCACGACGGTGGCACCGACGTAGAACGCGGTGTTCATGCAGCAGGTCTGGCCGAACGTGTGGAAGAGCGGCAGGCATCCGAGCACCGTGTCGTTGGAGTCGATGTCGAAGCTGTGCTGCGCCGACACCGCCACGTTCATCGTCACGTTGAGGTGGGTGAGCTCGGCGCCCTTGGGCTTCCCGGTCGTCCCGCTCGTGTAGAGGATGACGGCCGTGTCGGAGGGCTCGCGCGGCACGAAGTCCTCGATCGGCGTCGCCGCCAGTGCGAGGGTGTCGATCCGCTCGATGGTGGCGTCGCCGCCGTCCATGACCGCCAGCACCGGCACCCCGACGAGCTCCGCGCCCTTCGCACCCTCGCCGAGCAGCGGCGCGGCGCAGATCAAGGCCTTGGCCCCGGAGTCGGCCAGGACGTACTCGATCTCCTCAGCCTTGAGCAGCGCGTGCACCGGCACCGCAACGGCGCCGAGCGCAAGGGTCCCGAAGTAGGCCAGCGGGAAGTGCGGGGTGTTCGGGAGCAGCAGCGCGACCTTGTCGCCGGGCCCGATCCCCTTCTCGCGCAGGACGGCTGCGTACTGCTTGGCGTGTCCCCACAGCTGGGCGTAGGTGATCCGCAGGTCGCCGAGCACCACGGCGGTGTTGTCGGCGTAGCGGGTGGCGGACTCCGCCAGGATGCTGGCGATCGTCAGGGACACGGCGTGCTCCTCAGGTCTGGTCGACAGCTTGCGGACAGCCTTGCGGGCTGCACAGACGACGTACGGCGGTGCTGTGCGCGTTCCCTGATCTACGAGGTCCAACGCGGCCCGACACCGATGACGGTCGCCGTTCGGCTGTCGTCGTCGTGCCGCTCGAGCCGCACCTCCAAGTGGCTGTCGGACAGCTGCTCCACCACGCCCTCGCCCCACTCCACCACCACGACGGCCCGATCGAGCTCCTCGTCGATCTCCAGGTCATCGAGGTCGAGCCGGCCCGAGTCGCGGAGACGATAGGCGTCGACATGCACGAGCGGCAAGGGGCCACGGTGCACCCGGGCGATCACGAAGGTCGGGCTCGTGACCCGTCCGGCCACGCCGAGCCCCTCACCGATTCCCTGGGTCAGCGCCGTCTTGCCGGCCCCGAGCGGGCCGCTCAGGATCACCAGGTCGCCCGCCCGCAGCCGTCCGGCCAGGTCCCGCCCGAAGGCCTTGGTCTCCTCGACGGTGGTCAGCTTCACGCGACCAGCCGGACGGCGGTCGCCAGGTCCTCCCGGAGCAGCCGCATCGGCTCACCCTCCGGCCCGCCTCGCAAGGCAGCCGCCGGGTGGAAGGTCGGCAGCACCCGCCGCCCGTCCACCTCGTGAACCCTTCCTCGTACGGCGTGCAGCGTCGTCCTCCCGAGGAACCAGGCGGCCGCGGAGAGCCCCAGGGTGACGATGAGGTGCGGGTCGAGGACCGCCAGCTGCTGGGACAGCCACGGCCGACAGTTGGCGGTCTCGTGCGCCGTCGGGACCCGATTGCCAGGAGGTCGGCACTTGACCGTGTTGAGGACGGCGACCCGGTCCCGCGGCAGACCGGCCTCGGCAAGCAACCGGTCGAGCAGCTGACCGCTACGGCCGACGAAGGGGAAGCCGGTCTCGTCCTCCAGCGCGCCGGGCGCCTCACCGACGACGACCAGGCGCGCCCCCGGCGGCGCCGTACCGACGACGACCGTGGTGCGGAACGCTGCGAGCAGCGCGCAGGCGGTGCAGGCGCGGATGTCGGCGTCCAGCGTCATGCGGTGCGGCTGGCGGCCCGGGTGGCGCGCCTCAGCAGGGCCCGCAGGTGCAGGTTGACCATGGCGGCTCGTTCAAGCTGCACCATGTGGCCGGCTCCCTCGATCACGACCAGCTGTGCCGTCGGGACGGCCGCCGCGATCTCGCGGCTGTGCTCGACCGGGGTCAGCTTGTCCTGGGAGCCGACGAGGACCAGGGTCTCGACGTCCGCCAGCACCCCGAGCCCGGCCAGCTTGTCGTGGTCCATGAACGTGTCGTAGAACTCCGCAATCACGTCGACGGGGGTCTCGGCGAGCATCCGCTCGACGAACTCCACCAGCGACGGGCTGACCTCCTTGCTGCCGAAGGCCGTGCGGCGGGCAGCCACGAAGGCCAGGTCGGTGCCGAGGCGGCGCCCCCTCTCGAAGACCTCCGGGTTGTCGCGCATGCCACGGGTCACCCACGGGAGGACCCTGCGGTTGACGCCCGTGAACACCGCGGGCAGGCCGAAGGTCACCGACGCCAACTTGCCGGTCGACGTGCCGATGAGGGCGACCCCGACGATCCGCTCGCCGAACAACTCGGGGTGCTGGTCGGCGAGCGCCATGATCGTCATGCCGCCCATCGAGTGGCCCACCAGCACGACCTTGCCGGTCGGGGCACAGGCCTGGATCACGTCGTGCAGGTCGCGTCCGAGCTGGTCGATGGTGGAGTTCTGGGCGCTGCTGCGACCGCTCCGGCCGTGCGAGCGCTGATCCCAGAAGACAAGCTTGCCCGGGTTGTCCGCCGCGAGCGCCTGCCGCTGGTAGTGCCAGACAGCGAGCTGCTGGGTGTAGCCGTGGCAGAACACCACGGTGACCGGGGCCCGCTGCGGACCGACCTCCTCGACATGCAGCGGCACGCCGTCGTCGGCCACGACCCGACGCAGCCGGTCGGCAGGGAGGTCGAAGAAGGGCTCCTGCGCGTCGGGGTCGGGGGCAAGCCGTGACCGGCCGACGGCATACCGCTCGGCGGCAAGACCAGCCGCCGCGCCGACGGCCACCGCACCGACGATGCCCCCGACCAGACCTGCCCTGCTGCGACGGCTCATGCGTCTCCTCCGACGTACTCGCGAGGGACCCGACCTCCCACGCGCGTGACGATCTCGTAGTCGATCGTGCCGACGGCTCGGGCCCAGTCCTCAGCCGTCGGCTCCCCGGCGTCCCCGGACCCGAAGAGCACCACCTCGTCGTCGGCGAAGACCTCGTCGTCGCCGACATCGACGACGAACTGGTCCATCGACACCGTTCCAGCGATCCGGCGCCGTCGTCCAGCCAGCAGCACCTCGGCGGCGTTGGTGGCGGCTCGCGGGATGCCGTCGCCGTACCCCATCGGGATCAGCGCCAGAGTGGTCTCGCAGGACGTGACGTAGCGGTGGAGGTAGCTGACACCGGAGCCCTCAGGGACCCGCTTGGTCAGCGCTACCCGGGAGCGCAGCGTCATCGCCGGGCGCAGGCCGAAGTCGCGCGGCGACCCGAGCTGCGGCACGGGTGACAGCCCGTAGACCGCGAGGCCGGGCCGGACCAGGTCGTAGTGCGTCGCGGGGGCGGTCAGGGTGGCCGCGGAGTTGGCCAGGTGTCGGACCTCCGGCTGCAGGCCCTGAGCGGTCGCGACGTCGAGTGCCTCGGCGAACACCGCCGTCTGCCGGTTGTTGACCGGATGGTCAGGGCCGCCGTCGGCGAAGGCGAAGTGGCTCCACAGACCCGTGACGCGGACCGAGCCCTCGGCCTCGGCCTTGGCCGCCGCCTGGCAGAGCTCGGGCCACAGGTCGCGAGGGGCGCCGCCGCGCGACAGCCCGGTGTCGGCCTTGAGATGCAGGCGGGCAACGCGGCCGGTCTGCTCGGCGGCGGCCTGCGCACGTCCGAGCTCCGCGAGGTCGTAGACGCCGAGGTCAACGCCCGCGGCAACCGCAGGGGCGAGGTCCTCGGACGGGGTGAACAGCCAGGCCAGCACAGGAGTGTCAAGGCCAGCGGCCCGGACCGCCAGGGCCTCCTCGAGGAAGGCCACACCGAGCCAGGTCGCGCCACCGCGGACCGCGGCCCGGGCGCTGGGCAGCAGACCATGGCCGTAGCCATCGGCCTTCACGACCGCCATCACCTGAGCCCGGCCGGCACGCTCGGTGAGCACCGCGACGTTGTCGCGGATGGCGTCGAGGTCCACGCAGGCGGCTGATCTCACGGCCTTCACTCTCCCGCACGCACCTCCCTGACGGCCGCAGGCCACCCCTCGACCAGCAGGCTGGCGCTGGTGGTCGCCCCATCGGCCGTCAGGGTGCCGGACCGCCCGTGCAGGTATGCGCCGACGCTGCCTGCGTCGAGGACGCCCATCCCCTGCGCCAGCAGCGCCCCGATCCCACCCGACAGCACGTCCCCGGAACCGGCGGTGGCGAGCACCGGCGACCCGGTGGTGTTGACCCGCGCCGGCCCGTCCGGGCCCACGACGACCGTGGCGTCACCCTTCAGGAGCACGTGCACGCCCAGTTCGCCGGCCAGTCGACGGGCCGCCGCGATGCGGTCGGGGCCGACCACGTGCCCGAACCGCGCGAACTCCCGATCGTGCGGTGTGAGCAGGGTCGGCGCGGTGCGGGCGGTGAGCCAGGACTTCCGCTGCGCGCAGATCGTCAGGGCGTCCGCGTCCACGAGCACCGGCACGTCCTGTTCGAGCACGCACTTGACCGTCTCGTCGGCGAAGGTGCCGAGGCCCGGTCCGACGACCCATGCCTGGACCCGACCGGCATCGACCACGCCGGCACCCTCGGCCTCGGTCACGACCGCCTCCGGCCAGCGCGAGCGCACCTGCTCGGCAGCGTGCGCGGCCCCGACGAAGCGCACCATGCCGGCTCCCGCCCGGACCGCAGCGCCGACGCTGAGGACCGCAGCCCCCGTGTAGGTCTGCGAGCCGGCCGCGACCCCCAGCACACCGCGGGAGTACTTGTCCAAGATCCGCTCGGCGGCGGGCAGCAGACCCGCCACGTCTGCAGCCGTCAGCACCTCGACCGGAGCCGGCGGCAGGTCGAGGCCGACCGGGACGAGCTCCAGGTCGCCGACGTGGTCGCGGGCGAACAGCAGCCCCGGCTTGAGCGTCCCGAAGGTCACGGTGAGGTCGGCGCGGACCGCTGCGCCCACGATGGCGCCGGTGTCGGCGTCGACACCCGACGGCACGTCGACGGCCACGACGAAGCCCTCGAGTTGCGCGACGAGCTCGGCGGCAGCCGGGCGCAGCGCGCCCCGGCCACCGATGCCGACCAGCCCGTCCACGACCAGGTCCGCGCCCCGCAAGGCCTCCGCCGTACCGACCCTGCCTCCGGACTGCAGCAGCGCCACGAGCGCGTCCTGCACCGGGTCGCCGGCGAGGACCGCGACGACGGCCGCCCCCCGACGGGCGAGCCAGGCACCGGCCCAGAGGGCGTCCGCGCCGTTGTTGCCCGACCCGACGAGCAGGGCCACCCGGGCGCCGTACACGAAAGGCAGTCGCGTGGCGACGGCCACCGCGAGGCCATGCGAGGCGCGAGCCATCAGCGGCACCCCCGCCGCGAGCAGCGGCTCCTCCGCGGCCCGCACCTGGGCGACCGTGTGGGCGTACCTCACGCGGATTCACCAACCACGAAGGCAGTAGCCATCCCACCGTCGTGCGACAGCGACAGGTGCCAGCGGGTGATCCCTTGTGCAGCAGCGGTTTCCGCGACAGCGCCGTGCACCACGAGCGTCGGCCGCCCGTTCGCTGCCGACACCACCTCCGCCTCGACCCACGGCAGCCCCGGGGCACCGAGCACCTTGGCGACGGCTTCCTTGGCCGCGAACCGAGCGGCGAGCGACTCGACCCGCTCGACCTGCTGCTCGCCGGGCGTGAACAGGCGGTTCCGCAGCGCCGGCGTTCGCTCGAGGGCGCGGGCCAGACGCGCCACGTCGACCACGTCCACACCGACCCCGATGATCACTCGACGGTGACGGACTTCGCGAGGTTGCGCGGCTGGTCCACGTCCAGCCCGCGCGCCCGCGCGACCTCCGCCGCGAGCACCTGCAGCGGGACAATGGTCAGCAGCGGGGCCAGCAGCGACTTGGTATCGGGAATCCGGATGACGGTGTCGGCGTACGGCGTCACCGACTCGTCCCCGTCCGTTGCGATCACGATGGTCCGGGCACCGCGGGCGCGGACCTCCTGCACGTTGTTGACGAGCTTCGCCTGCAGCGCGTGGCGGGGCGCGATGACCACCACCGGCGTGCCCTCCTCGACGAGCGCGATCGGGCCGTGCTTGATCTCGCCGGCGGGGAAGCCCTCAGCACTGATGTAGGCGAGCTCCTTCAGCTTCAGGGCGCCTTCGAGCGCCATCGGGTAGCCGACGTGCCGGCCCAGGAACAGCACCCGTTCCTCCGACGCGAGTTCCCTGGCCAGGGCCCGCACCGGTTCCATCCGAGACAGGACGTCCTCGACGAGTGAGGGGATCTCCTCGAGGTCATGCATGTGGGCGCGCACCTCGTCGGCGTCGCGGGTGCCGCGGACCTGCGCGAGGTACAGCCCGACGACGTACATGGCAGCCAGCTGCGCGATCACGGCCTTGGTCGACGCGACCGCCACCTCCGGTCCGCTGCGGGTGTAGAACGCCGCGTCGCTCTCACGGCTCACGGTCGATCCAAGGGTGTTGGTGACGGCCAGCACCCACGCCTTCTGCGCCCGCGCGTGCCGCAGGGCCTCCAGCGTGTCGGCGGTCTCCCCGCTCTGGCTGATGGCGATGACCAGCGTGCGACGACCCACGACGGGGTCGCGGTAGCGGAACTCCGAGGCCATCTCGACCTGCACCGGCAGCCGGCACCAGCGCTCGATGGCGTACTTGCCCACGAGCCCCGAGTGGTAGGACGACCCGCAGGCGATGATCACGACCTGCTCGATGTCGCGGATGTCCTCGTCGCTCATCGACAGCTCGTCGAGGTGCAGCACGCCCTGCTCGGTGAGGCGGCCGCCGAGGGTCTCCCGGACCGCGGCCGGCTGCTCCTCGATCTCCTTGAGCATGAAGAACTCGTGGCCGCCCTTCTCGGCGGCGCTGGTGTCCCAGTCGACGTGATAGCTCTCGCCCTCGACGACG
This sequence comes from Frankiales bacterium, assembly GCA_025966135.1. Lineage (GTDB taxonomy): Bacteria > Actinomycetota > Actinomycetes > Mycobacteriales > SCTD01 > RYN-111. The sequence continues at coordinate 44,603 of JAOPVP010000027.1, forward strand.
TTGCCGTCCAGGTCCGTCACCACAACGCCGGTACGGCGAAGCTCCACGACCTGGTCCTGGTCGACGGCTCGCGCCTCGCGGGTGTGCGCGATGAAGGCCGTGACGTCGCTGCCGAGGAAGTTCTCGCCGTCTCCGAGGCCGACGACCAGCGGCAGGTTGCGGCGGGCGGCGACAACCAGGTCCGGCTGGTCCCTGTGGGCGATCACGAGGACGAACGATCCGTCGAGGTCCTTGCACACCGAGCGGACGGCAGCGGCCAGGTCCCCGGTGTAACGCTCCTCCACCAGGTGCGCGACGACCTCGGTGTCGGTGTCACTGGAACGCTCGTGACCCCGCTCCTCCAGGCCACGGACGAGCGCCCCGAAGTTCTCGATCGTGCCGTTGTGGACCACGGCGACAGCCCCGGAGCAGTCGACCTGCGGGTGCGCGTTGCGGTCGGTGGGGGCACCGTGCGTCGCCCACCGGGTGTGTCCGATGGCCAGCGTGCCGGGGAAGGCGCGCTCGGCCAGCTCCTTCTCGAGGTTCGCCAGCTTGCCGGCCTTGCGCTCGACCGTCAGGGACCCGTCCGGACCGAGGATCGCGACGCCGGCGCTGTCATAGCCGCGGTACTCCAACCGCCGCAGGCCGCCCAACACGACCTCGAGGCCGTCCTGCTCGCCGACGTAGCCCACGATGCCGCACATGCAGCCAGGCTAGCCGCCAGATCTCGCCTGGGCGGCGAGGCCTCTGCACAGGTCGTCGTGCTGCTCGAGCACCACGCGGCGCAGCCCTGCGGGCAGGTCCTCCCGGTGGAGCACGGCGCCGACACGCTTCGCGACATCGGGCTCGATGAGCGTCGAAGGGAACAGGTGCAGCGTCAGTGATCCGGCAAGTTGCGGGGAACGGTCCCTCCACAGCCCGGGGAGCACGTCGAGGTAGCGGTCCACGTAGGGGCGCAGCAAGAGCGGCTGCTGACGCTGCCAGAACCCACCGCCGATCGCCCGCACCTGCGCGTTGGTGGCCTTGCCGCCGATGAGGGTGTCCCAGCTGCGCTGCTTGGTCACGGGGTCGGGTAGCGAGGCGAGTGCCGCCTCGGCCTGCAGCTGCCCGCTGGCGGTCCGGTCGGCCGCCAGCTCGCGCTCGACCGCCGCCTCGTCCAGCTCTCCCAGCACGGCGGCCCGGCGCACGACGTGCCAACGCAGCTCACTGTCCACGACCAGCCGTTCCGGCACGGCGGTACCGGTGAGCAGGTCGCGCAACCGCGTCGTGTCGGTGGTCGCCTGCACCGCCGCCCGCACCCGCACCAGCTGCAGGTCGCTGCCGGGCTCGACAGGCGCCGACCAGCAAGCCTCGGACAGCCGCTCCAGCAGCGCGTCCTGCTCAGCCGGGAGGGCGAACGACGACGCGGCTTTGAGGGCCTGGCCCAGCAGCGTCTCCACGACCGACGGATCGTCCTCTGCGACCACTCCACCGAGGACAGCCTCGACGTGGTCGCGGGCGGACAGCTCGCCGTCACGCACGGCGTCCCAGAGCGCGCCCCAGCACAGCGCGCGCGCCAGGGGGTCCTCGACGCGGGCCAGCCCGGGGAGAACCGTCGCCAGCGAGCGGTCGTCGAAGCGGATCTTGGCGAACGTGAGGTCGCGGTCGTTGACCAGCACCAAGTCAGCCGGCCGCGCGCCAGGTACCGGGGTGTCGGCTCCACGCACCTCGACGGGAACCCGCTCCCGCAGGCGCACCACACCGTCCACGTCGTCGTAGAACCCGATCTCGACGACGTGGTCGCGCAGCACCGCGCTGCCCTGGACCACGACCAGGTCGTCGCCGTCCCACCGCGGCCGCAGGGTGCCGACCCCGCTGGTCCGCAGCCACGAGTCGGCCCACTGGCCGAGCTCACGCCCACTGGCCGCCTCGAGCTCAACGAGCAGATCGCCCAGGTCGGTGTTGCCGTGGGCGTGCTTGGACAGGTAGGCCCGCAGCCCCGTGAAGAAGCTCTCCTGGCCGACGAAAGCCACCAGCTGCCGGAGCACGGAAGCACCCTTGGCGTAAGAGATCCCGTCGAAGTTCAGCAGTGCGGTGCGGTTGTCCTCGACGTCACCGGCAACCGGATGCGTGGTCGGCAGTTGGTCGGCGCGGTAGCCCCACGCCTTGCGCCCCAGGCAGAAGTCGCTCCACGCGCCCTCGAAGCGGGTCGCCTGCTCCGTGGTGTGCAGGCCCATGAACTCCGCGAACGACTCGTTGAGCCAGATGCCGTCCCACCAGCGCATCGTCACCAGGTCGCCGAACCACATGTGCGCCATCTCGTGCGCGATGACCTGCGCGCGGAGCCGCCGGTTCCCCTCGGTGGTGCGAGAGCGGTAGATGAAGGCCTCGTCGGCGAACGTCACCATGCCTGGGTTCTCCATCGCGCCGGCGTTGAACTCCGGGACGAAGACCTGGTCGTAGGTGTCACCGAACGGGTACCGCGATCCGAACTCGCGCTGCTGCAGGTCCAGGCTCTGGCGGGTGATCTCCAGCAGCTCCTGCGCATCGAGGTGGTCGGCCAGCGACGCGCGGCACCACACCCCCAGCTCGATGCCGTCGTGCCAGACCTGCTCGCCGTGCCACGGCCCGGCGGCAAGAGTCAGGTGGTAGGTCGACAGCGGTGCGGTCTGCTCGAAGACGTGCAGGCCATCGTTCGCCGTACCCCTCGTGTTGGACCGCACGAGGTGGCCCTTCGGAGCGGTCACCTGCAGGCGGAAGACCGCCTTGAGGTCGGGCTGGTCGAAGCAGGCGAAGATCCGCTGCGCGTCGTCGAGGAAGGCCTGCGCGTAGACGTAGACCTGGTCGTCGGCCGGGTCGACGAAGCGGTGCAAGCCCTCACCGCTGCGGGTGTACGCACAGCGCGCGACGACCTTGACCTCGTGGTCACCGCCCAGCCCCTCGAGGGCGAAGCGGTTGCCCTGCAAGGAGATCGGCCGCCCGTCGAGGGTCGCCGTCACCGTCGTGAGGCAGTCCAGCTCCAGGAAGGTGCTCGCCCCCGGCGTGGCCGTGAAGCGCACCACGGTCGTCGACCAGAACCAGGTGTCCCCGTGCGTCAGGTCCAGCTCGATGTCGTACGACGCCACAACCAGGACCGCGGCCCTCGCGCGGGCCTCCGCCTGGGTGAGATTCCTCATGGCGCCAGACCTTAGGCCTTAGGCGCTGACCACGGTGGCGAGGCGCTGCGCGACCTCGTCGGCCTGCTGCTGCGTGGGGGCCTCGACCATGACGCGCACCAGTGGCTCGGTGCCCGAGGGCCGCAGCAGCACCCGGCCGTGACCTGCAAGCTGCGACTCCTCGCGGGCGACGGCCTCGAGCACCTCAGGCGCGGTCGCGCGTGAGCGGTCGGCTCTCACGTTGACGAGCACCTGGGGCAGCAGGGTCACGGCGGCAGCGAGCTCGGCCACCGAGCGCCCGGTGCGGGCGACCCGGTCCATCACCTGCAGGGCGGTGAGGAGGCCGTCCCCGGTGGTGGCGTGGTCGAGCATGACCACGTGGCCGCTCTGCTCCCCACCGAGCTGGTGACCGCTGGCCAGCATCGCCTCGAGGACGTACCGGTCGCCGACCGCCGTCCGCACAACCTCGATCCCCGAGGCCGCCATTGCCTGGACCAGTCCGAGGTTGCTCATCACCGTGGCGACGAGGACGTCGCTGCCCGGCAGGCCGGCGTCCTTGCGGGCCAACGCCAGCAGCCCGAGCACCTGGTCTCCGTTCAGGACTGTCCCGCCGCCGTCGACCACGATGCAACGGTCCGCGTCACCGTCGTGGGCAATCCCGAGGTCCGCACCGTGGTCCACGACCGCTGCGGCCAGGTACTCGGGGTGCGTCGCCCCGCAGCGCTCGTTGATGTGGGCGCCGTCCCCGTCGCAGTGCAGGGCGGTCACCTTGGCGCCCGCCTGCCGGTAGACCTCGGGAGCAAGGACCGACGCCGCCCCCTGCGCGCCGTCCACGACCACATGCAGCCCGGAGAGGCTGCCGACCGTCCCGAGCAGGTGCTCCACGTAGTCCGGATCGAGGAAGTCCTCGCTGACGTCGAGACCCACAGCGTCGCCGCTGACTCGCGGCAGTTCACCAGCCAGCCGCGCCTCGATCGCGTCCTCGTCAGCGTCGCTGAGCTTGCTACCGCCTGGCCCGAACAGCTTGAGGCCGTTGTCGGGCGCCGGGTTGTGGGAGGCACTGACCATCAGCCCCAGGGCCGCCCGACGCTGGACCTCGTAGGCGACCGCCGGTGTCGGGACGACGCCGAGACGTACGACGTCGCAGCCCACGGCGGTGAAGCCGGCAAAGGCTGCCGCCTCGAGCATCGGGCCGGACAGCCGGGTGTCCCGACCGATCACGACGACCGGTCGCACTCCGCGCTCCAGCTCCTCGCCGAGCAGCTCGAGCGCGGCTGCAGCGGCCAGGCCCATCGCGAGCTCGGCGGTGAGGATCTCGCCGCCTGCGAGCCCCCGGATGCCATCGGTGCCGAACAGCCGCGCCATCCCACCTGTCCCTTGGCCGAAGGTGTCGTCGTACCGGGTCTGAGCATGCCGCGAGGCGGTCCCCTGTGCAGGAACCGCCTCGACGGGAGCGACTAGCGCTTGGAGTACTGCGGCGCCTTGCGCGCCTTCTTGAGGCCGTACTTCTTGCGCTCCTTGATCCGCGAGTCGCGGGTCAGGAAGCCCTCCTTCTTGAGGGCGGGGCGGTCGTCGGGCTCGACCTCGATGAGGGCGCGCGCGATGGCGAGCCGCAGGGCGCCGGCCTGGCCGCTGATGCCGCCGCCGTGGAGACGGGCGATGACGTCGTACTGCTCAGCCTTCTCCAGCGTGACGAACGGCTCGTTGATGGCCTGCTGGTGCACCTTGTTCGGGAAGTAGTTCTCGAGGGTGCGGCCGTTCAGCTTGTACTGACCGGTGCCCGGCACGAGGCGCACGCGGACGATGGCCTCCTTGCGGCGGCCGACGGTCTGGATCAGTTCTGCAGTCACTGCGACACCTGGCTGAGCTCGAAGGGAACCGGGCTCTGCGCCTGGTGGGGGTGGGTCGGTCCGGCGTAGACCTTCAGCTTGGAGAGCATCTGACGGCCCAGCGTGTTGTGCGGCAGCATCCCCTTGATGGCCTTCTCGATGATCCGCTCGGGGCGGGTCGCGAGCACATCGGCGTAGGGCGTGCTGGTGAGACCACCGGGGTAGCCGGAGTGGCGGTGCACCCGCGACTGCGCGGCCTTGTTGCCGGTCATGACGATCTTGCCCGCGTTGATGACCACGACGAAGTCACCGGTGTCGAGGTGCGGCGCGTAGTAGGGCTTGTGCTTGCCGCGCAGCAAGATCGCCGCCTGGCTGGCCAGGCGACCGAGCACGATGTCGCTCGCGTCGATGACGTGCCACTGGCGGGTCACGTCTGACGGCTTGGGCTGGTACGTGCGCACGGGTCCGCTCTTCTCTACGACTGCTTTTGGTGTCTGCGGTGGTTGTCTGGGCACGCGTCAAGAGGACGCGCCGCACAACAGCGGGCAACGATACCCGAGAGCCGACCCGGCCTGCAAAGCGCCTCGACCGCATCCTCATCCCCTGGCGCGGACGACCCGGCCTTCGTCCCAGACCGGCTCAGGGCTCTCGTAGACGGTGCCGTCCTGCCCGAAGACCAGGAAGCGGTCGAAGCCGCGCGCGAACCACCGGTCGTGGGTGACCGCCAGGACCGTCCCGTCGAAGGCCTCGAGACCCTCCTCGAGCGCCTCCGCGGAGGCCAGGTCCAGGTTGTCCGTCGGCTCGTCGAGCAGCAGCAGCGTTGCACCACCGAGCTCGAGCAGCAGGACCTGGAAGCGGGCCTGCTGCCCGCCGGACAGCGAGTCGAAGCCCTGGTCGGCCTGATCCTGCAGCTCGTACCGGCGCAGCGCACCGATCGCCTGACCCCGCTCCATCCCGCGGCGGGCGTCGTCACCGCCCCTGTGCAGCACCTCGACCAGCGTCTTGCCGTGCAGCTCGGGCTGGTCATGGGTCTGCGCGAACCACCCCGACACCACCCGCGCACCCAGCTTCACCACGCCCGTGTGCCGCACCTGCTGGCCGGCCAGCAGGCGCAGGAAGTGGGACTTGCCGCTGCCGTTCGAGCCCAGCACCGCGACCCGCTCGCCGTAGCAGACCTCGAGGTCGAAGGGCTTCATCAGCCCCGTCAGCTCCAACGCCCCACAGCTGATCGCGCGCACGCCGGTGCGGCCGCCGCGGAGCTTCATCGTGACCTTCTGGTCGACGACCTGCTCGGGCGGCGGACCGGCCTCCTCGAACTTCTCGAGCCGGGTCAGCATGGCGCGGTAGCGCGAGGCCATGTCCGGGCTGATCTTGGCCTGCTGCCGGAGCGTGAAGACCAGCTGGCGCAGCCGCTCGTGCTCCTCGTCCCAGCGCTTGTGGAGCTCATCGAGGCGGTCGCGCCGGGCCTGCCGAGCCTCGTGGTAGGTGGAGAAGCCGCCGCCGTGCACCCAGGTCCCGTGCGCCTCCACGGTCACCACCCGGCCGGCCACATTGTTGAGCAGCTCGCGGTCGTGGCTGACGAACAGGACGGTCTTGGTCGACTCGGACAGCGCCGCCTCCAGCCAGCGCTTGCCCGGTACGTCCAGGTAGTTGTCCGGCTCGTCGAGCAGCAGCACCTCATCGGGGCCCCGCAGCAGCGCCTCCAAGGCGAGCCGCTTCTGCTCACCGCCGGAGAGGGTGTGGAGCTTGCGGTACATGCACTTCTCGTACGGCATCCCGAGCGCCGCCGTCGTGCACACGTCCCACTGCACTTCGGCGTCGTACCCGTGCGCGTCTCCCCAGTCGGCGAGCGCCTGCGCGTAGCGCATCTGGGTCTTCTCGTCGTCGTGCTCCATCATCGCCAGCTCCGCCGCCTCGAGCGCCCGGCCGGCGTCGCGCACCCCCGGAGGGGCGAGGTCCAGCAGCAGGTCACGCACCTCGGACTCGTCCCGGATCGAACCGATGAACTGGCGCATCACGCCGAGCCCGCCCTCGCGCGCGACCGCACCGCCGCTGGGGACGAGGTCACCCGCGACGATCCGCAACAGGGTCGTCTTGCCCGTGCCGTTCGCGCCGACGAGCGCGGTCTTGGTGCCGTCGCCCACCCGGAAGCTGGCGTCCTCGAACAGCACCCGCCCGTCGGGCAGGACATAGCTGAGCGACTGGCAGTCGACGTACCCCATGCCACCCATGGTCCCGTACGGCTGTCCACCCGCTGCGGCCGAGTTGTCAGCCCCACGTGGGTCGGGGGCACCACCACGTGCTGACAACTCGCCTCATGACGTGCACCTGGAGTTCATATCGGTGTGACGCCGGCTACTTAGCGTTGGCGGTGCCCCTTCTTCCCCAGGAGCCCGCATGAACAACTACCTGCGTCGGTGCACCGCTGGGTGCCTCGCCCTCGGCCTGCTCGGCCTCATGCTCGGGTGGACCATCCCGGCGGACTAGAGCCGCTCGCGGAGGTTCCGCGTCACCGCCTGGCGGGCCAGCAGCTGGTCGTCCGGCGGGTACTCGACGGCTTCGAGCGTGAGCCCGTGCGCCGGGGCGACCGCGACCGCCGTCGCCCGCTCTGTCGAGGCCAGCAGCGACGCCGGCCACTCCGCCGGGTGTCGGCCCTCACCGACCGCCAGGAGCGCCCCGACGAGCGAACGCACCATCGAGTGGCAGAAGGCGTCGGCCTGCACGGTGGCGACCAGCACCCCGTCGGTCTCGCGGTTCCACTCCAGCCTCAGCAGCGTGCGAACCGTGGTGGCTCCCTCCCTGCGCCTGCAGAAGGCGGCGAAGTCGTGCAGGCCGAGCAGACCTGCGGACGCAGCTCGCAGGGCCTGCAGATCGAGCGGACGTGGCCACCCGAGGGTGTCGTGGCGTCGCAGCGGGTCAACCGACTCCGGGCCGTCCGCGATCCGGTAGCGGTAGGTACGCGAGACACCTGAGAAGCGCGCGTCGAAGCCCTGGGGCGCGCGGCTGACCCGCCGCACGCGTACGTCCGGCGCAAGCAGCCCGTTGAGGCGCCGCAGCAGCAGCCGGTCGTCGGCGAGCTCCTCCGGGAGGTCGATGTGGGCGACCTGCCCGCGCGCATGCACCCCTGCGTCGGTGCGCCCAGCCACCGTGACCCGAGGCAGGTCCAGGCGCCGGGAGAGCGTCCCCAAGGCGCTCTCGAGCTCGCCCTGCACGGTCCGCTGGTCGGGCTGGAACGCCCAGCCCGCGAATCCCGTCCCGTCGTATGACAGGTCCATCCGCACTCGCACGAGCAACGGTACGAGCCCGCCCTCCCCAGCGGGGAGGACGGGCTCAGTTGAGACGTTCTCGGTTACTTCTCGTCCTCGGCGGGCTTCTCGTCGGCAGCCTCAGCGGCGGGCGTCTCGTCGGCGGGCGTCTCGTCGGCGACAGCCTCGGTGGCCGTCTCGGGCTCGGCCTCGGCGAACAGGTCCTCCTGGACCGGCGCCTCATCCGTGGCCGCGGCCTCGGCGGCCACGGCGGCAGCCGTCGGGGACTCCTTGGCCAGCTCCTCGGCGGCCTCGCGCGTCGCACCGGTCGGGGCCTTCTTCGGGGCGCTCTTGGTGCCACGGGCGCGCTCGGCCTCGCCGACCGCCTGCTGCGCCACCGTGAGGGCCTCGACGAGCTCGATGAGGGCCATGGGGGCGTTGTCGCCCTTGCGCGGGCCGAGCTTCACGATCCGGGTGTAGCCACCCGGACGGTTCTCGTAGCGCGGACCGATCTCATCGAAGAGCACGTGCACGACGCTCTTGTCGTTCAGGCGCTTGAGCACCTGGCGACGGGCGTGCAGGTCGCCGCGCTTGGCAAAGGTGATGAGGTGCTCGGCGTACGGGCGGAGCCGCTTGGCCTTGGCCTCGGTGGTGGTGATGCGCCCGTGCTCGAACAGCGACTGGGCGAGGTTGGCCAGCATGTGGCGCTCGTGCGCCGGGCTGCCACCCATCCGGGGACCCTTGGTGGGCGTGGGCATGCGTTGCTCCTGTCAGATGCGGGGAGACGCTGGGTCTCCCGTGGGGGCGGTACCGCGGGTGCGGCGTCCCTGTCTGGCTGTCTTGCACCTCATACGGCCTTGCACTGGTACGGCGACCCAGTGGGTCGCCGTACCAGTCCTGCTAGAGCTGCTCGGTCTCGGCGAAACCGCCGTCGTCGTCACCGTTGCCGTCGTCGAACGGCGAGTAGTCGTCGGTGCCGAAGCTGTTGGCGACCTGCGACGGGTCGAACCCGGGCGGGCTGTCCTTGAGGCCGAGGCCCATCTGGTGCAGCTTGACCTTGACCTCATCGATGGACTTGGAGCCGAAGTTGCGGATGTCGAGCAGGTCCGCCTCCGAGCGCGAGACGAGCTCGCCCACGGTGTGGATGCCCTCGCGCTTGAGGCAGTTGTAGGAGCGGACGGTCAGGTCCATCTCCTCGATCGGCAGCGCCAGGTCGGCCGCCAGGGCGGCGTCCGTCGGCGACGGGCCGATGTCGATGCCCTCCGCCTCGTCGTTGAGCTCCTGCGCGAGGCCGAACAGACCGACCAGCGTCTTGCCCGCGCTGGCGACGGCGTCACGCGGGGTCATCGAGTTCTTGGTCTCGATGTCGAGCACGAGCTTGTCGAAGTCGGTGCGCTGCTCGACACGGGTGGCCTCGACCTTGTAGGTCACCTTGAGGACCGGCGAGTAGATGGAGTCGACCGGGATACGGCCGATCTCCTGTCCCGCCTGCTTGTTCTGCACGGCGGAGACGTAGCCACGGCCACGCTCGACGGTCAGCTCGATCTCGAGCCGGCCCTTGCCGTTCAGGGTGGCGATGTGCAGGTCCGGGTTGTGGACCTCGACACCGGCCGGGGGGGCGATGTCGGCCGCGGTGACCGGGCCGGGGCCCTGCTTGCGCAGGTACATCACGACCGGCTCGTCGCTCTCGGAGGAGACGACCAGCTCCTTGAGGTTCAGGATGAGGTCGGTGACGTCCTCCTTCACCCCCGGGACGGTGGTGAACTCGTGGAGCACACCGTCGATGCGGATCGAGGTGACCGCAGCTCCTGGGATGGAGCTGAGCAGGGTGCGGCGGAGCGAGTTGCCGAGGGTGTAGCCGAAACCCGGCTCGAGCGGCTCGAGGACGAACCGCGAGCGACGGTCGCTGACGACCTCTTCTGTGAGGGTCGGGCGCTGTGCGATGAGCACGCTGTGTCCTTCCGGGACGTTCCGCGACGTCCGCCATATGACGTCACGAGGGGTGCACGGGGTGGCGAGGCCCGCACAAAGGGGAATGCGTGTGGAGTTGTCGGACGTGCCGCAGCCGCCCGGGCACGGAGCCCGGGCGGCGGCGTACTACTTCGAGTAGAGCTCGACGATGAGCTGCTCCTGGACCGGGGTGTCGATCACCTGCCGGCTCGGGAGGTTGTGCACGAGGACGCGCATCTGGGAGGAGATGACCTCCATCCACGGCGGCGTCGGGCGGTCGCCGGCGGTCTCGCGGGCGATGACGTAGGGCGTCAGCTCGCGGCTCTTCGGGCGGACCTCGACGATGTCGTTCGCGCTCACGCGGTACGACGGGATGTCGACCTTCTTGCCGTTGACCAGGACGTGACCGTGACGGACCGCCTGGCGGGCGTGGTCCCGGCTGGTGGTGAAGCCGGCGCGGTAGACCACGTTGTCGAGGCGGCTCTCGAGGATGACGAGCAGGTTCTCACCGGTCTTCCCGGTCTTCTTGTTCGCCTCCTCGTAGTAGCCGCGGAACTGCTTCTCGAGGATCCCGTAGATGCGCGCGCACTTCTGCTTCTCGCGCTTCTGCAGGAGGTACTCGGAGTCCTTGGTGCGACCACGGCCGTGCTCACCCGGCGGGTAGGGACGGATCTCGATGGGGCACTTCGGGGATTCGCACTTGCTGCCCTTGAGGAACAGCTTCATCTTCTCGCGGCGGCAGCGCTTGCAGTCCGCACCGGTGTAACGGGCCATCTGTGTTCTTCTCTCCTGTTTCCGGTGTCAGACGCGGCGGCGCTTGGGCGGACGGCAGCCGTTGTGCGGCACCGGGGTCACATCACTGATGGAGCCGACCTCGAGGCCGGCAGCCTGCAGCGAGCGGATCGCGGTCTCGCGGCCCGAGCCCGGGCCCTTCACGAAGACATCGACCTTCTTCATGCCGTGCTCCTGCGCCTTGCGCGCGGCGTTCTCGGCGGCCATCTGCGCGGCGAACGGCGTGGACTTGCGCGAGCCCTTGAAGCCGACGTGACCGGCGGAGGCCCAGCTGATCACGTTGCCCTGCGGGTCGCAGATCGACACGATCGTGTTGTTGAACGTGCTCTTGATGTGCGCGTGCCCGTGGGCGACGTTCTTCTTCTCCTTGCGCCGGACCTTCTTGACCCCGGCGCCAGTGCGGGTCTTGGGAGGCATCTACTTCTCCATGCTGAGGTGGTCGGTGGCTGTCACGGTGGTGGCCACTACTTCTTCGGCTTCTTCTTGCCGGCGACGGTCTTCTTCGGGCCCTTGCGGGTCCGGGCGTTGGTGTGCGTGCGCTGGCCGTGGACGGGCAGGCCGCGACGGTGACGGATGCCCTGGTAGCAGCCGATCTCGATCTTGCGGCGGATGTCGGAGGCCACCTCACGGCGGAGGTCACCCTCCACCTTGTAGTTGGCGTCGATCCAGTCGCGGAGCTTGACGAGGTCTTCCTCGGCCAGGTCCTTGACGCGGACGTCCGGGGACACCCCGGTCTCCGCCAGCGTCTGCTGGGCGCGGGTACGGCCGATGCCGTAGATGTAGGTGAGCGCGATCTCCAACCGCTTCTCGCGGGGGAGGTCGACGCCGGCGAGGCGTGCCATCGGGCGGTGTCTCCTGTTTCTGCCTGGTGAGGGCGTGTAGCGCGGAGGTCCTGCACGTCCCGCCCCCTCCCGCCCGGGAGGGGCCCCGGCCTCCGACCGGGGGTACCTGCTCAGAGCAGGGTGGGCGCGCTTGTGTCGTTCAGTTGTGGGACTAGCCCTGCCGCTGCTTGTGGCGCGCGGTCGAGGAGCAGATCACCATGACGCGGCCGTGGCGACGAATGACGCGGCACTTGTCGCAGATCGGCTTGACGCTCGGCTTGACCTTCACGGTTCTCGTTCCTTCAGGCTCACGGGCGTCCCGAGAGCGGTCGTGGTGCTACTTGTAGCGGTAGACGATCCGGCCACGGGTGAGGTCGTAGGGCGAGAGCTCCACGACCACACGGTCCTCGGGGAGGATACGGATGTAGTGCTGCCGCATCTTGCCGCTGATGTGGGCCAAGACCCGGTGACCGTTCTGCAGCTCCACGCGAAACATCGCGTTGGGGAGCGGCTCGACCACACGGCCCTCGATTTCGATGGCCCCGTCCTTCTTCGGCATGTCCTCCGCGATCCGTTGCGTTTGTCGTTCATGCTTGTGGTGCTGACTGCAGGTGCTGGACTGTCCTCAGCCCGCCTGCTCCTTGCAGAGCGAAGGCATGCCGAGGGGTACCGGTCACAGACCGACGTGTCATCGTACGCTACCGGCGCGTCGGCAGTCCAACGGGGCCGTCGGTGACCACGTAGGAGCCCGTGGCGGGGGCGTGCTCGGGGTCCCCGGCGAAGGCAGCGTCCAGCTGTCCCGGCGGGAGGTCCGGGACGACCGCGCCGGCGTGGCCGGCCACGAGGTCCGCGCAGGCGACGGTGCTGCTGCCGGCCGAGAAGACCACGCTGCCGCTGGCGGCCTCCGCGCGCCGACCGGTGCGCGCGTCCACGAGCTCGGCTTGGAGCAGGACACCGGCGGGACAGGCCTCTGGGGCCGGGACCAGCACCACCACGGGCTGGGGCGGCACTGTCACGGCCTGTGGCAGGGGGGCGCTCGACGCGGCCGCGTGGTTCTCGTCCCCGCCGTACGACGCGGTGAGGGCGTGCACACCGGGGTCCAGGCGCACTCCGTCGAGCGCGGCCTGGCCGGCACCGTCGAGCATGGCGGTGCCGAGCAGCTCTCCCGCCACGCGAAAGGCGACCCAGCCGGTCGGAGCAGGTGCACCCGCCAGCGGGGCTCGTACGTGGGCCGTCAACGCGAGCGGCTCGCCGTCAGGGACCCCGGAGCGCGAGCTGGTGAGACGGACGAGCGTGGCGGCACGGCGCCGAACCGGCCGCCCCGCCCCGTCGCCGTCATCGAGCTCGAGCACCGGCCACCTCCGACGGCAGCGTGGGGCCGCGGGGCGGCCGCAGACAACGCGAATGTCACCTTCCGGACAGCCCGGCGTCCTACAACCGGGACGCGCCGCCGTCCCGGGCGGTGAGGACCCACGGACCCTCCGGCGTGACGGCCACGGTGTGCTCCCAGTGCGACGCCTGCCTCCGGTCCGCGGTGACGACCGTCCAGTCGTCCCCGAGGACCTCGACGTCGGCGGTCCCGAGGGTCGCCATCGGCTCGATCGCGAGCACGATCCCCACGTCGAGTGCCATCCCATGGCCGGGACCCTTGGGAGCAAGGTTGGGGACGTACGGCGGCTCGTGCATGGAGGTGCCGATGCCATGGCCGGTGTAGTCCTCGAGCAACCCGTAGCCGTGCGGTCGGACGACGCTCTCGACGGCCGCACCGAGGTCGGAGAGCCGACCGCCGGGACGGGCCACCCGCAACGCGGCCCACAGGCTCTCCTCGGTGACCCGGTTGAGCTCGAGCACCTCGGGGTCGCAGTCCCCCACCGGCACCGTCACCGCGGCGTCGCCGTGCCAGCCGTCCACGATCGCGCCGAAGTCGATCGAGCAGAGCTCGCCCTCCTGCAGCGCCCGGTCGTCCGGGATGCCGTGCACGACGGCTGCCCCCACGGACGCGCAGATGACGGCCGGGAAGCCGGGGTCGCCGTACCCGAGAAAGCTCGAGGTGGCGCCGTGCGCCTCCAAGACGGTGCGCGCGATGCGGTCGAGGGCGCCGGTCGTGACGCCCGGACGGACCGCCTCGGTCATCCGCTCGAGGGCCTCCGCCACGACGAGCCCGGCCCGGCGCATGCACTGGACCTGCTCCGGTGTCTTCACCGTCACCCCACGAGGGCGCCGGTCACGTGGGCTCACTGGTCGTGCTGAAGCGGGCGCAGCGCGTCGATGGCCCGCTGGGTCACGTCGTCGACCGGCCCAGTGGCGTCCAAGCCGATGAGCAGCCCGCGCTCGGCGTAGTAGTTGATCAGAGGAGCGGTGTCGCTGGCGTAGACCTCGAGCCGGTTGGCGATCGTCTCAGGCTGGTCGTCGTCGCGGTGGTACAGCGCGCCGCCGTCGAGGTCGCAGATCCCCTCGACCGCCGGCGGGTCGAAGTCGACGTGCCAGATGTGGTTGCACGTCCGGCAGGTACGACGTCCGGACAGCCGACGGATGACCTCGTCGTTCTCGACCACCAGCTCGAGCACCACGTCGAGCTTCACGCCGACCTCGGCCAGGAGGTCGTCCAGGACGTGAGCCTGCGGGACGGTGCGGGGAAAGCCGTCGAGCAGGAAGCCATGCTTGGCGTCGTCCTCCGACAGCCGCAGACCGACCATGTCGATGGTGACGTCGTCGGGGACCAGGTCGCCGCGGTCCATGTAGGCCTTGGCCTTCAGCCCGAGCGGCGTCCCTTGGCTCACGTTGGCGCGGAAGATGTCCCCGGTGGAGATCTTGGGCACAGAGTGGTGCTCCGCGATGAACTGGGCCTGCGTCCCCTTACCCGCTCCGGGTGGCCCGACCAGGACGAGGCGCACTACCTCAGGAAGCCTTCGTAGTTGCGCAGCATCAGTTGGCTCTCGATCTGCTTCACGGTCTCCAGGCCGACCCCGACGACAATGAGCACGGCAGTGCCGCCGAACGGGATGCGGTTGGCGCCGGCGGTCAGGTTGAACAACAGGAGCGGGAGCACCGCGACCAGGCCGAGGTAGAGCGCGCCGAAGCTGGTGATGCGGGACAGGATGTAGTCCAGGTACTCCGCGGTGGCCCGTCCAGGTCGGATACCGGGGATGAACCCGCCGTACTTCTTCATGTTGTCAGCGACCTCGACCGGGTTGAACGTGATCGCGACGTAGAAGTAGGTGAAGAAGATGATCAGGCCGAAGTAGATGGCCAGGTAGAGCGGGTGGTCGCCCTGCGTCAGGTAGCGGTCGACGAACTTCGTGAAGGTCGTGTTGCTCCACACGTTGCGCAGCAGGCTGGGCAGGTACAGCAGCGAGCTCGCGAAGATGACCGGGATGACGCCGGCCTGGTTGACCTTGAGCGGGATGTAGGTGCTCGTCCCGCCGTACATGCGACGGCCGATCATCCGCTTGGCGTACTGCACGGGGACGCGGCGCTGGGCCTGCTCGACGAACACGACCAGGGTGATGACCACGATCGCCAGGAGCAGCACCGCGGCGAGCAGGAAGCCGCCGCGTGGCTGGTTGAGGATCTGGCTGCCCTGCGCCGGCATGCTCGAGATGATGGAGGTGAAGATCAGCACCGACATGCCGTTGCCGACACCGCGGTCGGTGACCAGCTCGCCGAGCCACATGATCACGGCCGTGCCGGCGGTCAGGGTGACGACCAGGACGCCGATCCGGAAGATCGACTGGTCCGGGATGATCTTCTGGTTGCAGCCCTGGATGAGGTTGCCCGAGCGGGCCAGGGCCACAATGCCGGTCGACTGCAGGATCGCAAGAGCCACGGTGAGGTAGCGCGTGTACTGCGTCAGCTTGACCTGACCGGACTGGCCCTCGTCCTTGAGCTGCTCCAAGCGCGGGATGACCACGATGAGCAGCTGCACGATGATCGAGCTCGTGATGTACGGCATGATCCCGAGCGCGAAGATCGAGAGCTTGAGCAGCGCTCCGCCGCTGAAGAGGTTGACCAGGCCGTAGACGCTGCTGTTCTTGACCTGGTCGAGGCAGCTCTGAATCGCGACGTAGGACACACCAGGGCCGGGAACCACCGACCCGAGGCGGTAGACCCCGATCATCGCCAGCGTGAACAGCAGCTTCCGGCGCAGATCCGGAGTGCGGAAGGCCCGTCCGAAGGCGGTGAGCACGGATCCTCCTGGCGTCCGGCCCGCGGCGACGGGACGGGTCATGTGAACGGCGTGGGGACTGAACGGCGTTGTGAGCAGCGTGACACCGGCGGGCTGCCGGGGCGCCGCTGCGCTCTTGGACGGGGTCTGACCGTCCGCAGGACTGTAACAGCCGCAGCGCCCGCCCCCACGGGGTGACCGGGTTCGGACAAGCCGCAGGCCGCCGCCCCTGGCGTGGTCTCCGGGGAGGCGAGCCTCGTCCTTCCCGGACTGACGGACAGGACGCGGCGGCCCGAACGGCGTGCCTTACAGCTGGGTGGCGGACCCGCCCGCTGCGGCGATCTTCTCCTTGGCCGAGGCCGAGAAGGCGTGCACGGTGACGTCCAGCGCGACGGCGATGTCGCCGCCGCCCAGAACCTTCACCAGGCTGTTGTCGCGTACGAGCCCCTTGGCCACGAGCTCCTCGACGCCGACGGCGCCCCCCTGCGGGAAGCGCTCGACGATCTTGTCGAGGTTGACGACCTGGTACTCGGTGCGGAACCGGTTCTTGAAGCCCTTGAGCTTGGGCAGCCGCATGTGCAACGGCATCTGCCCGCCCTCGAAGGCGGCCGGGACCTGATAGCGCGCCTTGGTCCCCTTGGTACCGCGACCAGCGGTTTTGCCCTTGCTGGCCTCACCCCGGCCGACGCGGGTCTTGGCGGTCTTCGCGCCAGGAGCCGGACGGAGGTGGTGGACCTTCAGGAGGTTGTTGTCTGCCATGGGTTACTCGACCTCCTCGACCGACACGAGGTGCGTGACGGTGTTGACCATCCCGCGGATCTCGGGACGGTCCTCCTTGACGACGGTGTCGTGCATCCGCTTCAGGCCGAGCGAGCGCAGGGTGTCGCGCTGGTTCTGCTTGCCGCCGATGCCGGACTTCACCTGGGTGACCTTGAGACGACCCATGATCAGCTCCCCACTGGTGTGACGGCGACAGGCGAGGCAGCCGCCGCCGCACGGGCGCGGAGCATGGCGGCCGGGGCCACGTCCTCGAGGGGCAGGCCGCGGCGGGCCGCCACCTCCTCAGGACGCATCAGACCCTGCAGGGCCGCCACGGTTGCGTGGACGATGTTGATCGGGTTGGAGGATCCGAGCGACTTGCTGAGCACGTCGTGGATGCCAGCGCACTCGAGCACGGCGCGCACCGGACCGCCGGCGATGACGCCGGTACCCGGGCTGGCCGGCTTGAGCAGCACGACGCCGGCAGCCGCTTCGCCCTGGATCGGGTGAGGGATGGTCGCGCCGATCCGCGGGACGCGGAAGAAGTGCTTCTTGGCCTCCTCCACACCCTTCGCGATCGCGGCGGGCACCTCCTTGGCCTTGCCGTAGCCGACGCCGACCTGACCGTCACCGTCGCCCACGACCACGAGGGCGGTGAAGCTGAAGCGACGACCACCCTTCACGACCTTGGCGACGCGGTTGATCGCGACGACCCGCTCGATGTGCGAGCTCTTCTCGGGAGCCGCCCCACCCCGGCCGCCGCGGCCGCCGTCACGACGGTCACCGCCGGCTCCAGCACTGCTGCCGCCCTGGGCGGCACCCGTGCCACCTCGGCGCTGCTGTCCGGGCATCAGACGTTCCTCATCTCGGTGTTCATGATCTGCGGGTTGCTCATCATCAGAAGCTCAGCCCGCTCTCACGGGCGGCGTCGGCGAGCGCGGCGATGCGGCCACGGTAGGCGTTGCCACCACGGTCGAACACGACGGTGTCGATGCCCTTGTCCTTGGCGCGGCTCGCGACCAGCGCGCCGACCCTCTTGGCCTGCTCGGTCTTGTCGCCCTCGACGCCACGGATCGTGACGTCCAACGTCGACGCGCTGGCCAGCGTGTGGCCGGCGAGGTCGTCGACGACCTGGGCGGTGATGTGCCGCGAGGAGCGGGTCACCACGAGACGGGGGCGCACCGGGGTCCCGGACACCTTCTTGCGGATGCGGAAGTGCCGGCGTGCCCGGCCCAGACGCCGCTGCGTCGAGATGTCAGCCATTACTTACCCGTCTTCCCGACCTTGAGCTTGATGAACTCGCCCTCGTAGCGCACGCCCTT
>JAOPVP010000032.1 GCA_025966135.1 Frankiales bacterium
TCAGCGAGCGCTACCCCGAACTTCCGCGCGCCAAGAGCCCGTCAACCTGAACCGGCCGGAGGACCCTGGGCCAGAGCCACGACAGGGGGAATGGTGGGCGAAGCGGTGGCTGTGATCAGCCTCGAAAGCGACTCCGGGCCTTCCCTCCGCGGAGGAAAAGCCCAGGTCAGAACGGGTGCGCCGCCAGGGACTCGAACCCCGAACCCGCGGATTAAGAGTCCGCTGCTCTGCCAGTTGAGCTAGCGGCGCCAGGTCGTGCGAGGCGAAACGATAGCAGCATCCGAGGGTCACCTGATCAGGCGACCTCACAGCCGTCCGGGTAGTCGATCAAGGGAGTACGAAGCACCGACCCAAGGACGGGATCCCGATGACCGCGACCACGCTCACCCCACGACCGGTCGTCCCGATGACCCTGGCCGACCGCTGCGATCGGTGCGGGGCACAAGCCTTCATCCGGGCGGTCTTCACCTCCGGCGAGCTGACGTTCTGCGGCCACCACGGCCGCGAGCTGCTCGCCCCGCTCACGCGCGCCGCCATCGTCATCGAGGACGCCACGGACTTGATCAACGCCCAACCGTCGCCGAGCGCGAACAGCGACTAGGCGCGCAACCCCTCGGAGCGGCGCGCGGCTTGCAGAAGCTGCTCGTAGTCCTCGGAGTGCACCTCGGCGAGCTGCTCGAGCGCCGCCTTCTTGGCGCGGCGCTCCCGGACCTCGAGGTCCCCGCTGCCCACCACGCCCAGCAGCGGAACCCGTTCCGCGGGCGGCGACGCAGTCCGGACGGTCTTGACCGCGGAGGCGCGCGTCGTACGAGGTTTGCTGACGGGACCTGCCAGACAGGCCTCGCAGGTTGTGGACTCCCCCTCAAAGGCCTCCGCCGGGAGCACCTTCCGGCACCTCTCACATCGCCGCCAGGCCCCCATTCGCACCTCTCCCTGCTCGTCCTCGTCGTACCTCATTCACCGTAGTCCGCGGCCTGGGGGGTTGAGCCAGCGGCCCCCGTGCGGCACGTTGCACGTATCAGCCCTGAGCAAGGAGACCGTCGTGCTCGAGAGCACCATGCAGGACAGCCAGCTCACGATCAGCTCCATGCTCGAGCACAGTCGGCGGGTCTACGCGACCAGTCGCGTCCTCACCTTCGAAGGCGACGGCGTCAGAGAAGCGTCGTACGGCGAAGTCGGCGCCCGCGCGCACCGCCTGGCGTCGGCGTTGCAGGAGTTGGGCGTGGGCCGTGGCGACCGGGTCGGCACCTTCCTGTGGAACACCCAGGAGCATCTCGAGGCCTACCTGGCCGTGCCGTCGATGGGGGCGGTGCTCCACACCCTGAACCTGCGGCTGTTCCCCGAGCAGCTCGCCTACGTGATCAACCACGCGGCCGACAAGGTCGTCATCGTCGACTCCACCATTCTCCCGCTGCTCCTGAGGGTCGCGGACCAGCTCACCACCGTCGAGCAGTACCTGCTGGTGGGGGAGGCGGACGCCAGTGCTCTCGGCAAGCCGGTCCACGCCTACGAGAAGCTGCTGGCGGACGCCGCGGCGACCTTCGTCTGGCCTGAGCTGGACGAGCGCACGGCCGCGGCCATGTGCTACACCAGCGGCACCACCGGCAACCCCAAGGGCGTCGTCTACAGCCACCGCTCGACCTACCTGCACTCGCTCGCCAGCGGAGGCGGCAACACCTTCAACCTCAGCGAGAACGACACGGTCTTGCCGGTGGTCCCGATGTTCCACGCCAACGCGTGGGGGCTGCCGTACTCGGGCTGGCTGGCCGGCGCTGACTTCGTCATGCCAGGGCGCTTCCTTCAGGCCGAGCCGCTCGCGAAGATGATCGAGACCTACAAGCCGACGATCGCCGGAGCGGTCCCCACGATCTGGAACGACCTGCTCACCTGGATCGACGAACACCCGACCGACATGTCCTCGCTGCGCGTGGTCCCGTGTGGCGGTTCGGCGGTCCCGCAGTCGCTGATGAAGGCCTACCAGGAGCGGCACGGCGTCCGCATCATCCAGGCCTGGGGCATGACCGAGACCTCCCCGCTGGCGGCGGTCTCCCACCCGCCGAAAGGCTACGAGGACGACGAGTGGCCCTGGCGGTCGAAGACGGGTCGGATCTTGGCCGGCGTCGAGATGCGCCTGGTGGGGGAGAGCGGCGACGTGCTGCCCTGGGACGGCACGGCGGTGGGGGAGGTGCAGGTCCGCGGGCCCTGGGTCACGGGCAGCTACCACCTCGACCCGGATCCGGCGAAGTTCGACGGCGGCTGGCTGCGCACCGGCGACGTCGCCTCGGTGAGCCCTGAGGGCTTCATCCAGATCACCGACCGGGCCAAGGACGTCATCAAGTCCGGTGGGGAGTGGATCTCCTCGGTCGACCTGGAGAACGCCCTGATGGGGCACCCGTCGGTGCGGGAGGCCGCCGTCGTCGCGGTACCCGATGAGAGGTGGGTCGAGCGACCGCTCGCGTGCGTGGTGCTGCGCGACGGGGCGTCCGCGTCGCCGAAGGAGCTGAGCGACTACCTCGAGGACAAGGTCGCGAAGTGGTGGCTACCGGAACGGTGGAGCTTCATCGCCGAGGTGCCGCGGACGAGCGTCGGCAAGTTCGACAAGAAGGTACTGCGTGCGCAGTACGCCGACCATGAGCTGACGGTGGAGCAGCTCACCCCCTGACGACAGGGGAACGTGCCGTCAGTCCGGCGTGACGATGACCAGCACGGCGCCGGCGTCGACCTGGCCGCCTTCCTCCACCAGGACAGCGGTGACGGTCCCGTCGTCGACGGCCTTGACTCCGTGCTCCATCTTCATGGCCTCGAGCACCACGAGGGCGTCACCGGCCTTGACCTCATCGCCCACCGCCACGGTGACGCGGAGCACCGTCCCGGGCATCGGAGCGGTGAGCGACCCGGCGGCCAGGGCGTTGCCCGGGACCGGGAAGCGCGCGTCCTCGACCAGCGCGCTGTGCCCGAGCGCGGAGTCGACGTAGGTCGTCTCGCCGAGAGCCACGTCGTAGCGCCTGCGGACCCCCGACACCGACAGATCGACCGCGTACGGCGAAGCCGACCAGAGCCGGACGGTCAGGGTGTTGCCGTCCACCGAGGCGTGGAGGCCGTCGCTGCGCTGGTCGTACTCCACGACCACGCCGTCGTAGGAGGTGGTCTGGGCCTGTGAGGGCACGTTGCGCCAGCCGCTCGGGAAGGCCGATGTCCTGGTGGCCGCCGAGGCGAGAGCCGCTGCCAGGCAATGGATCTGGTGCACCTCGGCTGAAGGTGCGGGCATCTCGTGCCGGTCCAGGAACCCGGTGTCGACGTCGTTTTCCAACCACTCCGAGGAGCGGAGCACGCTGACGAGCAGGTCGCGGTTGGTGACGACCCCGTGCAGGCGTGCCCGGTCCAGGGCGTCCGCGAGCCGGGCCGACGCCTCTTCACGGGTGGCGCCGTGGGCGACCACCTTGGCGAGCATCGCGTCGTAGTGCACGCCGACGACCGAGCCGGTCTCGACGCCGGAGTCGACCCGGACGCCGTGGGGGAACTCGACCAGCGACAGGGTCCCGGTCTGGGGGAGGTAGGACGCGTCCTCGGCATAGAGGCGTGCCTCGACGGCGTGACCGGCCAGCGTCGGGGAGAGGGCCTCGGCAGGCAGCGCCTCGCCGCGGGCGACCGCGATCTGCACGGCCACCAGGTCGAGCCCCGTGACGAGCTCGGTGACAGGGTGCTCGACCTGCAGGCGGGTGTTCATCTCCAGGAAGAAGAACTCCCCGGACGGGTCGAGCACGAACTCGACGGTGCCCACTCCTTCGTAGGACACCGCACGAGCGGCGGCCACCGCCGCGTCGGACAGCGCCGCCCGCAGTTCCTCGGACACAGCGGGGGAGGGGGCCTCCTCGATGACCTTCTGGTGCCGGCGCTGGATTGAGCAGTCGCGCTCGAACAGGGCGACCGTGTTGCCGTGGGTGTCCGCCACGACCTGCACCTCGATGTGCCGGGGACGCTCGACGTACCGCTCCAGGAAGACCGTGCCATCACCGAACGCGGACAACGCCTCGCGCTGGGCGCCCTCGAAGGCCTCGTCCAGCTCGTCGGCCGACCGGACGATGCGCATGCCGCGGCCGCCGCCCCCCGCAGAGGCCTTGACCAGCATGGGAAAGCCGGTGGCCTCGGTGGGTGCGGTCCAGGACGGAAGGCACGGGACGCCGGCGGCCCTCATCAGCTCCTTTGACCGGAGCTTGGAGCCCATCGCCGCGATCGCCTCGGCCGGCGGCCCGACCCACGTCAGGCCCGCGTAGTGGACGGCCTGCGCGAAGTCGGCGTTCTCGGACAGGAAGCCGTACCCGGGGTGGAGCGCGTCCGCGCCGGTCGCGTGGGCAGCCGCGATGACCAGGTCCCCGCGCAGGTAGGTCTCGGACGGCGCGCTCCCCGGCAGGTGCACCGCCTCGTCCGCTTCGGCCACGAAGGGAGCCGACGCGTCTGCGTCGGAGAACACCGCGACGGTGGCGATGCCCAAGGACCGGCAGGTACGGAACACCCGGCGGGCGATCTCCCCGCGGTTGGCGACCAGCAGCTTGCTCACAGGCATCGTCATCACATCCGGCCCCTTACCTTGCCTCATTACATTCGGCCCTGACATTGCCTCATTACATTCGGAACACACCGAAGCCGCCGCGGACGCCGCGGAACTCCGTGGCGTTGACGACGGCCAGGCACAGGCCGAGGACGGTGCGGGTATCCCGCGGGTCGATGATGCCGTCGTCGTACACCCGGCCGGAGTTGGCCAGGGCCAGGGACTCCGCTTCGATCTGCGTCTCCACCAGCTGTCGCATGGCAGCGTCCTGCTCCTCGTCGTAGGGCAGTCCGCGCGACTCGGCCGACTGACGGCCGACGATCGACAGCACGCCGGCGAGCTGGGCCGGGCCCATGACCGCTGACTTGGCGTGCGGCCAGGAGAACAGGAACCGTGGGTTGAACGCTCGCCCGCACATCCCGTAGTTGCCGGCACCGTAGGAAGCCCCGATGACGACGGTGATGTGCGGGACTGTGGAGTTGGCGACGGCGTTGATCATCTTGGCGCCGTCCTTGATGATCCCGTCCTGCTCGTACTCCTTGCCGACCATGTAGCCGGTGGTGTTCTGCAGGAACAGCAACGGGGTGTCGGAGGAGTTCGCGAGCTGGATGAACTGCGCCGCCTTCTCCGACTCCTCGCTGAACAGCACCCCGCGGGCATTCGCCAGGACCCCCACCGGATAGCCGTGGATGCGCGCCCAGCCGGTGACCAGCGACGAGCCGTAGAGCGGCTTGAACTCGTCGAAGTCGCTGTCGTCGACCACCCGCGCCAGGACGTCGCGGGGGTCAAAGGGCACCCGAAGGTCGGTGGAGGCGATCGCCAGCAGCCCCTCCTCGTCGTACCGGGGAGCGATGCTGGCCGGCACAGGACGTGCAGGGATGTTGAGCCGGCGGACCACGTCCCGGCCGAGCCGGATGCAGTCGACCTCGTCCTCGGCGAGCTGGTCGGCGAGTCCCGAGACGCGGGCGTGCATCTCGGCGCCGCCGAGCGACTCGTCGTCGCTCTCCTCCCCGGTCGCCATCTTCACGAGCGGGGGACCACCGAGGAAGACCTTGGCCTTCTCGCGGACCATCACGACGTAGTCGCTCATGCCGGGAACGTAGGCACCGCCGGCGGTGGAGTTGCCGAAGACCAGCGCGATGGTCGGAATGCCGGCAGCGGACAGCTGGGTGAGGTTGCGGAACATCGCCCCGCCCGGGATGAAGATCTCCGCCTGGGTCGGGAGGTCGGCGCCGCCGGACTCCACCAGGAAGATCAGCGGGAGCCGGTTCTCGCGCACGATGTCCATCGCTCGGCCGGTCTTGCGGGCCGACCACGGGTTGGACGCGCCACCGCGGACGGTGGGGTCGTTGGCCATGAGCATGCAGTCGACGCCCTCGACCTTGCCGATGCCGCAGACCAGCGAGCCACCAACCGGGAACGGCGAGCCGTAGGCCGCCACCGGCATCAGCTCCAGGAAGGGGGTGTCGCGGTCGAGGAGCAGCTCGATCCGCTGCCGGGGGAGCAGCTTGCCGCGCGCCAGGTGCCGCGCCGTGTACTTCTTGCCCCCGCCGGCGCGGGCCTTGTCGAGCTCAGCCGAGACGAGGGCCAGCTGCTCCAGCATCGCCATACGACGGTCGTCGGACAGCACGTCGGGGCGGGAGGTCAGGACGGTCACGAGGAGGACCCTATCGGGTGGATGTGAACGGCGGCTAACATGACACATCATGCAGCGATTCCTCTACGAGCCAGAGCACGACGCCTTCCGGGACAGTGTCCGGGCGTTCTGCGAGAAGCACATCGCGCCGCACCACGCGGAGTGGGAGAAGGCCGGCATCGTCGACCGGTCGCTGTGGCTGGAGGCGGGCAAGCAGGGCCTGCTGGGCACCGACGTGCCGGAGCAGTACGGCGGGGGCGGTGTGAAGGACTTCCGCTACAACTGCGTCGTCGCGGAGGAGGTCGTCAAGGTCGGCGGCAGCGGCGTCGGCTTCACGCTGCACAACGACGTCGTCGCGCCCTACCTGCTGCACCTGGCCACCGACGAGCAGAAGGACCGCTGGCTCCCCGGCTTCGTGTCCGGGCAGCTCATCACGGCCATCGCGATGTCCGAACCCGGTGCCGGCTCCGACCTGCAGGGGCTGCAGACGCACGCCCACCGGGAGGGCGGCGACTGGGTCCTCAACGGCTCCAAGACCTTCATCACCAACGGCATCAACGCCGACCTGGTGATCGTCGTGGCCCGTACCGACCCCGACGCCGGTGCCCGCGGCTTCAGCCTGCTCGTCGTCGAGCGCGGGATGAAGGGCTTCGAGCGCGGTCGCAACCTCGACAAGGTCGGCATGAAGGCGCAGGACACCGCGGAGATGTTCTTCGACGACGTGCGGGTGCCGGCGGCCAACCTGCTGGGCAAGGAGGGTGGCGGCTTCGTCCATCTCATGGAGGGGCTGCCCCAGGAACGGCTGTCCATCGCGGTGGTCGCGGTGGCTGCAGCCCGCAAGATCCTCGACATCACCGTTGCGTACTGCAAGGAGCGCAAGGCGTTCGGCACGTCGATCGGGTCGTTCCAGAACACCCGCTTCACGCTCGCCGAGATGGAGACCGAGGTGTGCATCGCCGAGCAGTACCTCGACCGGGCGGTCAGCGAGCACAACGCCGGACGCTTCGACATCAAGGACGCCGCGATGGCGAAGTGGTGGACCACCGAGCTCCAGAAGCGGGTGGTCGACCGCTGCGTGCAACTGCACGGGGGGTACGGCTACATGCTCGAGTACCCGGTCGCCAGGGCCTACATCGACTCGCGGGTGCAGACCATCTACGGCGGTACCACTGAGATCATGAAGGAGATCATCGGCCGGTCCCTCGGTGTCTGACAGCGTCCGCGACTACGAGGAGCGACTGCGCGCAGGGAAGGTCGAACGCGAGCCCGGCACGCTGCCGCCGCACTACCCGAGCTGCTTCGGCTGTGGTCCGGAGTCCGAGTTCGGGCTGCGCGCGGTCGCCCGCAAGGTGGGTGAGGAGATCCACGCCAGCTACACCTTCTCGCCCAAGCACTCCGGTGCACCCGGGATCGTGCACGGCGGCATCGTGGCGGCGCTCGTCGACGACGTGTGCGGTTTCCTGCTGTTCGTGGTCCGCAAGCCGGCCGTCACCCGCACGCTCGAGGTCGAGTACCTCAAGCCGGTCCTCGTCGGCGTGCAGTACGACCTGGTCGCCAAGCTCGACCGGGTGGAAGGCCGCAAGCTGTTCGTGTCGTGCGAGGGGCGCAGTCCCGAGGGCGAGCTGACGTTCCGCGGCGGCGGACTGTTCCTCGTCGTGGACGTCTCCCACTTCGACCAGGGAACCAACGCCGGAGAGGGCCAGGCGCCGGTCGCGCTCTGAGGTCGAAGGGGCGAGCGGGTCAGACGCCGAGGGCGGCGAGGGCGACCTGGCGAAGCAGGGCCGCACGGCCGGCCGCGTCCAGGGGGCTGTCGATGAGCGAGGTGGTGTTGAGCATCGCCAGGGCGGAGCCGACGGTCAGGGCCAGCTCGTCGCGGTCCAGGTCGGCCCGCAGCGGGGCGACCGCATCGCGCCAGATCTGCTCGTAGTCGCGCATCCGCCCGCGCAGCGAGCGGCGCACACCCTCGGCCAGGGCGCGCTGCTCGCGGACCCACACGCCGATGAGGGCGCGCTCCTCGACGACCAGGGTCACGTGCAGGTCCACGAGGGTCTTGAGGTCGTCGGTGCCCTGGGCGAGGGCCAGCATCCGGTCCATGGTGCGGTCGCACAGGGACTCGAGCAGGGCCTGCTTGGAGGGGAAGTGCCGGTAGACGCCCGGTCCGGTGATACCGGCCGCGGCGCCGATGTCGTCGATGCCGACCTCATGGAACCCGCGCGCCGCGAACAGATCGGCCGCGGCCTCGAGCAGCTGCTCACGGCGGGGCGCGGCGGTGGTCACGGAGCCAGGTTAGCCTGCGTTCACTCACCGGGAGGACCCATGCTGACCGAGCTGTTGGACGACCTACGGGCAGAGCACGACGAACTGGTACGGCTCGTCCTCGAGGCGGATCTCGACCAGCCGGTACCGGCCGAGCCGTGGGACGTCCGGGACACCGTCAGCCACCTGCTCGTCGCAGATGCCAAGGGCTTGCTGGCGGCCACGGACCCGGACGTCTTCAACGCCGAGCTCCCCCAGGTGCTCGCCGACCCGAGCGGCTTCCTCGACGGCTGGCTCGCCGCGGGCAAGGGGCTCGCCAAGGACGTCCTCGTCGAGAAGTGGCACCGCGGCTTCGAGCTGATGGTCGAGGCCTTCGCGACGCTGCCGATGGCTACCAAGGTGCCCTGGTACGGCCCGCCGATGAGCCCCGCGTCCTTCGCCACCGCACGACTCATGGAGTACTGGGCGCACGGCCAGGACGTCGTCGACGCCGTCGGCGCCGAGCGGCTCCCGACGGCCCGGCTGCGGCACATCGCCCACCTCGGCGTGCGCACCCGGGGCTTCTCCTACGCGGTCCGTGGTCTGACCGCCCCCGAGGGTGAGGTCCGCGTGACGCTGAAGGCCCCCGACGGCAGCACCTGGGAGTGGGGCAGTGGCGATGACGCCGTGATCGGCCCGGCGGAGGACTTCTGCCTGCGGGTCACCCAGCGCCGGCACCGCGACGACACCGCCCTGGTGACCACCGGCCCGCTCGCTGACGACTGGATGGACCACGCGCAGTGCTTCGCAGGCCTGCCCACTGATGGGCGGCCGAAGAAGTGAGCCGCTGGGACACCGCAGAGCGCCAGGCCCTGAGGCAGCTCGCCAGAGACCTCACCGCCAAGGAGATCGCCCCCCACGTCGCCGGCTGGGAACGCGAAGGCCAGCTGCCACGCAGCCTGCACAAGACGTTCGCGAACGCAGGCGTGCTGAGCGTGGCCTTTCCGGAGGAGGTCGGAGGCGGCGGTGGCGACAGCATCGATGCCGCCATCGTCGCCGAGGAGATCCTGTTGGGCGGCGGCTCGGGCGGGGTCGTGGCGAGCCTGTTCACGCACGGCATCGCCGTACCGCACATCGTGCAGTCCGGGTCGCGGGACCTTGTTGACCGGTATGTCCGGCCCACCCTCGCGGGCGACCTTATCGGTGCCCTTGCCGTCACCGAGCCCGGAGGCGGCTCGGACGTCGCCGGGCTGCGGACCCGGGCTGTCCGGGACGGCGACGCCTACGTGGTGACCGGCGCGAAGACCTACATCACCAGCGGGGTCCGGGCCGACTTCGTCACCACCGCCGTCCGGACCGGCGACGACGGGTACGGCGGGATCTCGCTGCTCGTGATCGACAAGGGCCTGCCCGGCTTCACGGTCAGCCCACCGCTGGACAAGATGGGCTGGCGCGCCAGCGACACCGCCGAGCTGTCCTTCGACGAGGTCCGTGTCCCGGCTGCCAACCTGGTCGGCGACGAGGGCGCAGGCTTCGTGCTGATCATGAAGCAGTTCCAGTCGGAACGGCTCGCGATGGCCACCCAGGCCTGGGCCACCGCGCAGCGGTGCCTGGACCTGGTGATCCCGTGGCTCAAGGACCGCGAGACGTTCGGCCGGCCGCTGAGCAGTCGTCAGGTCGTCCGGCACAAGGTGGCCGAGATGGCCCGGCAGGTGTGGGTCGCGAAGACGGCCACCCGGGCGGCCTACGAGGCGTGGCTGGACACCGGCGACGCGGTCACCGAGGTGAGCATGGCCAAGAACACCGCCTGCGCGGTCTGCGACCACGTCGTCGACGAGGCGGTGCAGCTGTTCGGGGGGCTCGGCTACATGCGCGAGTCGGAGGTCGAGAGGCACTACCGCGACAGCCGGATCCTGCGCATCGGCGGCGGTACCGACGAGATCATGAACGAGGTCATCGCCAAGCGCCTCGGTGTCTGAGCCGGCGTGAGGACCATCACGCCCGCTGGTCACCCGCCTGAAACCTGAGCAATCCACGCTGGGGACATGGACGACATCGAGCTGAACGACTTCGATTACCTCCCCGGGATCGATCTCTACCTCTGGTTCCGCCTGGTGGTCGGGGTCGTGGCGGTGGCGGTGCTCTGCACCCTCGCCGCGCTGCTGATCGGGTAGGCCCCCCGAGGCCTCAGGCGGAGGTTCGGAGGCGCCGGAGCGTGCCGTCGGCACTCCGGAAGGTGACGGATGCCACGGCCGAGCCAAGACGGTGCGACAATCATGGTGAAGTCACCAGTGAGCCCCAGCACCGGAACGCCCTCGCGGGCAACGCCCTAGGAGATCACCCAAGCATGAGCGCTGCCGTTCCCGAGCAGCCCCAGGCCACGCGCACCCGCGCTGCCAAGAAGGCAGCCGGTGCCGTCGCCGCGGTTCCTGAGGAGGCCCCCGTGACCAAGGTCGCCGCGGCCAAGAAGGCACCGGCCAAGAAGGCCTCGGCGAAGACCGCGGCCCAGGCGGCCCCCGCCGTCGGCGGTGTCGAGGTCGTCCCAGGCGAGGACCTCGAGGCCATCGACGTCACCGAGGTGACCACCGACGAGCCCACTCCCGAGGAGCTGGCGGCCGAGGCGGAGAAGGAGGAGCAGGAGGAGATCGAAGCCGGCGCCACGCTGAGCGTCGACGTCCTGCGGCTCTACCTCAACCAGATCGGCCGGGTGCCGCTGCTGACCGCCGAGCAGGAGGTGGAGCTCGCCCGCGCGATGGAGGCCGGCTTGTTCGCCGCCGAGCGGCTCGCCCAGGGCGGCAAGATCAGCCCGCAGATGCGCGCCGACCTGCAGTACATCGTCCGCGAGGGCGAGCGTGCCAAGCAGCACATGCTCGAGGCCAACCTGCGCCTGGTCGTCTCGGTCGCGAAGAAGTACGCCGGTCGTGGCATGGGCCTCACGGACCTGATCCAGGAAGGC
This sequence comes from Frankiales bacterium, assembly GCA_025966135.1. Classification (GTDB taxonomy): domain Bacteria; phylum Actinomycetota; class Actinomycetes; order Mycobacteriales; family SCTD01; genus RYN-111. Next base: position 11,377 of record JAOPVP010000032.1, read on the forward strand.
AACCTGGGCCTGATCAGGGCGGTCGAGAAGTTCGACTACACCAAGGGTTTCAAGTTCTCGACCTACGCGACCTGGTGGATCCGCCAGGCCCTGACTCGCGCCATGGCCGACCAGGCGCGCACCATCCGCCTGCCTGTGCACATGGTCGAGCAGGTCAACAAGATCCGCCGCGTCGAGCGCGACCTCGTCGTGCAGCTGGGTCGCAAGCCCACCGCTGCCGAGATCGCCGTCGAGGTCGACCTCACCCCCGAGCGCGTCGAGGAGATCCGGTCCTACAACCGCGACCCCGCCTCGCTCGACGCCCTCATCGGCGAGGACAGCGATGCCTCCCTGGGTGACTTCATCGAGGACGAGCACGCCGTCATGCCGGGTGAGGCCGCGGCCTTCCTACTCATGCGCGAGGAGCTCTCGGCGGTCCTCGCCAGCCTCACCGACCGTGAGCGCCGGGTGATGGAGATGCGCTACGGCCTGGTCGACGGCCAGCCGCGCACGCTCGACGACATCGGCAAGGACTTCAACCTCACGCGCGAGCGGATTCGGCAGATAGAGGGCAAGACGCTCTCCAAGCTGCGCCACCCGTCCCGCTCCGCGTCGCTGCGCGACTACCTCGACGACTAGCCTGGAGCACGTGCTCCGGTTGCTCGTCTCGCCCCGCTGGCTGGTCAGGCACGTCCTGCTGGTCCTGGCGGTCGCGACCTGCATCGGCTTCGGCCGGTGGCAGTACCACCGCGCGGTCGACCGGAACTCGATCCTCAACTGGTCGTACACCATCGAGTGGACGCTGTTCGGTCTGTTCGCGGTGCTGTGCTGGGCCTGGTTCCTGCGCGATGAGCTGCGGGGTCCGCCTGAGGAGGACGAGCAGGCTCCGCCGCCGCGCGTCTACCAGCCGGTGGCTCAGCCCGTCAGTGACGAGGAAGACCCCGAGCTCGCCGCCTACAACCGCTACCTCGCCGAGCTGAACGAGAGATCCCGTTGACGACGACTGCTGTGAAGAGCACGGACGCTGCGCTGCTGCGCTACCGCGTGATGGCCTACCTGGTGGGGACGCTGCTCGTGATCCTGGTTGTCGGGGTCATCATCAACAACCGCACGATCGAGGTCGTGCTGGGCACCGCGCACGGCTACCTGTACATGGTCCTGCTCGTGACGATCGCCGACCTCTGGCGCCGCCGCCGCTTCCCCTTGAAGGCGGTGCTGCTCGTGGGGCTCGCGGGCACCATCCCGCTGCTGTCCTTCTACGCCGAGCGCCAGATCACCGAGCGCGTCAGGGACGGCCGCTTCTAGCCACTGGGTGCTGGAGGAGCTCAGAACGCGGTGAGGTTGCCGTTCGGGGTGCCGTTGCCGGTCGGGCCGTCGTACCCCGGCGTACCGGTGCACAGGTAGAGCGCACCGCTGCTGCGCTTGGTGGTGCAACGGCCGTTGGAGCCGCTCGTGACGTCGAGCAGCGTGCCGGGGTTGGTGTAGAGCAGCTGGGCCGGGGTGCCGGCGGTGTTGCCGGACAGCGCGTAGATGCCCCCGACGATGGGCGCAGCCACCGACGTGCCGCCGAAGACGTACCAGTTGGCGCCGCCGGTCGAGCCGTAGCTGTCGTAGACGGCGACACCGGTCGCGGGGTCGGCCACGGCCGCCACGTCGGCGATGGTCCGGCGGGCGCAGGCCGTGTCGTGCTGCCAGTCGGGCTTGCTGATGTAGGCGGAGCAGCCGCTGCCCGCGCCGCTCCACACCGTCTCGCTCAGCCGGGTGCCGCTGCTGTCCAGCTTGAGCGTGGTGCCACCGACCGCGGTGACGGTGTTGAAGGCGGCCGGCGACTCGGGGCCGTACCCGCTGTCGCCGGAGCTGACGGTGATGGCGACGCCAGGGATCGTGTAGTAGCTGGTCTGGATCGAGACCTCGCTGCTCGACTCGTTGCCGCCGTAGGAGTTGGAGATGACCTTCGCGCCCATGGCAGCGGCCAGCTTCACGGCCGTGCCGAGGTCGGTGAAGCTGGCGCTCTTCGCACCGACGTAGAGGATCGGGCAGTTGGGGCAGATGGCTGAGACCATCTCGAGGTCGAGCATCTCCTCCTGACCCCAACCGGTGTTTCCGGCCACCGTGGTGATCGATCCGCCGGTCTGGTTGTACTGCGTCAGGTTGGCGGTCCCGAGACCGAACTGCTTGCGGTAGACGTCAAGGTCGGCGGCGGCGGCGGGGTGGGCATAGGCGTCGACGACGGCGATCGTCGTCGTGCCGGTGAGCCCGGTGAGCCCGTAGGCCTTGATCAGCTGCGCAGGTGAGTAGCCGTTCTGGTAGCCGGTGGTCGCGTCGCGCTTGGCGCCCTTCGTCCGCACGTGCGCGTCGCAGTGCGCGAAGCCCTCTTGCGCTGCCGCGCAGACGTTCGCGACGCCTGGCGTGGTGTCCGCCGGTGCTGCCATCGCGGTGGTGACAAGGGCGGGCAGCGTGAGGGAAGCGGCCGCGAGGGCGAGCACGAGCGAACGACGACGCATCAAAGTCTCCGTGCGTGAAGGGAGCCCGTCCTGGGTCAGCGAACTGTGGCGCGTCTCGTCCCGTTCGTCACTAGCCCCGCGGAACTATTTTCTCTAATGCAGGAAAGGGGGGCGACCGCGACGAAACAGGCAAGCAACCCCCGTCTGGAGCCCTTGATGCGCCTGCGCCCCCTGCTCGTCGCGACCGCCCTCGGAGCGAGCGCGCTCACCACCTGGCCCGCTCATGCCGCGGCGACCGACCTCACCGACGTCACGATCACCGCGAGCGACGGGGTGCACCTCGTCGGCGACGTGCACCTGCCGTCGGCGACCGGGCGCTTCCCGGCGATCGTGGACATGGAGCCCTACGGCCGATCGTCGGCGACCACCTACGTCCGGGACGGCTACGCCCACGTCAACACCGACGTGCGCGGCTCCGGCAAGAGCGGCGGCGCCCTGTGCCTGCTCTGCGAGCGCGAGCAGCGGGACGTCTACGACGTCGTGGAGTGGGCCGCCAAGCAGCCCTGGAGCAACGGCAAGATCGTCCTGTACGGCTACTCCTACTCCGCCATCACCGCCCTGCTCGGCTCCGCCCTGCAGCCCCCGCACCTGACCACGGTCGTCGTCGGCCACCCGCCGACCGACCCCTACCGCGACGTGCTCTGGCACAACGGGCTGTACGACCAGGGCTTCGTCGAGCAGTGGTTTGCCGGGCAGTCGGCGACGCAGGGCCTCGGGCTCGGCCCGCAGCCGCAGTACCTCGACCGCAAGGACCAGCTGTTCGCCGTCGAGACCCGCCTCAACGACCTCGACGGGCCGCTATACCAGGAGCGCTCGGTCCTCGACAAGGTCGGGCGCATCAAGGTCCCGGTCTACGTCTTCACGGGCTGGAACGACATGTACAGCCGCGGCGACCTGCGCCTCATCGACGCCCTGAAGGTCCCCGCCCAACTGTGGATCGACGCCTCCACCCATCACGGCACCGGCAACCTCGGTGAGGTCGGAGCCCCGTACGGCGGTGGGCCGGCCGACACGTCACCGCAGCTGTCCGCGACGCCACCGCCCGGCCAGATCCTGGCTTGGCTCGACCACTACGTGAAGGGCAAGGACAACGGTGTCGAGAACAAGCCGCGTGTGACGTACTTCGATCGAGGTTCGCGCACCTGGAGCACGGCCTCCTCATGGCGCGCCGCGGGTCCAGGGCTGGCTGCCTTGAACCTCAGCGCTGCCAAGAGCGGTTCGGCGGCCTCCCTGAACGACGGGTCCCTCGTCGCGGGCGCGGTCACGGGACGGGACTCCTACCAGGACTCCTACGTCTACGACCCGACGGCCGGCTCCTCGGTACCGATGGGGAAGGAGGGGCCGGACGGGTTCGCGCCGTACCTGCACAGCGACCAACGGCTCGACGACGTGCGCGGCTTGACCTACACGACCGCTCCGGTGTCGAGGCCGCTGCGACTGGCAGGTCCGTCGGAGTTGCACTTCTGGGCGATCACCGAGGCGTCCGACATGGCCTGGGTGGCCCGTCTGTCGGACATCGCTCCGGACGGCTCCGAGACGCCGGTGACCCAGGGCTGGCTGCGCGCCAGCTTCCGGCACGTGGACCCTGCCCGGTCACGGCCCGGATCGCCGTACCTCACTGATGACCGGCACGATCCGGTGACCGTGGGCCTGACGACGGAGTACCGCCTCGACCTGTGGGACACCGCCTACACGGTCGCTCCCGGACATCGGCTGCGGCTGTGGTTCGCGAGCTCGGACTCACCGACCCACGAGCCCGTCCCGGCAGCGGGTCGCAACATCCTGTTCCACGATCCGCAGCACCCGAGTCAACTCCTGCTCGGCACCCGATAGCTGAGCCCCCCCGCGGGGGCAATGTCGGCCTGGTCGGGATCTGGTCAGGCTGGTTATGGCCGTGTGGGCACGCGTTTGGGTGCCGAACCGTCGGCCGCCGGGCCGGTACCAGGATCGGCTTGTGGACAGCCCCCGGTGTGTGTCGTTCCGCCCGGCGATCCTGGGCGCCTGACCGTCCGCGGAAGGGCTCTCCACCCAGGCTGTGGAGAACGGTCAAAACGCCCAAATAGGGGGTAGTGTTCGGGTTAGCAGCGAATGTGAAAGCGAGAGCGCGGTATGCATCAGGTCGACACCCCGGCGGTGCTCGACCCTGCGCTTGACCCTGCGCTCGATCCTGCGCTTGACGGTGGGTTGGATCCGGCGTTGGCGGTGGATCGGTTCCTGGGTGCGGTGGATGGTTCCCGGCCGGCTCGGGCCGGGTTGGGCCCGGTCGAGCTGGCGGCGCTGGTCGGGCGGGTCCAGGACCGGTGCGCGGGGATGCTGTTCACCGCCACCCCGACCGAGGACCTCGACGGGCTTGGGGTGTGGGCTCGGATGCAGGACCTGGCGAGCGCCGGGTTGTGGCGGCAGATCGTGCAGACCTCCAACCGGGCCGGGGGCAGGGAGCGGGCGTTCATCGGTGATGAGGTGGCCTTGTCGACCGGGCTCAGCCAGGGCC
>JAOPVP010000025.1 GCA_025966135.1 Frankiales bacterium
TCCGGGTCGGCCGCTGCAGACCCAGCGCTATGACAGTGCCGACCTGCAGGTGTCGGGCAACCGATGGACGCTGCTCCGCGGTGGCGGCGGCAGCTGTCGGGGCGTGAAGGCGGTAGCGGTCGCCCAACTGCTCGGCGTGCAGGCGTCGACGGTGCCGACGACATCGGCCACGGCGGCACCCGGTGCGGCCGTTCCACCCAGCCAGAGCGGCTCCGCCAACACCAGCACCGATGGCACCTCTGCACCAGCCGACCGAGCGAGCGCGTCCGCGTCCACTCGGGGCGGCGACGTCGTCCCGGTCGTCGGCGGACTGCTCGTCGTCCTGCTCGCCGCCGGAGCGCTGATCCTGCGCCGGTGCAGCACGCCCAACCCAGCCTGATGCACCTCCCCGTAGCTCATCCTGAACTCCGTCCGAAAGGCATTCGATGAAGGTCCGTCAGGGTCCGGCCCGTGCCGCGCTCCTCTCCACGCTGGTCTCCGTGGTCGTCGTGGGCGTCACCGCGTCCGCGGCCTCCGCGGCCGCCACCCCGCCGTACGAGCCGGACGCCGGCGCCGCCGGGAGCATCACGTTCTACGACGCCGCTGGCACGGCCATCACCAGTGGCACCACGAGCACGCCGGTCGGCTACGCCGTCGGTTCCGCGCCGCTCACTGCCACAGGCAGCAAGGCCTCGCTCTACGGCTACCTCCCCAAGAGCGGCCAGGCACCGGGGGCCTTCTCGGGCGAGCTCCTCGCCGGTCCGACCACCTTCCCCATCGCCGGGGCCCCTGCCGCGATCTCAGGTTCGAGCAACCCGGCGGTCCAGCCGGTCGCCGGTGACCTGACCTTCGCCGACCTGACCCACGACTTCCCGAACACGGCCACGGACGCCTACCAGGGCCTGTACCAGATCCGGATCAAGACGTCGGATGCGAAGTACCTCGCCACCGACATCCAGATCAGCGGCAGCACCTGGATCCAGGTCTACCCGGCGCCCTCCGGCACTGCGACGACCACCACTCTTGCCGTGAGCCCGGCAGCTGCCACGCCGGGGCAGACGGAGACCCTGACTGCCACGGTGGGCCCCGCTGCTGCCGCTGGGACCGTTCAGTTCTCCGACGGCAGCACTGCCCTCGGAGCACCCGTCGCGGTCAGCGGCGGCACCGCCACCAAGACCGTCACCCTGGCCGCGGGAGCTCACTCCCTCACGGCTGCGTTCCTCCCGACGGACTCGGCGGCCTACGCCCCAAGCACCTCGGCCGTCCGCAGCTACGCGGTCCGCACCGCCACCTCCCTCACTCTGGCCAAGCCCGTCAGTGCCGTCATTGCGGGCCAGTCGTTCCGGGTCAGCGGCGCGATGAAGGGCGGTGCCGTGTCCGGCAAGCGGGTCGTCCTCTACCTCTACGGCGACCACCAGGCCGTGAAGACAGCGGCGTTGACGACCAGCTCGACCGGTGCGTTCAGCTACCTGATCCGGGGAGTGGTGAACACCTCGTTCCGGGCTGTGTTCAGCGCCACGGCCACGCAGGCGGCGGCGACGTCGAACACGGTCCGTACGCTGGTCCGGACCGCGGTGACGATCACCTCACCGAAGTCCGGCACGCAGACCCGTACCCGCACGGTGGCCATCACCGGCAAGATCTACCCGAACCACCCGGGCGGGATCGTCAACCTCTACGAGCGCCGTGGGACCAGCTACGTCCTGATCGCCCGAGCGCGGGTGGCCAGCAACTCGACCTTCCGGTTCGTTCGTACCTTCGCCCGCGGGACCCACGTACTGCAGGTGCGGATCGGCGCCACCTCGACCAACGCCGCCGGCAACTCCTCGTTGGTGTCGCTCCGCGAGCTCTGAGCCCACTGCAGCCACGGTCCGAGGCCGGTCCCCGAACGGGGGGCCGGCCTCGGCCGTGTGCAGCCGGACCGCCGTACGACGTTCATGCACTGGCCAGTTCAAAGCCGGTCCCTGGTCCGTCGCGGCGGTGACCGTTGGCGTGTGCTGCTACTGGGACACCGTGGGGCCGTCCACGCGACCGCACCCGAGAACACCCTTGCCGCCGTTGACCGGGCTCTGCGCCACGGCGCGGACGGTGTCGAGGTGGACGTCCGACTGACCGCCGACGGCGTGCCCGTCTGCCACCACGACCCAGGCATGCGTCGTACCGCGGGAGACGCCCGGCACCTGGCCGCGATGGCCAGCGGCGAGCTGCCCACCGTCGCCGGCCACCCGGTGCCGCTGCTGTCCGAGATCCTCGACCTGGTAGGGGATCGCGGTCGGCTGGTCGTCGAACTGAAGACTCCTCACGGGCCTGCCGGCGCCGCCACCGGCACGGTTGAGGCGGTGGCGTCGGTACTGCGCCGGCATCGCCTGCACGACGTCGTCGTCTCGTCCTTCGACCGGCCCCGCGTGCTGCAGATGCGGCGGCGCGGCCTCCACATCCGGACAGCCCTGCTGGGTCGTCCCGGTGTCCCGCTGGGTGTGGTGTTGGGTCGTGCGGCCCAGGACGGCCACGTCGAGGCGCACCCCCACGTCACGTCGCTGCTCGGCAGGCTCGAGCTGGTGAGACCCGCTGCGCAGCAAGGGATCGCTGTCACCGGGTGGACCGTCAACCGGCTGTACGACCTGACCCGCCTGGCCGATGCCGGCGTGCAGGCAGCGATCTGCGACGACCCCCGGAACGCCCGGGCGGCTCTCCTCGGGTCGGATGCGCTCGCCTCGGCGGTCTAGTCAGTGCCGGAGCTTCTGGTCCTCGTGCAGCCAGTCGAGGCGGCGTAGGACCACTCCCTCTCTCAGGGCCCACGGGCAGATGTCGGCGTGCTCGATCCCGAACGCGGTGAAGGTCTCCAGGGCGACGATCGCGCCGGCCAGGAGCTGCGGCGCTCGCGAGGCCGAGACACCAGGCAAGGCGGAGCGCTCCTCGGCGGTCATCCCCGCGACCCTGTCGACGATGCTCTCCAGCCCGCGGCGTGTGAGCCGCCGCGGCACCCGCGGCCCGAGCGCGTAGGGCGCTGCCCCGTCGAGGCGGGCGAGCGAGCGGAACGTCTTGGAGGTCGCCACGACCCGGTCCGGCACGCCCTGGCTGAGCACGTCAGGCGTGACGGTGGCGAGCTCCTGCCAGACGTGCTCGCGCAGCGCGGTCACATCCTTGCGCGACGGGGGGTCGTCGGGCAGCGACTCGCGGGTCAAGCGCCCGGCACCGAGCGGCACCGAGATCGCGAGATCGGGCAGCTCGTCGCGGCCGCAGGAGATCTCGAGCGAGCCACCGCCGATGTCGAGGCACAGCAGCCGGCCTGAGCTCCACCCGAACCAGCGCCGGACAGCGAGGAAGGTCATCGCGGCCTCGTCCTCGCCGGACACGACCATGAGGTCGACGTCGGTCTGCTTCCGCACGGCTTCGAGAACCTCGAGACCGTCGACGGCCTCGCGGACCGCGGAGGTCGCGAACGCCACCAGATCCTCGACCTCCTCCTCGGCCGCAGCCTGCGAGGCGGCCTTGACGGCCTCGACCAGCAGCTCGAGCCCGCGCTCACCGAGGCGGCCGTCCGGACCGATCAGCTCTGCGAGCCGCAGCTCGCTCTTGTGGCTTCGTACCGGGTCAGGGTGCGAGCCCGGGTGGGCGTCGACGACCAGCAGGTGCACGGTGTTGGACCCGATGTCGAGCACTCCTAGCCGCATGGACGGAGGCTAAGCCACCGGGACCTGCTCGCGGGCGTTCAGGAGCAGCTGGGTCTGGACGTCGACGGTCCCCGCCTGGTGCCAGTTGCCGTCCACGTCGAGGTCCCAGCGGCGGACGTCGTCTGCGATCAGACGGTCGAGCATGGCGCTGAGGCGCTCCTTCACCGCAGCGTCCTTCACCCGCACGAGGGTCTCGACCCGTCGGTCGAGGTTGCGGTGCATGAGGTCGGCACTGCCGAGCCAGAACTCCGGCTCCCCGCCGTTCTCGAACGACATCACCCGCGAGTGCTCGAGGAAGCGGCCCAGGATGCTGCGCACCCGGATGGTCTCGGACAGGCCCGGCGCACCGGGGCGCAAGGCGCAGATGCCGCGTACGACCACCTCGATCGGGACGCCCGCCTGGCTGGCGTCGTACAAGGCGTCGATGATCTCCTCGTCGACCACGCTGTTGGCCTTGATGCGGATGCCCGCAGGGCGGCCCGCGCGCGCGTGCTCGGCCTCGCGTCGGATCTGGTCGATGAGACCGGACCGCACGCTGTGCGGTGCGACGAGCAGGTCGCGGTACTCCGTCTGGTTGCTGTAGCCGGTCAGCGCGTTGAACAGGTCCGTGAGGTCGGCGCCCAACTCCTGGTCGGCGCTGAAGAGGCCGAGGTCCTCGTACAGCCGGGCGGTGCGCGGGTGGTAGTTGCCGGTGCCGAGGTGGCAGTAGCGCCGCAGGCCGCCGCTCTCCTGGCGGACGACCAGGGCGGCCTTGCAGTGGGTCTTGAGGCCCAGCAGGCCGTAGACCACGTGGCAACCGGCCCGCTCTAGCTTCCGGGCCCAGCGGATGTTGGCCTGCTCGTCGAAGCGCGCGGTGATCTCGATCACGACCACGACCTGTTTGCCGGCCTCGGCAGCGTCGATGAGCGCGTCGACGATGGGGGAGTCACCTGAGGTGCGGTACAGCGTCTGCTTGATGGCCAGCACCAACGGGTCGGCAGCGGCCTGCTCGAGGAAGCGCTGCACGCTCGTGGAGAACGAGTCGTACGGGTGGTGGACCAGGATGTCGCCCTCGCGCAGGGCCGCGAACATGTCGGCGGGTTGCTCGCCGTCGACCAGTCGCGGGTGGGTCGCGGGCACGAACGGGTCGTCCTTGAGCTCGGGCCGATCCACCGCCGACAGCTCGTGCAGGGACGAAAGAGCCAACAGCCCGGGTACGGCGACGACGTCGTCCAGCGTGACGTCGAGCTCGCGCACTAGCAGGTCGAGCACGTGCGGGTCCATGTGCTCGCCGACCTCGAGCCGGACGACGGGGCCGAAGCGCCGCCGCGAGAGCTCGCGCTCGAGAGCCTGCAGGAGGTCCTCGTCGCGGTCCTCCTCGACCTCGAGGTCGGCGTTGCGGGTGACCCGGAACTCGTGGTGCGCCAGGACCTCGAGGCCGGGGAACAGCTGCTGCAGGTGCACGCCGATGAGCTGCTCGAGCGGGAGGTAGCGCGCGGAGCCGGTGGGTCCGCCGCGGACCTCGACGAAGCGCCCGACGTTGTCCGGCACCTTGACGCGGGCGAAGCGCTCGACGCCGGTCTGCGGGTCGCGGACGAGCACGGCCAGGTTGAGCGACAGCCCGCTGATGTAGGGGAAGGGATGCGCGGGGTCGACCGCGAGCGGGGTGAGGACGGGGAACACCCGGTCCCGGAACCAGCCGTGCAGGCGCAGCTGCTCGACCGCCGGCAGGTCCGCCCAGGTGAGGATCTCGATACCCGCTTCGGCGAGGGCAGGCCGGACCTCGTCGAGGAAGGTACGGGCGTGCTCCTGCGCGAGGTCCCGGGCCTTGTGCCGGATGATCTCGAGCTGCTGGCGGGTGCCGAGCCCGTCAGCGCTGCGGAGACCGAGCCCGGTCTCCAGGCGGCGGATGAGACCGGCCACGCGGACCATGAAGAACTCGTCGAGGTTGGTCGCGAAGATGGCCAGGAACTTGGTGCGCTCCAGCAGCGGGGAGCTCGGGTCCTGGGAGAGCGCGAGCACGCGCTGGTTGAACTCCAGCCAGGACAACTCGCGATTGAGGAAGCGCCTGGGACTGCCTGCCATCGTCTCGGCGGCCGGCGCCTTCAGGGCGGGAACCGCCGCTGTCACGTCGGTCACCTGTCACTCACCAGACTGATGCTCCACGGGCTGAGTGAACACCCGATGGACACAGCATGGACACCGGCCCCTGGAGTGCGGGCGGCCGCCCGGTGCCCGCGCCGGCTACTGCTCTTTCTGCCCGTTCTTGTGCTTCTGGTGCCTTTGGGCCTATTTGAGGTGGCGCAGGCGCTCCCTGACGCCACGACGCACCAGCACAGGGACGAAGGACCGCACCGGGGCTCGGGTGAAGTGCCGCAGCATCTGCGAGACCTCCTCCGTGACGACCGCCTCAGGAAGAGCTGCGAACTCCCGCAGCAGGTCTTCCTTGACGTGCTCGATCTGACGACTCTCGTCGCCACGGTGGTCCAAGGCCACAGAAGCCTCCTCAGTGGGTGACGATCTCCAAGGCAGTCTGGACGCTGCCGAGCCAGTGCGACAGCCCTACGCCAGGAAATGTTGGGCTGCTGGTTCGCTGCCCGACCTCCATCATGCCCAGGCCGCGCAGTCGCCGCGCAGCGGCCTCCGCCCCGACCAAGCACGCCGCGGTGACGACCCGCAGCCCGAGTTGGTCGGCGGCCTGCAGCCTGGCCGACGTCAGAGCCCTGCCGGCTCCGTGTCGCGTCCGTTCGACGTACGTGGAGTGCAGGCGCAGCTGCGGCACGTCGTCGACGCGGTCCACCCGGGCGCAACCGAGGCCGACCAGGGTGTTCCCCTGCTCGGCCACCAGGAGCAGCTCGCCGGCGGCGATCCGGCTGAGCAGGTACCACGCGGTGCAGCGGCGGTGCAGGCGCACCGACAGCGCCTCGGCGGTGCCGAGGTGGCCGTAGCAGAGGCGCTCGACGCGACGCTTCAGGGCTGCGAGTTCGACGACATCCTCCGGCGTGGCCCGACGGATGTGGAGGCCTGCGTCCCCGAGGACGCGACGTTCCTGCGTGGGCAGGACCCACGGCGTGGGCTGAACCGGTGCTGTGAGCATGAGCCCAGGGTGACCACGTCGGGTGAGTATTCGGTGAACGCCGTCCTTCGCGTTGCGTACCGCTGCGCGTCGCGTTCCCTTGACAGCAGCTTCTTCGTACGACGTTCACCCGGCGGCCACCCTGCCGCGAGGTTGCCCTGCGACTTTCATCACGTGCACGCGATCGAGCCGACGACCTTCCGGCATACCCCAGCCCCCGGACCGTTGCCGGTCGTTCCGCGTGTGCTCGTGAGCGCGCCTGAGGGGGGACGCTCCAGCCTTCTCGAGGGGCTGCGCGACCAGGGTCTCGCCGTCCTTGTGGCTCCCGGCCACGCGCTCGTGCAGCAGGTCGAGAGCGGCGCTGTCGACCTGGTGCTGCTGCACACCGATGCCGCCGCGGCGCTCGAGGAGCTGTACGCCCTCCGAGGGGCGTCCGCCGTTCCCGTGGTCGTGGCGCTGCGCGAGGCCCGGACGTCGCTGGAGCTCTTCCTCGATGCCGGTGCCGACGACTGCGTCGCGAGCGGTGTCACCCGCGGCGAGCTCGCCGCCCGGGTCCGAGCCGTCCTGCGTAGGCGTTCGCGCCCTGGCGCGGGCGAGGTGCTGCGGTCCGGCCCGTTCACCATGGACCTTGCGCGTCACGTCTTCCTGCACGACGACCTCCCGATTCACCTGCCCCCGAAGGAGTTCGGACTGCTCGAGCTGCTCATCCGCCGAGACGGCCGGGTCGTCAGCCGCGAGGAGGCACTCGAGCTGGTGTGGGGCCAGGGGCGCAGCGGCGATCCGACGACCGTCGACGTGCACGTCAAGCGGCTGCGCGCCAAGATCGAGGCGGACCCCGCGCACCCCGTGCGGTTGCTCACGGTCCGAGGGCTCGGCTACCGCTTCGAGGCCTGAGGCGTCGCTCAAGGAAGTCGGGGTCTGTTGGGCCAGCGTTCACCTCGGCTTCGGAGGAGATGGACGCGCGGCGGCGAACTCTTGCCGACATGGAGTTCACCCGCCGCCAGCTGTTGACGACGGCCGCTGGGATCGGGGCGGCCGCTGCCCTCGGTCCCGAGCGTCTCTCGGCCTTGGCCTCGACAACACCCCGGCCGCAGATCTACCCCTCACTGCCGGCGGCCGCGGCCAGCGGACTGGACCACATCGTGGTCGTCTGCATGGAGAACCGGTCCTTCGACCACTACCTCGGGTGGGTGCCAGGTGCCGACGGCCGGCAGAAGGGCCTGGTCTACCCGGACTCCTCCGGCAAGCCGCACGCCACCCACCATCTGCTCGACCGCCACGGCTGCGGCAGCAACGACCCTGACCACTCCTTCGAGGGCGGGCGGGTGCAGTTCAACAACGGCAAGCTGGACGGCTTCCGCAAGGGAGACAACGACGACTTCGCGATCGGCTACTACACCGAGGCAGACCTGCCGTTCTACGGGCCGCTGGTGAAGCAGGCGACGACGTTCGACCGCTACTTCGCCTCGATCCTGGGACCGACCTACCCCAACCGCTTCTACACCCACGCGGCTGCGACCGATCGCATCAGCAACACCTCCGCGACGTCCGCGCTGCCCACCCTCTGGGACCGACTCGCGGCAGCGGGTGTCTCCTCGCGTTACTACTTCTCCGACGTGCCGTTCCTCGCTCTGTGGGGCCAGAAGTACCTGCCGATCGCGAGCCCTGTGGAGCGCTTCATCGCCGATGCGGCGGCCGGGACGCTGCCCTCCTTCAGCTACGTCGACCCGTTCTTCCTCGGCGAGGACCAGGGCGGCAGCAACGACGACCACCCGCACGCCGACATCCACCGCGGGCAGGCGTTCCTGTCCCTCGTCGCCAACGCGGTCACGACCGGGCCGCTGTGGTCGAAGACGGCGCTGGTCATCACCTACGACGAGTGGGGCGGCTTCTTCGACCACGTCAAGCCGCCACGGATGGCCGACAACCATGACACCGGAAGCAGCGGCAAGGACGACCACGCCCAGGCTGGTTTCCGGGTTCCCACCTTCCTGCTGTCGCCGTTCGCACGAGCAGGCCATGTCGGTCATCAGGTCTACGACCACAGCTCGATCCTCAAGATGGTCGAGTGGCGCTTCGGCCTGGCGCCGCTGACCAAGCGGGACCGGGCCGCGCGCAACCTCGCGGAGTCGCTGGACTTCGCGCACCCGAGATCGGCGCCATCGCTCCCGGTCGTCCTCGATCCCGGGCCACATGTGTGTGTGCCGCCGGTCGGCACCAACCCGATGGGCCTCGAGGACCCGTTCTGGCGGGAGCTCGCGGAATCGACGCTGATGCGCGGATGGGACGCGGTCCGATGAGCCGGCGCCTACTGTCGTTGCTGTCACTGATGGCCGCCCTCGCGGTCACCGGGGGTGCGCTTGCCTCCCCGAGGCCCGCCGTACCCCGCTTCTCGCACGTGGTCGTCGTGGTGCTGGAGAACGAGAGCGCGTCGGCGACCTTCGAGAAGGCGCCCGGGCTCGTGGCGCTGCGGAAGAAGGGTCTGTACATCCCCGGCTTCTATGCGGAGGGGCACGCGAGCCTGGGCAACTACGAGGCGATGTTCGCCGCTGTCGAGCCGACCACGCAGGGCAAGGCCGACTGCGCCGGCCAGCCCTACTCGGGCTGCATCTTCCCCGCGTCGGTGCCGACCCTCGGCGCCCTCATGGACGAGGCGAAGCTGCCCTGGAAGATCTACAGCGAGGGGATGGCGGGAGCGCCGTTGGGCGGCAACTGCCTGCACGCGCCCAGTCGTGACCTGCCGGACACCTACCAGGGGCCTTTGACCAACGGGTACGCCACCCGTCACAACCCGGCGCCCTGGTTCGCGTCCGTCCTCGACCACGGCGGCAGCGAGGCGTACTGCAAGGCGCACAGTGTCGATCTCACCGAGCTGTGGAAGGACGCCGCGTCGACGAGGGCGTTACCGGCATGGAGCTTCGTCCAGCCCGACACCTGCCACGACGGCCACGACACCTCCAGTACCGGCGGCTGCCTCCTTGACCCCGAGGGGCCGACCTATCCGGCGGGCGTCGCAGCCATCGACACCTGGCTGCCGGGCTTCGTCCAGCAGCTCACGACGTCGAAGGCGTGGGACAGCCACTCGCTGCTGGTCGTCACGTTCGACGAGGCGGCCGCCACCGACACCAGTGGCTGCGTGGCGTGCCACGACACGTCGGCCGGCGGACGGATCGGGACCTTGTTGATCTCGCCGATGCTCAAGGGCGGCACGACGACGAGCTGGCAGGGGGACCACTACGCGCTGCTGCGCACCCTTGAGGCGAGCTGGGGCCTGCCGACGCTGAAGAGCAAGGCGCTCTCGGCGGCCGCCGCCAAGACGGTCCATGACGGCGACCCCGGCGTGCAGCCGCTGACCGGCGTCTGGCGCTAGCTCAGCGGACGAGGTCGAGGAACTCGCCGCGGGTGCGGGCGTCGTCGCGAAGGGTGCCACGCAGTGCGCTGGTGACAGTCATGGTTCCTGGTACCCGAGCACCGCGGAGCCGCATGCACATGTGCTCGGCCTCCAGGACGACACCGACGCCGCGGGGGGCGAGCCGTTCCTCGAGCCACGCGGCGATCTGCTGCGTCATCCGCTCCTGCACCTGCAAGGCGCGGCTGAAGTGCTCGACGACCCGGGCCAGCTTCGACAGGCCGACGATGCGGTCCTTCGGTAGGTAGGCCAGATGGGCCTTGCCGACGAAGGGCAGCAGGTGGTGCTCGCAGAGGCTGTGGAACGGGATGTCCCGGACCACGACCAGCTCGTCGTAACCCTCGTCGTTGGGGAACGTCGTCGGGTCGACGTCGGCGGGAGTGAGCATCTCCTGGAACGCTTTCGCCACCCGCTCCGGGGTGCGCTGCAGGTGGTCGCTGGTCGGGTCCTCACCCAGGGCGACGAGCAGCTGCTGGACGGCTTTGGCGGCGGCGTCGAGGTCCACCGGTATCCCCCGGGTCATCGGCTGACGCTAGCAGCGCGCCCAGGCCCGGTTACCGTGGACTGGTGCCTGACTCCCTCGCCTCCTGGTGGCGTCGCCGGACGTCTTGGCCGACGCTGCCGCTGACCGAGCTGGTTGCCCACAAGGACGGCCATACGGTGTCGGTGGTGGTGCCGGCTCGTGACGAGGAGGCCACCGTCGAAGGGGTGGTCGCGCCGCTTGTCGACGAGCTGATCCCCGCCGGGCTCGTCGACGAGGTGCTGGTTGTCGACGGTGGCTCACGGGACCGGACGGCGCAGCTCGCGGCGCGTGCCGGGGCCCGGGTGCTGCACCTTCCGCCGGCCGCGCACGGGCACCCCTTGACGGGCAAGGGCGGGGCGCTGTGGTGGGCGCAGCAGCAGGCGACCGGTGACCTGCTGGTGTTCCTCGACGCCGACGTCCTGCCGTCGCGGGCGGCCACCGCCACCGCCCTGCTCACGCCGCTGCTCCTCGACCCGACGGTGCAGTTCGTGAAGGCCGCGTTCGACCGGCCGCTGACCGTCGACGGTGTTTTGCGGCACGGCAGTGGGGGCCGGGTCACCGAGCTGCTCGCGCGGCCGCTGCTCAACGCCTGGTGGCCGGCGCTGGCCGGTTTCGTGCAGCCGCTGTCCGGGGAGCTCGCCGCTCGCCGCGACCTGCTCGTCCGGCTGCCGTTCGCGACCGGCTACGGGCTGGAGATCGCCATGCTCATCGACGTTCTCAACCTGATCGGTCTCGACGCGATGGCCCAGAACGACATCGGTGAACGCCACCATCGCCACCACAGCGACGCCGCCCTCGGGCAGATGTCCGCACAAGTCCTCGGCGCCGCCCTCGACCGGCGACCCTCCGGGCCGCACAGCGAGCGGTTCGTCCAGTTCAGCCGCAGCGACGACGGCTTCGCGACGCACACCACCGAGATCCGAGTCGCCGCGCTGCCCCCGGCCTCCTCCCTCGCGCAGGAGCGGGCCTCCTAGTGCTGCGCTTCCGCGGCAAGCCGATGCCCGAGACCTCACTGGTCATGGCCATCGTCAACCGCACACCGGACTCCTTCTTCGACAAGGGCGCGACCTTCGGCCTGCAGGCCGCCCTCGAACGCGTGGACCAGGTCGTCGAGGAGGGGGCGCACATCGTCGACATCGGCGGGGTGAAAGCTGCGCCGGGTGTCGAGGTCAGCGCCGCCGAGGAGTCCTCGCGCGTCCTGGAGGTGGTCGAGCAGGTGCGCGCCCGGCACCCCTCAGTCGTGCTCAGCGTCGACACCTACCGGACCTCGGTGGCCGAGCTCGTGCTTGCCGCCGGTGCCGACATCGTCAACGACGCCTGGGAGGCGCCGGAGCCGGAGACGTTCGCTGTCGTCGCCTCCTTCGGGGCCGGCATCGTCTGCACGCACGCCGGTCACCTGCCGCCACGCACTCGACCGCACCGGGTCAGCTATCCCGACGTCGTCGCCGACGTGGTCAGCACCGTCACGACGCTGGCCGAGAAGGCGGTGGCTGCCGGCGTCCCCCGCGAATCGGTCCTCATCGACCCCGGGCACGACTTCGGCAAGAACTCGCGCCACTCACTGCAGCTCACCGCCCGCACGGGCGAGCTGGTCGCGACCGGCTGGCCGGTACTCATGGCGCTGTCCCGTAAGGACTTCGTCGGTGAGGTGCTCGACCTGCTCCCAGACGAGCGGCTCGAGGGCACGCTCGCCGCCACCGCCGTCTGCGCCTGGCAGGGCGCGCGGGTGTTCCGCACCCACGACGTCACCGCCACGCTCCGGGTGCTGAGGATGGTCGACGCGATCCGCGGGACGACCGCGCCGGCTGTCAACGTGCGCGGCCTCGCCTGATGGTCCTTGCGCTGGCGTTCGTACCCTCCCCACCGCTGCTCCTCGATGCGCTAGGCGGTGGCTCCGGGGAACTGCGATCCGCTTGCCTGCAGGCGATCTCAGTCCTCGACAGCGCAGAGCGGGTGGTGGTGCTCGGTGCGGCACCGAGCGACGGCTGGGTCACGGGTCACATCGATGCGACCCCCTACGGCGCTCCCGGCACACCGGCAGCAGACCCCCTTCCACTCGCCCTGGCCGTCGGCTCCACCCTGATGGGAGACAGGCCCCACCACCTGTACGGCGTCGCCGGCGGCCTTGTCCCCGACCTCGGTGGTCGCACCGGACTGCTCGTGGTCGGGGATGGCAGCGCGCGGCGTACCGAGAAGGCCCCCGGCCACTTCGACGAGCGGGCCGAGTCCTTCGACCGGCAGATCGAGAATGCCTTCGCCGCAGGGGATCCCGACCTGCTGGCCGCGTTGGACCGAGAGCTTGCCGAGGACCTGATGGTCGGCGGCCTGACCTCGTGGCGCGCGGCTGCGTCCGCGGCCCGACACCAGATGGGTCCCGGCGGATGCGCACCGCTGGGCTGGTCCGGCCAGGTGCACCTGGCGGCTGCCCCGTACGGCGTGGGGTATTTCGTCGCGAGCTGGACCCCGCGTCCCACCTAGTGATCCCGGATCCAGCATCATGGCACCGTGATCGAACCTCAAGGGCCGCTGACCGGGATTCGGGTCGTGGAGCTTGCAGGACTGGGGCCCGCGCCGTTTGCGGCGATGCTGCTCGCCGACCTCGGCGCCGATGTGATCCGCGTCGACCGGGCTGTTCCGGCGGGCTTGCAGCTCGGCACGGGGGAGCGCGCGGACATCGTCAACCGCGGCAAGCGCTCGATAGCGATCGACCTCAAGAACCCCCTTGGCCCCGATCTCGTCCTGGGGTTGGCGGCGAACGCTGACGTCCTCATCGAGGGGTTCCGACCCGGAGTCGCGGAGCGGCTCGGGCTGGGACCGGAGGAGTGCCGTGCCCGAAACCCCCGGCTCGTCTACGCCCGGATGACCGGGTGGGGGCAGCAGGGTCCCCTGGCCAGCGTCGCCGGCCATGACATCGACTACATCGCGCTGACCGGGGCCCTGTGGGCGACCGGCCGTGCCGACGAGGCGCCGGTGGCGCCGCTCAACCTCCTGGGCGACTACGCGGGTGGGTCGATGTTCCTCGTCATGGGCGTGCTCGCCGCCCTCCTCGAGGCGCGTAGCAGCGGCCTCGGCCAGGTCGTGGACGCCGCGATGGTGGACGGCACTGCAGTCCTGACGACGATGTTCACCGCGATGGCCGGTCAGGGCGCCTGGGACCTCACCAGCCGAGGCACCAACCATCTCGACACCGGCGCTCCCTGGTACGACACCTTTGTGTGCGCCGACGGCAAGTGGGTGGCTGTCGGTGCGATCGAGGGCCAGTTCTACGCCGAGCTCGTCCGGCTCACCGACTTCCGCGCAGGGCAGTCCGACGCCGACCGCTTCGTCCAGCCGGGACGCGACGCGTGGCCGGCGCTCAAGGCCGAGTGGGCGGCCCATTGGCGCACCCGCGACCGCGACGACTGGGCGGCGCTGCTCGGCGGTACCGACGCCTGCGTGCAGCCGGTGCTCGACTGGGCCGAGCGCGAGCAGCACCCGCACCTGCGGGCCCGCAAGACCCTCGTGGAGGTGGACGGCATCTCCCAGGCCGCGCCCGCTCCCCGGCTGTCGCGCACCCCCCTCGGCATCCACCGTCCGCCACCGCTGCGCGGCGAGCAGACCCGCGAGATCGCCGGTGAGCTGGGGCTGTCCGACGAGACGGTCCAGGAGCTCCTTGCCTGCGGCGCCCTGAGCCAGTCACCGGAGTAGTCCCGCCCTGCGTGAGGCATCCTGTCGAGGCGGTCCGAGGCCCGAAGACGAGGAGATCGAGTTGAGCAGCTGTGACGGTCGCGTCGTCGTCATCACCGGTGCGGGCGGCGGCATCGGGCGCGCCGAGGCGGTGCTGTTCGCCCAGGAGGGTGCCCGGGTCGTCGTCAACGACGTCAACGCGGATGGGGCACATGCCGTCGTGGAGGAGGTGGAGGCGCTCGGCGGCGAGGCGGTGGCCAACACAGACGACATCAGCGACTGGGATGGCGCCGGACGGCTGGTCCAGACCGCGCTGGAGTCCTTCGGTGCGCTCGACACCCTCGTCACCAACGCGGGCATTCTGCGCGACCGGATGTTCGTCAACATGACCATCGAGGACTGGGACGCGGTCATGAGGGTGCACCTGCGCGGCACTTTCGCCCCGACCAAGCACGCGGTCGCCTACTGGCGCGAGCAGTCGAAGGCCGGCGAGCAGCGGATTGCCCGTATCGTGAACACGTCAAGCCCGTCGGGGATATTCGGCAATGTGGGCCAGGCCAACTACGGGGCGGCGAAGGCCGGGATCGCGGCCTTCACCCAGATCCTCGGCGAGGAGCTCTGGCGCTACGGGATCCTGAGCAACGCCATCGCACCCAGTGCCCTCACCCAGATGACGGCGGGTCTGACGGGCTACGTGGACAGGCTCAACGAGTTGGAGGAGCGCACCGGCTGGAAGAACCCCGGCGGCCCCGAGAACATCGTCGCCCTTGTCGTGTGGCTCGGCTCCCCCCACGCCACCGTCAACGGCCGCGTCTTCAACGTGCGCGCGGGGCACGTCTCCGTCGCCGAGGGGTGGGGCGTCGGTCCGGCCGCGGAGAAGGAGGGGCCGTGGAGCGTCGAGGAGATCGACGCCGTTGTCCCGGGGCTGCTGGCTGCCGCCGCTCCGCAGGTCGACGCCTACAACCGCCCCAAGACCTACGGTGCCTGACGTGAAGGTCGTCATCGTCGGTGCAGGCCTGGCGGGGTTGCGGACCGTGGAAAGCCTGCGGGACAAGGGGTTTGACGGCGAGATCGTGCTGGTGGGCGAGGAGGTGCACCTGCCCTACGACCGTCCGCCCTTGTCGAAGCACGTGCTGCGTGGCGAGCGTCCGCCGATGTACCTGCGTCCCGAGGACGACTACACCGACCTGGAGCTGACCCTTCGGCTCGGGACCGTCGTGACCGCACTCGACCTGGCCGCCAAGACGGTCGAGACGACGGACGGTCCGATCAGCTACGACCAGGTCGTCATCGCGACCGGCGCGATCCCCCGCCGCCTCCCCGGCTTGCCCGGTCAGGTGCTGCGGACCCTCGATGACAGCCAGGCGCTGGCGCCGGTGCTGGTCCCGGGCGCGCGCATCGGAATCGTCGGGGCCGGGCTCATCGGCTGCGAAGTGGCCGCGAGCGCACGAGCGAAGGACGTCGAGGTGCATGTCGTTGATGTACTGCCCAAGCCCCTCGTCCGGGTGCTGGGGGACACCGTGGCGCAGCGCGTCCTGGACCTCCACGAGCAGCACGGCGTGCACTTCCATCTCAGCACCGGCGTCGCGTCGGCGACGTCGACCCGACTCGAGCTCACCGACGGCACGGTCCTCGAGGTCGACGCCGTCCTCGAGGCGATGGGTGTGGTGCCGGCCACCGGCTGGCTCGAGGGCAGTGGCCTGCGGCTCGACGACGGTGTCGTCTGTGACGAGCACGGGCAGGCTGCCGACGGGGTCTGGGCCGTGGGTGACGTCGCCCGTTGGTCCGACGGTCGTGGTGGCAGCTCCCGCCGGGAGCACTGGACCAGCGCGACCGAGCAGGCCGTCACCGTTGCGGCTGCGGTGCTGGGCGACCGGGAGGCCTTGACGGCTCCGCCGTACTGGTGGAGCGATCAGTACGACGTGAAGCTGCAGGGGCTGGGCATCGCGCGGTCCGACGACGACGTGCAGGTGGTCTCTGTAGGGCCCAAGCAGCGGCCCCTCGCGCTCTACTCGCGCGACGGCAGGCTCACCGGCGTCGTCGGCTTCTCGGCTGCGGCCTTCGTGATGCGGCTGCGGCCCGAGGTCATCGAGGGCGCGCCGCTTGCCGAGGTCCTCGCCGCTCTTGAGGTCTAGGAGCGGCCGATCCCATCGGGCGAGGTGAGGTTCGCCAGTCGCAGCTGTCCCTTGGCGACGAGTCTGCCCTGGCTGTCCGTGATGTCGATGTCCCACAGCTGCTGGGTCTTGCCGCGGTGGATCGGCGTCGACTTTGCCGTCAGGCGGCCTTCACGGGTCGCGCGCAGGAAGTTGGTGTGGTTCGACGTGCCGACCACGGCCCCGCCATACCAGGCGGCACCCGACATGCTGCCCACCGTCTCGACGACCGAGCACAGGACGCCGCCGTGCAGGATGCCGTAGGGCTGCTGCAGCTCCGGCCGCACCTCGAAGCTCGCGGTCACCCCGTCCTGGCTGACCTCCTCGAACTCCAGGCCGATGAGGGCGTCGAATCCGCTGACGGGCAGGTCTTTGAGGTCAGGCTTGGTCACGTCCAGACCCTAGGACGGCCCATCGGGACAGCAGCACCCCGGGGTCGTCGTGGACCAGTGACAGCATCCGGAGGCCCTGTGGCTCGACCAGGCTGCCGAGCAGGTGCGGTCCCTCTCCGACCACCATCGCAGCGGTGGTGAGGCACAGCTCGTCGACGACGCCGGCGCGCAGGAACGAGGTGAACAGCAACGGCCCGCCCTCGCACAACAGCCGCGTGTAACCGCGATCGTGGAGCGCCGCGACGAGGTCGGCCGGATCGACGGTCCGTACCACGTCTGCACCGAGCTCCGGTACGGCGACCCCCTCGGGTACGGCGACGATCACCGGACCGGCCAGGAACCGGGCGTTGGGGGGGATCTTGCCGCTGCGGCTGACCACCACGAGGGGGGTTCCCGGCGAGCGGTCGTGGTCCGACCGCCAACCGGCGGCCGGCGGCTGGTGGTTGATCGGCCCGTAGTCCTCCTCGCGCGCGGTCCCCGCACCGACGATCACCGCATCCGCGACCGTGCGCAGTGCGCGGAACACCGCCTTGTCGGCCGGGCTGCTCAGCGGTCCCGACCTGCCGTCGACGGCGATCGCGCCGTCCACGGACACGACGAACCCCGCCCGCAGGTGTGGTCCCGGGACGTCGTACAGGTCCGGCAGGTCCTTGTCGGCGAGGTCGCGGACCTCGGGGAGCAGCTGGCGCACCCCGTCAGTGTGGCTGATGCAACGATGCCGGCGGCGGCGGAGCGGGCAACGGGGCGCACGAGGAGCTCAACGCGCTGGCCACCGAGCGGCGACAGCTGCAGGAGCTCACCGGGCCCGACGCCCCACCAGCCCGACCCCGTACGGCGTCCAGAAGCTGCCCGCTGCCGGCTCGCCACGTCCGCAGCTGCCGTCGGACTCGCCGGGCGCCTTGACCCACAGCAGCGCGTCGACGACGACATCGGCGACGGCGCGGGGCACGGACCCGAGGCCGCGACCCGCCGGGTTGCACCACGCGGCGTGGGCGGCGGGACCGCGACCGTTACGGCTGGTGTCGATGACCGCGTGCAGACCGGGGACCGCACGGGCCAGGGCCCGTGCGTAGGACACCTCGTCCGCGGTGCGCCCGAAGGACGAGACGTTGACCGACACGCCCCGCGCCAGCGCGATGCCGGCTGAGCGCAGCCTTGCTGCCATGGTCGGGACGGGCGTCCAGCCGGCGTGGCCGGCGTCGAGGTAGACCACTGCATGGTGCGCCACCAGCACGCCGACCGCGTCGCGGAGCAGCGCCAGCCGCTCCTGCTTCTGCGCTGTCGACAGGCAGTCCAGCTGGGCCAGGCTGTCCGGCTCGAGCACCACGGCCACGCGGGTCCCGCGGACGCCGGATGCCAACGCGTCCACCCAGGACCGGTAGCCCGCGGCGGTGAGGCCCCCGGCGGACGAGCTCCCGCAGCCACGATGGGGCAGGGCATAGGCCACGAGCACCGAGCTGGCGCCGGCCCGGCCGGCCCGGGCGGTGCGGGTGGCGACGTCGGCGGTCAGTCGGCTGCCGGTCAGCCCGTCGCCGTACCAGCGGGCTTGGGGCTGGGCGGCGATCACCGCGAGCGCGCGACGGGTGGAGCCGCTGCTGGCCGCCATCGCCCGGTCCACCGTGCGGTCGTGTTCGACCAGGGGCCGGTGGCCGGTGAACGGGTCGCCGGTTGCTGCCTCCGAAGGTGCCGGAAGCAGGACCAACAGGAGCAGCAGCAAGGTCAGGAGGCGGCGCACCAGAAGAGTCTTCACACGACGTCGACCCGGCCACAGGTGACCGGGTCGACAGAAGTTGGTGACGTGTCAGCGCACGACGTGCGGCATCAGCGCGTTAGCGGGGATCTGCCCGAAACGTCCGGACTGGTAGTCCTCCACCGCCTTCACGAGCTCCTCGCGGGTGTTCATCACGAACGGGCCGTACTGCGCGACCGACTCCCTGATCGGCTCGCCACCCAGGATGAGCACCTCGAGCGCGCCGTAGCGCGACTCCTGCGTGTCGTCGGCCGCCACGGTGAGGTGGTCGCCCTTGCCGAAGACCACCGTCTGCCCGGTGTGGACCGGTCGGCCTTCGGCGCCGACCTTGCCCGCGCCGGCGAGGACGTAGACGAGGGCGTTGTAGGAGGCGTTCCACGGCAGGCTCAGGGACGCGCCGGGGGCGACGGTGGCGTGCACGAACGTGATGGGCGTGCGCGTCGAGCCGGGGCCCTTGTGTCGCGCTACCTCGCCGGCGACGACCCGCACGAGGGCCCCGCCGTCGTCCGACGCCAGCAGCGTCACGTCGCCACCCTCGAGGTTCTGGTAGGCCGGGTCGACCATCTTGTCCTTGGCCGGCAGGTTGACCCACAGCTGGACACCGTGGAACGTCCCGCCGCTGACGACCAGCTCGGCCGGTGGGGTCTCGATGTGCAGGATCCCGCCGCCGGCGGTCATCCACTGGGTGGCCCCGTCCTTGATGAAGCCCCCACCGCCGTGGGAGTCCTGGTGCTGGAAGGCGCCCTCGAGGATGTAGGTCACGGTCTCGAAGCCCCGGTGCGGGTGCCAGTTGGTGCCCTTGGGCTCGCCCGGGGCGTACTCCACCTCACCCATCTGGTCCATCATGATGAACGGGTCGAGCTCCCGGGCATCGATACCCGCCATGGTCCGGCGGACCGGGAAGCCCTCGCCCTCGTGGCCGCTCGGGGCGGTCGTCACCTGCTTCACCGGGCGCTCGATGTCGCCCAGGCCGGCGCGCGGGATGCGGGGCAGAGAGAGGGTGTCAGCAGTCACAGCAGGCATGGTCAGGGCTCCTCGGGTCTTGGTTGCGTACGCAACTATAACGTCGCCAGGTTGTGCACCCTTCCCGCCCCTGGCCGTGGTCCCACCACGTTCCTGCCGAGGTGCTCCGGGCGGTCAGGGTTGCGAGCGGGTCTGGGCCCTCAGGGCTGACAGGGCCATGGCTTTGAGCATGACGGCCCTGGACGTGGGGTCATCGAGGTGGGGGGTGGAGTTCAGTAGGCCGAACACCGCATGCGCCCGTGCCCTGGCCTCGTCGCGGGTCAGCGGGGGGACGAGCTGGTCCACCCAGAGCTCGACGTACCCGCGCTGCAGACGGCGTACCTGGTGCTGGTCCGAGGGTGACAGTGACGCAAGGTCGCGGTCCTGGACGCGGATGAGGTCAGGCTCGCCGAGGGAGAAGGCCAGATGCCTGTCGACCAGGCGCTCCAGCGCCTCGGCGGGGCTGCGGGCGCCGGCTACCTCCACCCGGCCGTTCTCGAGCAGGTCCTCCGAGATGCCCACCAGCAGGTCGGCCAGCAGGGCGTCCTTGGAGGGGAAGTGCCGGTAGACGCCCGGCCCGCTGATGCCCACCGACGCACCGAGATCCTCGATCGAGACGCCGTGGTACCCGAACTCCGCGAACATCCGGGCCGCTTCCCGCCGCAGCTGTGCCTGCCTCGGCGAACGCACTGTTGCCCTCCCGCGTTAGGGATCGCTAACATAGCCGATGTTAGGGATCACTAACAAGAGGGAGACCCGCGTGGACGCCCCCGTCCTGCGCAGCACCTTGTCGGCCAGCAGCGCACCCGGCAGCGACGCCTTCACCCGCAACAAGGCACACCACGTGGCCCTCGTCGAGGAGTTGAGGAACAACCTCGAGCAGGCCGCCCAGGGCGGACCGGAGAAGGCCCGCGACAAGCACGTGGCACGCGGCAAGCTGCTTCCGCGGGAGCGGGTCGATGCCCTGCTTGACCGCGGCAGCGCCTTCTTGGAGCTCAGTCCCCTTGCCGCACAAGGGATGTACGACGGTGAGGCTCCGGGGGCGGGCATCATCACCGGTGTCGGCCGGGTCGCCGGCCGCGAGTGCGTGCTGGTCGCCAACGATGCCACCGTCAAGGGCGGCACCTACTACCCGATGACGGTGAAGAAGCACCTGCGTGCCCAAGAGGTGGCGCTCCACAACAACCTGCCGTGCCTGTACCTCGTCGACTCCGGCGGCGCCTTCCTGCCCAAGCAGGACGAGGTCTTCCCCGACCGCGAGCACTTCGGGCGCATCTTCTTCAACCAGGCGACCATGTCCGCACGCGGAATCCCGCAGGTCGCCGCGGTCCTCGGCTCCTGCACCGCCGGCGGCGCCTACGTCCCGGCCATGTCCGACGAAGCCGTCATCGTCCGCGACCAGGGCACGATCTTCCTCGGTGGTCCGCCGTTGGTGAAGGCGGCCACCGGCGAGGTCGTGACCGCCGAGGACCTCGGTGGTGGCCTGCTGCACAGCAAGACCTCCGGCGTGACGGACCACCTTGCCGACGATGACGCCCACGCTCTGCGCATCGTCCGCTCGATCGTCGGCACGTTCGGTCCGCGTACCGAGAAGCCTTGGGAGACAAAGGAGTCCGAGGAACCTGCCCTCGACCCCGCCGAGCTGTACGGCGTCGTGCCGGCCGACCCGCGCACGCCCTATGACGTCCGCGAGGTCATCGGCCGGATCGTCGACGGCTCGCGCTTCCACGAGTTCAAGAAGGAGTACGGCGCCACCCTCGTGTGCGGCTTCGCGACGCTGCACGGGCACCCGGTCGGGATCGTGGCCAACAACGGGGTCCTGTTCTCCGAGTCGGCGCTCAAGGGCGCGCACTTCATCGAGCTGTGCGACCAGCGCAAGGTCCCGCTGCTGTTCCTGCAGAACATCACCGGCTTCATGGTCGGTCGAGAGTACGAAGCGGGCGGTATCGCCAAGCACGGCGCCAAGATGGTCACGGCCGTCGCGTGCGCACGCGTGCCGAAGCTGACCGTGGTCATCGGCGGGTCGTTCGGGGCGGGCAACTACTCGATGTGCGGTCGGGCCTACTCGCCGCGGTTCCTCTGGATGTGGCCGAACGCCCGCATCTCGGTGATGGGGGGAGCGCAGGCGGCCTCCGTGCTGTCCACGATCCGGCGGGACGCCATCGAGGCCAAGGGCGGCGAGTGGAGCGCCGCGGAAGAGGACGCGTTCAAGACCCCGATCTGCGAGCAGTACGAGGACCAGGGCAACCCCTACTACTCGACGGCGCGCCTCTGGGACGACGGCGTCATCGACCCCCTCGACACCCGCACCGTGGTCGGGCTGGCTCTGGGCGCGGCGGCCAACGCCCCGCTCGAGCCTGTCTCCTACGGTGTGTTCAGGATGTGAGCACGATGTTCAGGACTGTCCTGGTGGCCAACCGCGGCGAGATCGCCGTACGCGTCATCCGCACGTTGAAGCAGATGGGGATCCGGTCAGTCGCGGTCTACAGCGACGCGGACGCCGGTGCCCGGCACGTGCGCGAGGCCGATCTTGCGGTGCGCCTCGGACCGGCGAACGCGCGGGAGTCCTACTTGTCGATCGAGCGGGTCGTGCAGGCTTGCCTCGACACCGGTGCGCAGGCCGTGCACCCCGGTTACGGCTTCCTCGCCGAGAACGCCGAGTTCGCGCAAGCCTTGGCGGACAAGGGAATCGTGTTCATCGGGCCGCCGGTGCGCGCGGTCGAGGTGATGGGCGACAAGATCCGTGCCAAGCAGGCCGTGGCAGCGGCCGGCGTGCCGGTGGTGCCCGGGCGCAGCGAGCCCGGCATGACCGACGACGACCTGGTGCAGGCGGCCGACGAAGTCGGCTACCCGGTGCTGGTGAAGCCGTCGGCGGGCGGTGGGGGCAAGGGCATGCGACTGGTCGAGGAGCCGGCTGACCTCCCGGCGGCTCTGGCCTCAGCGCGTCGCGAGGCAGCAGCGAGCTTCGGTGACGACACCTTGTTCCTCGAGCGGTTCGTGCAGCGCCCGCGGCACGTCGAGGTGCAGGTCCTGGCCGACTCCCTCGGCACCACCGTGCATCTGGGTGAACGAGAGTGCTCCCTGCAGCGCCGCCACCAGAAAGTGGTCGAGGAGGCGCCGTCGGCACTGCTCGACGAGGCCACCCGCACGCGGATCGGCGCCTCGGCCGTCGCCACCGCGCAGGCCGTCGGGTACGTCGGGGCCGGCACGGTGGAGTTCATCGTGAGCGCTGACCGCCCCGACGAGTTCTTCTTCATGGAGATGAACACCCGCCTGCAGGTCGAGCACCCGGTGACCGAGCTCGTCACCGGCATCGACCTGGTCGAGCAGCAGGTGCGCGTCGCCGCCGGCCTGCCCCTCGGGCTCACGCAGGAAGACATCCGCCTCGACGGGCACGCGGTCGAGGCGCGCACGTACGCCGAGGACCCGGCCCGCGGCTTCCTGCCTACCGGCGGGAGGGTGCTGGCGCTGCACGAGCCGGTCGGGGTCGACGTACGGGTGGACTCCAGTCTGCTGGAGGGCACGGTCGTCGGCTCGACGTATGACCCGATGCTCAACAAGGTCATCGCCTGGGGGTCGGACCGGGAGGCGGCCCTCGCCCGGCTCGACCGGGCGCTGGCCGACCAGGTGATCCTGGGCGTCGGCACCAACACGGCGTTCCTGCGCGCCCTCATCACCCATCCGGAGGTGCGCGCGGGCCGGCTCGACACCGGGTTCATCGAGCGGCACCTCGAAGAGCTCGTCAGCGACGAGGTGCCCGTCGAGGCCCTTGCCGTCTACGCGCTGCGCGAGCGGCTCTCGGCGCCCGGGCAGGACCTGTGGGACCAGCCGACGGGCTGGCGGCCCGGCGGCGCAGCCGCCTTGCGGTGGCTGCTCAGCCTGCCAGGCGGGCGCACCGCCAACGTGACGCTGCGGGGTGACGAGCTCACGGTCGACGGCGGCGAGCCGCGCACCGTCCGCGGCGAACTGGTGGCCGGCGAGCTGATGCTCACCACGGCAGGTCGGACCACGCACTGGCACACCGCTGTCGACGGTGCGCACGTCTGGATCAGCCACGGCGGCGCCAGCTGGGTGCTCCACGAGCAGCCCCGACAGCTCCGGGCCGAAACCCACGCCCACGACGGTGACATCACCAGCCCCATGCCGGGCAATGTCATTGCTGTGCACGCGTTGTCGGGTCAAGTGGTCACCAAGGGGCAGCCACTCGTGGTCGTGGAGGCGATGAAGATGGAGCACACCCTCACCGCGCCGATGGACGGCACGGTGACAGACCTCCTGGTCCGGGTCGGCCAGCAGGTGGCCGTCGACGAGCTGCTCGTCCAGGTCACCGCGTGAGCACCCCGCTGCCAGGCCTGCCGGCGAGGGTCACGGTCTACGAGGTCGGTCCCCGCGACGGCCTGCAGAACGAGTCGGGTGTCATCCCGGTCGAGGTCAAGGCCGAGTTCATCAGACAGCTGCTCGCCGCCGGCCACCGAGCCGTCGAGGCGACCAGCTTCGTCAGCCCGACGTGGGTTCCTCAGCTGGCCGATGCCGCCGAGCTGCTCGAGGCCGTGGGGACGGCGCCGGAGGGCGTCCGGATGCCGGTCCTGGTCCCGAACGAGAAGGGCCTCCAGCGGGCGCTCGCGGCAGGGGTGAGGGAGATCGCGGTCTTCGGCAGCGCCACCGAGACCTTCGCCCGCAAGAACCTCAACCGGTCGGTCGCCGAGTCGATGGAGATGTTCCGCCCGGTCGTCGACCGCGCCCGCGCCGAGGGTCTCGCCGTACGCGGTTATCTGTCGATGTGCTTCGGCGACCCCTGGGAGGGATCGGTCGACCCGCAGGTCGTCGCCGGTCACGCCCGGACGCTGGTCGCCATGGGCGTCACCGAGCTGAGCCTCGGGGACACCATCGGGGTGGCGACTCCTGGCCAGGTCGTCGCGTTGCTCACGTGCCTTGGCCAGCAGGACATCTCGGTCGACCAGCTCGCCGTGCACTTCCACGACACCTACGGTCAGGCGCTGTCCAACACCCTCGTCGCACTCCAGCACGGCATCACCGTGGTCGACGCCAGTGCAGGCGGCCTGGGCGGTTGCCCCTACGCCAAGAGCGCCACCGGCAACCTCGCCACCGAGGACCTGCTCTGGCAGCTCCACGGCCTCGGCATCGAGACCGGCGTCGACCTCGAGGCCCTCACGCGCACCAGCGTGTGGATGGCCGACCAGCTCGGCCGCCCGTCACCCAGTCGAGCCGTCCAGGCGCTCGCCAAGGATCTCGCCACGCCCCCCGTAGCGGCCCCCGTAGAGGCCCCAATAGAGGAATTGCAATGACGCTCGACACCCGGCTCACCGACGAGCAGCAGCAGCTGAGGAAGACGGTCGAGGAGTTTGCCCGGGAGGTGGTCGCCCCCGCCTCCTACCACCACGACAGGACCAAGACCTTCCCTTATGAGGTCGTGAAGCAGATGGGGGAGATGGGCCTGTTCGGCCTGCCCTTCCCCGAGGAGTACGGCGGCATGGGCGGCGACGTGTTCGCGCTCTGCCTGGCGCTTGAGGAGCTCGGTCGCGCCGACCAGTCCGTCGCCATCACCCTCGAGGCCGCCTGCTCGCTCGGTGCGATGCCCGTCTACCGCTTCGGCACCGAGGAGCAGAAGCGGACCTGGCTGCCCCAGCTCACCAGCGGCCAGGCGCTGGGGGCGTTCGGGCTCACCGAGCCCGGTGCCGGCAGCGACGCCGGCGGTACCCGCACGACAGCGCGCCTCGAGGACGGTGAGTGGGTGATCAACGGCAACAAGGCGTTCATCACCAACAGCGGGACGGACATCACTCGGCTCGTCACCGTGACCGCGGTGACCGGGGAGACCCCAGCCGGCAAGAAGGAGATCTCGTCGATCCTGGTACCGGTGCCCACGCCCGGGTTCACCGCTGAGCCGCCCTACGACAAGGTGGGGTGGCACGCCTCTGACACCCACCCGCTGAGCTTCGACGACGTCCGGGTGCCTCAGCAGAACCTGCTCGGCGAACGCGGACGCGGCTATGCCAACTTCCTGGAGATCCTCGACGAGGGCCGGATCGCCATCGCTGCGCTGTCCGTGGGCGCCGCGCAGGGTTGCGTCGACGAGTCGGTGAAGTACGCCAAGGAGCGTGAGGCGTTCGGCCGCCCGATCGGCCAGCACCAGGCGGTCGCGTTCAAGATCGCCCGGATGGAGGCGCGTGCCCACGTGGCGCGTACGGCGTACTACGACGCCGCCGCGAAGATGCTCGCCGGCCTGCCCTTCAAGAAGGAGGCGTCGATCGCCAAGCTGGTCGGCGGCGAGGCTGCGATGGACAACGCCCGCGACGCGACCCAGGTGCACGGCGGCTACGGGTACATGAACGAGTACCTCGTGTCCCGCCACTACCGGGACAGCAAGATCCTCGAGGTCGGCGAGGGCACCACCGAGGTGCAGCTCATGCTCATCGCCCGCGACCTCGGCCTCTGACCTCCCGCCGATCATGGGCCTTGTGCTCAGTGCCCACGCTCAGCCGGCGGGCACGAACCCCATGATCGGCGGGGTCTTGGCTACTCCAGCCACAGCTCGGCGTGGGTGGACAGCACCACCAGGCGCTGGGTCGCGCGGGTCAGGGCCACGTAGAGCGTTCGCAGCCCCGCCTTCTCGGTGAGAGCCTCCTCGACCACGACCTCCGGTGCGAGCACCACGCATCCGTCGTACTCGAGGCCCTTGACCTGCCAGGTGTCGACCACGGCCACCCGGGGATCGTCCACCAGCGCCCGGACAGGCGCCCGCAGAGCGCGGGGTACGACGACTCCGACGGTGCCGCTGACCTCGGCGAGCAGGGCGGTGAGTACGCCGGGCAACGCCCCCAGCAGGTCCTCCGCCTTGATCCAGGTCGGCGCGACGCCGGTCGAGCGGACGGCCTCCGGTGCGACCGCCGAGGGGTCGATCCGCAACAGCACGCGGGCGGCCAGGTCGGCGATCTCGGTGCTGGTGCGGTAGTTGGTGGACAGCTCCGCGAAGCGCACTCGGGACTTCCCCAGGACGAAGTCCATCGCGCGTCGCACCTCCTCGACGTCCGGCCAGGCGGACTGCGCCCAGTCACCGACGATCGTCCAGGTGGCCCCGCGGGCCCGGCGGCCCAGCATCCGCCACTGCATCGGGGTGACGTCCTGCGCTTCGTCCACGACGACGTGGGCGTAGGTGCGGTAGTCGGCCTCCAGCGCAGGCAGGCGTGCCGACCCGCGGTTGCGGTCGGCGAAGGTGGTCACCTCGTGGGCGGCGGCGAGCTCGTCGAGCTCGGTCAGCTCGTCCCACGCGTCGTCGGGGTCGACCTCCGGCTCCGGAGGCGGTCCGAGCAGGGCGGCGAGCTCGTCGAGGATGGCGGTGTCGCCGGCCGAGAAGCGGGTGTCGGGCCACGACTGGGCCAGCACGGCCTGCTCGGCTGCGCCGTACAGGCCGTTTGCGATCTTGGACAGCGGCACGGAACCGGTGCGGAGCGCCGCGATCACCTGCAGGGGCTCCAGCACCGGCCAGGCCTTGTCGATCTCGCGCACGAACAACGGGTCGGCGCGCAGCCACCGGCCGAAGTCCTCGCGGTCCCCCGGTTCGGGCTTCGGGGCGGCCGGGCGGCGTTCCCAGGTCCGCCAGGCGACCTCGACGACGGCAGCGACGTAAGCCGCGCGACCGGCGTTGTGGCTGCGGGGTGAGCGACCCACCTGAGAGCGCCGGCGGAGCAGCTCCTCGACGGGCAGCACGAACCCGTGACCCCATCGCTGGAGCTCCACGTCGTGCAGGCGCTGTGCCCCGGACAGGTGCCGGATCGCGCGCTTGAGCAAGGTGGCCATCCGGTCCGAGCCCTTGACCGCCACGACAGCGGGGTCGTCGTCGCCGTCCGCCGTCAGCCCTCGGGGCAGCACCGGTAGCCCGCCCAGGTCCGACAGCCGGGCACTCGTCTCTCCGAGCGACGGGAGCACCGCGCCGATGTAGTCGACGAAGACAGGCGACGGGCCGACGACGAGCACGCCGCGGCGGCCGTACCACTCGCGCCTGGCGTACATGAGGTAGGCGACCCGGTGCAGGGCCACCGCCGTCTTGCCGGTGCCTGGGCCGCCGGTGACGACCAGGGCTCCGTCGTCCGGGGCGCGCACCGCCAGGTCCTGCTCACGCTGGATGGTCGCGACGATGTCGCGCATCTGCGGCCCGCGTTCGCGGGAGACGGCCGCCAGGAAGGCGCCGTCGCCGACGATCGTGCCGTCGAGCTCGGCGTCGGGGTCGAGCAGCTCGTCCTCGACCCCGGCCACTCGTGGGCCGCGGCAGGTGATGGTGCGCCGGCGGACCACCCCGAGCGGGTCCGCAGCGGTTGCCCGGTAGAACGGCGCCGCAGCTGGGGCCCGCCAGTCCACGACAATCGGCTCCATGTCCTCGGTGCGCAGACCGAGCCGACCGATGTGCAGAGCGGGTCCGTCGAGCACGTCGAGCCGCCCGAACACCAGGCCCTCACCGGCTGCGTCGAGGTCGATTCGTCGCGACGCGGCCGCCAGCGCCTGCACGTCCCGCTCGTAGACGGCCTGAGGTGTGCCCGTGCCGGTGCCGTGCAGCGACTGCTTCTCGCGCAAGGCCGCCTCGGCACGCAGGACGTCGAGGCGGGCCAGAGCCCGGTCGACCACGGCCTGCTCCCGCGCGACCTCGTGCTCAAGACCCGCCACCTGCTGACAACCTCCACTGCTCGGACCGGCCGCACAGTCTGCCCTGCTCCGGCGCCGGGACCCGACGGGAAGAGAATTTGCCCCGACCTGAGCGAAATGTTGCGGTGGATCCGGCAGTCTGCCGGACTGCACTCGACTTGGGAGGCTGTCGTGCTGCGTCCCGCCGCCGGCGCCCCCAGGGCGTCGCCGTTGCGCTGCTCGGCGGCAGCATCACCTACACGTCGGCGCTGCTCGACCAGTTCCTGCAGGGCCTCAGCCAGGGCGCGGGCCTGAGCGGTTAGTAGCGAGCGCCCACCGGCGCTGGGAGTGCCGCGAGCTCGGACAGGTCCTGGGCGGTGAGGACCAGCCCCGCCGCCGCGGCGTTCTGCTCGAGGTAGGCCACCTTCTTGGTCCCCGGGATCGGGACCACGTTGTCACCCAGCGTCAGCAGCCAGGCCAGTGCGACCTGCGCTGCCGTCGCCTCGTGCCGGGCCGCAACCGCCTGGACGCCGGCGACGATCGCCTCGTTGGAGGCCATGGCCTCCTGCGTGAAGCGCGGGTTGTGGGCCCGGAAGTCCTCGCTCCCGAACGACCCCGTCGTGACGGTCCCGGTGAGGAATCCGCGGCCGAGCGGCGAGAAGGGCAGGAAGCCGACGCCGTGCCCTTGGCACCAGGGCAGCACGTCGGTGAGGGCGTCGCGGGTCCACAACGACAGCTCCGACTGCACCGTGGTGACCGGGTGAATCGCGTGTGCCGCCTCCAGCTGGGCGACATCCACCTCGGACAGCCCGAGGTAGCGCACCTTGCCCGCGGTGACGAGCTCGCTCAACGCCCCCCAGGTCTCCTCGAGCGGGACGGCCTCGTCGACACGGTGCAGCTGGTAGAGGTCGACCCGGTCGGTCCGCAGGCGCTCCAGCGAGGCGTCGATGGCCTCGCGCACGTACTCCGGGCGCCCGTCGCGGACCATCCTGCCCTCGGTGAAGACGAGCCCCACCTTGGTCGCGAGGAAAGCCTCATCTCGCCGCCCTTCCAAGCCCCGACCAACCAGCTCCTCGTTGAGAAACGGCCCGTAGACGTCCGCGGTGTCGATGAGGGTCACGCCGAGATCGAGTGCCCGGTGCAGCACGGACACGGACTGCTGGTCGTCGCGTTCGGAGGCGCCATACGCCCAGGACATTCCCATGCAGCCGAGGCCGACGGGTCCGACAGCGGGTCCGGAGGTGCCGAGAGTGCGCATGCCTCCATCATCGACCCGGTCACCTGAACGGATGACGCGGGGGCGGCGGATGGCACGCAGGGTTGCGCCGTTCAGGGGTTAGGGAGCGGGCCAGACCTGCCGATCACGAAGGCATGGCCGAGAACCTGACTCCTGAGGAAGACGCCGTACTGCGTCGCTTGCACTGGTTCGAGCAGTTCGGCGCTGAGCTGTCGCCGGCACGACAGTTCGTGAAGGCGAGCATCCGCGAGCGCGACAAGCGCACGGACATCCGTGAGCCGGACGAGGCCGCCCCGGTCGACGGAGCCGTCGAGGATCAGGTCCTAGTCTGAGCCGGTGACGACGGCTGCCCTGCGCGAAGCGCGCCCGGGCACGCTGTACGGCGTCGCTGCCTACCTCATGTGGGGGCTGTTCCCCCTGTTCTGGCCGCTGCTCGAGCCGGCCACGCCGGCTGAGGTCCTGGCCCACCGGGTGCTCTGGTCCTTGATTGTTCTGGCCGTGCTGCTCCAGCTCACTCGCGGCTGGGCGGCGGTCCGTGCTGTGCCGGCCGCCCAGGTGCGCCAGCTCTCGTTGGCCGCGGTGCTGCTGGCCACCAACTGGGGCACCTACATCTACGGCGTCAACAGCGGGCAGGTCGTCGAGACCTCGCTCGGCTACTTCATCAACCCGCTCGTCAGCGTGGCGCTCGGCGTCGTCGTGCTCGGCGAGCGGCTGCGCCGCGCGCAGCAGGTCGCGGTGGCGGCGGCCATGGTCGCGGTCGTCGTCCTGACCGTCGCGAACGGGCGGCCGCCGTACATCGCGCTGGTCCTGGCCTTCTCGTTCGGCTGCTACGGACTGCTCAAGAAGCAGGCAGGCATCGGCGCCGTCGCCTCGCTCGCGATCGAGACCGCGGTCCTCGCGCCGGTCGCCGCGCTGTACGTCGGTTGGCTGGCGCTTCGGGGGACCTCGACGTTCGCCTCCGCGGGCGCGGGGCACGCCCTGCTCCTGGCCTCGGCGGGCGTCGTCACCGCCGTACCGCTCCTGGCGTTCGGCGCAGCCGCGACGCGGGTGCCGCTGACGACGCTGGGGGTGCTGCAGTACGTCGCGCCGATCCTGCAGCTGCTGATCGGTGTGGGGCTGCGGCACGAGCCGTTCGGGCCGTCACGAATCGTCGGGTTCGTGCTGGTGTGGATCGCGCTGGCCGTTTTCACCGCCGACCTGGTCGCAGAGCGCCGCCGTTCGGGGTTGGTGGTTACCCCGATCGGGTGAAGCACCCGATCGGGGTACCGCCGATGGGTTTGCCCACGAGCCACGGATGGCTCGTAGAAGGTTCATGGAGGAATCATGAGCATGCTCTTGCTCTGCGACGACCACCGTGTGGTCCGCGAGGCGTTGGCCGCGCTGCTCTCGGCGGTGCCCGGGGTCTCGACCGTCAGCCAGGCGGGGTCGGCTGAGGAGGTACTCGCCCGCTACCCCGTGTTGCGCCCGGACGCCGTCGTGATGGACGTCCGGTTGCCCGGTCTCGATGGCGTCACCGCGACCGTGCGGCTGCTCGAGGAGCACCCGGACGCCCGCGTCGTGGTGCTGTCGGGCGAGGTCCGGGAGGACGACCGGCTGCGAGTCCTGCAGGCGGGGGCCCGCGGGTTCCTGCCCAAGGACATCGATGCCGTCGGACTCAGGGCAGCGGTGTCGTTGGTGCTTGCCGGTGGGGACCTGCTGTCGCCGGCCCAACGTCGAGCGCTGGCCCACGAGCGACCGCGTCTGACGCTGTCGCCACGGGAGCTGCAGGTCCTGGAGGGGATGGCCGCGGGGCGCTCCAATGCCCAGATTGGGCGGTCGCTCTGGCTGTCCGAGGACACCGTGAAGGTGCACGCCAAGAAGCTCTACGCCAAGACCGGTGTGCACGACCGCGCTGCGGCCGTCGCCTGGGCGTTCCGCTCCGGGGTCCTAGCCTGACGCGGTGCCCTCGCATACCGACGTACCCCTGGCGCCGCTGACGAGCCTTCGGCTCGGCGGTCCGGCACGCTCGCTGGTGGTCTGCGAGTCGGCGGCGGACCTGGTCGAGGCCGTCCGGGCGCGCCCGTGTGCCCTGGTGCTCGGTGGTGGCAGCAACGTCGTGCTCCCCGACGAGGGCCTCGACGAGGTCGTGCTGGTCCGCAACCGCGGGGTCTCCGGGCTGGAGCTCCAGGCGGGCGAGGACTGGGACGAGGTCGTCCGGCTCAGCCTCGAGCAGGGGTACGTCGGGCTCGAGGCGCTGTCCGGCATCCCCGGCACGGTGGGTGCCAGCCCCATCCAGAACATCGGTGCCTACGGCGCCGAGCTCGCCTCCTGCATCCTGTCGGTGCGGGCCTTCGACCGGGAGTCGGGGGCGGAGGTCGTGCTGCCGGCGGCGGCCTGCGGGTTCGCCTACCGGCACAGCGTGTTCAAGGCCTCGCCGGGGCGCTGGGTCGTGCTGTCGGTGCAGTTGGCCCTCTCGCAGGGCAGGCTCTCGGCGCCGGTCCGCTACGCCGAGCTGGCCGACTGCCTGGGCGTGGCCCTCGGTGACCGGGCGCCGG
Organism: Frankiales bacterium; assembly: GCA_025966135.1. GTDB lineage: Bacteria > Actinomycetota > Actinomycetes > Mycobacteriales > SCTD01 > RYN-111. The sequence continues at coordinate 32,012 of JAOPVP010000025.1, forward strand.
CCGCGGACGTGCGGGAGGCGGTGCTGGCGCTGCGGCGTCGCAAGGGGATGGTGCTCGACCCCTCGGACGCCGACAGCGTGAGCGCCGGGTCGTTCTTCACCAACCCGCTGGTGCCGATGGCGCCCGCGGGTGCGCCTTCGTGGCCGGACCCGTCCGGACTGGTCAAGGTCAGCGCGGCCTGGCTCATCGAGAACAGCGGCTTCGGCAAGGGTTGGGGCGAGGGGCCAATCGGGCTGTCGTCGAAGCACACCCTCGCATTGGTCAACCGGGGAGGCGGGACCACGGCGGAGCTGCTCGCGGTCGCGCGGGCGGTGAGGGACGGCGTGCAGTCGACCTTCGGGATCACGCTCGTGAACGAGCCGGTGATCGTGGGCGGGGAGCTCTAGGTCCAGGGACCAGGCCACGGCGTCGCCGGCTCACCGGCGCACTGCCGGACGAACTGGTCGATGTACCAGCGGGCGAAGTCCGCTTGCACCTGCGGTTGCGCCATCGTGAGCAGGTCGGTGCGGCAGTACTCCTCGGCCTCGTCGAGCAGCGCGCGCATCCGCAGCGCTGAGGCCGCCAACGACCGCGGGACCTCGTAGGTCAGGTCGATGCGGTCGAGCCCCTGGGCCAGCGACGCCTCGCGCTCGCCGTCCGGCCGGCCGTTCGCCGCGCCGTACCGCCGCCCGAGGACGTCCACGAGCGTGACGAGACGGGTCGGCAGATCAGGCTTGGTGGGGGACAGGGCCAGCAGCGACATCTCGCGCATGAGTTCGTCGTGGTGCTCGGCGGCGCGCTGCCAGATCTTGAGCGGGGCCTGCAGCAACTGCACCGTGGCCATGTCGTCATCAGCGAGGTCATCGCTGAACCGGCCGAGCGGGTTGCTCATGCAGGCAACTTAGCCCTGCGCATCCAGCCAACCCGTGCGCGGGCCTGCGCGCGGGCCGCCCTCCCTGAACCCCGGTTCACCGATGCACGGAAGCGTGGGCGTGTCGCACGCAGATGCACGAGAGCCACGCGTGACCCCCTCCGCTCTCGTGCATCGCTGCACCGCTGGGTACGGGTGGCTTCAGTGATCCGCCCCCGCATCATCACTGTCCACAGATGACGGGGGAGCCTCCCGTGGCGCTGGCAGCGGCAGGACCCTGGTCGGGTGCCTCTCGACCTGCCGCTCGCCTGCCCTCCGCACCGTCAGCAGATCTCCACCCGCGCCCAGCTCAAGCTCGCCGGCATCACCGCTCGGGGGTTGCAGAGCGCGCTCGCGCGCCACGAGCTCGTCCGCGTCGGTCGTGGGGTCTACTCGGTAGGTCCGCTCCCTCCGGTGGGCGAGCACCTGTTGACGGGAGGCAGTCCCGACCTCGGCTACCTGGCCCGCGTTCGTGCGACCCTCCTGTCCCTGGGGCAGGGCTGCGTGGCAGCCCGTCGAACAGCCGCGGTGCTGTGGGGCTTCGACATGGCGGTGGAGCCCGATCGCGTGGAGGTCGACGTCCCCGCTGACCGCGGACGCACCTCCGTCGCCGGCGTCCTCGCGGTGCGCCGGCCCAAGGGTGTCGTCGTACCACTGCGGGTGCTGGGGCTGGACGCGGTTCCCGTGACGTCCGCGGTCCAGACCGTCGTTGATTGTGCCGTTGCCCTGCCGCTGGATCAGGCCGTCGCCATCGCCGACAGCGCGTTGCGCAACAAGGCAGTCACCCGCAGGCAGCTGGTCAAGTCAGCGGCGGCGCTGCGTGGCACGCCTGGCGTCGTGCGAGTGCGTCGGGTGATCAGGCTGTGCGATCCGCGGAGCGGGAGCGTTCTCGAGTCGCTGCTACGTGTGCTTCTGGTCCTCGCGGGCCTGCGACCGACGGCGACCCAGTACGTCATCCGCGAGGCAGACGGGACCTGGGTCGGTCGCGTGGACTTCTGCTGGCCTGGGCATCGCCTCGTGGTCGAGTGCGATGGCCGGCGATGGCACGACCCTGAGGATGCTCGGACCCGCGACCGCCGACGCGACAACGCGCTCGAGCGCCTGAGCTGGCGGGTCCTGCGCTTCACCTGGGCTGAGGTGGTCCACGACCTGGAGTACGTGATCAGCACCGTCCGCGCGTGCCTGCGCGGGTGGATGGCAGCAGCCTGACGATGCACAGATGCACGAGAGGGTGGGCGTGTCGCACACAGATGCACGAGCGCCAGGCGTGATGCCGTTGGCTCTCGTGCATCCGTGATCAGCGGGTACGGCGGTACCGGCCCGGGTCCTCGCGCGCCAGGGTGTCGGGATCAGGCGGGGAGGGCTTCCTTGGCCTTGTCGACTGCCTTCTCGTACGCGGTGGCGGCCTTGTCCTTGGCCTTCTCGAGGGCGGGCGTGGCAGCAGCGGTGGCGCGCTCCAGCGCCGGCGCGGCGGCGGCCGACGCGCGTCCCAGTGCCGGGCCGG
>JAOPVP010000062.1 GCA_025966135.1 Frankiales bacterium
GGCTCGGTGGGGACCTACAAGTACTCGGCCTCGGGCGGCCTCGCCGCCACCGGCTGCACGGCTGCCGACGTCTCCTAGTACCTGCGTCATCCCGGAAGGGGCGGTCCCGATCGGGGCCGCCCCTTCCGGCGTCCCTACGCCAAGTGGGTGCGCCTGCCGTGGCCACTCAAGTGCCGGCTTGCCCCTGTCGAAAGACCCCGCATGACCACGATTGAGCGGCGCGCGCGTACGTGCGACGCATCACGGGCTGAGGAGGGCTTCACCCTCATCGAACTGCTCGTTGTGATGATCATCATCGGGGTGCTCGCCAGCATTGCAGTCCCAGTCTTCCTCAGCCAGCGCGGCAAGGCGCACGATGCGGCGGTCAAGGCCGACGTGAGCAACCTGGGCAAGGAGGTGGCGACCTACTTCGTGGAGGGTGCGGGCCCTCTCACCTTGGCCTACACCCCTGGCCAAATCTCGCTCAACGACGGCACGTACTCGACGTTCGCCCGGCTGACGGTCGGAAGCCTGCCGCCCTCGTCCGGAGCCTCGGCCAACCTGGGCAACCCGCAGACATGGTGCGTCGCTCTCACCGACCCGGCTGGCGTCGGCAAGACGTACAGGTACAGCGCTCTCAACGGCCTCGAGACCGGGGCCTGCCCGTGATCGCGGCTGCACGTCGGCGGCGAGCGCGAGAGGACGGCGGGTTCACGCTCATTGAGCTGTCCGTCGCGATGTTCATCACCCTGCTCGTCCTGTCGTCCCTTGCGGGTGGCTTCCTCGCAAGCCTCTCGGGAGTCGCCCTCGCGAAGCAGCGTCAGGCTGCCACTGGCCTCGCGACGGCAGTCATGGAGCAGCTGCGCGCGATCGACTACGGAACCCTGTCGTCCGGCCTCACGTGCAGCGATCTGACGAGTGACCCTCGGGTGACGCTGTCGGGGGCCTGCGCCAGCGGCGTCACCGGCACGTTCACCCCCGGCGTCGGCGGCATCAGCGAGCCGCTCGTCATCCAGGTCTCCGGCCCGACCGCGGCCCCCTTGAACCCACACATCACGACCCGCACCCTCGAGAACGCCACCTACACGGTGTCGTCGTACGTCTCCAAGAGCAGCGCGACAGCGACGGCGTTCAACCTCACCGTTCTGGTGAAGTGGGCCTCGTCGGTCAGCCGAGGCAGCAAGACGGTCATCCAGCGCTCCGTTGCGTACTCGCCCACTCGCTGCCTGTCGTCCGCGACCCACCCCTATGCTGGCGCCTGCCAAGCCGCGTTCAACGGCGACGCGGGTCTCGCCAAGGCGGGCATCGTCGTCCTCAACGCCGACGACGGAAGCTCACTGATCCCCGGCCTCAACGGAACCAAGCTGGACCTCACGCTCAACTCTCTCAGCACCACCTTGAGCGCCGAGCAGGTCACCGCGTTGAGTGCGCTGGTGAGCACCACAGGTGTTGACGCCTTCGCACCCGGCAAGACGAGCACCGGGGGGCTCTCGGCCAGCGTCTCCGCCGACACCGACCCCTCGTCAGCCTCGGCCGGGGTCGGCACAGGCACGCTCGCGCAAGGGTCCACCTCGACGCTGTCTTTGAGCGGCACCGGCGGAGTCCTGAGTCTCTACCCCACCACCAGCGACACAGGGACGCTCGATGCCCGAGCCTCCAGCAGCGCGACCTCCTGCATGGATGCCAGCGGAACGGCAGTCACCGCGACCAACCAGCCGTGCAGCTGGGCGAACGTGCAACCAGCGGGGACGTCCGCGAGCCTCGGCATCAGCCTTCCCAACGGGGCTCCCAACTGGAACATCGCGACAGTAGGAGCAGCTCCGGCCCCCGCGAGGGCCACGGTGGCCCGCATCGGGACGAGCGGGGGCACGGCCTGCCCGACGGCGTCCGGCCCAGGCTGTCTCACCGCCCAGGCGTCAAGGTCACTCGGGACCGTCCTGCTCGGCGGGCTTCCCACAGCCAACGGGGGTGACAGCCCGCCCACCGGTTGGGGCGGCGCGCTGATCACCGTGAGCGGGCTCCAGGAGAGCGCCTACGCCGAAGCGGGCACGGGTCACCGCAACCCCACGTTCACGAGGTCCGCAGGCACGCTGTCCTACTACGACGTGGCGAGTGGCACGGTGAAGACCCTCTCGTCCTTCAGAACGCTGACCAGCGACTTCGCTGCTGACCTCGGAACGGTGACGGGCACCTACAACGCCGGCGGTCAGACGGCTGTCGTCAGCGTCTCGGGCACGATGAGGGTCGGGGCAGCGACTCCCTTGTCGCCCAGCACGACGGCGCCGGACCCGACCTGCAAGGCATCGGCCTGCCTTTACAACGCCACGCCGGCCAGCACGCTGATCGCGACTCTCGTCTACAACATCTCCCTCAACGGCGTCCAGGACACCAAGTTCGCCGTCACGGTGGACCTCGGCGCGGTGTTGGCCCGGGCCTCCTACAAGGCGTCGTTCGATGCGTAGCCTCCGCGAGCTGATCCATGCGCGCGCCGCCGACGAGGACAGCGGCTTCACGCTGGTCGAGCTGCTCATCACCATGGTCGTGTTCGGCATCGCCATGGGCATCGTCACCAGCGCCGTCGTCAAGGTCCAGAGCTACGTCGGGTCTGTTCAGGGAAGCGCGGACGCCAACGGTGAGGCGCGACTGGCCCTCGCTGACATCGATCGGCAGGTGCGTTCGGGCAATGTGCTCTACAGCCCGGCGAACGAGACGACGCCGAGCACGTGCACGGCGAGCGGTACCGACGCCGGGACGTGCATGCGGGTCTACACCCAGGCCAACGGGTTGGAGCGGTGCGTGCAGTGGCAGCTGATCGCCGACAGCACCCACGCCGGCACCAACCTGCTGCGCAGCCGGGCGTGGTCGCCGACCTGGCAGACCGACGGCAAGTACACGGGATGGAGCACCAAGGCCCGCAACCTGGTCGGGACCCCGAGCGCCGCACCGTTCACCCTCCAGGGCGCCGTGACCAGCTCCAGCAGCCGCTACCTGCAGGTCCGCATCGAGGCCATTGACCCTCGTCGGAAGGGGTCGGTTGTGCTCACCTCCGCCCTCGCCGGCCGCAACACCAACTACGGCTACGACGCCGGGCTCTGCAGCCCGGCGCCACCGTCCTAGGAGCGAGATGTACCTGCGCTGGCAACGGGCAAGAGGAGCGGACGACGGCATCGCGCTCGTGATGGCCATCGCCCTGGTGGGCATGGTGGGGGTCCTGCTCGTCACCCTCGTCGGTCTGGCGATCCGCGAGAACCGAGCGACAGGGAACAACCGCGACCGGGCTGCTTCCGTGACCACCGCCGAGGGGGCAGTCGATGCAACCCTTGCGGCCGTCCAGCAGACGGGGGTGGCGTCCCTGCCCTGTGGGTCGACCACGACCAGCTCCCAGAGCGTCCCGGACGTCATCAGCATCACGACGTCCGTGACCTACCTCAACGCTGGAGGGACGGCTCTTGCGTGCCCTCCGGACGAGGTCACCGTGGCGTCGCAGATCCTCATCAAGGCGACCGCGACCTCGACGCCGGCAGGCGGAGGGCAAGCGGTACGTCGCAGCTTCGAGACACTCGCGGCGCTCAAGCCGACGTACAGCACCGACTTGAACAAAGCCATCTTCGGGAACGCCGGTATCTCCGTAGGCAACAACTTCGACCTCTACGGGCAGTCCGGACCCGACGCCGACGTCTACACGAACGGCAACTTCAGCTGCACGAACAACGAGCACTTCCGGGGCTCGATCGTCGCTCCGCTGGGCAGCATCACCCTGTCGAACACCTGCCTCATCGACGTGAACGCCTACGCCAAGACCGGCTTCACGATGTCGTCGGGCACGGTGGCCGGAGATGTCAAGGTGTCCGCCGGGTCGGCGTCCATCACGGGGGGCACGGTCGGGGGGAAGGTCTACGCCTCCAACTCCTCGACCTGGTGCACGGCCAACCCCTCGAAGTGCACCGTCGGTGCGGTGAAGATCCCCTCCGTCTCGACGTTCCCCGTCCTCAACGGGGATGCCGCGACGATCGCGACCTACACCGCCGCAGGCTATGCCACCGTGACGCGCACCAACTGCAGTTCGTCGAGCAGCGCGAGCCCGGGCTACTGGCTCGTGAACGTCGCCCCGACGATCACGCAGCCGACGGTGCTGCAGACACCCTGCAGGCTCGACTTCGCCAACAACGCCAAGACGGTGGCGCTCAACAACAATGTTGCGGTCTTCGCTGATCGTGGCATCAGCGTCAGCAACTCGATCGGCTTCCAGTCGACCGTGTCCGCCGTGCCTCACCAGATCCTGTTCATCCACCCTGCTGATTTCGCGACGCGAGTGCCCGAGACCTGCGCGTCCCTCGGCACGGGCATCAGCCTGTCGCAGCTCGTCAACATGACGAGCGACGTCAGCGAGATGCTGTACTCACCCTGCGACATCATCAAGGCCAACCAGAGCACCATCTACGGCCAGGTGTACTCCGGTGGTGTGGCCACGATCTCGAACAAGACGGACGCGTACTACGAGCCGGTGGACGTCCTTGGCGTCTCGACGACGAAGGTCGTCGAGTACTACCAGGCGGACGTGCTCTACCAGCGGGAGACGATCTAGGGAGTGTCCTGCCGCACGCCGGCGACAGCATGGGCTAGGAAGGGCCAGTGATCCTGCTCGTAGCGTTCTGCGCCCTCATCGGCCTCATGATCGGGTCGTTCCTCAACGTGGTCGTGTGGCGCGTTCCGCGAGGCGAGTCCGTCGTCAGCCCGCCCAGCGCGTGCCCCCGCTGTGGGGTCGGCATCCGATCGCGTGACAACGTCCCGGTGCTCGGTTGGTTGGTGCTGAAGGGTCGGTGCCGTGACTGCGGTGACCCCATCAGCGCTCGCTACCCGCTCGTGGAGGCCGGCACAGCGGTGCTGTTCGCCGTCATGGCCCTGCGCTTCGGCCTCGACCCGGTGCTGCCGGCCTACCTGTACCTCGCCGCGATCGGCATCGCCCTCGCCCTCATCGACCTGGACGTCAAGCGCTTGCCCGACGCGCTGACGCTCCCGTCGTACGTCGTTGTGGCCGTGCTGTTGGCGTTCGCTGCTGTGGCGGGGCACCACCCCGGCGCCTTGCTGAGGGCGCTCGTGGGGGCCGTCGTGCTCGGTGCGTTCTACTTCGTCGTGTGGTTCGCCTACCCGGCTGGCATGGGCTTCGGGGACGTCAAGCTGGCACCGACGCTTGGCGCCTATCTGGGTTGGCTCGGTTACGGCGTGCTCGCCACCGGAGCCTTTCTGGGCTTCCTGTACGGCGGTCTCATCGGCATCGGTCTGGTGCTGTTCAAGGAGGGCGGGCGCAAGACCAAGATTCCGTTCGGGCCGTTCATGCTGCTGGGCACGCTGACGGCGATCCTGTTCGGTCAGGAGCTGGTGGATGCCTACCTTTCGGTGACGCTCGGCTGAACGAGATTGAGCCGTACGGCGGAGCCTGTTCGCCCTCATGACTCAAGGCGCCCCCTCAGACGTCCGAGACCTCTCCTGACACCGATCGGAGATCCGGTCGGACCTCGCGGCTCCTGAGCCGCTGCAGGAGGGGACAAGCAGTGGCAAGCAAAGTCGTGGGTCTCGACATCGGGACGTCGGGCGTGCGTGCGGCTGAGCTGACGCTCGGCAAGAGCGGGGCGACTCTCGAGAGGTTCGGTCAGGTAGCGCTTCCTCCCGGCGCCGTGCGCGATGGTGAGGTTGTCGACGCCGATGCCGTCGCCGAGGCCGTCAAGCAGCTCTGGGCGCAGGCCAAGTTCAGCAGCAACAAGGTCGTCGTTGGGGTCGCCAACCAGAAGGTCGTCGTCCGCCAGGTCGACCTGCCCTGGCTCCCCACCGATGAGCTGAAGAAGGCACTGGCCTTTCAGGTGCAGGACTTCATCCCGATGCCGGTGGAGCAGGCCATCCTGGACTTCCACCCGCTCGAGGAGTTCACCAACGACGCGGGCGGTCGGATGTTGCGTGTCCTGCTGGTCGCAGCGGCCCGAGACATGATCGACAGCGCGCTCGCAGCCGTGTCCAAGGCCGGCCTGACGCCGCAGATGGTCGACCTCACGTCCTTCGCCGTCCTGCGCGCGCTGGTCTCGATGGACCACACCGGGCTCGACTCCCTGCAAGCAGAGGCGCTCGTCGACGTCGGGGCGAGCGTCACGAACATCGTCGTCCACCAAGGCGGGGTGCCTCGCTTCGTCCGCATCCTGCTCATGGGGGGCGCCGACATCACTGATGCCGTCGCTGAGCGACTGGGCGTCCCACTCGACCAGGCAGAGTCCATCAAGCAGGAGAGCGGCATGCCTGCCGTCCCGGGCCTTGCTGAGTCGCACCCAGCCATCCGGGCGATTGAGGCCACCGGCAGCGCGTTTGTCGAGGAGGTGCGAGGTTCGCTGGACTACTTCATGGCCCAGCCTGGAGCCGCACGCATCGGTCGCGTGATCCTGTCGGGCGGCGGGTCGCGCCTGAACGGGCTGGCTGACCGACTCTCTTCTGCTACTCGCCTGCCGGTGCAGCCTGCCCGTCCCATGTCCGGCCTGAAGCTCGGCAAGACCGGCCTGAGCCCTGACCAGCTGGCGTACGTCGAGCCCATGGTCGCGGTACCTGTCGGTCTTGCCATGGGGGTGTCCTCGTGACCGTCCTGTCCACGGAGACGCGTCTCATCGGCAGCGGCACCGCGCTGCTGCCGCGCGTCAACCTGCTGCCACCGGAGATTGCCGAGAAGCGCGCCTTCCGACGCATCCAGATGGGCCTGGGTGCGGCACTGGTGGCGGCCGTGGGCATCGTCGGCATGCTGTACGTCTCCGCCACGCACAGCGTCTCGGCTGCCAACACCGACCTGGCCAGCGCGAAGTCGGACAACAACCGGCTGCAGACGCAGGCGGCCAGTTACCGAGACGTCACCGCGACCTATGCGGCGGCGGCCGCGGCGCAAGCGCAGCTCACCATGGCGATGGGCGACGAGGTGCGCTACTCACAGCTCCTGAACGACTTGGCCCTGAGCATTCCCAGCACGGTCTGGTTGAAGAACATCGGGTTCGCACCGGCGGCGGCGGCTGCGGCCACCCCTGGCACCACTTCGGGATCTGCGGCGGTTCCGACCATCAGCACCTTCACGGTCTCGGGTGTCGGCTTCTCGCAGGACGACGTGGCCCTGTGGCTCGACTCCCTCGCGAGCCAGAAGGCCAACGGGAAACCCGACGGCTACACCTACAGCAACGTCTACTTCTCCAACTCGACCGAGGCTCTCCTGGGTAGCCGGAAGACCGTCAACTTCACCTCGACGGCAAATCTGACCGGCAACGCCCTCTCCGGTCGCTACACCAAGCCGGCGGGAGGCTGATCGTGGACAAGCTCAAGCAGTGGGTTGCGCTCACCATGCTGGGGATCATCGCGATCGTGGTCGCGGGCTGGTTCCTGCTCATCTCACCCAAGCGGAGTGAAGCCGCGGGCATCGAGGCACAAGCCGCGCAGCAGACCAACGCGAACAGCGCCCTGCAGACGCAGATCCAGGTCCTCAAGAGCCAAGCCAAACAGCTCCCGCAGCAGCAGGCGAAGCTGGCCGCCGTCCAGGCCAAGATCCCAGACAACCCGGCCCTTCCGACTCTGATCCGCGTCTTGAGCGCGGCGGCGGACGATGCCGGTGTCGAGCTCGTCTCCATGGCTCCCGGCCAGCCCACGGCGGTTGCCGCCCCCGTCGCCGCCGCCCCCGTCGCGGCGGGAGGTGCCGCTGGTGCAGCCCCGACCACCGCGACGACCGCGGTCGCTTCGTCTGCGGGGGCGCTCCAGTCGATCGGCCTGACGCTCAACGTCGTCGGCGGCTACTTCCAGGTGGAGCAGTTCCTCGACCGGGTCGAGTCCTTGAGCCGGGCACTGAAGGTCACTGGCTTCACCCTGGCGCCCGGCGCCAACCCGGTGAAGCCGGCTGCCGGGCAGTCCAGCACCGACGGCAGCACGCTGAGCGCCGCCATCACCGGGACTGTCTACCTGGCCAGTGGTCGTAGCACCGTCGCCACGGCTGCAGGGAAGTGAGAGGCATGACGCTGACAGCATCAGAGACGCCCTTTGCGACCGAGGCCCCGGCTGCGCCGGACGGCGAAGCCACCACCGACAAGCGCAAGCTGGTTGTCATCGGCGGCATCATCGCGGTCGTCCTCGCAGGCGGCGGATGGTTCCTGCTGGGCCACTCCGGTGGTTCGTCCGGTCCCGCGATGGGCCTGCCCGCGGGCGGTATCGCCCAGCCGGCCGTGGTCAAACCAGCGGGGAAGGGCGTCGTCAAGACGTCCAAGCGGGTGGTTAAGCCGGCGACGCTGGTGCCTCCGGTCTCCACAGCCCAGCTGGGACGGGACCCCTTCCACGCGCTCTACGTCGTCCCCGCGGCTGCGTCCACGCCCGGCGCCACGACCACCACCGGAAGCGCACCGACGGGTACGTCCGGCGGAACGACGCCGACCGGAACCTCCACGGCCCCCGCCCAGCCCACGACCTACGGGCTCAAGCTGGTCCGGGTCTACGGCTCCGGCAAGGACCAGACTGCTGTGTTCTCGGTCGCAGGCAAGACCCAGCTCGCCAAGGTCGGGAGCGTCTTCGGCAGGACCCAGGAGGTCAAGCTGCTCTCAGTCACGCAGGGGGCGCACGGCGGGTGGACGGCCACCATCCAGGTCGGCGACGGTCAACCTTTCGACGCCCCGACGGGTGAGGTCCTGTACGTGCAGTAGCGCGCACGGATGCGCGACACCGGCATGGGAGACTGTCTCCATGCTGCGTTGGCTCACCGCTGGGGAGTCCCACGGCCCCGCCCTCATGGCGGTGCTCGAGGGACTCCCTGCCGGCGTTTCCGTGACCTCTGACGACCTCGGCCACGACCTCGCGCGCCGACGACTCGGCCACGGCCGTGGCGCCCGGATGAAGTTCGAGAAGGACGAGGTGAGCTTTCAGGGCGGCGTTCGGCACGGCGTCACCCAGGGTGGCCCGGTAGCCGTGCTCGTGGGCAACACCGAGTGGCCCAAGTGGGAGACCGTCATGGCTCCCGACCCGGTCTCCCAGGAGCTGCTGGACGAGCAGGCCCGCAACGCCCCCCTGACCCGCCCCCGTCCTGGACATGCCGACCTTGTGGGCATGCAGAAGTACGGCTTCGACGACGCCCGCCCCGTCCTCGAGCGCGCAAGCGCGCGGGAGACGGCAGCCCGCGTGGCGCTGGGAACCGTCGCGCGCAAGTTCCTCAAGCAGGCCTACGGCGTCGAGGTCCTCAGTCACGTCGTCAGCATCGGCAGCCAGTCGGTCGCGGAGGGCACACCGTTGCCTACCCCGAAGGACCTCGAGCAGATCGATGCCAGCCCCGTCCGCGTCTTCGACCCCGAGGCGGACGCGCGTCTTGTTGCTGAGGTGGACGCAGCCAAACGGGACGGAGACACCCTCGGTGGCGTCGTCGAGGTCCTGGTCTACGGCCTTCCGCCCGGCCTGGGGAGCCATGTGCACTGGGACCGCCGGATCGACGCCAAGCTGGCCGCCGCCCTCATGGGCATCCAGGCCATCAAGGGGGTCGAGGTCGGCGACGGCTTCGACGTGGCCCGCAAGCGCGGCAGTCAGGTCATGGACGAGATCGTCCGCGGTGACCACGGACTCACCCGGACGAGTGGCCGGCTCGGGGGGACCGAGGGCGGCATGACGTCGGGCGAGGTGCTTCGCGTCCGGGCGGCAATGAAGCCCATCAGCACCATTCCGCGGGCACTGAGGACCATCGACACGTCCACGGGCGAGCAGGCCGTGGCGCACAACCAGCGCAGCGACGTCTGCGCCGTCCCCGCTGCCGGGGTGGTGGCCGAGGCCATGGTCGCGCTGGTCATCGCCGACGCCGCGCTCGAGAAGTTCGGCGGCGACTCGGTCGAGGAGACCCGTCGCAACTGCGAGAGCTACCTCAAGAGCCTCACCATCCGATGACGATCGTGCTCGTAGGTCCTCCTGGCGCCGGGAAGACCACCGTAGGTCGGCTGCTCGCAGAGCGGCTGGCTCAGCCGTTCCGCGACACCGACGCCGACATCGAGGCCGAAGCCGGCAAGAGCATCGCCGAGATCTTCTACGACGAGGGCGAGGAGCACTTCCGCGACCTCGAGCGAGCTGCGGTCGCCAGGGCCCTGACTGAGCACGACGGCGTGCTGAGCCTGGGCGGGGGAGCGGTGCTCTTGGAGGAGACCCGGGCTCGCCTGCAGGGCCACCACGTGGTGTTCCTCAACGTCGGCCTGGCGGACGCCGCTCAGCGCGTCGGTCTCAGCCGTGACCGTCCCGTACTGGCCCTGAACCCGCGCGCCGCCCTGCGTGGGCTACTCGCAGAGCGACTCCCGTTCTACCGAGAGGTGTCGACGGCTGAGGTCGAGACGGACGATCTTGAGCCGCTCACGGTCGTGGAACGGGTACTCCTCACCCTCTGAACCTCAAGGTGCACCGGGTCCGGTGCCGACACAACCGGGAGTCGAGGGGGTGACCCGCGGCGTCCAAGTGGACTCTTGAGGAGCCTGGTGAAGACCATCTCGCGCGCTCGTGTGTGCACAGCAGCCGTTGTGGCGTCGGCTCTCGTTGGCGGGGTTGCCACCATGTCCTGGGGCGGCATCGCGGCGGCCTCGACGGAAGTGGTTGCAGCGCCTTTGGCGGCGCCGACAGGGCTGACCCCTGACGACAGCACCACTGCGTTACCGCACCAGGTCCGCAAGTCGGTCACGCTGGACTGGTCAGCGGTCTCGGGCGCGACGGGTTACCGGGTCCAAGTTGGCACGGACGACACCTGGTCCGACGATCCCACCTTCACGAAGGACGTCGTCAGCTCTCAGTTCACGCTCCCGGTGTGGCTGCCGCATGCGTCCTACGTCTGGCGGGTCGCCGCGCTCAGGGGCACGGCTGTCGGCCACTGGAGCTCCGAGTCGGGCAACCTGCACAGCGACGCCCAGTTCACCAAGGGATGGCGCGACGCGCCGCAGCCCGTGTCCGTCCAGCCCTTCAAGGCACGTCCGACGTACTCGTGGTCGCCGGTGGCGTCCGCTACCGGCTACCAGCTCCAGGTGAGCACCGACCCCTTCTTCGCGAGCGGACCTTCGAGCTCGTCGCCAGACACCACTCCGGGCCCGCAGACCCAGACGCAGGCCAAGACCGTGCATGACACCTGCTTCACGGCGCGCACCCGGGTCGCACCGGCGATGAGCCGCGCCGGGGCGGGTGGCAGTGTTGGTGATTGCGTGTTCACCGTTCCTGACCTCGGCTCGACGATCTACTGGCGGGTCCGGGCGCTCGACCGCTTTGTGGGTAGCGCGCAGACCGTGGACACCACGCCGGTGTCGAAGGCTGGCATCTCCTACCAGCCGCCGGCGACCGACACTGATCAGACAGACGTCACGTCCGACTGCCCAGGAACGGTGGCGGCCAGTGCGTCGCCGAGCGCGTCGGCTACTGCGACGGCCTCCCCGTCCGCCAGCGCCAGCGCCTCTCCCGGTTCCGGCTCTGGTGCCAGCCAGGGTGCGTGCGAGCCGACCGACGCCTCGGAGGCAAGCAGTTGGAGCGCGGTGTCCTCCTTCGCCTATTCGCCGACAGGGATCGCCGCAGCTCCTCTCGGACTCGTGTCCACCGACAGCCTCGCCGGCGAGGCCGACGGTCTGTGCACCGTCACCAACCCGGCCGGACCGGATGCCGAGAAGGCGACGTGTCGCGACGTCCCGACGATCAGTTGGCGCAGCGCTCCCGACGCCGTCCGGTACCGGATCTACATCGGCCTCGACGATGCGTTCACCAACATCCAGACGATTGTCGAGACGTCCGCGCAGGAATGGACCCCGACGGGGTCGTGGCGTGACAGCAGCCCGGGCGAGTCCTACTACTACGTCGTCCAAGCCTGCGACATGACGCAGTGTGGTCCAGTCACGGCCACCCCTCGCTCCTTCCGGAAGGTGACCCCACGGCCAGTTCTCGGTGCGAAGCCCGCCAAGACTGCCGACTTCACCCTGAGCTGGCAGTCCTACGCCGACAGCCTTGCGGCCGCTACCGGCCAGGCGGCGCCGGAGGATGCCTACGCCTATCACGTCCAAGTCGCGACCTCCGACCATCCGGCGTACGACGTTCTGGTGGACGACGCGACCGTCGACGAGACGTCCTACAGCTCGCCGAACAAGCTCTATGGTGACGGCTCATTCGTCTGGCGGGTCCAGCCGATTGACAGCGCCGGCCACAAGCTGCCGTACTCGTTCTCGCAAGCGTTTACGCGGGACGCCACCCCGCCGAAGCTGGTCAGCGTGGCACCGCATGCCGGAGTTGCCGTCACACAGGCCCTGAAGCTGACCTTCTCGGAGCCCGTCACCGGTCTGTCGAGCAGCACCGTGACCCTGAGCCCTGCCGCGCCGACGACCCTCAGCGTGACCAGCGGCTCCACCGCCACGCTCGTCCCGACGAAGCCGCTCGTCCCCGGTCAGAGCTACACGGTCCAGGTCTCCCCAGCAGTCAAGGACACGTCCGGCAACAGCGCAGTGGCCGTGGGACCCGCGGTGACGGTCAACCCGGTCGTGGACGACAGCAGCGTGGCCCTCGGTTACAGCACCGGCTGGAAGGTCTACGCGTCCAGCAACGCCTGGGGTGGCAGGTTCCACGCCAGCACGCCCACGCCGACCTCGCACCCGAGCACCACCCTGGTGTTCCGCGGCACCGGCCTCAGCCTCAAGGCCTGCCTCGGCCCGGCCAACGGTTTCGTCGACCTCTACGTCGACGGCGTCCGCAGGGCTCGGGTCAGCACCTACCGCTCGTTCAGCGGTTGCGGTGTCAAGGTGGCAGCGCTCACCGGTCTGAGCCGTACCCGGCACACCGTGAAAGTGATCGGCGTCGGCAGCCGGGTCGCCGCCAGCAGGGGCAATGCGATCGGTCTCGACGTCCTGACCGTCACCCCCTGACTGCGTGTGGCAACTGGGTGAACAGTTGTCGGATGGCCGACACGAGATAGCCCGATCGGGCTAAGGAGGACTAGGTTCCCCGCATCCGGGGGAGCGCGTCGACAAACATGGGTCGTACCAGCTAACCCCGATGTGCTGGGGGCGCAACATGGCTCGGTGGGGGAACGTACGCACGCTCGTGTCCGGAGCGACGGTCGTCGCCATGATCGGGACCTACGGCGTCGCTGTCACCGTTCCCGCATCGGCGGCGACGCCGCAGGAGATCGCAGCGGCGAACAGCCTGCGGGACGCGATCGCCGGCAGCCAAGGGGCGGCGCCGCTGTTCGACGGCCTGACGTCGGTGGGGGCGTTCGGCACGGCCGAACCCGCCCTGACGCTGGTTCCCAGCGACCCGGCCGCCCTCGGCACGACCCCGCTCGCGGACGCGCTCACCGCCGACACGGACTTCGGGACGGCCGACTCGCCCACGGCGTTGAAGGACGCCCTCAACAAGACCGTGACGCTCCCCGACGGACCCGACGTACCCGCCGGGGTGTCCGCCCGGACGGCGACCTTCAGCTCGTCGCTGTCGACGAGCGGTGGTGTCGACGCGCTGCACGTGGACGTCGTCATCGCCCGCCCTGACGTCACCACCGGCATCCGGTTGCACAGCACCACCAAGCCGATCGACTTCACGTCGGTGAAGGGCGTGACGGCGCAGCCTGCGCTGCACCTCGCCTTCGACGTCACCCGCGATGTCGCCAACGGAGCTCGTCTGCTGGCCGATCCGACGATCGCCGTCGACACGACGGCGGCGCTCAGCGGCACGCTGAGCGATGTCCGCGCGTCGCTCGGGATCCTGGGCGTCACCCTCGGCACACCCCCGACGGACAGCAACACGTGGACCGTCGCCACCCATCTCGTCGGCGGTGTGCGCGACCCCAACAACGACGGCTTCCTCACCACCGGCCCGACCGGTGAGATCGGGGCCAAGGGCGCCTCGGCAGGCCTTGGCACCGTGAGCGTGCGCAACCCAGGCGGCGGCACACTCGAAGGGCGGCTGTACATCACGCCCCGCCCGAGCACGTCCATCACCAACCTGCCCGGCGCCACCATCGATGTCACCGCCACGTCCGCGAACCTCGCCTCGGATCCGTCAGTCGACTACGCGGACGGAGCCCTGGCACCCGTGGAGGCGTTTCAGCGGCTCGCGCCCTTCGACCTCGCCCAGGGTGTCGCGCAGCTGGCCGTGACCCTGGACACCATCGAGCACGCCCGGCCGACGAACAGCCTGATCGATGTCGACCTGCCGTTGACCCGCGGATCCCTGGCCGACCTGGTCCCGGGCAACGAGGCCCTGCAGCAGTTCCTCAGCGACCACGTGACCAAGAGCTCCGTCCTCGGACAGCCCGGACAGGTCGACTTCGCGTCGGTGCAGGACTTCCTCGACGAGCTCGCTGCCACCCAGGGACCCTCCCACCTGTACGACGTCACGATCACCGGTGCGGACTTCGTCACGACTGTCCCCTCGCACCCGAAGCTGGTCTTCACCGTGAACGTGCACCGCGGTGGAAGCGACCAACCCACCGACCCGCTGGCGCCGATGCTGACGGCGGGCCCTGCCGGGGTCACCTACGGGGGGCACCAGGTCTCGACGTCCTTCGACTTCGCCACCACCACGCCGGAGTTCCGCGCCAGCCTCGCCGGTCGGCAGGTCAACGCGGGGGGCAGCTCCGCCGTCATCCATGACGTCAGTGGCACGACCATCAACCTCGACCCGCAGCCGCTCGGGATCGGTGCGTCGGCGCCGTCGTACTGGAAGAACGGCACGCCCTCCGGCGTGGCCTACACGATCGAGGACGGCGATGCCAAGACCGGCAACGTGGAGCTCGGCGACGCCCTCAAGAGCACGGCCCACCTCAGCGGCGCCAACTCGGCCTACCCGCAGGCCACCACACACGCCGGCTACGACGTGGCGCTGCCGCTCGTGCTCGACCTCGAGCCGGCGGTCACCGGCGCGGCCTGCGCCACACCGGCCAACGGCAACAAGTCCTGCCCCTACCAGGTCCTCAACCCCGACGGCTCCGCGACTGTCATCGCCGAGCTTCCCGCCCGTCCCGACCGCATCATGCTCGACACCGGCACCCAGGTCTTGACCGCGCGGTCCTCGCTCAGCACCCCCGTCGACATCACGGCCCCGGTCGGCTTCGTCCCGGTGCGGCTCGGCGGGACGCTGGCGCTCGACGCGCCCGGCACGGCCGACAACATGCAGGTCACCACCGCGGCCCTCGGCGACATCCCATTGGGCACGCTGATCAACAAGATCCATGCCACGCCCGACGCCGCACTCACCGGGCTCGCTGCCGGTACCGAGCTGCTGGACGCCCATGCGGCGCTGACCCTCGACGTCGTGCGGGCCCCCACCTTCTTCCACACTCCGGCAGCACCGGGTACGGCGGAGCTCGACGCCTCCGCGCCCTCTGCCGCCCCTCCCACAGTGACCGACACCCACGGCGACCTGGCCGACCTGGCTGTCCTGGACGTCGACACCAACAAGCCGTCGAAGCTGTTCGACCTGCTCCTGGCGGACCTGGGGGCGCTGAACGGCACCCTGACCGCAGCGCCGAGCACCGGTGTGCTGGGTACCCCTGTGCCCGTCCTCGGCAGCACCTTGGGTCAGGCGCTGGCCGGTCAGGAGAGCCGCACGGGTGCGACCTACGCCCTGGCCGGTGACGTCCTGACCCTCACCGACTCGAACCGCACCTTCGATGCGGCCCGCTCGATCGGTCGCCGGGTCGACATCGGGGGCACGCAGTACGTCGCCAACGGGCTGCACATTGTCACGCCGGCGACCACGACCCTGCCGGCGGTCGTCGACCCCAACGGCCTGGACCTGCAGGCGCCCACCGGCAGCGCCGCGCAGCAGCCAGCTGATGGCACCCCCTACAGCCTGGTCGACGACCTCAGCTACAGCGTCGACGCGATGACGGCGGCCCCACCCAGTGACCTCGACCAGCTCATCGGCGGCCTCGAGCAGACCCTCGGCGCCGGGGCGCACGTCACCTTCACCGTCGACCGCACCGGACCCGCCGTGCTCAAGCTGCATGTGCTGTGGCCACGGACCTACAGCACGTCGAACGCCCTGCTGCAGACGCTCACTCTCAACGGCGGTGCCGTGCCCCTGGCCGGTCACCCGTCGACCGGCGAGGTGCCCCTCGACGTCACCTCGTCCACCGATGTCACCTTGGTCATCCCGCTGACGGGCAGCGGCGTCACCGACCCGCTCGCGCAGCTGAAGGTGGACCCGACATCGTCACGCACCGCCCACCTGACGACCTCGCTCACCGGTACCGCCCTGTCGGCAGCCGCCGGCAGCTTCGAGCTCGACCTCGGCAGCGCCTCGGCCGTCAAGGCGGACCTCTCGGCAGCGGCTGCCGGTACGGGCAGCTCGCCCGTGTCGCTCGGTGCCTGGACCACCGGTCTCAGCACCGCGCTGAGCGGAACCTTGCAGAGCTGCGCCTCGGGCACCGACGGCGCCGTCTGCGCCAGCCTGCCCGCCACTGCGCACGCGGATGGCGCTGACCTCGGCCTCATCACGGTGACGGTGCCGACCGGCACGACCGACCTGTCGGCCACCATCGGCGGGACCGATCCGCTCGCTGCGGCGATCCAGGCCAGCACCCTGGATCTCGGCCCACTCGGTGGCGGCCTGCAGAACTACCTCGACACCGCCAAGGACGGCCTCGACGCCGCCATCGCGGGCGGCAAGGTCCCCCTGATCGGCAAGGACCTCCAGGAGGGCACGGACTTCATCGGCAAGCTCAAGGCCGCGTTCGCCACCGCCCTGCCGGCCGCAAAGCACTTCGCC
Organism: Frankiales bacterium; assembly: GCA_025966135.1. Taxonomy (GTDB): domain Bacteria; phylum Actinomycetota; class Actinomycetes; order Mycobacteriales; family SCTD01; genus RYN-111. Next base: position 16,729 of record JAOPVP010000062.1, read on the forward strand.
TTCAGCAACGCCGGGGACGTCCGCAACCAGCTGCAGGCCGTCTTCAACGACCCGGCCATCACGGGCATCCACGTGCTCGAAGGTGCCCCGTCGATCGCCCTTGCCTGCGACGCCGTCCTGGCGAAGGTCAGCAAGCCCGGTGTCACGGCGGTCGGTGCACCGGACGCGGACAACACCAAGAACGCGGACTACACCTACGCCGTCGCGGCCTACCACGGCACCACTGCGGGCCAGCTCAGCGATGCGAGCGCCTCGGTGAAGAACCTGAAGGTCACGACAGCCGGCCACCACAACGACGTGTCCTGGGCAGCCGTGCCCTACGCCGACAGCTACAAGCTCTACCGCAACACCGGTAGTGGCTTCGGCTTGATCGCCACCGTGGCCGGGACGTCGTCGCCCGACGACTTCAGCACCGCCGCCGGTGCCGCACCCGTGGTCGTCACGAGCCCACCCGACCTCGGACGCCTGCCGTGCGCCGACTCGGCGCCGGCTCCCAGCGTCGCGGCCGTCACCTTGAGCGTGAAGCTCGGCCAGGGCGTGATCAATCCGGACACCGGTGCCTGCGCCAACTTCGACGCCGACAACACCTGCCTGACGGCGGGCATCCCGATCGACCTCGGCCTCCCCGGCATCAGTCTGCGCGCCCAGAAGGGCCCCGACGGCTCGCCCGTCGACGGCGACAAGGTGACCGCCAGGATCGGCTGGACGCTCGACCTGGCCCTGACGCTGGACAAGAAGAAGGGCTTCCTCGTCGAGACGACCTCCGGTCCGCAGCCGGAGCTCAAGGTCGGGGCTTCCATCACGCTGCCCGCGACGCTGAACGCCAGCGTCAGCTTCATCAAGGCGCAGCTGACGCCCAACCACCCGTCGACGCCAGAGCTCGGGGTCGCGTTCACCGTCGACCTGGGCTGCAGCGGCTGTGCGGGCGGTCAGCTCTCGCTGCCCTCTCTCCTGACGGGCGGGGCGACCCTCACCCCCAAGCTCAAGGGTGCCGTCAACATCGACGAGCACTTCGCCACCGGCGTGGGGGCACCGGGCGATGCCAGCTACGACCCGTCGCTTCCCGGTCTGTCCGGCGACTTCAAGCTGTTGGGCACCTGGAGCCTGAACGACCCGCTGGCGTTCAGCCTCAATGACGGTGACAGCTTCGGCTTCTTCGACGTCAAGCTCGAGGCGGGCAAGTTCCTCAGGACCGCACTGGGTCCGATCGTGCAGGACATCATCACGACGCTCAAGCCCGTCCAGCCGATCCTCGACACCATCAGCGCCCCCATCCCGGTGCTCAGCGACCTCAGCCACCTCGCGGGGGGCGACGACGTCACCCTCGTCACGCTGGCTCAGGCCTTCGGGGGCGGCAGCGAAACGGTCGCAGCGGTCCTCCAGGTCATCAAGACGGTGAAGCAGATCAACACGGTCTTGCAGAGCGTGGCGGACGGCGGCTCGATCGACATCGGCTCGCTCACGCTCAGGGCCGACACCGCCAAGACGACGGCCGCGACACCCGACGCCGCTGACAACCTCACCGCAAGCATGACCGCCCCAGGCGGCGGCAGCTCCTTCAGCTCACTCATCGGTGCCCTCAACACCCAGATGGGTGGCGGCGCCGCGCTCTCGGACAGCGAGCCCTCGCCCACGAACTACGGTTTCACCTTCCCGGCGCTGAAGCACCCTGCCGACCTGCTGAAGCTGCTCGTGGGCAAGGACGTCGAGATCGCCCACTTCGACAGTGGGCCCGTGGGCTTCGACTTCACGTTCTCCCAGCAGTTCGGTCCGGTCTACGCACCGCCGCCGGTGCTCCTGACCATCAGTGGCAGCGCGGGTGTGAGCTTCCGGATCGCAGCGGGCTTCGACACCTACGGCATCAGGCAGGCCGTGGAGCGCGGCAAGCTGGACGTCAAGGTGCTCGACAGCCTCTACTTCGTCACCAAGGACGACCACGGCCAGCTCATACCGGTCGTCCACTTCACCGGCGAGCTCGCGGCAGGTGCAGAGGTCAGCGTCGCCTTCCTCAGCGTCGGTGTGGAGGGCGGCCTACGTCTGACGGTCGACTTCACCTGGAACGATCCCAACAACGACGGCAAGTTCCGGTTCAGCGAGTTCCTCTCCGCAGCACTTCAGAACCCGATCTGCCTGTTCAACGTCGGTGGCCGGCTGTCGCTGTTCCTGAAGATCTTCGTCACCATCGGCTTCTCGCCGTTCTCCGTCTCCTTCGACTTCACCCTGGCCGACATCACGCTTCTTGACTTCTCCCTCAAGCCGGACTGCACTCCGCCGCCACCCAAGCTGGGCGGGACGAAGGGCGGCGTGCTGTACCTGTTCGCCGGAGTGACCAACGGCTCCGACACCCAACGCGGTGCACCGTGGGGCCTCAAGCCCGATGCCCCGGAGACCTGGGTCGTGCGTCAGCAGGGCACGACCGTCACGGTGCAGGCCCTTGGCATCTCGGAGGACTTCACCGGCGTCGACACGGTGGTGCTCGACGCGCGCAACAACAACGACAAGCAGCGCGTCATCGCTCTGTTCCAGGGCAAGGAGAAGGGCGACCGGTTCTCCGACACTGTGGTCTTCTTCGGTGGCCAAGCCAATGATGTGGTCAAGACCGACACAGGTCCGGCCTTCATCGATGGCGGTGCCGGCGACGACAGCATCACCACTGGCGACCGGCCGCTCACCTCCACGAACGCAGACATGAGCCTGCCGGCGCTGGCCACGGCTCCACACGTCGTCGTCGCCGGCAACGGTGGCAACGACCACATCACCGTTGGCAACGCCATCGACGCCGTCGCCGGCGACGGTCAGCTGAGCACGGCTGGCGGGAGCCCGACCGTGCACCGCAACACCGACGGCGACGTCAGCGTGACGGCCGTCAACCCCACGGGCATCACGCTGGCCAACGCCAGCGGTCCGAGCCAGGGCAACGCCGGCAATGACGTGCTCAGCGTCGGCCTCGGCGGCGGCCACAGCTACGGGGGTCCAGGCGGCGACCAGATCGCCGTCGCACAGGACAGTCCGCTCGCAGGCACCATCACCGACGCGACGATCCGCCAGACCTACACCGACCAGGGCGCACATCTGTACGGCGGCACCGGTCCGGACCGGATCAGCGCCGGCGCGGGTGACGACAAGGTGTTCACCGGGGACGTGCCGGTCGGTGACGACGCAGCCCACCCGGAGACCTCGCAGGACGCGGTCGGCACCGACGACCTGCTCGCCAATGGGGAGTTCAACACGGTCGACACCGGCATCGGCAACGACGTCGTCGTGGGTGCGAACGGGGCCGACCTCGTGACCGGCCACTCCCGACCCACCCAGAGCGACATCATCCTGGGGCTGGCCGGTGAGGACGTCCTCACCGGCGGTGACGGCACCGACAAGGTCTACGGGGGCCGTGGGGACGACTACCTGGTGTCGCAGCCGGCCGACGTCACCCTGCAGGGCGCGGACACGGTCGACGTGCTCGGCTCAGCTGCGCACCCGGTGAGGGTCAGGCCCAACGTCAACCCGGGCAACACCAAGACCCTGGTCGGAGGTGGCGGCTCGGACCGCATCTACGGCGGTGACGGCGCGAGCACGATCTTCGGCGACCACGTCGCGGTCGCGTGCGCACAAGTCGGAACCAACCGGTCCGACGGGCCCGACGAGGACACCTCCGGTTACACCGGCGACAACGCCGATGGCCCTGACCTCATCTACGGCGGCGACGGCGTCGACACCATCCAGGCGGGTGGTGGCAACGACTGGGTGTTCGCCAAGGGCGGCGCCGACACGATCTGCGGCATGCGCGGAGACGACCACCTGTACGGCGGCGACGGCAACGACACCAGCTGGGGTGGTCGGGGGAGCGACGTCGTCCAGGGCGACGGCGGCAACGACCTGCTGTACGGCAATGAGGACAACGACTCCCTCTTCGGCAACGACGGCACCGACGTCCTCGAGGGCAATGCCGGACAGGACTCGCTGTTTGGCGGGCAACAGGCCGACGTGCTCATCGGTGGCACCAGCCAGGCAGGGCGTGCCGATGTCGGCGACTTCCTCTACGGCGACGAGGGCACCGACACGCTGATAGGGGACAATGGCGATCCCACGAGTGCGTCCGGCCCGTCCTTCGACCTCAGTGACACCGGGGGCACGTTGGGAGGTGCTGATGTCATCGCCGGTGGCGCAGGCAACGACAGCGCCTACGGCGGACTGGCCAACGACACCATCGACGGCAATGCGGACGACGACCACCTCGAGGGCGGTCCCGGCGTGGACACGATCCACGGGAACGCCGGCCGCGACGACGTGATCGGCGGCAGCAGCCAGCTGCCGGTCGGTGCGCCTACCGACAAGGACGTCAGCGGCTTCTCCGACAGCGGTGACAAGCTCTCCGGCGACAGCGGTGACGACGTCGTGCTCGGCGACAACGGGCAGATCATCGACACCGCGACGGTCGCCGCCGGCGACCTCGTGGGCCGCAACCGCGCCATGACGCTGGGCCGGACCGTGACGCCGTACGACCTCGGTGACAGCCCGGTCGTCGGTACCTCCGGCGGCGACGTCATCGACGGTGGCGGGGATCCCGACCTGCTCTACGGGCAGGGCGGCTCCGACACCCTCCAGGGCGCCACCGGGGACGACTATCTCGAGGGCGGTCCCGGCTTCGACCACGTGTACGGCGACGCCGGTCAGGACGACCTGGTCGGTGGCTCCCAGTACGTGGAGTCCGGAACCGGCCAGGGACGTGCAGGCCAGCCCGATGAGGCCGACGTCCTCGACGGCGGCAGCCAGAGCGACGTCGTCCTCGGTGACAACGGCATCGTGCACCGGGACGGGACGCCGAGCCCGTTGACGCAGGGCCGGGGCATGACGGCGCGCACCATCGAGCTGTACGACCTCGGTGACAGCCCAGTCGTGCTGCACGCCGGCGGCGACCTGGTCCTGGGCGGCAGCGAAGCCGACGTCCTGCTGGGTCAGGGCGGCAGCGACGTCGTGCAGGGCGGGGCTGGCGATGACTACACCGAGGGTGGTCCTGGCACGGACCGCGTCGAGGGCAATGCCGGCGACGACGATCTCGTCGGCGGCAGCTCCACGCCCTTCGGTGTCGTCAGCGGCGACGCCACCGCAGGCCAGCTCGACGGTGCGGACCTCCTGTACGGCGGCACCGGGGACGACGTCGCCCTGGGGGACAACGGCATCCTGACCCGCGTTGGGACGCCCGACCCGCGCACGTTCCGGATCGGCAGCAGCTTGGGGATCATGACCCGCCGCAGCATCACCGCCTATGACCTGTCCAACAGCGGCAGCATCCGCACCCTCCCGGCGCGCGCGGTCTACGGCAACGACCAGGTGTCCGGCGGCTCCGGGGTCGACCTCCTGCTCGGGCAGGACGGCGCCGACGCCCTGACCGGTGAGGCCGGCGACGACTACGTCGAGGGCAACGGCGGCAACGACGCGGTCTACGGCGACAGCCTGCTGCCGGCCATCGTGCCCACCGTGCTGACCGGGAGCTGGCAGCCTCGCGTGGCCGAGGACCTCGGCGAGACGGACGTCCAGAACGGTCAGGACGACCTCATCGGCGGTTCCTCAAGGCAGGGCTTCCGTGACGCCCTCGTCCCGACGGGCGCCAACGACCTGGTCCATGGCGACGGCGGGGCCGACTACGAGCTGGGCGACAACGGGCAGATCGTGCGCGACGTCCTCGACGCGGCGAACGCCACGGTGACCGAGGCGACCGACCTCGCCACCGTGCCCTACCCGCTCACCAACCGCGTCTACGCCAAGCGGTACCCGGCAAGCCTTCCCGACGGTGCAGCGTTCGTGCGCCATGGCGTCTCGCCGACCAGCCCGACCCGCTTCTGCAGCACGCAGCAGTCGACCTGCGAACCGACCGGTGCCTTCGGCAACGACACGATGTACGGCGATGCGGGCGACGACACCGTCTACGGACAGGACGGCAACGACACGCTGTCGGGCAACGACGGCAACGACGACCTGTACGGCGAGCTCGGCAACGACTCCATCGACGGTGGCAACGGCGATGACGCGATCCTGGGTGACCGCGGCGGCATCGTGGACACCTACCAGACCGGGTCCAACGCCTTCACGATCGACAACAGCCAGGTGCCGAAGCTCCACTACGACGCCTTCCAAGCCGGCACAGTGACGCGGCAGGTGGACCTCCAGCACGACGTCAACGGGGACGCTTTCCTGGGCTCCTCGACCTCGGCGGCGATGGCGCACCGTGGCGACCTCGAGGGCGGCGACGACCAGATCCGTGGCCGCGCCGGCCACGACAGCATCCACGGTGGCTTCGGCGATGACCTCGCCAACGGCGACAGCGGCGGCGACACCGTCTACGGCGACGACGGGGCCGACGTGCTGTGGGGCGGCAAGGGGTCCGACGACCCGGCCAACCCCAACGACCGCGGCGTCGGCGACTCGTTGGTCGACTACATCTTCGGCGGCAAGGGCGGTGACGCGGGCGCGACGAAGAAGAACACGGCCGGGGCGGACATCCTCGACTGGCGGCCGCGCGGCACCTACAGCGCGACCAGCCCTGGACCAACGACGTGCTCCCCGACGTCGATCCCGCTCGACAGTGGCACGACGAAGGCTCCTGTCACGGTCGACCCCTGCTCCTGGTTCGTGATGACGGACATCATCGGCTCCGACCTGACGAACGACCAGCACCACCAGGGGATCGATTGGATCTACGGCGGGTGGGACCGTGACGTGTTGCAGGGTGACGTCGCCGACAACGGTCCCAACCTCGGGGACCGGCTGCTGGACTGGAACGGCACCTACAACCTCTACACGCACTGCAACGCGGCCTACGGCGGCTACAACGACGTCCGCCAGCACAGCCCCGCGATGCAGGACTTCCTGCAGCGGTTCGCCTGGACCACAGGCGCCGGGCAGGTGTCTGGCGACGTGACGTCCGGCACTACGTCCGCCTTCGACGAGCTGGCGCTCGCCTACCCGGGGACGGACAACAGCCACGCGTCCGGTTCGGCGTTCCCGACGACCCCCGGTCACTTCGACAACCCGAACGCCTGCGCCCCCTGACCTGCGCGCTCGCTAAGGTTCAGGAGTGCTTACCCGGATCCGTGTCGCCACTGCTTCGCCGTACGACGTGGTCGTGGGGCATGGGTTGCTGGGCGAGCTGCCTGCCCTGGTGGCTAGGGCACAGCGGGTGGCGGTCATCCACCCGACGGCCCTACGGACAACCGGCGAGGCGATCGCGGAGGACCTGCGGGCTCAAGGCTTCCAGGCTCACAGCGTCGAGGTGCCGGACGGTGAGCAGAGCAAGGACCTGAAGGTCGCCGCGTATCTCTGGGACGTCCTCGGGCAGGCCGGCTTCACCCGCACGGACGCGGTCGTGGCCGTAGGGGGAGGGGCGACCACGGACCTGGCCGGCTTCGTGGCGGCGACCTGGCTGCGTGGCGTCGACGTGGTGCACGTCCCCACCACGCTGCTCGGCATGGTCGATGCCGCCGTCGGCGGCAAGACGGCGATCAACACCAGTACCGGCAAGAACCTCGTCGGGGCGTTCCACGAGCCGGTGGGGGTGCTCTGCGACCTCGCCGCTCTCGAGACCCTTCCGAAGCACGACTACGTCAGCGGCATGGCCGAGATCCTCAAGGTGGGCTTCACGCACGACCCACGGATCCTCGAGCTCGTCGAGGAGGATCCGCAGGCGGCCACCACGCCGCAGGGCAAGCACGCCCGCGAGCTGATCGAGCGCGCCATCGCCGTGAAGGCCGGTGTCGTCGCCGACGACCTCACCGAGCAGGGCGGGCGGGAGACCCTCAACTACGGGCACACCCTGGGCCACGCCATCGAGAAGGTCGAGGACTACCGGTGGCGGCACGGCGCTGCCGTCAGTGTCGGCCTCGTCTTCGTCGCTGAGCTGGCCCGCCTCGCCGGGCGCCTCGACGACGCGACGGCCGACCGCCACCGAACCGTCCTCGAGAGCGTCGGCCTCCCCACGTCGTACGACGGTGACTGGACGCGGCTGCTCGCGGCGATGCGGATCGACAAGAAGGCGAGGGCCGACCGGCTGCGCTTCGTCGTGCTCGACGCGCTGGCGAGGCCTCGCATCCTTGACGACCCTGATCCCACCCACCTGGTTGCAGCGTGGGAAGAGGTACGCCGTCCCGTATCGGGGTCAGCAGCCCTTCTGTAGTAGTACTTTGGCCTGTGAAGATCCTCGTCCTCAACGGGCCCAACCTCGGCCGCCTCGGCACCCGGCAGCCCGACGTCTACGGGCGGACCACCTACGCCGAGCTCGTGAAGCTGTGTCAGGACGTCGAGCCCGAGGCCGACGTCCGGCAGACCGATGACGAGGCCACCATGATCGGCTGGCTGCACGAAGCTGCAGACACCGGAACGCCGGTGGTCATCAACCCGGGCGCGTGGAGCCACTACTCCTACGCGCTGCGCGACGCCGCGGCGCTGGCGCCGGTCGTCATCGAGGTGCACCTGTCGCAGACCGCCGCACGCGAAGAGTTCCGGCACCACAGCGTCATCAGCGCCGTCGCGCGGGCCACCATCACGGGGATGGGTGTCGACGGCTACCGGGCGGCCCTCCGGCACCTGGTGGGGGCCACGGGGTGAGCGTCACGGTGCACCTGTCGGAGGACGAGGTCCAGGCGCTCCAACGCATGGCTGACAGGGAGGGCCGGACTCCTGAGCAGGTGGCGCGACGTGCGGTCCTGGAGTACACGTCGGGCTGGCGACGGGAGCGGGATCGCCTGATCGAGGCGATCCTGCAGGAGGACGTGACGGTCTTGCGCCGGTTGGGCAACACGTGACCCGTTACCTCGAGGTCGACGACGTGCTGCAGGTTCTCGACCAGATGGGCGGTCAGCCGCCGGCCGTACGTGACGGCGGCTTGCTGGTCAGCGCACTGGTGCGTCCGCGCGCACAGCTCGAGGGCGTCGACGCCTACCCGTCGCTGGCGCTCAAGGCCGCCGCGCTGCTGACGTCGTTGGCCACAGGTGGCGCGCTGCAGAGCAACAACCTCCGGGTCGCCTGGGTAGCCACCCGGTTGTTCTGCGCCGTCAACGGCGCGCCCTTCAGCGCGGTGGGTGAGGACGAGGCCGCCGCCACCCTGCAGGCAGTCATCAGCGACGGCCTGGGGCTCGAGGCACTCGCTGCCCAGCTCGGCGCCTGGATGACCCCTGTAGTGGAAGGCCGCAAGCAGTAGCACTGGGCAGGGCCAACGCCGCGCCCCACTAGACTTCCGGCTCATGGCCTCCACGAACGACCTCAAGAACGGCATGGTGCT
>JAOPVP010000094.1 GCA_025966135.1 Frankiales bacterium
TTGGCATTTGACATTGTGCACGCTGTTGAGTTCTCAAGGATCGGACGCTCCTGGTTTCACCTTTTACCGGGGTGTCGTCCAGGGCTGATTGCCTTATATTTGTTACCCTTCGCACCTTGCGGTGTCGCTCCGGGCAACTTGTCTAACTTACCACTTTCTCGGTGACTGTCAAATCGGCGTTGGCGGCGATAAATTCGCTCGCCACATCGTTTTGGCTTACCTTCGAGGTGGGTGTTTCATCCTAAAACCAGAGCCAAATACCTACAAGAGGATCTTTGTTCTGAGTTGGATTTAGTCCCTCTTGAGGCCGGAAAGCTCTGCGGCTTTTCCGCACCTTTGGGGTGACAGGTAGTTACATTACGCGGCATTGGGGGGTCGGGCAAATACCTCCGCATCCCGGGCGTGTCGCCGGGTTGTCCGTGCTTAGCGACAGTTCTGGGAGACCCAGTTGGGGATCGAGGATGCGGCGACCGCCTGCTGAATCTGCGCGCTGTTGCCCTGCGCATCAATGACCCGCGAAGCGGACACTGAGGCGATGACCTGCTTGGCCGTGTCCGCGATCCGAGTCGTGTCTGCCTGGATGCCGGCGGGGGCGACGCTTGCCGCGTTTCGCCAGAACCGCTCGTAACGCTGCATCCGCACAATAGAGGCGGCCACGGTATCCGCGCTGTCCGGCCATCCGAATGTCTGGCTCTGCAGTATGGCGGGATCCTTTCGGACCACGGCGCACCACTTACTCGAACTGGCGATGACAGAGTCGACGGCGGCCTTCTCTGCGAGAGAACGTGAGACGACGACGGCACCGCCAGCCAGGGCAAGTGAGAGGACCAGGGAGACCGCGACCGCGGCCTTGGATACCGCTGCACCCCAGCCGTTGCGGCGAGCACCCACGATCAGGGCCACGATCGCAACCAGGAATCCCAGCGGGGGAACCAGAATCGCCAGCGCGAGGGCGCTCCAGTCGAGCGGCCCGGTTGCGCGCCGCCGGCCAACCTCTCGCGGCGCGAGCCCCGACAGCGGGGTGGACAGCGGGAAGGCCGCCGAGTCTCGGGCGGCGCCGTCGGGCTCTGCGCTCTCGCGCGGCGCGGCCCGGGGACGCAGTGTCTGCGCGGGCGCGCCAAGCGTGACAGGCGGAGTGACTACCGGCGGGATCTCCTGAGTGACCCCGGACGGAAACCCGGCGGGCGGTGCGTAGGCAACACCCGGGAGACCTGCGCCCGGATGCGCGTAAGCGACACCGGGCGACGGGGCGGGATGCGCGTAGGCGACACCGGCCGACGGGGCGGGAGGCGCGTAACCGACACCAGGGGACGCGGCGGCAGGTGCGGCGTACGCGACCCCGGGCAAAGCTGCTGCTGGAGGAGCGAAGGTGGCACCCGCGGGCGCCACGGGCGGAGGGGCGTACGCCACGCCCGAGGGGGAAGCGGAAGGGGTTGCCTGCACGTGGGCACCCGCGGCAGGCGGAGCCGTCAGTACGTTCTCGTACCCGGCTGGCTTGACCTGCTGATCGTATTCGGCGTCGTCCACGGTGCCCCCTTCGTGCTCAGGGTATCCCGGTCAGATGACGAATAGGTTACAAACTCTCAACGATTTTAATACCGGCGAGAGTTTTTTTGCCCCGACGGAGGATGGCATGCCACCCGGCCAGGGCGTGCGGGCCAACGGTGACGGTGTCATCCTCGACCTTTACGTTGTTGAGGTACACCCCGCCCTGCGCGATAGCCCGCCGTGCTTCCCCGAGGCTCGTGACCAGACCGGTCTCGAGCAGGAGCTGCGTCACAGGGGTGTCCCCTGTTGCCGCCACGTTGGGGAGAGCCGCGATGGCGCTCGCCAGAGCGGGTGCGCTCAGGGACGAGAGCTCGCCGTCTCCGTTAGCATCTTTAAAAAGGAGTATCTTGTTAGCGCTTTTGCCCAAATGCTGTGATTTGCTTACGCCAATGATATCAGCGCCTATCTTTTTCAAGCCTGTAACTTCGGTATTGGCTTCAGATACAAAAACATCACCGTTTGATGCTACATAAATATTACGCGGGTTATCCAAACCGTCGGCATAAAGGCTCACCGAAAAACCTGGCGGAGCAACGGGGGTTTTACCTTTAGGCCAGCCAATTACATCGCAGTAGTTTTTTACGGCTTTAGTTTCATAAGGGGCTGGCAGTTTAACTTCCTGGTCGCTTTTATTAACAACCGTATCGGCCCTGTTATAATTAGCAGGTTTCTTGTGTTTGCAGGCCATAAGTAAAGCGCCGGCGATGAGAGGATATATAATGAACTTGTTTTTCATTTCAGCGATGTTTTGTATACTAATAGTTAACTTTTTAGAGGCTGGGATTGTTTGGACTAAGCCATTGTTTTGCAGTCTGTAATATATTCATCGCTTAATGGGTTTTTATGCACCGGGGTAACCAAAAAAATATATTTTTGATGGTTCGATGTTTTTATTTCCCAACCGGTTAATGCAATTCAATTCCGTTAAGTTTTTTCTGTTGATTTTGTTTGCCCTTGCTTTTATACAAGCTAAGGCGCAGACGGCAGTTTGTAATGGCAGTTATGGCGATCCGGTGGTAAAGCTTGATTTTGGATCGGGAGTTAATCACACCGGCCCTCCACTGGCTACAGGCATTACAACTATGAACTATGTTTCTGATTGCCCAAATGATACATATTATTCAATTGTAAGCAGCCAAACTTCTTGTCATGACACCTGGCATACTGTACTTCATGATCATACTGGAAATGCCGGTGGCTATATGATGCTTGTGAACGCGTCATATGACCCAAGCATTTTTTTCACCGAAGCCAAGGACCTAAATCTTTGCGAGAATACAACCTACGAATTTTCGGCGTATGTGCTTAACTTGATGAAACTTTCATCAAGCGATGCAAGTACCAGGCAGCCCGATTTATTATTTACCATAAAAAAGCCAGACGGAACAATTTTGGTTCAGTACGATACCAATACCATACAGCCTACCGCAGATCCTCAATGGAATAAATATAGTGTGCCATTTTCAACTGGTGCAGGCGTTACCCAAATAGTATTGGAAATCAC
>JAOPVP010000080.1 GCA_025966135.1 Frankiales bacterium
GCCGCTGACTCGGTGTCCGCGAGCGTGGCCTCATTGCCCTTGGTCGTGGTCCGAGGTAGGCGCAACGTCACCGCTTTCAAGGCCCCCGAACTGGGCTTCGTCTCGAAGGGCGCTCACGCGGCGCAGACCTGCAGCCGGTAACCCGCCACACCTCGAATAGGTGCCGTTCCAGCGCCTCGGATCACCGGCATATTCCTGATGGAGAAGTGATGCTCCTACTGTCAAATGAGGGCTTCTCGGGGTAGGGCGGCGTAGACCTCGCGGGCGACGTATCGCTTGAGGCAGCGCATGATCTCGGCCTTGCTCTTGCCTTCGGCGGTGCGCTTGGCGACGTAGTCGCGGGTGCGTTGGTCGTAGCCGAGGCGGACGAACACGATCCGCCAGAGGGCGGCGTTGGCGTGCCGATCGCCGCCTCGGTTGAGCCGGTGGCGGTTGGTCTTCCCGCTGCTGGGCGGGGATGGGGTTGCTCCCGCACAGGGCCGCGAAGGCGCTCTCGGTGTTGAGCCGGTCGGGGTTGTCGCCGGCGGTCATGAGCAGCGTCGAGGCGACGTCGGGGCCTACGGCCTTGATCGCGACCAGGTCTGGCGCGACGGCCTTGGTGATGCGTCGCAGTCGGGCGGTGACGTCCTTGAGTTGCTCGTCGAGGTGCAGGACGCGCTGGGCGAGCTCTCGTAGGGCCAGCCGCATTACCGCGGCCAGGGTGTCGTCGTCAGCACGGACGCGGAACGCGGCGCAGGTCGCGAGCTGCTCGCGTCGAGGCAGCGGGTTGAGCCGAGCGCGGAGCTCTTCGGGAGCCGTGACGAGCAGCTGGTGGATCTGGTTCAGCGCCTGCGTCCGGGCCTTGTTCGCGCTGCGCTGCACGGCCTTGAGGGCACGCAGGGCCTCGACCGGACCGTCGTGGCTCTTAGGCTTGCCGGTGGCTTCACCCGACTGGACGGCGCGGGCTGCGGCGATCGCGTCGATCACATCAGTCTTGCCGTACCTGCGGCGGACCTGTCGGTTAGGTCGGGCGACCTCGATGACGGGCACGTCCCTGCTGCTGAGGTGGCGTGCCAGGGCGGAGCCGTAGCTGCCGGTCCCTTCGACCCCGATCTTGTCGAGCTGCCCGAACGCGAGGAGCCAGCTGTGGAGTTGCCGGTAGCCGGCCGGGGTGGTCGGGAAAGACTGAGTTCCCAGGACCCGGCCGAGCTGGTCGAGTGCCGCGGCGACGTGCAGGTCCTGGTGGGTGTCGACGCCACCGGTGACGACGACAGGTTCAGATGCGAATGGTGGTCATGTCCGTCCTTCTGGCTAAGGGAAAGGGCGGGCACGGCTTGAGCTGAGGGTCGGACAGGACAGGGATGGGCCTGTTGCAGCAGGCTCCTACTAGGTCACTTCCACCAGCGGCCGAGCCAAGGCGTCTCCCGCCCGGTCGACGGATCACTTACAGGGCAGCAGGTTCGCGCCGGCCGTTCTTCGGGTCAGGCCGGGCGGGAGAACGCTCCCGATTCAACATCCCTGCCGTTCTTTGCTGTCAGGCCGTTGCGAGTCGCTCGACGATCTGACCGGTGAGGTCGGCGATGAGCTCGAAGTCCTTGTCCATGTGAAGCACGGTGAGCCCTGCAAGTTCCGCGGTGGCAGCGACGATGAGGTCGGGGACCGACGGGGCTCGGTGGTGGCCGCGATCAGCCAGCCGCATCTGCACCTCGAGTGCTCGGTCTTCGATCGCGGGGGTCTGGTACTCCAGAGGCATCGCGGCCAGCGGCGCACGTTGCACAGCGGTACGCAGATCTGGCCCCGACCGAGCGGAGTAGCCGACCTCCAGCCGCGTCACGGTGGCGATGCGCACCGCGCCCAACTCAATGCGCTCTGCCCAGAGGGCAACGTCCGGACTTGTCCCGAGTCGGGCGAGCGCTGACGTGTCGATGAGCCAGTCGGTCACTCCCAAGCGCCCCTCATGACCTCCGGGTCGGCGAGGTCGGCGAAGGTCTCTGCGAAGGCGAGGAGGTCGTCACCGCTAACGGTGCTGGCGTTCGCCGCGGCTTCCTGCGCCAGGCGGCGACGGAGGAACTCGCTACGTGACAGGCCAAGTCGGGCGGCACGAGCATCCAGCGCCTCCACGACATCGTCAGGAACGTCTCGAACGAGGACATCAGTCATCTCAACCTCCTAGATATCACAGGATAGCGCCGCCTGGTGACTGAGTCACCTCGTCCTCGTGGTCACGAGGCGCGTCGCTGCACGCCCTGGAACGTCACCGCTCCGCCATGGGGCAAACGTGGGGCAAACTCAGCAACTCTCTACACCTCTAGACCGACCCAGAACGCTCGAGATCCCTTGTATTGCAGCGTATGTTGTTTCGACGGCGTCCTATTCGGGCGGTCTGCGGTTTTGTGATCCCGGTTGTCGCGGGTTCGACCCCCGTCACTCACCCCAGGAAAACCGCACGTCAGGGGCCCCTTCGTGGGCCCCTGACCTGTTTCTGGGACGCTGGTGCCCTCGGCGGCACGCTCGCACCGACTCGATGCTCGCCGGTGCCCTGCGGTCGGGCGCGGACATGGATCCGCTCGCCCTGGCGACCGAACAGGTTGAGCACCTCGGCTGGCTGCGGCCCTGGATTGCCCATGAAGTGAGGGACGTGGGTGTCGAACTCCGCGACCTCTCCCGCTGTCAGCATCACGTCCTGATCACCGAGCAGGAGGCGGACTCTCCCCGACAGGACGTAGACCCATTCGTAGCCCTCATGCACCGCCAGCTCTGGCACGGCCGACGGCCAGTTCGGCGGGATGATCTGCTTGTAGGCCTGCACCCCGCCGGCTCGTCGGGTCAGCGGGATGAACGTCGCGCCGTGTGCCCGGAACGGCTTGAGGTGGATGCGCGGGTCCCCGGTCGCCGGGGCGTCGACGAGCTCGTCGAGCTGCACCTGGTGCACCTTGGCGAGCGGCAGGAGCAGCTCGAGCGTCGGCCGTCGCTGCCCTGACTCGAGCCGCGACAGCGTGCTGACCGAGATCCCCGTCGTCTCGGACAGCTCGGCCAGAGTGACCTCGCGCTGCTGCCGCAGGGCCCTCAGTCGAGGACCTACGGCCTGCAGGACGTCGTCGTACCTCTCCATGTGCCCATCTTGCCGTTCCAGCAATAGGAGTTGTCAAGGTGGCAGGCCCGGCTGCAGGCTTGAACGCATGAGCAGGACGTACGACGTAGTGGTCGTCGGTGGCGGCGCCGCGGGGCTCAGCGGTGCCCTCGCGCTCGGGAGGGCGCGGCGGTCGGTGCTGGTGATCGAACATGGTGCTCCTCGCAATGCGCAGGCCGACCAGGTGCACAACTACCTCGGACGGGAAGGGACGCCACCGGCCGAGCTGCTCGCGATCGCTCGCAGTGAGGTGGCGCAGTACGGCGTCGAGCTCCTGAACGCCGACGCCCTGGCGGCCACCAAGCTCGGCGACGGGACCTTCGTCGTGACCCTGGCGGACCGGCAGGTCGGGGCGCGGCGCCTGCTCGTCGCGAGCGGACTCGTTGATGAACTTCCGGACATCTCGGGTGTCGCGGAGGGCTGGGGACAGACGGTCCTGCACTGTCCCTACTGCCACGGGTGGGAGGTGCAGGACCAGCCGCTGGGCGTCCTCGGACAGAGCCCGCTGTCGATTCACCAGGCCCAGCTGTTCCGGCAGTGGAGCGACGACATCGTGCTGTTCCAGCACACGTCGCCCGCGCCGACCGAGGAGCAGGCAGAGCAGCTGTCGGCCCGGGGAATCCGGGTGGTCGTGGGCGAGGTGGTCGGCTGGGAGCCCGGCGGTGTCCGCCTCGCCTCCGGGGAGCTGGTGGCCCGGCAGGCACTCGTCGTCGGTGCGGACGTCCGCGCGCGTGCCGAGGTCCTGCTCTCGCTCGGGTTGGAGACGGCGGCGTTCGAGGTGGACGGGCACGTCTACGGGACGTACGTCCCCGCTGACCGGACCGGGCTCACCGCCATGCCCGG
The DNA here is from genome assembly GCA_025966135.1 of Frankiales bacterium. GTDB lineage: Bacteria > Actinomycetota > Actinomycetes > Mycobacteriales > SCTD01 > RYN-111. The sequence continues at coordinate 3,953 of JAOPVP010000080.1, forward strand.
AGTGTGGGTCGCGGGCAACATCACCGATCCGCGTGCGCAGGTGATCAGCTCGGCGGCCGCCGGCCTGCAAGCCGGTGCCGCCATCAACGCAGACCTCATCAGCGAGGAGACCCACCTCGCGGTCGAGCGCCTGCGGTTCTTCGGTGCACAGGCGTGGGAGGCCCGCTACAGCGCCAAGCCCGACGGGATCTGGAGCGGTGACCCGAACGCCGTCCTCGTTGCGGAGACCGCCGACCTGACGCCCGGCACAGCGCTGGACGTCGGGTGCGGCGAGGGGGCCGATGCCCTCTGGTTGGCCGCACGCGGATGGCGGGTGACAGGCGCGGACATCTCCACCGTGGCGCTGGGAAGGGCTGCTGCACAAGGGGAGTCGCAAGGGCTGGAGGTGGACTGGCGTCACGTCGATCTGCTCGCGGAGCCTCCGAGAGCCGGCGAGTTCGACCTCGTCACGGCCCATTTCATGCAGCTACCCGCGGCGGACCGGGCGGTGCTCTACGAGCACCTGGCCGCGGCGGTCTCTCCCGGTGGAACCCTCCTGCTCGTGGGTCACCACCCGTCCGACATGCACACCACGATGGGCCGCCCGCACCTGCACGACATGTTCTTCACCCCCGAGCAGCTCGTCGCCGACCTCGACCCGAAGGCGTGGGAGGTGCTCGTCGCCGAAGCGCGGCCACGACAGGCGAACGACCCCGACGGCAAGCAGGTCACCATCCGCGACACTCTCGTGCGCGCGCGCCGTAGGTGACCGGCCACCTACGCAGAATCGCGTCGCGAGGGTCATGGCACGCCGGTCTCGTCGGCGAAGCCGTCCTCGAACACCAGCAGCCGCGGCGGTTCGGCCTCGAGCACCTTCCACCACCCGCGCGGCTGGTCGCCGTCCGGCCCACAGCTGCCAGGCCCGGTCGGCGGTCACGTCGTACTCCGCCGTCACTGTCATCGTGAGCTGCTCGGTGTCCTTGCGGACGCTGGTCACACTCATGCGGTGCCTCCTCGGTCCGTCTCGGCCTCGGTCTGCAACCCCCTTGAGCGGGGACCTTCCCCACGCGAGTGATGGGGTTACGGTGGCTGAGATCCGCCTCATCGGCTGGGACCGACGAGGACATGGGGTGACCTATGAAGTACGAGCAGGTTTCCGGTGAAAGGA
>JAOPVP010000017.1 GCA_025966135.1 Frankiales bacterium
CCCAGGCTGCCGGCTCGCCATCGGAACAGCAGGTCGTTCAGGCAGTGCCCGAACTTCGACACCATGATCAGGAGGCGACGCTGCCGATCATCGGAGAGCTGGAACTCCATCGCGAAGTCCCGGGCGATGACGCTGAAGTCCTGCGTGAGGTCGTCCAGGCTCGTCTCGGGTCGTGAGCAGGTGAACGACGTGCGGAGGAAGAACGACCCACTGAGGTGGTCGTCGAACTGCTGGTGCTCGACGATGTCGCTCCCGCGCTCGAGGAGGAACGACGTCACGGCATGGACGATCCCGGCGCGCTCAGGGCAGCTGAGCGTCAACGTAAAGGTGCTCTCCACGGCCTGCTCTTTCGCCTTCCTTGACGTACGAACCTCCACGCCGTCGAGTGACCGGGCGAAGCGCCCGACCCCTGACGCCCCGGACCTTGCGGCAACTGATACTTGCTTAATATATCAAGAACGTACTGGGCGTCCCCTTGATCGTCAATCCACTCAGGGACGACAGGGCAGAGGTGTTGCTCCCAAGTTGCCGACCACGGTGCCTCTTGACCCGCCCGGTGGGCCGTGAGTAGCGTACGCCACTAGTACATTACTAGTACACATACAGTGTATTAATTTGCGTCGAGGGCAGCTCAGGCGCGCCCGGCGAGAAGGGATCGACCATGCCGCCGCGCGAACACGTTGCTGACCCGGCCCGGATCCACCACGAGTGGGACGCAGACCTGGAGCCTGTCCTCTCCATCAACTCAGGCGACGTCGTCCACTACGACCTGTTGGCTGCCGGCGAAGGACAGGTATGGCCAGGGGCTACCTATGACGAGGCCAAGCTCGACTTCGACACGATCTACAACCTGTCCGGCCCGGTCCACATCAATGGCGCCGAGCCCGGCGACACCCTCGAGATCGAGATCGTCGACCTTCGTACCGGCGACTGGGGGTGGGCGGCCTTTCTTCCTGGAATGGGCCTGCTCCCCGAGGACTTCCCAGACGGCTATGTCCGGACCTTCGATCTGACGAAGGGCGACACCACCACCCTGGTCCCAGGTGTCGAGATCCCCATCTCGCCGTTCCTCGGTGTCATGGGTAATCACCCTGGCGACCCGGCGCGGCAGCTGCCTTTCCCCCCCCACCGAGGTGGGGGAAACATGGACAACCGCCACCTGACCCAGGGGACGACCCTCTGGCTGCCGGTGCTCGTGGAAGGCGCCCAGTTCTCCTGTGGGGACCCGCATGCGGCCCAGGGTGACGGCGAGGTGTGCGTCACGGCTGTTGAGTGCCCCATGAACGCCTCGCTGCGCTTTCGCCTTCACAAGCAGGGGCTGGCGGCGCCGAGCTTCCGGGTGCCGCCCGCAGCGGTCTCCGCGAAGGATGCCCTCGGTTACCACGCGACGATGGGGATCGACCCAGATCTCATGACCGGTGCGAAGAAGGCCACGCGCGCCATGATCGAGTGGCTGGTGGACGAGCACGGCCTCACGCGTGCCGACGCGTACGTCCTCTGCAGCGCGGTGGGTGATCTGCGCATCATCGAGATCGTGGATGCCGGCGTGTGGAACGTCGCCATGACCATGCCCCTCGGGGTCTTCCAGAGCTCGTAGCAATCGAACCGCCTACGCCTCGGGCGGACAGCAGCAGTGCCCCAACCCCTCATCAACCCTGCCCGGAAGAGGTAACTGGAGTGGACCAAACACGCGAGATGTCGAGTCCTGGAGGGGTTCTGGCGGCCGAAGGCGGTCAGACGACGACCCTCAGGCGCGGAAGTCTCAACCTCCGGCGGCTTGCCTTCGTTGGCCTGGCCTACTTCGCCCTCGCTCCCGTCATCTACTTGAACATGGGGCTGATCGAGACCAGCGCAGGCGGGCCGGTCATGCCTTTGGTGTTCCTCGTTATCACCGTGGCGATCATCCCGACAGCCATCAGCTTCGCCGTCATGAACAACCGGCGCCCGTCCGCGGGCAGCGGCTACACCTGGCTGTGGGAGGCGACCAACCCGGGTATCGGCTTGTGGCTTGGCTGGATCCTGATCACCACCTACGTCGTCGTGACGGCCCTGTACCCGATTGCCTTCGCCGTCTTCTTCAACGCCTTGCTTCAGTACTTCGGCGCCCAGACCTCCCTGTGGACGAGCCTTGCCGGCGGGGCGCTGTCGATCGTCATCGGTACCTTCATGACGCACAGCAACATCAAGCTCGGAGCGCGGCTCATCGGCATCCTGATGATCTTCGAGGCGGGCTTCGTCGCGGTGCTGTCGCTGGTCATCGTCATCCAAGGCGGCACCCTGGGGCACTTCTCTGCCCAGCCGTTCAACCCCGGTGCGGCGACGGCAGGGTTCCACGGCCTCGGGCTCGCTGCGGTGTTCGCGTTCCTGGCCATCGCAGGGGTCGACAGCATCGCGCCGGTCGCCGAGGAATCGGAGACGCCGCGCAGGCTCATCCCTCTGGCGACGATTCTCATTGCCGTCATGGCCGGGTTGTTCTGGACGCTGACGTCCTATGGCTTCGCCATCTCCGTCCCGGTCGACACCGTCGCTGGATACGTGAACGCCGGCCAGATCACACCCGTGTTCCCGATCGCCCACAAGTACATCGGTGGCCTGGACATTCTCGTACCGATCACCGGCCTCACGGCGTCGATCGCGAGCTTCGGCGCATCGATCTACGCGTCCAGCCGTTCGTTGTTCGCCGTCTCCCGCGAGGGCTTCTTGCCGGCGCCCCTGGCCCGGCTGCACCCGAAACTGAAGACGCCCTGGAACGCAGAGGTCACGACCGTCGTCATCTCCGCCGTGGCGCTGGTCGTCTTCACCTGGTGGCAGGGTGGCCCGGGGAACGCCTACGGCTACTTGGGCGAGATCTTCGTCTTCTTCGTGCTCGTGTCCTACATCTTCGTGAACGTCGCCAACTTCGTCTATCACTGGCGACACAAGCGCGACGAGTTCCACTGGATGCTCAACGGCGTCGTACCGGTGCTGGGTGTGGTGATCGACGGCTACATCCTCTATCAGGGCTTCTTCATGTCGACGATCGGCCAGCCCTTCAAGACCGGCGGCAGCATCGTGACCTTCTCGTTGGCCTGGGCGGTTCTGGGCATCCTGTGGGTGCTCTGGTGGAAGTCCAAAAGGGACCTCTCGAGCATCTCCCTGACGAACGCGGAGACCGACGCCGCGTAGGCCCTCGTCGAGGGCGCAGGTGACTGGGGCATCCTGACTGTGTGTGGGAAGCCGATCCATTGACGCTTGCGTCCAGGTCGGGTTAGCCTTGTACATCTGAAGTATCAGATGGCTTTTACTGAGACGTCAGTCGTGTTCCTCACCAGGAGAAGCCCTCACCAGGGCACTGGTGGCGTCATGCTCGCTCCGGACAGCGTTGTCCTTCACCAACTTGAAGTGGCCCTCTGGGTGGGGCACGTGCGCTGAGGAGATGTTCAGTGACAGACGACGACAAGGCCGATGGCGAGGATCTCGCTCAGTTCGGGTACAAGCAGGAGCTCACGCGGTCCTTGGGCAGTTTTTCCTCGTTCGCCGCCGGGTTCTCCTACCTCTCGGTCATGTCGGGCATGTTCCAGCTTTTCGCGTTCGGGTTCGGTCTCGCCGGCCCGATGGTGTGGCTGTCCTGGATCGTCGTCTTCGCGGGAATGATGCTGGTGGCCCTGTGCTTCGCCGAGTCGTCAGCCGCGTTCCCGATCGCAGGCTCGGTCTACAGCTGGGCCACTCGGCAGGGCTCAGAGGCGTGGGGGTGGATGACGGGGTGGATCATGCTGGTCGCCTCGATCGCCAGCGTTGCGGGAGTCGCCGTTGCCTGGCAGATCTCGCTGCCCACGATCTCCCCGGCCTTCCAGTTCGTCGGGGACGGCACTGGCAAGTACGACTTCGCCGAGAACGCCGTCGTACTAGGGCTGATCCTGTTGGCCTTGATCACCGCGGCGAACGTTGCGGGCATCAAGGTGATGGCGAAGGCGAACAACCTCGGCGTCATGGCGGAGCTCCTCGGCGTCAGCCTGTTCATCGGGCTGTTGCTGACCCACCTCCATCGAGGGCCTGGCGTGGTGGTGCACAGCATGGGTCTGCCTGCGGCCTCCAACCTCGGCGTCGGCGGGGCGGTCCTGATCGCCGCGATCATGCCGGGTTGGGTCATGTTCGGTTTCGACACGGCGGGTTCGCTGGCAGAAGAGACCCGCGATCCGCGTCGACGCGCGCCGCGGGCAATCCTCAACGCTCTTGCCGCAGGTGGCGGCGCCGGTGCGATCCTGCTTCTCGTTGCGCTCATGGCGGCCCCGAACTTGCGCGACCCCAAGGTCGCCTCGCAAGGCCTTCCGTACATCGTGCAAGCGCTCCTGGGCAGCGGCATCGGAAAGGGAATGCTCGTCTTCGTCGTCATCTCCACGGCAGCCGGAGCGTTGGCAATCCAGACCGCGACCATCAGGTTCATCTTCGCCATGGCCAGGGATGGCAAGCTGCCCTTCGGCAAGCAGCTCGGCCATGTCAACCCCAAGACCCACACACCGGTCGCCGCAACGCTCGTCGTGGGGATCGCGGTGGCGTTGATCCTTGTCGCGACGGCCCGCCAGCCCAAGATCTTCACGGTGATCACCAGCGTCTCCGTCGTCCTCATCTACCTGGCCTATGCGATGTCGCTCGCGGCGCAGCTCCGCAACCGACGACGGGACTCGGGCCCCTCGACCAAGGAGGCGGGCCACTTCTCGCTAGGGCGCTGGGGCATGCCGATCAACGTCGTCGGCCTCCTGTTCCTCAGCCTGGGCGCGATCAACTTCGTGTGGCCACGCCCGCAGATCTACGGAGCCGGCGCCTACCGGTGGGGCGGAGTCATCTTCGTCTCGCTCACCGTGCTCTGCGGCCTGATGTACCGCGTGTTCTGGCACGCACCCACGGATGCAGCGCTCAGCGAGCACCGGATTGCGGCGGATCTCTCGGGCCCTCCAGACGACCGGCTTGCCGAGGAACAGCTCGCGTGATGCTTGAAGGACCGGCGTTCCACCGAGTCACAACCAGCTAGGGATGGCGATGCAGAGATTCACCGGCCGCAACGTGGTCGTGACAGGTGGCGGGCACGGTATCGGGCGGGCCAGTGCAGTGCGCTTTGCTCAAGAGGGCGCTGCGGTGGCTGTCCTGGACCTCAATGGCACGGCCGCCGAAGAGACCGCCGACCTCTGCCGCGACCTGGGCGCCACTGCGCAGGCGGTCCAGGTAGACGTCTCCCACGCGGAGCAGGTGGAGGCTGCGGCCCAAGCCGTCCTGCGCGAGTTCACGACCATCGACATCCTGCACTCAAACGCTGGCCGGCTCACCGCCGCCACCGCGCTGGAGGTCGACATCGAGGAGTGGGACAGGACCTTCGCCGTCAACGTCCGGTCGATGCTGCTCGTGACCAAGGCGGTACTGCCGAACATGCTTGCCGCGGGTTCGGGGGTCATCATCACCACTGGCTCGGTCAGCGGACTTCTCGGAGAGCCGGGCCTCGCCGCCTACGACGCATCCAAGGGCGCCGTCGTCAACTTCACCCGCCAACTGGCCGCTGAATATGCCGGGGCGGGAATCCGGGTGAACTGCGTGTGCCCTGGGTGGATCGACACCGGCTTCAACGACCCTGCCTTCGAGCACGAGGCACTCGACGACCAGGCCGTGGACGCGATCATGCTGGCGACCATTCCCATGAAGCGTCAGGGCACTGCAGAAGATGTGGCGGCAGCGGTGGCATTTCTGGCCTCCGACGATGCGTCGTACATCAGTGGGCACGCGCTCGTCGTGGACGGAGGCCTCACGGCCCGGATCTGATTCCGCCGACGTGAGGTAAGCGCTACGTGAGTGCGCGAATGGCCTGTTCGAAGCCGACGACATGCCCGAGTGTCAGGTCGGCGGCTCGCGAGGCGTCGCCCGCGATCACGGCTTTGAGCAGAGGGCCGTGCTCGTTCACGTGGCCTGCCATGCCCGACAACCTGGGCAAGAACACGCACCAGATCCGGGTGGCGAGGTTGTCGTACCGGATGAGTGTGTCCATCAGGAACGGGTTCTGCACGCAGTTGTAGATCGCGCGGTGCAGCTTGAGATCCATCCTGAGGAGATCTCCGCTGTCGGCGGACGCGTGACCCGCCTCCAGCTCTTCCAGGAGCGACGCCAAGGCCGCGCGGTCAGTGGCCGTCGCTCGTTCAGCCGCTGCTGAGGCGGCGAAGGGCTCCAGGTTGCGCCGGACCTCCGAGATGTGCCCCAGGTCAGAGATGTTGACCTCTGTGGCGAAGGTTCCACGCCGGTGGTAGGCGACGACGAGCCGCTCGCTCTCCAGCCGCTTGAGGGCTTCACGGATCGGCGTCCGCCCGACACCGAGGACGTTGCCGAGCTCGTCCTCGTTGATCGGCTCTCCTGGCCGGATGTCCAGCATCACGAGGCGATCACGGATCGCGAGGTAGGCGTGCTCGGCCAAGGAACGACCGGCGGGTGGTGCTTCGACCTTGGTCTGACGGCTCACGTGCCGAGACTAGCGGACTGATATACCAAAAGAGAAGTACGCTCACGGGCCTCACGGGCCATCTGCCCGCGACCGGTCGGGATGGCGATCGCTCAGCTGGTGACGTCCTTGGACTGCAGCCGGGCCCAGGCAAGGCTGAGGAAGACAGCGGCATACGCCAGGTGGAGAGCGCTCCAGCGCAGGACGGCGGCGGTGTCCACGTTGCTGCGCAGGAACTCGCCGAAGCCAAGCCAGTTGTGGGTCAACAGCACGCCATGGATGGCGCTGAGCTGCGGTACGGCGTCGAGCAGGGCGGACACCATGACGAGACCGATCGTGGTGGCCATCGCCGCGATGGCGTTCTCCGTCAGGGTGGAGATGAACATCCCACCGGCCGCGAGTCCGAACAGCGCGACCATGACGTAGGCGGACACGCCCAGCGCACGGAGCAGGCCCGTGCCCAGGCTGACCGTGTCACCGGAGAGCAGGGTGACGTTGCCGAGGCCGAACAGGACGGCGCCGGTGACGAGTCCCACCACAGCGACGACGGCGACCGCCAAAGCGGTGAAGGTCGCGACGCCGAGGGTCTTGGCGACCAGGAGCCGGGTGCGCGTCACCGGCACCGTGAGCAGGTAGCGCAGGGTGCCGGACCCGGCTTCGCCCGCGATGCTGTCGCCGGAGACGACGCCGACGACGAGCGGCAGGAACACGGGGATGCACACCGTGAGCGCGGTGAACACGAGGAACAGCCCGTTACCGGTGATCTGCCCGAGGAAGGCCGGTCCGTCGCCGGCGCGGGGGGTGCTGAGGTAGACCGCGATCCCGATCATGAGCGGGATCGCGGAGAGCACTGCCAGCAGCGCAAGGTTGCGACGCCGCCGCAGCGAGATGCCGACCTCGCCCTTGTACAGCCGCCAGAACGCGCCCCGGTACCGCGGCCGGACCACGGGGAGGGTGAGGTCAGCGAAGGACATCGAAGCCCTCCCCGGTGAGGGACACGAACAGGTCCTCCAGATGTGGACGCTCGACGGTGAGGCCGCGCAGGCGCGCGCCGGCGTTGATGACGGCCTGCGCCACCGCTTCCGCCGGGATCTCCCCGAGCCGAGCCTGGACCTGCTGGTGCTCACGGTCGAGGGTGGCGTCCGCGAGCCCGAGCAGGAGCAGGGCTTCCAGCGCCTCGCCCAGGTCCGGGGTGGTGACGGTGACGACCGCGTCACCGTCGGAGAGGACCTCTGTCAACGTGCCCTGTCGCAGCAGCTCGCCCCCGGACATGATCCCGATGTGGGTGGCGATCTGCTCGACCTCGGCGAGCAGGTGGCTGGACACGAGCACCGTCGCGCCGTCCTGGGCGAGCTCGCGCACCAGGTGGCGCACCTCGCGAGTGCCTTGCGGATCGAGGCCGTTCGTCGGTTCGTCCAGAACGAGCAGGTCGCGGGGCTGCAGCAGGGCCGCGGCCAGTCCCAACCGCTGCTTCATGCCGAGGGAGTAGTTGCGGTACTTCTTGCCCGCCGCCGCCGTGAGGCCGACACGGGACAGGGCCGCGGCGATGCGCTCCTTGCTGGTGGCTGGGTTCGCGGTCGCGTCGCTGACGTCCAGCCTGCGCAGGTTGGCAGTCCCCGTGAGGTAGGGGTGGAACGCCGGTCCCTCGATGAGGGCACCGACCCGAGGCAGCACCTGCGCCAGCGCATCGGGCATCGGCTGCCCGAGCATCTCGATCTCACCGCTGTCAGCGGCGAGCAGCCCGAGCAGCATCCGGATCGTCGTGGTCTTGCCCGAGCCGTTGGGCCCGAGGAACCCGTAGACGGCTCCCCGCGGCACCAGCAGGTCCACCGCGCTGACCGCCACCTGCGACCCGAACCGGCGCGTCAGTCCCGTCGTCCGGATGGCGGGCACCACGGCATCGTACGGCGGCCCCTGAGTGGTCGTGGCCGCCGCGGTCGCGGCGGCTGTCACCCCGGCTGTCCGGCGGCGGCCTGCTCCAGCACGGACGGCGACACCGCACCCACGAGCACCCGACCGTCCTTGGCCAGGAGGACGTTGATGAGGGCCGAGCTCAGGAGCTTGTCACCGCTGGGCAGGGTCGTGGTCAGGTGCGAGAGCACCGCGGTCGGGGAGTCGCCCTTGCTGGACGTGGAGCCGGAGGTCAGCGCGGAGAGCGGCGAGCTGCCCGCGGTCGAGGCGGGCAGGACCAGGACGGAGGTCCAGCCGGTACCGACCACGGTCGGCGAGACCTTCGCCGTTCCCGTCTTGATCTTCGTGCCCAGCTTGTCGGCGGCCTTCTTCTGGGCGGCGGTCCCCAGCACGTCGTTCGTGACCTTCGCGCCGCTGGGCGGGGTGAAGGCGAAGACCGAGGCGGCGGGCGCCTGGTAGGAGATGTTCGTGAAGGCGGTCTCGAAGGCCGGTGCGGCGCCTGCCCCGAACACCTGGACGCGCAGCGGGACGTTGTGCGTCGCGTCGATGGCGATGGCGACCTTCCGGACCGTCGAGCGCGTGTCACGCGGCGTCAGCACCAGCGTGTACGCCGGTTGGCCGGCGACCCGGGCAGTGGGGTCGACCGCCACCTGCGTGGACGGGGTGATGGCCTGGAGCGCCGCCGCGGCGGCTCCCTGCGGGGTGTACTTCTGGAGGTTCTCGGCCTTGGTCGCAGAGGTGGCCGCGGACTTCTCCGCGTTGGCCGGCAGCAGCGTGTGGGCCACCGCCTGGGTGTCGCTGGCGTAGGTCCAGACGTTGCGGCCGTTGTGGACCACGTCGGACTCCGAGAGCTGGCCCAGCACGGCGAGGCGCTGCTGGTCCACGCCGTTGAACCAGACCCGGGCGGTGTGGGTCCCGGACACCAGCGTCTGCCAGGTCAGCGCGGCGCTGCTGTTCGTGCCAGGCAGGGAGGGCAGACCGAGGCGGGCGGTTTCCACGATCGTGCCGGACAGCGTCGACACGTCGGAGCTCTGCACGGCGGCGAGCAGCTGGGCGGCGGTCTTCGCGGGCAACTTCGGGTGCGGGCTCGCGGAGGCGGCCGACGGCAGCAGGGTTGCCGCTCCGATGGCGGCGGCGGTCAGGACAGGCGCCGACCAGGCGGCGCGGCGGCGCAGAGAGCGGGGAGAGGTCGTCATGCGTTTCAGCATCCGCCTTGCCCGACGGGTCGCGCTGAGAGCCTGCTGAGAGGGTCGGACGGCGTCGTCTCGGGGTGCGCGAGACTGCTGGTGTGAAGGTCCTGCTTGTCGACGACGAGGTCAGGATGGTGACTGCCCTGTCCCGCGGGCTGGTGGCGGACGGGTTCACCGTGGACGTGGTCCATGACGGTGTCTCCGCGCTGACCGCCAGCGCCGGCGCGGGCTACGACGCGATCGTGCTCGACATCATGCTTCCGGGTTTGTCCGGGTACGACGTGCTCAAGCGACTGCGGGGCCGGGACGACCACACGCCTGTCCTGGTGCTGTCGGCCAAGGACGGCGACTACGACCTCGCGGACGCTCTCGACCTCGGTGCCGACGACTACCTCGTCAAGCCGTTCTCCTACGTCGTGCTCGTGGCCCGGCTGCGGGCGCTGTCGCGGCGCGGTCGCGAGCAGGCGACGAGCGCTGTGGTCGTCGGTGAGCTCGCGCTCGACAGCGCGCGGCGGACGGTGCAGCGGAGCGGGACGCGGGTGGAGCTGACGCCGCGGGAGTTCCGACTGCTCGAGTACCTGATGCGGGCGGACGGCGCTGTGGTGAGCAAGCTCGACCTGCTCGAGCGGGTCTTCGACGCCGACCCCGACACGCACCCGAACGTCGTGGAGGTCTACGTCGGCTACTTGCGGCGCAAGCTCGGCCGGGACAGCGTCGTCACGGTCCGCGGTGGCGGTTACCGCATCGGTGCCGGGTGAGACCCCAGCTCGCCCTGTGGTGGGACCGTCGTGGCCTGCGTGCCCGACTGGTCCTGTCCGCGGCCGTCCCGCTCGCGGTGGCACTGGTCATCGGCACCGTCGCCGTCGCGGCGCTGTTCGCAGCTGGTCGGGTCCGCGATCTCGACGAGCAGACGCGGGTCGAGGCCGACACGCTCACTGCCCTGATCAGCTCCGGCCAGCTGCCGACGACCTTGCCGCTGCCTGCCGGCTCTCCGCTGCTCGCCCAGGTGCTGTCTGCGGACGGCAGCGTGGCCGCGGCCAGCCCCTCCGCAAGCCGGGTGCTCCCGCTCGTGGCGCGGGAGCAGGCCTCCCGCAGCACCGTGGTGACGGACGAGGCGGGGTCGTACGCGGGGGTGCCGCTCCGGATCCGGGTGCATCCCGCCACCCTCAATGGCCTGCCGGTGCGCGTGGTGGTGGCCGCTCCACTGGGCGACGTGCGCCGGGCGCTCCGCGCACTGCGCGTGGTGCTCGTCGTCGTCGTACCCCTGCTGGTGCTGACCACCACCTGGCTGGTGTACCTGGTGGCAGGTCTCGCGCTGCGGCCGGTCGAGCAGCTTCGCACCGCGGCTGAGCAGATGGCCCGCAACCCCGCCGGGGAGCCGTCGGCCCTGCCGGTGCTTGCCGGCGACGACGAGATCGCGCGGTTGGCTCGGACGCTCAACGGGCTGCTCGGCTCGCTGCAGGCGCTCGTCGCGCAGCAGCAGGCGTTCGTGGCCGACGCGGCGCACGAGCTGCGGTCACCGCTGGCTGGCATCCGGGTGCAGCTCGAGGTCGCGCAGGCCCACCCGCAGCTGGTCGTGCTGCCGGTGCTGCTGGACGAGCTCGGCCACGACGTCGAGCGCCTCGGAGGGCTGGTCGACGACCTGCTCGCGCTCGCGCGGATGGAGAGCGGTCAGCGGTTGGGACTGGTGCCGGTCGACCTGCGCTCGCTCGCCCACGCGGAGGGCGACGCCGTGCAGGTCCTCGGGGACCCCGCCGCGTTGCAGCGCCTGGTCGACAACCTCCGGAGCAACGCCGAGCGGCACGCGACCCAGGTGGTCCTCACCACGTCGCGGGAGGGGCACGACGCAGTCCTCGACGTCGATGACGACGGACCGGGCATCCCACCAGGGGACCGCGAGCGCGTCTTCGACCGCTGGGTCCGGCTCGACGCGTCTCGCGCTCGCGCGGACGGCGGAACCGGGCTCGGCCTGGCGCTCGTCCGTGAGATCGCCCGGCGCCATGACGGCGACGTGGTCGTCGTGGACTCGCCGCTCGGGGGTGCCCGCTTGCGGGTCCGGATCCCGCTCCTGCTACCGCACGTGGGTGAGGCCTCTACGGCGTCGAGGTGAGGCATCGGGCTCCTGCGTGAGACACGGTCGAGGTGCGGGGGTGCACCGCATGTCAGGAGGAGTCGGCATGAGCGGCAGACATGCACGCCACAGGGCAAGAACGCGCCTGCTGCGTGGCCTGGGTCTGCTCGCGGGTCTGCTCCTCGGTCTGCTCGCCATGAGCCCGGCCCCTGCGGCCACCGGTGGAGTGGTGACCACCGGCGTGGCGCCGCTCCTCGACAGCTACGTCGACGCGAGCGTCCCGACCGCGAACTACGGCGGCCTCACCAGGCTGAGGATCGACTCCTCGCCCGATGCCCGGAGCTACCTGCGCTTCGACCTGTCCGGCGTGACGGGAACGGTCACCCGGGCGATCCTGAGGATTACTCCGACGAGCTCGCTGTCCGCTGGTCTCGACGTCCGTTCGGTCGTGGACGACACCTGGACCGAGCGGGGCATCACCTTCAACAACGCCCCGGCGATCGGGCCGGTGGGCGCCACCTCCGGAGCGGGCACGTCCGGCACCGCACTGGCCGTCGACGTCACCTCCATCGTGACGGCCGGGGGCCACGTGAACCTGGTCCTGACCGCCCGCTCGTCGACGGCGGTGTCGCTCGCCAGCAGGGAGTCGACCACGCCTCCGAGCCTTACCGTCGACACGACCACTAACGTGTCGCCGCAGAACTCGGTCGCGCCGGCTGTGACGGGCACGGCTGAGGTCGGCAAGACGCTGGTGGCCGATCCCGGGAGCTGGGACGGCGCACCGACCATCACCTACGGCTACCAGTGGCAGCGCTGCGACAGCGCGTCATGCGCCACCATCGCGCTGGCGACGAGGCAGAGCTACCAGGTGGTGTCCGCAGACGTCGGAACGTCCTTGCGGGTCGTCGTGACGGCGACGAACAGCTACGGCAGCGGGACGGCGACGTCCGCGAGCGCGGCCGTCGTGCCCGTGCCCCCGCCGCCACCGGACGACAAGGTGATCATGGCTGCCGGCGACATGTCCTGCGGCGCGGCCAGCACCGGCTCCGCCTGCGTGCAGCAGCAGACCTCGGACCTGCTGGTGAGTGCCAACCCCGACGGCGTTCTCGCGCTCGGCGACAACCAGTACGAGTGCGGCGACTTGTCGGAGTTCCAGAGCAGCTACGCCCCGTCCTGGGGAAGGGTGCTCGCCAAGACCTACCCGGTGCCTGGCAACCACGAGTACGCGACGTCGACCTCCAGCTCCAACAACTGCTACAACCGGGCGGGCGGCGCGCCCGGCTACTACACCTACTTCGGGGACCGGAGCACCCCGCTGCAGGTCGGTTGCATGGTCAACTGCAAGGGCTACTACAGCTACGACCTCGGCGGCTGGCACCTGATCGCGCTCAACTCCAACTGCAGCAAGGTCGGTGGCTGCAACGCCGGCAACCCCCAGTACACCTGGTTGAAGGCCGACCTGGCCGCGCACCCGAACCAGTGCACCCTCGCCTATTACCACCACCCGCGCTGGACGTCCGGCCAGGAGCTGGACACCGCGGCCATGGGACCGGTGGTGCAGGCGCTGTACGACGCCGGCGTGGACGTGATCCTCAACGGCCACGACCACGACTACGAGCGCTTCGCGCCGATGGCGCCGGACGGCTCGGTGGACCCGGTGCGGGGGACGCGGGAGTTCGTCGTCGGCACCGGAGGACGAAACACGTCGAGCTTCATCGCCTCCAGGTTCGGGAGCGAGGTCCGGGACTCGTCGACCTTCGGCGTCCTGAAGATGGTCCTGCACCACAACAGCTACGACTGGCAGTTCGTACCCGTGACGGGCTCCACCTCGGGCTTCGCCGACAGCGGCGCGCAGCCCTGCCACCAGGTGGCGGCTGCGGACACCGTCAAGCCGTCGGCACCGACGCAGCTCGTGGCTGCTGCGGCCGGCTCGGACCGGATCGACCTGAGCTGGAAGGCGGCGTCCGACAACCTCGGCGTGGTGGCCTACCGCATCTACCGCGACGGGAGCCTCCTCACGACGGTGGGGAACGTGCTCGGCTACGGCGACCCCACGGTGGGTGCCAGCACGACACGGAGCTACGTCGTCGCCGCTGTCGACGCGTCCGGCAACGAGTCCCTGGCCAGCACGTCCGCGGCGGCGACGACGGGACCGGCGCCTGCCTCGCCGTCCCTCATCGTCGACGGCTTCGAGACCGGTGGGTTCTCGCAGTGGAACACCATCACCGGCCTGCAGCTTCAGCAGGCCGTCGTCAGCGCCGGCCAGTGGGCGGCGCGCTCCACGGTGAGCACGGGTGTCGCCTCGAATGCGTTGAAGTACTTCTCCTCGACGCGGTCCGAGGTCTGGCTCCAGGAGCGGGTCTACGTGTCGGCTCAGAGCACCGCCTTGACGTTCGCGCGGCTCCGCAACGACGCGGGGGCGGCCGCGGTGTCGCTCGGTCTCAGCAACAAGGGGTTCGCGACCTACACCAACGAGCTCGCAGGTGGGATGCGCCTGAGCAACGTGTCGGTGTCCAAGGGCGTGTGGCACACCTTCGTCCTGCACGCCAACCTGGCCTCAGGCCAGGTGGACGTCACCCTGGACGGCACCGCTGTCCCGGGGCTGTCGAACATCGAGAGCCTCGGCACGTCGCCGTTCGCCAGGGTTCACATCGGCGACCCGAGCACCAGCCACAACGGTGACTTCTACGTCGACGACGTGTACGTCGGGACGGCACCCAAGCCCTGACCGATCGCGGTGAGGCTCAGCCCTCCAGGCGGAAGCCCACCTTCAGGCCGACCTGAAAGGTGATCTCACCGGTGTCGCTGACCGCGCCGCGCGTCTCGAGCACCTCGAACCACTCGACGTTGCGTACGGTCCGGGAGACGCGGGCGACGCCGTTCCTGATGGCCTGGGCCACGGACTCCTGGGAGGTCCCGACGACCTCGGTCACGCGGTAGATGTGGTCGCTCACGAGAAGTCTCCTACGGGGTACGGCGGCGGATGGTGTTGCCCAGCCAGGTGAGCGGGTCGTACTTCTTGTCGACGACGCGCTCCTTGAGGGGGATGAGGGCGTTGTCGGTGATGTGGATGCCTTCCGGGCAGACCTCGGTGCAGCACTTGGTGATGTTGCACATCCCCAGCCCGGCTTGCTCCTGCGCGAACTCCTTGCGGTCCACGGTGTCGAGCGGGTGCATGTCGAGTTCGGCGATCCGCATGAGGAAGCGGGGCCCGGAGAAGGCCGGCATGTTGTCCTCGTGGTCGCGGATGACGTGGCAGGTGTCCTGGCACAGGAAGCACTCGATGCACTTGCGGAACTCCTGCGAGCGCTCCACGTCGATCTGCTGCATCCGATAGGTGCCGTCCTTCTCCCGTGGCTTCGGGGTGAAGGGCGGGATGGCAGCGGCCTTCTCGTAGTTGAAGGACACGTCGGTCACCAGGTCCCGGATGACCGGGAAGGTGCGCATCGGCGTGATGGTGACGACCTGGTCCTCCTGGAAGTCGCCCATCCGCGTCAGGCACATCAGGCGCGGCCGGCCGTTGATCTCGGCGCTGCAGGAGCCGCACTTCCCCGCCTTGCAGTTCCACCGGACGGCGAGGTCTCCGGCCTGGGTGGCCTGCAGTCGGTGGATGACGTCGAGGACGACTTCGCCCTCGTTGACGGTGACCGTGTAGTCCTGCAGGTCACCCCCGTCGGCGTCGCCCCGCCAGACCCGTAGCTTGGCTTCGTAGCTCACAGCGTCTCCTCGAAGATCTCAGCCAGCTCGGGGGGCATGACGGGCAGGGGCTTGCGGGTGAGCGCGATGCCGGAACGGTCGTCGTTCAGCGTGCAGATCAGGTTGAGCTTGCCCCACTCCGCATCAGGCTTGGGGAACTCGTCCCGGGTGTGCCCGCCGCGGCTCTCCTGCCGCTCCAGGGCCGCCTTGGCGATGCACTCCGAGACCCGGAGCATGTTGGGCAGGTCGAGGGCCAGGTGCCAGCCCGGGTTGTAGGCCCGCCCACCCGTGACGCTGAGCTTCTTGGCCTTGAGCTCCTCGATCGTCGCCAGCGCCCGCTCGACCTCGTCGGCGTTGCGGATGATGCCGACCAGCTCGTTCATGGCGGCCTGCAGTGCGTGCCAGACCGCGTAGGGGTTGTCTCCGGACTTCTCCTCGAAGGGGCGAAGCGCCGCCTGCTCGGCGTCGGCGAGTGCCTCCTGGGTGATCGACGCCGCCATGGACGCCTTGGCGTGGGTCGCTGCCGCTGTCCCCGCTCTCTTGCCGAAGACGAGCAGGTCCGACAAGGAGTTGCCGCCGAGTCGGTTGCTGCCGTGCATGCCGCCGGAGACCTCACCGGCGGCGAACAGGCCCGGGACGAGCGCGGCCTGCGACTCGGGATCGACCTCGACGCCGCCCATGACGTAATGGCAGGTCGGGCCGACCTCCATGGCCTCAACCGTGATGTCGACCTCGGCGAGCTCCTTGAACTGGTGGTACATCGACGGCAGGCGACGCTTGATGTCCTCTGCGCTGCGCCGGGACGCGATGTCGAGGAAGACCCCGCCGTGCGGGGACCCGCGGCCGGCCTTGACCTCCGCGTTGATGGCGCGGGCCACCTCGTCGCGGGGCAACAGCTCGGGCGGCCGTCGGTTGTTGGCGTGGTCGTCGTACCAGCGGTCCGCTTCCTCCTCGGTGTCGGCGGTCTCGGCCCGGAAGAACTCCGGGATGTAGTCGAACATGAAGCGCCGACCCTCGGAGTTCTTGAGGACCCCGCCCTCACCACGCACCGACTCGGTGATGAGGATGCCCTTGACCGAGATCGGCCAGACCATGCCGGTCGGGTGGAACTGGACGAACTCCATGTTGACCAGCGAGGCGCCTGCCTGCAACGCGAGTGAGTGGCCATCGCCGGTGTACTCCCACGAGTTCGACGTGACGACGTAGGACTTGCCGATGCCGCCGGTGGCAAGGATGACCGAGGGCGCCTGCCAGGCCACGAACTCCCCGTCGACCCGGCGGTAGCCGAAGGCACCACTGATGGCGCCGTCCGGGCCCGTGAGGAGCCGGGTGATGGTGTGCTCCATGTAGACGTCGATGCCGAGCGCCACGGCGCGTTGCTGGAGGGTGCGGATCAGCTCGAGCCCCGTGCGGTCGCCGACGTGGGCGAGGCGCGCGAAGCGGTGACCACCGAAGTCACGCTGGCTGATGAGGCCGTCCTTGGTGCGGTCGAAGAGGGCTCCCCAGTCCTCGAGCTCGCGGACCCGGTCGGGAGCCTCCTGCGCGTGCAGCTGCGCCATCCGCCAGTGGTTGAGCATCTTCCCGCCGCGCATCGTGTCGCGGAAGTGCACGCGCCAGTTGTCCTCGGGGTAGAGGTTGCCCATCGCGGCGGCGATGCCGCCCTCGGCCATGACCGTGTGGGCCTTGCCGAGCAGGGACTTGCAGACCACGGCCACGCGGGCGCCCTGGTCGTGGGCCTCGATGGCGGCGCGGAGGCCCGCGCCGCCGGCGCCGACGACCACGACGTCGTAGTTGTGCAGGTCGGTCATCTAGGCCACCCAGCGCGGGTCGGAGAGGGCGCCTGAGCTGACCAGCAGCACATAGAGGTCAGTCAGGGCGACACCGAACAGGGACACCCAGGCGAGTTGCATGTGCTTGTGGTTGAGCGTGGACACGAAGCCCCAGAACTTGTAGCGGACAGGATGCTTGGAGAAGTGCGTCAGCCGGCCGCCGACGATGTGACGGCAGGAGTGGCACGAGAGCGTGTAGAGCCACAGCAGCGTGGCGTTGAGGACGAGGACCGCGGTTCCCAGACCGATCCCGAAGTGGTGGCCGCCGTCCTTCTCGAACCGGAAGGCGAGGAGCGCGTCGTAGGTCAAGATCACGTTGAAGACCATGCCTGCGTAGAAGAAGTACCGGTGGAGGTTGTTGCCGATGAGCGGGAACTTCGTCTCTCCGCTGTAGCTCTTGTGAGGCTCGGCGACGGCGCAGGCGGGCGGGGAGAGCCAGAAGGACCGGTAGTAGGCCTTCCGGTAGTAGTAGCAGGTGAGCCGGAAGCCCAGCGGGAAGACCAGGATGAAGATCGCCGGGGTGAAGAAGGCGTTGCTCGGGAAGAGCGAGATGTGCGGTGCCGGCGCGCACGAGGACGACAGGCAGGGCGAGTAGAACGGGGAGATGTAGGGGTCCAGGAAGTAGTGCGTGTTCTGGAAGGCCCGGATCGTCGAGTAGATGATGAACGACACCAGCACAACGACGGTGAGTAGCGGCTGGAGCCACCAGCGGTCGGTCCTGAGGGTCTTGGCGTTGATCTTGGCGCGCCTTGGCGCGCCAGAAAGGGCGGGAACTGCTGATGTTCCGGTGGGGGAGGCCAAGGACTGTCCCGTGGAGCCCGTGGAGGAGGTCTGTGTCATGCCTTCCCTTCGTCGGACGTGAACAACGCCGCGCTCGGTGAGTGATCCATGGTGTTCGGGTGGCTCCGGTTGAGGCGGCTATCGGCCGCCGCCGAGGCCCTCGTCCTCGGCGTCCATCCAGAACTCCTGCGGGTACACCGTGTCATCGATGACCTGGAGGCCCGGGGACGGCTCCGGTGGGGGCGTGAGCTCGCGTCCGCAGAGCAGCTCCACATCCTGGGCGACCCGCTCGGCGTCGACCTTGAGGCGGCGGGCGTCGACGCTGTCGCCGAAGTGGCCGGTGAGGGCCTTCACGGCGTGGTCGAGAGCACGCACGGCCTGGCGTGCTGCGCTGGCGTCGTCCTGCACGGTCATCGTCGTCGACCCTCCGCGCCCGGCGCCCCCGGGAGAGGAGCGGACGCAGCGCAGACAACACGACAGAGGCACACCGGCGCAACCTCCGACGCGGGACGCGCGGCGCGCGTCTTCGTCAGGGTGCGGCTGGCAGGATGGGGGAGTGAGGATCCGGGCCCGTGCCGCCGCGGTGCTGCTGGCCGCGGCGGTCCTCGCCGGATGCGGTTCCGGCCCGCCGCTGGCGGTCCCGCTCTGCACCTCCGGGACCGTCATCCTGACCCCCGAGCAGACCGCCAACGCGGCCACCATCGCCGCGGTCGGCAAGCGCATGGGGATGCCGAACCACGCCGTCACGGTCGCGCTGGCCACCGCCCTCCAGGAGTCCGGGCTCCGCAACCTGCCCTACGGCGACCGTGACTCGCTGGGGCTGTTCCAGCAACGGCCGTCGCAGGGGTGGGGATCGGTCGCGACGGTCCGCAATCCCCGGCTGGCGGCCGCGAGCTTCTACAAGCACCTGCAGCGGGTCCCCGGCTGGGCGACCCTGGCCGTGACCGACGCCGCCCAGAGGGTGCAGCACAGTGCGGCGCCTCAGGCTTACGCACAGTGGGAGGACACCTCCCGCCAGCTCGCCCGCGCCCTCACCGGGGAGATCCCCGCCGGGCTCAGCTGCCAGTTCCCTCCCGCCCCGAAGCCGGGGAGGACCGCCGCGCTGCAGCAGGACGCGCTTGCCGAGCTCGGACCGGGCGGCCTCAGCCGCGCCACCACGCCCGCCGTCGGCTGGGCCGCGGCGACCTGGCTGGTGGCCCACGCGGCGTCGTACGGCATCTCGACGGTGAGCGCGCTGGGGCAGACCTGGACCGCGCAGCGCGGGACGTGGAGGCCCGACCCGGCTGCCGGCACGCTGCGTTGGTCTTGATCTCCAAGGAGGTAGCCAGGTGCTTGCCAGGTTCGGTGGACAGTGTCCAAGCACCGACGACGGAGGGACACGCACCATGTGGAACGAGGACACCTGGCTCACCACCACGATCCGGCCGGCCGGGTTGCTCGACTCGACCGCGGTCACCCGGCTCGCGGACTCGGTGGCGATCCTGTCGACCACCTGCGACCTGGTCGTGCTGGACCTCAGTGCCTGCGCTGTCGAGGAGCTCGAACAGCTCGCGGAGGCTCTCCGCCTGCCCGCGCGGCGGTTGGCTGCGCAGGGCGGGTGCCTGATGCTGCGCGGCGCGTCCGACGACCTCATCGCCGCAATGTCGCCGGCGCCGCTGGCTGCCGTCGGGTAGCGGGTCAAGGGGCCTGCGCCCAGGACCGATGACTGCAGGTATGACCTCGCTGCGCAGCACCTTGTACGTGCAGGCGGCCCTCACCGCCCTGTACGGCCTGACGCGCTCGGACGGTGTCGCCTGGACGCTGCTCACGATGGTCATCGCGGCCGGCGCCGTCTTCGTGGGCGCGGCGCTGCAGCCGATCCCGTCGATGCGCACCGGCCTGTTGGCCTTCGAAGGCATCGCCGTCGCCTTCGGGGCGGTCGGGGTGACGGCGCACCACTACGTGCCGGGCACGGTCATCGCGGTCTTCGTGCTCGTGCGCCTGTTCGGCCCCGACGCGACCCGCGCGTTCACCGATACCCCGTCGGCCGGCCTCAGCGTGTCCGACGCTCCGGCCGCCTCCCCGTTCGAGTACCCCGCCGCGCAGGCCGCGCCGGCTGTTCCCGCATGGACACCAGCGGCGCCGGTCGTGCCGACGCAGCCACTGGCTGCCGGGGAGCCCGTCGGCACGCCGTCCGCCTCGCTCCCCGCCGGACCGGCCGTACCGGCTACGGCGGTGCCGACGATGACGATCCTGCCGCGTTGAGCAAGACTGCGCAGATGGGACAGGCCTGGACCTGCAGCGGGTGCGGCGTCGTCGTCGCGGATCGCCCGGCGACCTGGTCGATGCAGGTGAGTGCGCGCGGTCAGGTGTGGCTCTGCGAGCGCTGCACCCGCGACAACCTCCGCTCGATCGAGGGCAAGCTCGACGAAGCCTGGTGGTGACCGTCAGGCAGGACGGGCGAAGCCGGGCTGCCACTGCTCCATGAGGGTGCGGAACGGGGCTTCGCCTGCGAGCTGGCACAGCACGCCGATCGTGCCGGTCGTGACGCGGTGGATGAGCAGGTACGACGGCGGCAGGTTCAGCTGGCGCCCGAGTTGGGCCGCGGGGCTGCGCGGGTCGGCCAGCCGCACGGCCTGCCCGCGCAGCCACTCACGCGAGAACGCGAACGTCGGCCCGGCGATCGGCTCGAGCAGCGGAAGCAGGTAGTCGAGCACGGCGTCGGCGTCGACGTCGATCCCCGGCTTGACGAACCCTTCGCCCCGCAGGGCGTCGAGGACCGCGCTGGCCTCGCCCTCCAGGGCCAGGCGGGCGAGCCGGCCGATCGGCTCGGGGGCGCCGTCGGGCAGCCGGTTGACCGCGCCGAAGTCGATCACACCGAGGCGGCCGTCGGGCAGCAGCCGGAAGTTGCCCGGGTGCGGGTCGGCGTGCAGCAGGCCCGCGAGCACCGGCCCGGAGAACAGGAACTGCGCCAGCAGCGCCGACGCCCGGTCGCGTTGCTCCTGCGTGCCCTCCCGGATGATCGCGGCCAGCGACACCCCCTCGATCCACTCGGTGACCAGCACCCGGTCGGCGAAGGTCACGACGGGGGGGACGCAGATGTCGGCGTTGCCGTCGTAGGCCGCCGCGAACTGCGCCTGGCTCTCAGCCTCGAGCCGGTAGTCGAGCTCCTCGGCGACCCGCGCCTCGAGCTCCTTGAGCAGCGGCTTGATGTCGAGGCCGGGGGAGAAGACCGCGAACACCCGGGCCAGCCGGCCGAGCTGTCGCAGGTCGCTGAGCAGGGCCTTCCCGGCGCCGGGGTACTGGATCTTGACCGCCACCTCGCGACCGTCGGACCAGACCGCGCGGTGCACCTGCCCGATGCTCGCGGCCGCCGCCGGCTTGTCGTCGAAGCGGGCGAACCGCTCCCGCCACTCGGGACCGAGCTGCTCGGCGAGGACGGCGTGCACAGTGGCGGCCGGCAGCGGGGGTGCGGCCTCCTGGAGCCTGGTCAGCGCCGCCCGGTAAGGACCGGCCACCTCCTCAGGCAGCGCCGCCTCGAAGACGCTCATGGCCTGGCCGAACTTCATCGCCCCGCCCTTGAGCTGCCCGAGCACCTGGAACAGCTGCTCGGCGGTGCGGGCCTGCAGCTCGGCGGTCACGAGCTCGGCCGGCCGGCCACCGATCCGCTTGCCGATCCCCAGCGCCCCTCGACCGGCCACGCCGAGAGGCAGGGTGGCCAGTCGGGCGCCGCGCGTCACCGCGCGCTTGGGGATGTCGCTCACCGTCACAGTGTCGTCGTACGGCGAGCTTCCCGCCTCACCGCCTCATGCGGTGGCCGCAACCGGTCTCTCGATCGCCCAGGCGCAGGGGCAACCGGGATGCTGGGGCCAGCTGCGGCGGCGCCAGCGCCATCCCGGGAGCTCGAGCTCGAGCGTCCCGCCGATCGAGGCGGGGGATCCTCCGTCCAGCAGCTGGAGGACCTGCAGGGCGGCTTGGGAGGCCACCGCGACGGCGAGGACCGCGTCACAGGCCGCTGGGCCGCGCACGGAACGCTCCAGCTGGGCGGCGACGGCCGGCCAGCCGGGGTCCAGGGCGGTCCTGACCAGGTCCAGGCAGCGCAGGCACGGCGAGCTGCCGGGCAGGACCAGCGGGCCGACGGTCCCGAGGTGCTCGTCGACGCGAGCCACCAGGTGCGGCGTGCCGTCGTGGACGAGCACCGCGGCGGTGTCGTCGGCGTCCGCGTCGGTGAGGACCACCAGCGCCGGGCGCCGGGCAGACCCGAGGGTCCGCAGTCGGCTGCTCACCGCCTCCGCACGGGTCCGGCCGAGGTCGCTGAGCGCGAGCCCGCCCACGCCGGTGTCCGCCGCACGCACGGGCTCAGGGTCGCGCACGTCGACGGTGCCGACTCCGG
>JAOPVP010000020.1 GCA_025966135.1 Frankiales bacterium
GGGGTGCTGCCGGTGTACTCCGACGACGCCGCGTACAGGCTCTTCTGCGGCACCAGCGTGATCGATGGCGTGGTAGCCGTCGGCGCGTAGGTCGTCAGGGTCGCGGTGCGCTGGAAGTCCGTGCCCGGCACGTACGTCGTGCCGTTGAGAGCCGACTTGACCGTGAAGGTCGCCGTCTCCGCAACAGTGTCCTTACCGACGAACGTGAACGTGCCGTCACTACCAGTCGCACCCGTCGTGCTGCTCGGCACAACCGGGGGGCCAGCATCATCCGCGACGTCGGTACCGGTCGAGGTCTCGTTGGCCGTCGCGGAGTTGTCGGTGACGATCACCGTCAAGCCACCGACCGGCTTGCTGTTCTGGTCCGTCGCAGTCACCACGTAGGTCTGCGGTGCGTTGACCGGCTTGGTCGCCGACGTCGGCGCCACCACGAAGGTCGTCAGCGTCTGGCTGTACAGCGACGCCTGCGTGGTCTCATCGCTACCAAGAGCCGCGGTCGCCGTGATGACAACGTCACAACCGGCAGCGCCCGCACCAACGGGGCACGCGGGAACGTCGACGATCGACGACCACGCGTTGCTGCCGGCCGGAACGGTGACCGTGCCAGCGGGGACGTTCGAGGACGTGCCCGAGGCGGCGAGGCTGCCATCGGAGTTGTCCCGCGTAGAAGCGGTGACGGCGAGCTGCGGCAGGTCCGCGGAGCGGGTACCCGACACGACGATCGTGCCACCGGCACTGCCCGGCGAACGACCGATCGTGGCGCCCTCAGCGGGGCTGCTGATGTGCACCGACGGGGAGGTGGCATCCACCACGACACCCGTCACCTGGTCGGTGCTGATCACCGTGCTCGCCGCCGAGAAGGCCTCAGCGATCTCATTGTAGGTACCAGCCGCGGGAGACCACTCAACGGAGTACGGAGCAGTCGTGTCGCTGCCGATCAGGACCGGCGCAGCCGCGCCGACCTGGGAGAAGAACCGAACCCCAGCCACCGCCGCGTTGCTCGCGTCAGGCACGGTGACATTGGCCGAGATCTTCACACTCGTGTTCGCGCCGTCGGACAGGGTCGACCCCGTGCCAGAACCCTGGCTCACGATCTGGACAGTGGCCGGACCGGACGGGACCGCAGCAAGCGCCGGCGCAACACCCAGATAAGGCGTAGCCAGCAGCGTGATGACCCCAACCGAGCCGACGCCAAGACGCTTGAGCGTCCTCGACGTACTAGACATGTAGATCCCTTTCAGAGATCACGACCGTCACCATGAGCGGCCGCTCGAAGCGCCGCGGCGCTTCACCGCGCCTCCCCCATCAGGACGGTGCGGCTGGAACGAGGCCCAACTAACGGACCCACTAGCTAGTAGGACGAAGGTTGTGCCCTTTGGTCGTCTTTTTCCGGGAACTTTGTAGCGGAACCTAACCGGTCCCGCGATCTTGGACCACTACCGCAGGCGCAGCCGTGTCGCGGCTGCCGAAACCCAGGGGCAGCTGAGCCGCGGACGGCTGCGGTACAGCGGGCACCGCCGGGTCGGGATTCGAGGGCGCCGACGAGGGAACCGCGGGGTCCGTCGACTCGACGACGTGGACGCGTTCCGACACGATCTGCACCAGGTCAGGTGCCAGGACGACGTCGACGGTCAGGTCCCGCGGCGCGACAGCCTGGCCGTTGACGGCACCGAGCGGGGTCGCCGTACCAGTGGTGACGAGGTGCAGCGAGCCGTCATCGAGCGTCTCCACGCTGGTCGCCGCACTCGACACCTCCGTCCCGACGGAACTGCCCTCGCCGACCGGGACGTCCTCGTTCAGCGTGACCCCGAGCAGCGCACCGTCGGGGGCGAAGCTGTAGGACTGCCGCAGGGCGTAGGTGCCGGCCGCCGTACCGGTGGAGATGGTGCTGCTGCTGGTCGTCCCGAAGTCGCGCAAGGCCCGCTGCTGGTCGCCCACCTGGGCCGCCCCGGATCCACCGACGCCGGAAACGACGTACGAGGCCGGTTGCACCGGGATGACGACCGGGGGTGGCGTGACCGGCCGGCCCGTCGGCCGCCGGTGAGGCGCCGTCGTCGGCTTGGAGGGGACAACCTCCGGCTTGGGCTGCGGCAGGACGGTCCGAGGAGGCTGCGTGCTGGTGCCCGGCTCGCCGGTGACCGCAGGGTGGGAGGACACCACCGACGGGGTCCGTGGAGCGTTCGGACGAGGCGCCTGTGGGTCGCCGAGCGTCGGACCGAACGGCGAGCCGGCGGGAGCCACCTCCACCACCCGGCGCGACCCGGAGCCCGACCGCAGCCCCATGACGCCCGCGAGCACCAGCAGGATGGCCAGGGCCGCGGCCCCGGTCGGCTTGGCCGCGCGCGCGGCGCGCTCCCTGTTGGCAGCGAGCACCATCGCCAGGTCGAGGTCGACGCCCGGCTCGACGTGCGTGCCGACGAGCAGCCGGCGCAGGGAGCGCCGGGCGCGGTGCAGCAGGTGCTTGGTCTGCTCCACCGTGATGTCGAGTTCCATCGCGATCTGCGGGAGCGGCTTCTCCTCCACCTCGCGCTTGATGAGAGCCGCACGGTGGAGCGGGGAGAGCATGGCCAGCGCCTGGCGGACGATCGCCGCGTCTTCAGCCTGGACGATCGGGTCGACCTCGTCGTCCTCGCTGAAGATGTCATCAGGGAGCGTCTCGAGGTCGAGCAATCGCGGGCGGCGCTGCTCGGCGCGGTACCGGTCGATGCACAAGTTGGTGATGGTGCGGCGGCAGTAGGCGAGCGCCTGCAGCTCGGTCTCGAGCTCGGGCATCGCGAGGAACAGCCTGAGGAAGCCCTCCTGGACGACCTCGTCCACGTCCCGCTCGTCGTGGAGGAACCGTCGCGCGTGCAGCGCGAACGACCAGCGATGCCGGATGAACAGCGCCGCGAAGTCGCGCGGATCGCCGCTGCGCGGCCGCGGCAGCTCGTCGCTGACCTCGGTGAGGACCTCGAGGGCTGGACTCGACTCGCCGAGCAGGTCCTCGGCGAAGATCGGGTCGTCGGCGATAGGAGGAAGTACAAGTACGTCGCGGGCACCCGCGTCCGTCACCCGTGCCCCCTATCCCCTGGCTTCTGCCGAGCGTTCGGCCTGCCTTGCCCCGTCCCCCCTAGAGACGTCCGTCATGGACGGTGGTCGTCCAACAAGCCGGAACTTAGCCCAAAGGGACTATTTCGGGGGGCTGTAACTAGCCGGTCGTTGCGGCAAGCATGCACTACCCATCGGGCCAGGTCGACCTCAGGTTGAGGGTCCGGCATGGTGACGTGGGTCTCGGTTAGCCTCGGCCACGTGCTGCGCCTGATGGACACCCGCACTCGCCACGTCGAGACCGTCACCCCGTCGACCCCGGGAGTCTTGACGGTCTACGCCTGCGGACCGACGGTCTACCGGTACGCCCACGTCGGCAACCTGCGGACCTTCCTGCTCACCGACCTCCTTCGCCGCACGGCCGAACTCCTCGGCCTGCAGGTCCGGCTGGTGCAGAACATCACCGACGTCGGGCACCTGCAGGACGACACCGCGATCGATGCCAGCGGTGAGGACAAGCTGCTCACCCAGGCTCGCCTGGAGAACAAGGACCCGTTCGCCATCGCGCGGTTCTACGAGGACGCCTTCCACCGCGACCTGGCGCTGCTCAACGTCAAGCCCGCCGACGCCTACCCACGAGCGTCGGAGTGCATCGAGCTGATGCTGTCGCTGATCTCGACGCTGGTGGACAAGGGCCACGCCTACGTCGGCGAGGACGGCACGGTCTACTTCTCCGCCCAGAGCTTCGACGGGTACGGCGCGATCTCGGGCAACCGCCTCGAGGACCTGCGGGCGGGGCACGGGGCCACCGGCGAGTCGACCGCCACCGGCAAGCGGTTCCACGCGGACTGGGCGCTGTGGAAGCGCGCCGGCGAGCACCGCGAGATGACCTGGGACTCGCCGTGGGGACGTGGCTTCCCAGGCTGGCACATCGAGTGCTCAGCGATGTCCCTTGACCTGCTCGGGTCGACGATCGACGTCCACACCGGCGGGATCGACCTGCGCTTCCCGCACCACGAGGACGAGCGCGCCCAGTCGGACAGCGCGGTGGGGCACGAGGTCGTGCGGCACTGGGTGCACGGCGAGCACCTGCTGTTCGAGGGCCGCAAGATGTCCAAGTCCACCGGCAACGTGGTGCTGGTTTCGGACGTCATCGCGCGCGGCTTCGACCCCCTGGCTCTACGCCTCGCCTTCCTGTCGAGTCGCTACCGGCAGCAGGCGAACCTGTCCTGGGACGCCATCGCGGCGGCCGGCAAGACGCTCAACCGCTGGCGCGCCTCGGTCGCCGCCTGGGCGGAGGAGCCGTCCAAGCCGATGTGCGCCGAGGTCCAGCAGGACGTGCTCGAGGCCTTCAGCGACGACCTCGACACCCCCCGTGCGCTGCAGGTACTGCGCACCTTCGAGAAGTCGGACCTGCCGGCGGGGTGCAAGTTCGAGACGTTCGCCTGGGCCGACCGGCTGCTCGGCCTGGACCTGGTCCGCGACGTCGGCCGGGCACCGGCAGCCCTGCCCGCGGAGGCGGCCTCGCTCGTCGAGGCCCGCGCCACCGCCCGCGCCGCCAAGGACTTCGCCGCCTCCGACCGGCTGCGCGACGAGCTCGCCGCCCTCGGCGTGGCCGTGAAGGACACCCCCGCCGGCCAGGAGTGGACCCAGGCCTAGCGCCTCGCCCGCCCCCCGCCGTACCGGATGGACGGAAGCTTTGCCGTGCTCTGACCCGGTGGAACTGCCGCGAAGGTCAGGTCAACAGCGTTCGGAGCAGCTCCGCCACGACCGGCTCGTCGTGCCGCATGTTGGCGCGCGTGATCCGCAACAGCTGCTCGCCCGTCCCGCGCGCGGCCACCGCGAGGTGCAGGGAGCGCAGGGCGTCGGCGTCCCAGTGCGCCACCTCGCGGTGATGGGTTCCATCGATCTCCAGCGCCACCCGCTGACGGAGGTACCGCACGTCGAGGTAGCGCACCTTCCCTGCCCGCACCCGCACCTGCATCTGGTCCGGCAGCGGCAGGCCGTTGCGTCGGCAGAAGCGGAGGAACTCCAGTTCCGAGCCGGCGTGGGCACCGAACTCCACGTCATCGAGCACCTCCCGGATCAACGCCCGTCGTGGCAGGCGAGGCATCTGCTCGAGGGTCTGGCGCAGGAGCGGGACAGCGCTGATCCGCTGCTGAACCACAGCCGCCAGCCGCCATTCGGCGTCACGATCGCTTGTGGCCCATGCAGCGGCGTGCAGCACGGCGGCGTGCGCGGTGAGCAGCGGCAGGCCGTGCACGGGTCGCACCCACTGGGAGAGCCCGGCAACCCGGTGGGCGACGAGCAGCGGACCCGCGGTGAGGCGCGCCCCCACCACACGCCGCCCACTGGGTACGGCGAGATCGACCGCGGCCAACACCTTGAGCGTGAAGCCGAGCTCCAGCAGGGCAGCATCACCCGACAGCGCCGTCCCCTGGCCACCGTGAAGGACGGCAGCCCATGACCGCTGGTGGTCGGTGGGCGTGCCGGAGTGAGCGACGGCCACACCGTTGAGCACCCGGGTCCACAGGCCGCGGGTCAGCTTCCAGTCCCAGGCCTCCGGGGTCATGCCAGAGGTGACAGCCTGGTGCCGCGACAGCACCTGGTCCTGGCGTTCGAGGTGCTCGCGCCAGTGCAGAGGGCGGGATTCGACCACGGCACCAGGCTCGCCGAGCACGGCGAGCGGTGGTGAGGACCCGAGCAATCTGTGGATACGCGCTTCACGGAAGGTCGACCGTGCTGGGGCACGGTGGAACTTCCGTCAAGGTCGAGGGTTTAGCCGGCGCTGGCGAGCCTGGCGTTGTCGATGACAATGGCGGCTGGGCCCTCGATGAGCTTCAGGGTCGACAGGGCCGTCTCGCCGAAGGCTTGCTTGACGGCCGACGACAAGGCCAGCACCCCGACCACCACGCCGCCGTGTCCGCGCAGCGGCATCGACAGGAACGTCGCCATCTCCACCCCGCCGCTGAGCTCGTCCGGGTCGTCGACCAGCTTGCCGCCGGCCTGCGCCACCCGGACGTCCAACGCGGCCGCCTCGAGCGACGAGCCGCCGGACGTCGACAGCCCGTCGACCGCGGCCGCGAGGAACGAGTCGTAGTGCGACCGCGCGGTGGGCTCGCCCACCGCCACGTAGGCAGTGGACTCCGCGCCGAGCATGACCGCCGCGAGGTCGTAGCCGACGAACCGCTGCAGCACGCCGAGCAGCGCGGCCACCGAGGCCTCCAACCCGTTGGCGGTCGCCGCGATGGCCATCACCGACTGGGCGACCGACGACTCGAAGAGCTTGCGGTCGAGCAGGTCGCAG
The DNA here is from genome assembly GCA_025966135.1 of Frankiales bacterium. Taxonomy (GTDB): domain Bacteria; phylum Actinomycetota; class Actinomycetes; order Mycobacteriales; family SCTD01; genus RYN-111. The sequence continues at coordinate 6,335 of JAOPVP010000020.1, forward strand.
ACCCGGGACAGCACGTCCTCCTCGGACAGCTCGAGCGCGTCCGGCGTGAGGCGCGGGCGACCGCCGCGCGCCGCCGTCGCCGCGAGCAGCACCTCCTCGATGGTGCCGGCGAGCTCGGGCGCCTCGAAGTCCTTGGTGAGGTAGCGATCCACGCCTGCCTGCCCGGCCCAGTACCGGTCGGAGGCGGCGTCGAGGGACGTCAGCATGACCACCGGGATGTCCGCGGTCTGCCAGTCGTCCTTGAGCAGCCGGGCGGCGATGAACCCCGAGACGCGCGGCATCTGCACGTCGAGAACGACGGCGTCGGGCTGCTCCCGCAGGACCGCCTGCACCGCACTGATGCCGTCCTCGGCGGGCAGGACCTCGTGGCCCTCCTTGGTCAGCACCGAGGTGACGATCCGCCGCAGCGTCGGGCTGTCATCCGCAATCACGATCCGAGCCACGCCATGCCCTCCCGCAGTTCGAACATCATCTACCCACCAGCCTTCGCACTGTCGAGACCAGCTGTTCCTGGTCGAACTCGTTCTTCAGCAGGTACGCCGAGCACCCGGCGTCCAGGCCTGCCTGCCGGGCGTGATCCTCGCCCCGGCTGGTCATGATGACGACGGGAACGTTCTCCCACCCCTTGGTCCGGCGGATCGTCCGGGTGAGGTCGAAGCCATCCATCCCAGGCATCTCCACGTCGGAGAGCACCAGGTCGGCGGGCTCGTCCCGCAGCCGCGACGCCCCGTCCAAGCCGTCGACCGCGGTCTCCACCAGGTAGCCCGCACCCTCGAGGATCACGCGCTCGAGCTCGCGGACCCCGATGGAGTCCTCGACCACCAGCACCCGGGGCCGCTTCACACCGGGTACGGCGGTTGCCTTGCGTGGCTCCGCCGCGTCCGCGGCCGCCAGGAAACCGGCACCACCGACCGCGCGGTCGGCGAGCTCGCGCAGGTCGAGCAGGCAGATGACGCTGCCGTCGCCGTCGATGGTGGCGCCGGCGACGTACGGCACGCGTCCGAGGAACGCGCCGAGGTCCTTCACGACCAGCTCCGACTCGCCCTCGAGCCGGTCGACGGCCCACGCGACCTGGCTGCCGCTCGCGTGCCGGACGATGAGGGCAGCTCTGGGCGCTTCACCGGCACCTCGGGTCAGGCCCAGCGCAGCGCTCAGATCGAGGAGCGGGACCGAGACGCCGTGCCGCAGCACGAAGGGAGCGCCGGCCATGGTGTGCAGCTCGGCGTCCCGCAGCGACAGCGACTCGACGACACCGGGTACCGGGACGGCGTAGCGCTCGTGGCCTACCCGGGCGATCAGGCAGCGCAGCACACCGAGGGTCACGGGCAGCGTGAGAACGAACGCCGTACCCGCTCCTGTGTCCGAGCGGATCTCGACCGACCCACCCAGCTCCTCGACGGCGTCCCGGACGACGTCGAGTCCGACCCCTCGACCCGAGGTCTCGGTGACGGTTTCGCTGGTGCTGAACGACGGCGTGTAGAGCAGGCGGAGCAGGGCCGCGCCGGTCGCGGTGGTGTCCGGCGCGAGCAGCCCGAGACGCACAGCCTTGTCGCGTACGGCGTCCTCGTCGATGCCGGCGCCGTCGTCGGTGACCTCGATGACGACGGTGCCTCCGACGCTGCGCGCGCTGACGGTCACGACGGCCTGCGGGGGCTTGCCCGCTGCCACCCGGTCGAGGGGCAGCTCGCAGCCGTGGTCGACGGCGTTGATGACCAGGTGCTTGAGCGCGTCCGCGACGCCGTCGAGCACCTGCTTGTCGAGTTCGACCTCCTCACCGGAGGTCTCGAGCACCACGTCCTTGCCGGTGGCCTGCGCGACGTCGCGGACGATGCGGGGCAGGGCGGCGAAGACCCGGCGCACCGGGACCATGGCGAGACCCATCGCGCCGTCACGTACGAGGGCCATGCCACCGCGGTGGCCCTCGACGAGCTCGCGCAGGTTGCGGACGGTCCCGGACAGCTCGTCGCCGGCACCTACCAGGCGGTGCAGGGCGAGGGCGACGTCCGGCGGCAGGGTCGCGGCGTGCCGGTGGGTGGCCTGGCGGAGCACCCCGGCCCAACGAGCCTGCTCGGCTGCGAGGGACAGCAGGGTCCCGGTGGTCTGCTCGACCCGGCGTGCTCCCAGGTCGGCCTCCCCCACCGCGTCCAGGAGGTCGTAGACCTTGGAGGCGGCGACGCGGACCGAGGACTGCCGCGGCACCTCCGCCTCGGCAGGGGTCGGCTGGTCCGGCACCGGCGCGACGGCGAAGGTCGGGACCGACACCGGGTCGGCGCCGGCGACGGCAGCGACCAGGGCCTCGACCAGCGGCGTGAGCGCGGCGTCGTCGAGCGCGGCCTCGCCCGGCAGGGCACGCGCAATCCCGTCGCAGGCCGCCAGGAGCAGGTCCACGTGGTCCTTGCGGACGGCGAAGCGACCGTCGCGGAGGGCGCCGAGCAGGTCCTCCATGTTGTGGGCGACATGCAGCACCCCCTCCAGGCCGAGCATGCGCGCCGAGCCCTTCACCGTGTGGGCGTCGCGGAACAGGACCGTGATGACCTGCCGCGGGCTCTGATGCGTCTCGAGGGCAAGCAGGCCCGACTGCAGCGAGGCGAGCCGCTCCTCGACCTCCGCGCGGAAGGTCGCGAGCAGCTCGGGATCATCACCCCACGCCGGCATGTCAGGAACGTCGGCGGCTACAGGTCCCGCCTGTAGCCCCTGACCTCCCGCTCGGGAGACCCGCGCCTGCGCCTGGCCCTGTTCCCACTTCCCTCCCTCGGCCCGGATCGCAGCCCAGCCCGCACGCGTGAGCGACCACCGGCCGACAGGGCCGCGGGAGGGAAGTGCGAGCTCAGGGGAGGGAAGTGGGAGCTCAGGGGGTCGCCGAGGCCCCCGCCGTACCTCAGCTGGTCTTGAACTGGGCGATGCTGGAGCGGAGCTCGACCGCGAGCGCGTTGAGCTGCGCCGCCGCCGCCGCCGACTGGCGCGACCCCACCGCGTACTGCCTCGAGACGTCGCTGACCTGCGTCATCGCCGACACCACCTGGTCCGACGCCGACCTCTGCTGCTGGGTGGCGATCGAGATCTCCTTCGCCGCGGTGGTCGTCTCGTCCACCATGCCGCTGATGCGCTCGAGCGCGTCCACCACACCGCGTGCGAGCTGGGTACCGGCCTTGACCTCCTTGGCACCCTCCTCCGACGCGATGATGGTGCTGTTGGTCTCGGCCTGGATCTCCCCGACGATCGCCTGGATCTGACCGGTCGACTCCTGCGCCCGCTCCGCGAGCTTGCGCACCTCCGACGCCACCACCGCGAAGCCCCGACCATGCTCGCCGGCCCGGGCCGCCTCGATCGCTGCGTTCAGGGCCAGCAGGTTGGTCTGGTCCGCCAGATCGTCGATGACGTCGAGGATCCGGCCGATCTCGTGCGACTTCTCCCCGAGCGACAGGGCCCGCGACGCGATCGAGTCCACCCGCTGCGCGATGTTGTCCATCGACTCCACCGACGCCGACACCGCCGCCCGACCCTGCTCGGCGTACCGCAAGGTCTCCGCCGCGTACCGCGCCACCGCCTCCGACGTCTCCGCGATCTGGGCCGCCGTCGCCGCCAGCTCCTCGATCGTGCTGGTCGTCTCCGTCACGGCCGACGACTGCTGCGACGCCGACGCGGCATGCTCCTCCGCCGTCGCCAGCAGCTCACCCGCCGACGCCGCGATCTGCTCACCGCCACCGCGGATCTGGCCCACCAGCCCCCGCAGGTTGCCCAGGGTGTCGTTGAACGCCCTGGAGAGCAGGCCCAGCTGGCCCGCGCCGTCGTGCAGCTCGGCCTGCACCGCGAGGTCACCCTGCGCCGCCTGCTGCAGCACGGCCGACAGTTCGGCGACCCTCGACTCAAGGGCCTTGCGCTCCGCCTTCGCCTTGCTGCGCAGCTCCCACAACGCCGACGACAGCGTCGAGTTGAACCACGCCATCAGCGGATAGGTGGTGCCGACGAGGACGAGAACCGCGACCGACGAGGCGTCCAGGGTGTGCGACAGGTAGGAGGCGAACACCAGACCGCCGCTGGCCGCCACACCGAACAGCATGGCCTGCCAGGCCTTCATCGAGACGGCCGCGAACAGGACGACGCCGAGGTAGCAGATCCAGAACGGCCCGCGGACGCCGCCGGTGACAGTGACGTCCGCCGTGATCCAGACGGTGTCGGCGATCAGCAGGAAGGCCCGGAACGCCGTGATGTTCACCCGGACGTACGGCACGTTGGTCGCCAGGATGGGCAGGAACGTCAGCAGGGCTGCCACCGCGGCGCCGACGATCGTCCAGAGGTAGAGCGCCGTGAGGTGCAGCGCGACCCCGGGCATGGCCCCGACCTGGTCCATGAGCGTCGCCGCCACGACACCGAAGACCAGGCTGGCCCAGGTCATGACCGCGGCGGCGCGGGAGAGCCGGATCGAGAAGTCCACGTGGTGCCTCCAGAAGCTGTTGCGTGGAGCATCGGCCGAGGCCGGTGGCACCTGAAGAGTCAGCCGGCCCGGCGCGCGCGCGGCAGCGCCTCGGCCAGGCGGAAGACCGCGTCGAGGTCGAAGACGCCGCAGGGACCGCCAGCGGCGGTGGTCTGACCGGCGAGCAGCTCAGCGGCGCTGTCCGGGAGGTTCACGAGGGAGGGCTGGACCTGGTCGGCGTCCAGCAGGTACGTCCCCTCGACGCCCTCGGTGAGCAGCCCGACCGGGACACCGCCCCGGTTGAGGACTACCAGTCGAGCCCGCCGGCCGAGGGAAGCCGGCGGTGCGGCGAGCAAGGGGCGCAGGTCTAGGACCGCGAGGACCCGTCCCCGCCAGTTGGCGACGCCGGCGAGCCAGCCGGGCACCCCCGGGACGCGGGTCAGCGACGGCGGGCGGCCGACCTCGGCGACCGCGTCCATGGGCAGCGCGTAGCGCGAGCCGCCCAGCCGGACCACCACGACCTCGTTCGCCTCCACGGGAGGCTCATCGGCCGGCCGGCGCTCCGGGTGTAGCGCCGAGCGCCGCGCTCCGGGACAGCGCGCTGGTGACACCCACCACCGCAGCGGCTGCCACCGAGCCCACCACGAGGAACGCGACCCCACGGAACCCGCCCTGCACGATCACGTCGCCCTCGGTCTTCTTGGTCCCGAGCGTGAGGGCGATGACGAACCAGATCAGCCCCGGCAGCACCGCCCCGAGGCGGCTGCGGAGCACCCTGGCGCCGGCGATCCCGAGGCTGACGTTGCCGACGCCGGCGACCAACGCGGCCACCGGCAGCCCGTAGCCGAACACCCGCAGCCCGACCAGGAAGGCCCCCCACACGGCGAGCTCGATAGCCAGGACGAGAACAAGCGCGTACGACGCTGCCGTCGCCACCCTGTTCACACGGGGCAGCCTCGCACGGGTCAGCCCGACGGCCGCTCACTGGGGTCGCGCAGGTCGATCGTGGCTGGACGGCCCGCTGCGGCCTCGAGCACGTCGGTGATCTCGTCGCCGATCAGCTCGTCCTTGTCCAGCAACGCGTCGCGCAGCGCCTCGACGAGGTGCCGGTTCTGCGACAGCAGTTCGAGGGTGACGGCCTTGTGCTTCTGCAGCAGCGCCTCGACCGCGTCACGGCCGCGGTCGTCGGCCAGCACCCGGCCGACGATGTTGGTATCGGAGAACGCGCTGTTCTGGATCGCCATGTAGGACACCAGCGCCCCCTCCATCCCGTGGGCACCGACCATCTCGGCTGCGGTGTTGGTGGCGTAGAGCAGGTCGCCGCCGGGGCCCGTCGAGATGTCGCCGAAGAACAGCTGCTCGGCGCACTGGCCGCCCATGGCGATCTGGATCAGCGCCTGCATCTCGGTGCGCGAGCGGGTGTAGACGTCGTCCCGGTCGCCGTGCGCGAGCAGGCCCAGCGAGCCCTTGCGCTTGATGATCGTGAGGATCTCGAGCCGCCGCTGCGGCGCCTTCAGCCACGCGACGGTGGCGTGACCGGCCTCGTGCGTGGCGATGAGCCTGCGCTCGTGGGCGGTGTACTCCACCGGCTGGCCGGTGCCGACCTCGATCGACAGCCGGGCCTGCTCGACGTCGACGTAGCTCATCGTGCGGGCGCCGCGGCGCACGGCGTTGACCAGCCCCTCATCGAAGAGGTTCTCGATCATGACTGGGGAGTAGCCGATGGTGATCGCTGCGAGCGCGTCCCGACGGTCGGGCTCGTCCAGCTCCGCCTCGTGCGCCTTGGTGGTCAGGAAGTGGTCGATGAGCTGGCGACGGCCGGACTTCGGCGGCAGCTCGAACGTCAGCCGCCGGTCGAACCGACCCGGGCGGAGCAGCGCCGGGTCGAGGGAGGACGCCCGGTTGGTCGCCGCGATGAGCAGCACGTTGGCGGGCAGGGCCGAGGGCCGCTTGAGCTGGCGGTGCGCCGGCAGCAGCAGGTTGACGCGGTCGACCACCATGCCGGCGAACCGCTGCCCGCCGGTCAGGGCGGTGAACGACTGCATCTGCACCAGCAGCTCGTTGATGATGGCTGAGGTGTCACCGCCTGCCGTGAAGCCGTTCGTGATGGTGCCGGCCGGCGTGGCGTAGGTCGCGGGCAGGCAGGTGGTACCCGAGCAGCCGGCGGCGAGCACCGGGGTCGCGGCGGCGGCCACGCCGGAACGCGCTTGGGCGATGACGTCGATCTCCTCGATGAAGCCGATCGCGCCGCCCTCCTTGCGCGCGGCCTTGCGCAGCGCCTTGAAGTAGCTGCGGATCTTCTTCGAGCTCTGCCCTTGCCACACCGTCTGGAAGGCGGTGCCGCTGACGAACAGGAACGGCACGCCGGCCTCGGCCGCCATGGCACGAGCCAGGTGCGTCTTGCCGGTGCCGGGTGGGCCCTCGAACAGGAGCCCGCGACGGGGCGTCCCGCCCATCGAGCCGGAGAAGGTCTTGTGGGCGAGGAAGAGGTTCAGGGAGCGGACGACCTCGTCCTTGACCGGGTCGATCCCCACGACGTCCGACATCCGGGTCGTGATCTGGTCGGCCCGGTAGACGGTGTGCGGCGACTTCCCGGTGAGCAGCTGCTGCCCGACGGCCAGCAGCACCATCGCACCGAAGAACACGATCACCACGAGCAGGAACGGGTCGATGTGCGGGACCGGCAGGTACGCCGCGTCGACGCCCTTCGTCAGCCCTCGCCACAGGATGAGCGCCACCAGCAGCCAGACGACCAGCGCGAGGCGCTTGAACCGGGCCCGCCGCGCCTCCTCGCGACTGCGCCCCACGTCCGCGTCACGCATCCGCAGGAGGCTCCCCGTGCCGGCCTCGAGCAGACCGGTCAAGGGGGTCGTGGGCTCGTTCAGCTCAGGCACGGCGCAGCTCCTCGGAAAACAGGACGGACGGGGCGAGAACCCCGTCCGTAGCTCCCTGCAACTATCCGTTGCCTCACGCTCCGTGACCAGCCCGGGCGCTGGAGTTCACCCGGTTGGCCCATCAAGTCGTTACGCAGCGCCACCGAAGAGGTCAGATTCACGACCGGACGAATCCTCCCGCTCACCGCGCACCAGGATGAAGTACTCGACGCCCATGGCCTGCTGACCGATGTTGTTCGACAGCGCGAAGAAGGGTCCGTCGACCTCGATCTGCGTGGCATGCGCGCGCATGGCCGCCACCTTCGCGTCGAGGTGGTCCCGCGCGTCGATCTCGGTCGTGACCTCCTCGTCGGGGTTGCCGAACGGCAGCTCCTCCGCCGAGTCGACCCCGAAGAAGTTGCTGTGGCCGCTGGCCTTGAGGTGGTCGATCCCGGCCTGCAGCACGCTCTTGGGGAACGCCGTGTAGTACAGCCTGTCAGGCCGCCACGGCTCGCCCACCTCCGGTGCGTACGACGGATCGCCGGCCTGGTCGAAGGCCTGGACCGTCACGCGGTGGGCCTGGATGTGGTCCGGGTGCCCGTAGCCGCCGTTGGCGTCGTAGGTCACGACCACCTGCGGCTGGACCTCCCGGATGACGGCCACCAGCGCACGGGTGGCCTCGTCCAGGTCGGCCTGCCAGAACACGTCGGGCCGGTCGTTCTGCGGCGTGCCCATCATCCCGCTGTCGCGCCACCGGCCGGGACCGCCCAGGAAACGGTGGTCCTTCACCCCGAGGGCCTCGCAGGCGGCGGCCAGCTCCCCGATCCGGTGCACCCCGAGGGCATCGTCCCGGTCGCTGGCGAGGTGGGCCAGCTCCCCGACGAGCACCTCCCCCTCCTCGCCGAGGGTGCAGGTCACGAGGGTGACCAGGGCGTCCTGCGCGGCGTACTTCGCCATCGTCGCGCCCGTCCCGATGGTCTCGTCATCGGGGTGCGCGTGGACGAGCAACAGCCGTCGCTTCTCAGACATGATCCGAGACTACGGCGACCTGCCGACGCCCTAGTTCATCATGGGGTCGGGCGGGTAGCTGGCGGCCAGCGACAGGGGCAGGCCCTGACGGCGCAGCACCTGGCGCCACAGCAGCTCGGGTTCGCTCGTGAAGCAGTCACCGGGCAGGGCGTCGAGCACCCACCAGGCGCCCTCCTCCACCTCAGCCTCGAGCTGGCCCGGCGACCAACCGGCGTACCCGGCGAAGACGCGGACCTCCTCGAGGGCGTCGGCAGCATCGACGTCGAGGTCGACCGTCCCGAGCCAGGGCGCGCCCTCGACCATGACGTACGACGGGTCGTCGGTCGCGGCAGCCGTGAGCCGGCCGAGGCAGATCGCAGCGGTCTGCTGCACCGGGCCGCCTTCGAAGACCACGACCGGGTCCGGGGCGAGCAGCCCCCAGCCGGGCAGGACGTCGGCGAGGTCCGTGCCGGTCGGGCGGTTGAGCACGACACCGAGGGCACCGTCCTCCTCGCTGTGCTGCAGGATCTGCACCACCGTGCGGGAGAAGACGGCCTCGTCGAGGCCGCCACCATCAAGGGATGGTGTGGCGACCAGCAGCCGTCCCTCCCAACCGCTCATCAGCCCTCGAGGGCCTGCTTGGCTCGCTGGCCGCGGTTCTTCTGCCGGTCGTTGGCGGACAGTTGCACCTTGCGGATGCGCACGGTCGCGGGCGTCACCTCGACGCACTCGTCCTCGCGGCAGAACTCCAGCGCCTGCTCCAGGCTGAGCTGCTTGTGCGGGATCAGCGGCACCAGCACGTCGGAGGAGCTCTGCCGCATGTTGGTGAGCTTCTTCTCCTTGGTGGCGTTGACATCCATGTCGTCGGCGCGGGAGTTCTCGCCGACGATCATGCCCTCGTAGACCTCGGTGCCCGGCGGCACGAACATCGTGCCGCGCTCTTGCAGGTTGGCCAGGGCGAACCCGGTCGTCGGGCCGCTGCGGTCAGCGACCAGCGAGCCGGAGGGGCGGGTGCGGATGTCGCCGTGCCACGGCTCGAAGCGCTCGTGGATGTGGTGCAGCAGGCCGGTGCCGCGGGTCTCGGTCAGGAACTCGGTGCGGAACCCGATGAGACCGCGGGCCGGGACGATGTACTCCATCCGGGTCCAGCCGGTGCCGTGGTCGACCATCTGCTCGAGGCGGCCCTTGCGGAGCGCCATCAGCTGGATCAGCACGCCCTGGTAGTCCGAGGGCGTGTCGATGGTGAGGCGCTCCATCGGCTCGTGGATCTTGCCCTCCACCAGGCGGGTCACGACCTGCGGCTTGCCGACCGTGAGCTCGAAGCCCTCCCGGCGCATGACCTCGACGAGGATCGCGAGCTGCAGCTCACCGCGGCCCTGGACCTCCCAGGTGTCGGGGCGCTCGGTGTTGACGACGCGGATCGAGACGTTGCCGATCAGCTCCTTGTCCAGCCGGTCCTTGACCTGGCGGGCCGTGAGCTTCTTGCCGCTCTTGCCGGCCAGCGGGCTGGTGTTGATCCCGATCGTCATCGAGATGTTGGGCTCGTCGATGGTGATGAGCGGCAGCGGGCGGGGGTCCTCGGGGTCCGCCAGCGTCTCCCCGATCGTGATGTCGGGGATGCCCGCGATGGCCACGATGTCGCCAGGGCCCGCCTGCTCGATCGGCACGCGGGTCAGGGCCTCGGTGCCGAGCAGCTCGGTGAGCTTGACGCGCTCGATCGAGCCGTCCTGCTTGCACCAGGCGACCATCTGCCCCTTCTTGATCCAGCCGTTGTGGATGCGGAGCAGGGCGAGCCGGCCGAGGTAGGGCGAGCTGTCGAGGTTGGTGACGTGGGCCTGCAGCGGCACGGCCTCGTCGTACGTGGGAGCGGGGATCGTGCTCTTGATGACCTCGAAGAGCGGCTCGAGGTTGGGGCTGTCCGGGCTGGTGCCGTCGGCCGGTCGGGTCAGCGATGCCTGGCCGGTCTTGGCCTGGCAGTAGACGATCGGGAAGTCGATCTGCTCCTCGGTCGCGTCGAGGTCCAGGAACAGCTCGTAGGTCTCGTCCACGACCTCGGCGATGCGCGCGTCCGGGCGGTCGACCTTGTTGATGATGAGGATGACCGGCTTGTTCTGCTGCAACGCCTTGCGGAGCACGAAGCGGGTCTGGGGCAGCGGGCCCTCGGAGGCGTCGACGAGCAGCGCCACCCCGTCGACCATCGACAGGCCGCGCTCGACCTCGCCGCCGAAGTCGGCGTGGCCGGGGGTGTCGATGATGTTGATCAGCAGGTCCCTGCGACGCACCGCGGTGTTCTTCGCGAGGATCGTGATGCCCTTCTCGCGCTCGAGGTCCATCGAGTCCATGACCCGGTCCTGGACCGCGCCCTCCTCCTGCTGGTGCTCGGTGTAGGCACCGGACTGGAGGAGCATCCCGTCCACCAGGGTGGTCTTGCCGTGGTCGACGTGCGCGATGATCGCGACGTTGCGGATGTCGTCACGGGTGGGCATGCGGGTGCTCTCCAGCTCAGCAGGGGAAGCCGAGCGCGCGCTGCGGCACTCCCAGACTACCGGCGTCGCCGTTCCGGGCCGGGCCGATGGACCGGCGCAAGTCGTGGCTGGCACGCTGGAGGGGTGACCGAGCAGCGCGCCCTGGCCGCCCTGGAGGGCATCGAGCACCGGGTGGTCCGGCACGGGCCGGTGCGCTCACTCGCGGAGGCAGCCGCTGCGCGGGGCGTCTCGCCGGCGGCAGTCGTCAAGACCCTGGTGGTGCGCAAGGGCGAGGGCGACTACCTGTTCGTGCTCGTCCCTGGCGACCGGCAGATCAGCTGGCCCAAGCTGCGGACGCTGCTCGGAGTCTCCCGGATGTCGCTGCCCGACGCCGCCGACGCGCTCGCCGTGACCGGCTACGAGCGCGGCACCATCACGCCGTTCGGTTCCACCACGCCCTGGCCCGTGGTGGCCGACGCCGCGATGGCCGGTCAGGAGATCAGCCTCGGGGCGGGCGCCCACGGCGTCGCCGTACTGCTGAAAGCCGATGATGCGATCGCGGCCCTGGACGCGCAGGTCGCCGACGTCACCGAGCTCGAACCCAAGGGAGGTGCAAGCGAATGAGCAACCGCGACCCGGCTCCGGATCCGCCTGTCGTCACGGCAGGCACGACCGGCGGGCCGGCGCACGAGGTGCTGATGTCGAGGAGCTTCGCGGTCGGCGACGGAACGATGGTCCGCCGTTTGCTACCGCAGCGCCGGCTGCGGACGATCGGCGCCTGGTGCTTCGCCGACCACTACGGCCCCGACGACGTGGTCGACAACGCGGGGATGGTGGTGCCACCGCACCCGCACACGGGGCTGCAGACGGTCAGCTGGCTGCTCGAGGGCGAGATCGTTCACCGCGACAGCCTCGGAACGACGCAGCGCGTCGGCCCGCGGGAGCTCTCGCTCATGACCAGCGGCCGCGGCATCGCGCACTCCGAGGTGAGCCCGGAGGACCGGCCGCCGCTGCTGTTCGGTGTACAGCTGTGGGTGGCCCTGCCCGACGAGGCGCGGCACGGCGAGGCGTCGTACGAGCACCACACCGACCTGCCGGTGGTCCGGTACGGCCCGCTGACGGCCACGGTCGTGCTGGGAGAGCACGAGGGCACCGCCAGTCCCGGGACGACGTTCAGCCGGCTGGTCGGGCTGGACGTGCACGTCGACGGCGACGGGATCCTGCCGCTGGACCCGGAGTTCGAGCACGCGGTCTTCGTGATCGACGGCCACGCGACCATCGACGGCGACCCCGCGGACGTCGGCAGCCTCGTGCACGTGGGTACCGGACAGGACGCGCTGCAGCTGTCCGGGGAGGACTCCCGCGTCATGGTGCTGGGCGGCGAACCGCTCGGGGAGCCGCTCGTGCTGTGGTGGAACTTCGTCTGCCGCACGGGCGAGGAGGTCGCCCAGGCCCGCGAGGACTGGGCGCAGGAGAGCGACCGGTTCGGCAAGGTGGAGGGCTACCACGGCCTCCGGCTGGAGGCGCCGCCCCTCGGCCCCGCCCGGCTGCTCCCCCGCAGCTGACCCCGGCGCCTCCGGGGGATCAGCTCCCTCGCAAGTGGGCGCGCAGCGGCGCAAGCAGGGGGGCGTCGACCGGGATCCACGGGACGTCGTCGAGCTCGTCGGCGGTCAGCCAGCGGTGTTCGTCATGGTCGAGCAGCTGCGGCTCCCCGTCCGTAAGGCGGGCGAGGTAGACACGCAGCACGGCTGTCTCCCCGATCAGAAGGTCAGGGCCGAGCCGCGCCCCGATCTCGGTCTCGCACCCGAGCTCCTCCCGCAGCTCGCGCAGCAGCGCCTGCTCGTCGGTCTCGCCGCTCTCGACCTTGCCGCCGGGGAACTCCCAGTAGCCCGCCAGGTCAGGAGGACTGGTACGACGGGACGCGAGGACCCGGGACGGGTCGACCTTGAGCAGGGCCGCACCGACCACGCTGACACGCATGCGCTTCATCCTGCCGGTTGCGGGGCAGGACCGCCGATGGACCCTGGAGGAGCGATGCCCACCGTGCTCGACGACGCCCTGCTGAGTGACACCCTGCAGTCCCTGCCCGGTTGGGAGGGCGACCAGCAGGCCATCTGGCGAGACGTCCACCTGGACGACGAACAGGACGCCGAGCTGCGCCGCCAGATCGAGACCGACAGCGGCGCGATGCACCACCCGCCGCAGATCGAGGACCGCGGCGACGGTACGACCCGCATCCTGCTCCGCACCGCGGAGGCCGGCGGGGTCACCGAGGTCGACATCGCGCTCGCCTCGCACATCAGCGACCTGGCGCACCGGCTCAAGGGCAGCGAGCCCGGCGTGAACGCGGTTCGCCCGGGCGATTCGGTGATCATCTATCGCGCCGCCGACGACGAGCTGCCGCTCGTCGAAGCGCCGACGGTCCAGGGCGGCGCCGTTCCCGTCCTGCCCGAGGCCCACGTCCCCAAGGTGCGTCTCGAAGAGGACGACGACTTCTAGGTGGCGACTTCTAGGTGGCGACTGCTATTTGGCGTCGGTCGAGAAGGCCCTGAGCACCGCGCGGGGGACCCGGACGAGCGGTACCGGCCCGAGGAGCCAGACCGCGTCCTCGGGGCGACGGGGGGCGAGCAGCAGCCCCTGATGGCCACCCGTGCCCATGACCAGCACGAGGTCTGGGTCGTCAACCACGTGGCGCGCATCCCCCACCCAGGCGAAGTGCGTCGGAGTCCGCAGGGTGACGTGCTGACCGTCAGGCAGGATGCCGTCGAACCATGACATGTACGCGTCGGTCAGGAGCAGCTTCTGGTCGACGCGGCTGTCGACCCTGAGCGCCAGCAGCTGTCCGGCTTCCAAGCCCGCCCGAACCCCCTGCCGCAGTCGGCCTGGCACCGTGGACGTCACCACGGCGAAGAACAACGGGATCAGGGCCAGGATCGCGGAGACGACCGCAGCCACCGGCTCGCCGAGGAAGAAGCCGAAGGCGATCGCCGACCCGAGGAGCAGCAGCAGCGGAATCGCGACGTAGGTGTAGCAGCTCAGCTGCAGCCGCCGGAACATCCGCTCCGGGCCGGCCCAGGTCTCGAAGGGCGGGACCTCAGGAGTCGGGTGCTCCGCGGCGACGGCCAGCACCGCGTCGAGGAGTCGTCGTACCCGCCTGGTGGCCGGCAGCGCGATCAGCAGCAACGGCAGGGCCACCAGCAGCACGCCGAGGACCAGGAAGCCGGCCCGAACGCTCGTCTGGGTCTCGGTCGGCTCACCGAGACCTGGCGAGATGCCGGTGCCGAAGGAGAACAGCGCGCAGCCCCAGATCACGACGGCGGTGGTGCGCAGCACAAGGCGACGCCCGGCACCCCCTGGGCGGGGCGCTGGCACGGTGCGGGTTGCCAGAACCTCCGTCACAAGCGGTAACAATGCCCTATCGGCGGGGCGGTGTGGCCATGCTCGACGTCTAGCGCGCCGAGAGGTCGACGTACCCACGCTCGTTGGGGCCCGTGTAGACCTGCCGCGGGCGCCCGATCTTGGTCTGCGGGTCGAGCATCATCTCGCGCCATTGCGCGATCCAGCCAGGGAGCCGGCCGAGAGCGAACAACACCGTGAACATCTTCGTCGGGAAGCCCATCGCCTTGTAGAGGACGCCCGTGTAGAAATCGACGTTGGGATAGAGCTTGCGCTCGATGAAGAACTCGTCGGACAGCGCCACCTCTTCGAGCTGCATGGCCAGCTCGAGCATGGGGTCCGGCTTGCCCAGGCGCTCGAGGATGTCGTGCGTCGCCTTCTTCACGATGGCCGCGCGCGGGTCGTAGCTCTTGTACACGCGATGGCCGAAGCCCATCAGCTTGACCCCGTCCTCCTTCGCCTTCACCCGACGGACGAAGTCCTGGACGTTTCCGCCGGAGGCGCTGATGTCCTCGAGCATCTCGAGGACCGCCTGGTTGGCCCCACCATGCAGCGGACCGAACAGCGCGTTGACCCCGGCGCTCACGGAGGCAAACAGGTTGGCGTGCGACGAGCCGACCATGCGCACCGTTGAGGTGGAGCAGTTCTGCTCGTGGTCGGCGTGCAGCAGGAACAGCGTGTCGAGGGTCTTGGCCGCGACCGGGTCGACCTCGTACGTCTGGGCCGGGACGCCGAACGTCAGGCGCAAGAAGTTCTCGACGTAGGACAGCGAGTTGTCCGGGTAGAGGAACGGCTGGCCGATCGATTTCTTGTAGGCGTATGCCGCGATCGTCGGGAGCTTCGCCATCAGCCGGATCGTCGAGATCTCGACCTCGTCAGGGTCGGCAGGGTCGAGGCTGTCCTGGTAGAAGGTCGACAGCGCCGAGACGGCAGACGAGAGCACGGGCATCGGGTGCGCGTCGCGCGGG
The DNA here is from genome assembly GCA_025966135.1 of Frankiales bacterium. Lineage (GTDB taxonomy): Bacteria > Actinomycetota > Actinomycetes > Mycobacteriales > SCTD01 > RYN-111. The sequence continues at coordinate 21,459 of JAOPVP010000020.1, forward strand.
AAGCCGTTGAAGAACGCCTTGAAGTCCTCGTGCAGCAGCGTGTGCTCGCGGATGCGCTTCTCGAACCCCTCAAGCTCCGTCGGCGACGGCAGCTCCCCATAAATGAGCAGGTACGACGTCTCGAGGAAGGTGCTGTGCTCGGCCAGCTGCTCGATGGGGTAGCCGCGGTAGCGCAAGATCCCCTGGTCGCCGTCGATGTAGGTGATGCCGCTCTGGCAGGAGGCGGTGTTGACGAAGCCGGGATCGATCGTCACCTGCCCTGTGCTGCTCAACAGCGAGCTGATGTCGAGCCCCGACGGGGCCTCGGTGCCCGCCACGGTGGGCAGTTCGATTACGCCGCTCGGGGTCTCCAGCTTGGCGTCGGTCACACGTCCTCCAGGTCCTTCGGTCGACCCATTGTTGCTGATGCTCCGTCCGGCGGAAGGGGCGGGTTCGACGCGCGGTAGGGGCTAGCCGACCGTGGCAACAGATGTCCTCATTGTCCGCGGGCCGACTGAGCGATTGTCCCCTGGACGACTGAGCGACTGTCCCCCCGGACCGCAGAAGCTGCCACCCGGCCCTGCCCGCGAGGCCACCCTCACGTCGACCGCGGAGTCAAGGGTCTTGTGACCTTGACCGAGACCCACGGACCTGCGCAGGGTGGCACCGGCACCCCGGACCACGGCCGCCCGTTCCCCAAACCACCGGAGGCTGCACTGTGCTGAACCTGACCGATCACGCGGTCGAGATGATCCAAGCCCTCACCGCTGAGGCAGAGCTGCCGGAGGGCGGTCTGCGCATCGCGCAGGAGGCGAAACACCCGGGGCTCACCATGCAGCTGGCCCCGGCACCGCGGGACGAGGACGACGTTCTGCGAATGCAGGGGGTGCGACTTTTCCTCGACAAGGCCGCAGTGAACCGGCTGCGAGGTCAGACGCTCGACGCCCGGACCAACGAGATCGGCTCGGCTTTCTTCCTCGGCAATTAGCCACCGAGGACGGTCGCTCACCCGCTCGAGTTGCGACAATGGCACACTCTGCGCATGGCTTCGACAACAACTTCTGAAATCCGCACCTGGGCTCAGGCCCACGGCCACCAGGTCGGTGACCGGGGTCGCCTCCCCGCAGAGGTGGTCGCGGCTTATGAGCAGGCCCACAAGGGCACCTCTTCGCCGGCGAAGAGCGCTTCGTCGGCGAAGAGCGCTGCGCCGGTGAAGGGCAAGGCTGTCCCCGCGAAGAGCGCTGCGCCGGTGAAGAGCAAGGCTGCCCCCGCGAAGCGCGCTGCCGCCAAGACAGCGGCTGCCGCAGCCTCGACCATCACGAGCAATGGCCTTACCGAGACCACGGAGGTTTCTGAGCAGGCCGCAACCCCGGAAAAGGCAGCTCCCGTAAAGGCAGCTCCCGTGAAGGCAGCGGCCGTAAAGGCAGCGGCTCCGAAGGTGAAAGCCGCAGTGAGGACGTCTACTCCTCCCCAGAAGTCCGCAGCTCCGGAGCAGTCCTTCGCCCCGGCGAAGTCGGTCGCTCTGGAGAAGTCGGTCGCTCCGGAGAAGTCACTCGCCCCGGAGAAGTCGGTGACTCCCGAAAAGGTTGTCGCCTACCAGGGTCCGGACGTGGACAGTCTCGTTCGTCGACTTGCCGAAATGGACCTGCTGGTCGCCGAGCTGACCAAACGGGTCGTCGTCCTCGAGGCGACCAAGCCGCGCCGAGGCCTGGGACTGCGTCGCGGCTGAGCGCCGCCCTCGCCTTTTCTAATCCGCTGGGCGGTAGATGTCGGTGCGGCCTCGCACCGACTCGTCGATCTCTGCCCAGACGGTCTTCCCGCCGTTGTGCACGTGCGTCCCCCAGCGGCGGGCGAGCGCGGCGATCAGGTGCAGGCCACGGCCGCCGGTCGCGACCTCTGGATCGTCCGGGCGCAGGGTGGGCAGCTTCGGCGACGGATCAGTGACGGAGACGCGTACGGCGTCTGCCAGCACCGAGACCGAGACCCGGAATGGCCGGCCGCCGTGGCGGATCGCGTTGGTGACCATCTCACTGACGACCAGCTCGGTGGCGTCGAGGACGGCGTGCCGCCCCCACCCGTGAAGAGCCTCCGTGACGAACCGGCGAGCGGCAGGGGCCGCGAACACCGTCGGTTCGAACCGGCGGGTCCTCTCGTCGGGAGGGGCCGGTGGCGACCGGCGCTCGGCGACGACCGCCGAGTGGTGCTGGCAGATCCTGTGCCTGCCCCTCGGCGTACCGGCGACGGAACCGCTCGGGTAGGCGCAGAACAGGGTGAACAGGCTCCGGCGCCCGAGGTCGTTCCACTGCTCCTCGACCGCCATGGCGCCTTCGACATCACCTTGTTCCCACAGCAGCGCGACCATCTCGCCGTAGATCCGCACCGGAGTGCCGGACGCAGACAGCTCGGCGACGGTCGCGCCGACGGAGGCGTCGAACCGCTCGGTATCGGGCCGGCCGTCGACCATGAAGGACGCGAGGCCCTTGCTTGCGTCAACACTCCGGTACTTCCCGGCGGCGCGGGCGGTGGGAACGTCGATGCCCGCGGCCACCAGCACGGCGTCGAACGCGTCGCTGTGCGCCGGGGTGGCAACCACGAGGACGGACTCCCCGGCCACCAACCCGGCGCCGAGGAAGCTGCTGACCGCAAGGGCGAGGTTCTCGTCCCGCTCGTAGAAGTGCACGACATGCTGTCCGGCTTCGACCGCGATGTCGTCGAGGTCGGCTAGCACAGCGAACCCACCCGCCCAGCCTCGTCGGCCTGCAGGACCACATCCAGCGTCGCCACGTCGCCACACCTTCGCAGGGCCGCCTCGCGCGGCCGCACTCACATCCTAGGCCGACACCAGGCGCAGGCCCGGCAGGACGCGCTCGGTGGACCCGGGCCGCAGTGCGGACCGGGTAGTGAAGGATGCCGCCATGACTGTGCTGCGCGTGCTGGGACTGTTCGTTGTCGCGGCGGTCGCGGAGATCGCCGGCGCGTGGCTGGTGTGGCAGGGCGTCCGCGAGCACCGCGGCCTGGTGTTCGTCGGTGCCGGGATCGTCACCCTGGCCGGCTACGGCTTCGTCGCCACACTGCAGCCCGACGCGCACTTCGGCCGCATCCTCGCCGCCTACGGCGGCATCTTCGTCGCCGGTTCGCTCGCCTGGGGAGTCGTCGCGGACGGGTTCCGCCCCGACCGCTACGACCTGACCGGCGCGCTGCTCTGCCTGCTTGGCGTCGCCGTGATCATGTTTGCTCCGCGCACCAACTTCTGAACGAGAGGGATCCATGACCGAGACCCCGCCCCGCATCACTGTCGACGGGCGCGTCGGGCCGGTGAACGCCAGCCTCGTACCGCGTTTTGTCGGCCCGGCGACGTTCGCCCGGTTGCCTCGGCCCGACGAGGTGTCCGACGTCGACGTGGCCGTCGTGGGCGTGCCCTTCGACGCGGGTGTCAGCTACCGGCCGGGGGCACGTTTCGGCCCCAGCCACGTCCGGGAGTCCTCGCGGCTGCTGCGGCCCTACAACCCTGCGCTGGACGTCTCTCCCTTCGCGCGGCAGCAAGTTGTCGACGCCGGTGACCTGGCCGTCAACCCGTTCTCGATCGACGAGGCCATCAAGCAGGTGCAGGCGGGCGCCGACGCGTTGCTGGAGCGGGCAGGGCGGCTGCTGACGATCGGCGGTGACCACACCATCGCTCTGCCACTGCTGCGGTCGATGCACCGCAAGCACGGACCCGTTGCCGTCGTGCACTTCGACGCCCACCTCGACACCTGGGACACCTACTTCGGTGCCGCCTACACGCACGGCACGCCGTTCCGGCGCGCTTCCGAGGAAGGCCTGATCGACCGTTCCGGGTGCATGCATGTCGGCATCCGAGGACCCTTGTACGGCGCCGCCGACCTGACCGACGACGTCGAGCTCGGCTTCTCCATCGTGCGGGCCGTGGAGATCGAGGACATCGGCTCCCGGGGTGTCGTCGAGCGGATCCGCGCCCGGGTGCAGGAACGACCGGTCTACGTCTCCGTCGACATCGACGTTCTCGACCCGGCCTTCGCCCCCGGAACCGGAACCCCCGAATCCGGCGGCCTGCTGAGCCGCGAGCTGCTGGCCATCCTGCGCTCCTTCAGCACCATGAACCTCGTCGGCGCCGACATCGTCGAGGTCGCACCTGCCTACGACCACGCCGAGATCACCGGGATCGCGGCGTCGCACGCGGCCTACGAGTTGCTGTCGGCCATGGCGCTCACCGGCCAACCGACGTGAGGCATGCAACGCAGGCGTAACGACCGGCCGCCTGTTGTGCAACCTCACCGACATACGCGGCGTGCACAGTCGTGTCGACCCGAGGAGGAGGTTCCGTGCACCTGACGCCGCACGAGCAGGAACGCCTGCTCGTCTCGTACGCCGCCGAGCTCGCGCAGCGTCGCCGAGCGCGGGGACTGCTCCTGAACAGCCCGGAGGCGGTGGCCGTGCTCACGTCGTACGTCCTCGAGGGCGCGCGCGACGGGCGCAGCGTGGCCGACCTCATGGAGGCCGGCCGCACCGTGCTCACCCGGGAAGACGTGATGGACGGTGTCCCCGAGCTGGTGGACGAGGTGCAGGTGGAGGCGACGTTCCCCGACGGCACCAAGCTCGTGACGGTCCACCGGCCGATCCCGTGACGCCGGGCGAGGTGCTCGTGGGTCAGGAGCCCATCGAGCTCAACCCGGGTCGGACCGTCACCGTGCTGCGGGTCGTCAACACCGGCGACCGGCCCGTCCAGGTCGGCAGCCACTTCCACCTGGCCGACGCCAACGACGCCCTTGCGTTCGACCGCGACGCCGCGCAGGGCCAGCGGCTCAACGTCCCGGCCGGCACAGCGGTGCGCTTCGAACCCGGTATCGAGCAGGAGGTCGAGGCGGTGCCCCTCGGCGGGGCTGCGCTGGTGCCCGGACTTCGCCTGCGGCGCAAGGACAACGGATGACCTCGCTGGAGCGGCAGCGGTACGCCCTGCTGTACGGCCCCACGACGGGTGACCGCGTACGACTGGCCGACACCGACCTCCTCATCGAGGTCGAGGACGACCTCTCCCGTGGTCCCGAGGGCGCAGGAGACGAGGCCGTGTTCGGCGGCGGCAAGGTGATCCGCGAGTCGATGGGGCAGTCCCGCACGACCCGCGCTGAGGGTGCCCCGGACCTCGTCATCACGGGTGCGCTGGTGCTCGACCACTGGGGCATCGTCAAGGCCGACATCGGCGTCCGGGGCGGGCGCATCGTCGGCATCGGCAAGGCCGGCAACCCCGACACGATGTCCGGTGTCGACCCTGCGCTGGTGATCGGGCCCTCGACGGAGATCCTGGCCGGCAACGGCAAGATCCTCACTGCCGGGACGGTGGACACGCATGTGCACCTGATCGCCCCGCAGCAGCTGACGGAGGCGTTGGGGGTCGGCACTACGACGATCGTCGCCGGCGGCACCGGACCGGTCGAGGGCACCAAGGCCACCACCGTCACCCCCGGTGCCTGGAACCTGGCCCGGATGCTCGAGGCGCTCGACGACTTCCCGGTCAACGTCGCGCTGCTGGGCAAGGGCAACACCGTCTCGGCAGAGGCGCTGTGGGAGCAGCTGCGCGCCGGGGCCAGCGGCTTCAAGCTGCACGAGGACTGGGGCACCACCCCGGCAGCGATCGACGCCTGCCTCACGGTCGCGGACGCTTCCGGCGTACAGGTGGCGCTGCACTCCGACACCTTGAACGAGGCGGGGTACGTCGAGTCCACCCTGGCCGCGATCCGCGGGCGCAGCATCCACGCGTTCCACACCGAGGGCGCCGGTGGTGGCCACGCCCCCGACATCATCACGGTCGCTTCCCACCCGAACGTGCTGCCGAGCTCGACCAACCCGACCCGTCCGCACACGGTCAACACCCTCGACGAGCACCTCGACATGCTCATCGTCTGCCACCACCTGAACCCGGCGGTCCCGGAGGACCTGGCCTTCGCCGAGAGCCGGATCCGCCCGTCGACGATCGCCGCGGAGGACGTGCTCCACGACCTCGGCGCCATCTCGATGATCGGCTCGGACAGTCAGGCGATGGGTCGTATCGGCGAGGTCGTGCTGCGGACCTGGCAGACCGCGCATGTGATGAAGGCGCGCCGCGGGGCGCTCCCGGGAGACGCCCGCGCCGACAACCTGCGGGCCCGCCGCTACGTGTCGAAGTACACGATCTGCCCAGCGGTCGCGCACGGCCTGGACGACGAGGTGGGCTCGGTCGAGGTCGGCAAGCTCGCCGACCTGGTCCTGTGGGAGCCGCGCTACTTCGGTGTGCGCGCCTCCACCGTCCTGAAGGGCGGCCTCGTCGCCTGGTCGCAGATGGGCGACGCCAACGGTTCCATCCCGACACCGCAGCCCGTCCTGCCACGTCCGATGTGGGGGGCGCAGCCGACAGCAGCGTCAGCGACCAGCGTCCACTTCGTCGCCGAGGCCGCCATCGAGGACCGCCTCGCCGACCGGCTCGCCGTACGCCGCAGGCTCGTCGCAGTGCGCGATGTACGACGGGTGGGCAAGGCTGACCTGCCCCTCAACGACGCGACGCCGGACATCGCGGTGGACCCGAGGACCTTTGCGGTGCGGATCGACGGGGAGCTCGTCGAGTCGGCGCCTGCTGAGGTGCTCCCGATGGCCCAGCGCTACTTCCTGTTCTGATGAACACTGCTGCTCAGCACGACACAGCCGTTCCCGCAGCACTCCTGCTGCTCGCAGACAGCCGGTTGCCGGCCGGGGCGCACGCCCACAGCGGCGGGCTGGCGGCCGCCGTCGACACCGGGCGGGTGCGCACTCTGGAGGATCTGCAGCGCTTTCTGACCGGCAGGCTGACGACCGCCGGTCTCGTCGCGGCCGCCGTGGCCGCGCGCGCCGCCCAGGTCCTGGGTGACGCAGAGCAGTTGGCTGCGCTCGAGGCCGAGGTCGACGCCCGTACCCCCTCCCCCGCCGCCCGGGAGGCCTCGCGGGCACAGGGTCGCGGGCTGCTGCGCGCTGTTGCGCGAGCCTGGCCGAGCCCCGTCCTGGACCTGCTGCCGGAACGGCCGCACGCGCCGGTCGCGCTCGGTGCCGCCGCGGTCGCGGTGGGCTCCGGACCGGCCGCAGCCGCCCGGGTCGCCGCTCTGACCGCCGTCACCGGCCCGGCCTGGGCTGCGGTGCGGCTGCTGGGCCTCGATCCGCTCGCCGTCAGCGCCCTGCTGGCCGGCCTGGCCCCGCAGGTCGAGCAGGTGGCCGACGAGGCCCTCACTTCAGCCAAGCCGGGACAGCCGCTGCCGGCCGCCTCGGGACCCATGCTGGAGCTGCTTGCGCAAGCCCACACCCGCACGGAGGTGCGTCTCTTTGCATCGTGACCCACGCGTCCACGGCCTGCTGGCCCCAGCAGCCGGCGGACCCCATCGCTCGTTCCGGGTCGGCGTCGGCGGTCCCGTGGGCAGCGGCAAGACCGCGCTCGTCGCGGCCCTGTGCCGCACCCTCGGCGACGAGCTCGCGCTGGCTGTCGTGACCAACGACATCTACACCACGGAGGACGCCGAGTTCCTGCGCCGCAGCGGCGCCATCGACCCGACGCGGGTGGCGGCAGTCGAGACCGGCTGCTGCCCGCACACCGCCGTACGTGATGACATCACCGCCAACCTCGACGCGGTGGAGGAGCTCGAGCGCCGGCACGCGCCGCTCGAGCTGGTGCTCGTGGAGTCCGGCGGCGACAACCTGACCATGACGTTCAGCCAGGGACTGGTTGACGTCCAGCTGTTCGTCCTCGACGTCGCAGGCGGTGACAAGGTGCCGCGCAAGGGCGGCCCAGGCGTGACCGCGTCGGACCTGCTGGTCATCAACAAGACCGATCTCGCCAGCCGCGTCGGGGCCGATCTGGCGGTCATGGCCGGCGACGCCGACCGGATGCGCAAGGGCGGGCCCGTGCTGTTCACCAGCCTGACCGAGCAGCCCGGCGCCCCAGACGTGGCCGGGTGGCTACGGGCTGCCCGCGCCCGTTGGCAGGGCGCTGTAGTCACCAGCCCCGGCTGACGGTGCCGCTTCACTCGAGCGCCCGTGCGGTCGCGTCCTGCCGCGACGGCCGGACCTACCTCAGCTCGCTGCGGTCGCAGGTGCCCCTGTCGCTGCGCCCCACCGCAGCGGGCCTCACCGTGGTCGCCTCCGCCTTCGGACCACTCGGCGGGGACACCACGGCCCTCGAGCTCGTGCTGGAGGCAGGGGCACGGCTGCAGGTCGGCTCCGCGGGCGCACAGGTCGCGCAACCAGGCGTGGCAGACCCGGTGTCCCGCGCGTCGGTGCGACTTCAGGTCGGTGAGGGCGCGGACCTGGAGTGGCGGCCGAAACCACTGGTCGTCACGGCGGGGGCGGAGCACCGGCTCGAGCTGCAGGTCACCGCGGCAGCCGGGTCGCGACTGCTGCTGGCGGAGACTGCCGTCCTGAGCGGTGGCCGCTACCGGTCTCACTGGCGGGTCGACTACGGGCAGCTGCCCCTGCTCGCCGCCGACCTCGACATCGGGCCGGGAGCGCCGGACGGCTGGGACGGTCCGGCGGGCACGGACGGCGCGCGCATTCTCCTGACAGCCCTGCTGGCAGGCGAACAGCTCCTACGCGCGGGTCCGCTGGCAGGAGGCGAGGTGCTGTCACTTGCAGGACCTGGCGTGCTGCTGCAGTGGCTCGGTGACGACGCGGTTGAGGCGCAGCGCTGCCTCGACGCCTTCGTCGCAGCAGCTTCCGGCGTCCCGGCGGCACATATGTCACCGCCACCGCGTGGTGGGTCGTCGCTTAACACGAACGTCACCGCTCCGCTGTCGGCACGACACACGTAAGCGATGGGCTGACTTCGACCCGCTTCACGGCGGGGCGCACCTAGGGTTCCGTCGCTCACGCGGGTCTGGTCCGAGAGGTGCAGCGGTCGCCGCGAGGCTTCCGTTCCACGGCGGGACAAAAGCCCGGGAGGTCCGACGCTCTCGGCCTTCCATGGCCGGGCCGACCCCCCGGAGCGACGCGTGGAGCTGGTGCCGCCGGACGCCCGTCTGACCGGCCGCTGGCAGCGCTCGCTGTTGACGACCACCGACGGTCACCGCGACTCGAGCACGAACGTCACCTGGCTGCAGGCGCACGGCCTGTACGTCGACCTCCGCCAGCCCGTGCCGGGGCCCGACCTGCCGCCGCTCGGCTGCCTGCGTGACCTCACCCGCGACCAGGCGGTCGCCCTGGCTGGCACGGAGGGCTTCGCTGGTCGGCTCGTCGCGGATGGCGACTGGGCTCACTGGGAGCGGCTGGTCGACCTCCAGCCACCGGGACCGACGCTCGACGAGGGCCGGCTCGTGCCCGACGGGGACGACGTCGTGGAGCACGGCAGGGATGGCAGCTACGTCGAGTACTGGCAACGGACCACCGGCCCGACCACACCGGTGGCCGCGCTGCTGCTGCGCGAGAGGACGACAGGCGCCACGGCGGTCCTCGTGCGGGTCGGCGAGGACGTGGCCTGGGCCCGCGGCCGGACGCAGCCACTGGATGCGGGCGCTTTGCTGGCCGAGCGCGTCGCGGCCGCCGACAGCGTGCAGGACGCGCAAGACCTGCTCGACACCGAGGTGGCGATGGGCCGTGTCGGTCCTGACGGCATCGTCCTGACCCGTTCCAGCCTCCCCTGGCGCGCCGGGTCCCTGCTCGATGCCGCTGCCGCCGGAGAAGACCTCAGCACCTGGGACGTCACACCCGAAGGCACCGCCGTACAACGCCGGTGGCAGGTCCTCGCTCGTGAGGGTGAGCTGGCGGACCTGCTGGCCCATAGCCGTTTGGAGCGTTCCGCATGAGCCACCTCACCGACTTCACCGAAGTCCCTGTCATCGACGTGGCCGGGCTGCTCGGCGACGACCCGCGAGAGCAGCTGCGGGTCGCGCAGGACCTGGGCAAAGCGGCCCGCGAGGTCGGCTTCCTCTACGTGACCGGGACGGGGGTGGCACCTGCCCTCTTCGACGACCTGCTGCAGGTCACGCAGGCCTTCTTCGCGCTCCCGGAGGACGAGAAGATGCGCAGCTACATCGGGCTCTCCAGCAACCACCGCGGCTACGTGCCGATCGGCGAGGAGGTCTTCACCGGCGGGACCGTAGACCTCAAGGAGGCCTTCGATCTCAGCCGGGATCTGCCGGCCGATGACCCCGACTACCTGGCGGGCCGGATGCTCGGACCCAACCAGTGGCCGGACCTGCCGGGCTTCGCCGCCGCCTGCACGGCGTACTACGAGGCGGTGATGACCCTGGGCCGCGCGCTGCTGCGCGGGTTCGCGCTCGCGATCGGCGAGCTCCCCGACGCGTTCGACGGCTACGTGACCAAGCCGCCGACGCAGCTGCGGCTCATCCACTACCCGCACGACCCCACCGCCCGAGATGCCGTCGGGATCGGCGCGCACACCGACTACGAGTGCTTCACGATCCTCAAGCCCACCGCACCGGGTCTGGAGGTCCTCAACGCGGCCGGGACCTGGATCGACGTCCCGCCGCTGCAGGACGCGTTCGTCATCAACGTCGGCGACCTCCTCGAGATGTGGACCAACGGGCAGTTCGTGGCGACGACCCACCGGGTCCGCCGCGTGACCGAGGAGCGCTGGTCGTTCCCGCTGTTCTTCAACGTGGACCACGACACGCTGGTCGAGCCGCTCCCGCAGTTCGTCGAGCCCGGCGAGCCGACGCGACCAGCGCTCGTCGCGGGCGACCACCTGTTCGCCCAGACCGCGCAGAGCTTCACCTACCTCAAGCAGCGTCTCGCCTCGGGCGACCTCGTGCTGCCCGAGGGCTCGCTAGCGCTGTCCACCTTCGGCCAAGAAGCCCCGCAGGGCAAGGGATCTGCATGACCGCGCTCCGTTGGCAGGACGCCGCCTGGCCGGACCTTCAGGAGGCCTTCGCGGCGCGCGAGCACGAGGTGGGGCTGGTCCCCGTCGGTGCCACCGAGCAGCACGGACCGCACCTGCCGACCGGCACGGACACGTTCATCGCGACGGCCGTCTGCGAACGCGCAGCCGAGCTCGTCGACGGGCTCGTGCTGCCGGCCGTGCCGGTGGGGGTGAGCTACGGCCACGGCACTGTGCTGCCGGGGACGCTGTCGCTGAGCCCGGACCTGCTGGCCGAAGTGCTCAAGGCCTATGCCCTCTGGGCGGCGGCGTCGGGCCTGCGACGGTTGCTGTTCGTCAACGCCCACCTCGGCAACACCGCCACGATCGGCACCGCCACCGACTGGCTGCGGCTCTACGTCCCGGAGCTTCGCGTGGGCACGGTCGACTGGTGGGCCTGCGACCCGGCGGTGCACGCCGAGGCGGTCGCGGACGGGGACGACATCCATGCGAACCGCGCGGAGACCGCTCTGATGCTCGCTGTTGCCCCGGACCTGGTGCACGCCGACCGGATTGCCGACGCCGACGACGAGGACCGCACCGACGGCCTGGTCTTCCGCTACACCGCACCGTCGCTGTCGACCAACGGCGTCACCGGCCGTCCGTCGGAAGCCACGGCGGCACTCGGGGAGCAGCTGCTCGCCGGCATCGCCCGGGCGGTCGCCGACCGCGTCGACCGAGGTCGCACGGAAGAGCCCCCGCTCGGCGTCGCTGCCCGCCCACCACTTCCGCGCTAGTCGCACCAACCCCATCTCAAGGAGACACATGGACACCGTGCATGCCCTGTCCGAGGACCACGCGCAGCTGGCCAAGGACCTGCAGGCCAAGGGAGTGAAGTACGCCACCGGTGGTTGGATCGACGTCAACGGCCGCTCCAAGTCCAAGGTCGTCCCGATCGACCACCTGCCTCAGCTGCTCGCCGGCTCCGAGCGCTACACGCCCCGTGGCATGGGCGACCTCGGCCAGATGAACCCGTACGAGGACGAGTGCGTCGCGCTGCCCGACATCGACACCCTGCAGGTGCTGCCCTGGGACCGCCGCTTCGCCTGGATGGCCGCAGATCTGGCGTACGGCGGTAGTGAGCCGTTCGCGCTGTGCCCGCGGTCGGCGCTCAAGAAGCAGGTCCAGGTCGCCGCCGACCAGGGACTGGTCGCCAACCTGGGTGTGGAGACCGAGTTCTACGTGTTCAAGCCCGTGGAAGACGTCACGGGCGAGCTGGTGCCGATGGCGGCCAGCGGACGCCTGCGGCCCACCCCGGCCTACGACCTGGAGAGCACGCTGGACGCGATGCCGTACCTGGACCGGATGATCGACGCCATGGACGAGCTGGGATTCGGCGTCTACAGCTTCGACCACGAAGGCGGCGACGGGCAGTTCGAGTTCGACTTCGGCTATGCACCAGCGCTTCAGACCGCCGACCGCATCTCACTGTTCCGGCTGATGGCCCGGCAGGTCGCCAAGCAGTGCGGCTTGATGGCCACGTTCATGCCCAAGCCGATCACGGGCGGCTGGGGTTCCGGACATCACTTCAACATGAGCCTCGAGGACTCGACCACGGGGCTGAACCTGTTCCGCGACGCGGACGACCCGACCGGCAAGGGTTGGAGCAAGACGGCGTACGCCTTCACTGCCGGCATGCTCCGGCACGCTCCGGCCATCGCCGCCGTGGCCACCCCCACCGTCAACTCCTACAAGCGCCTGGCGCCACGGCTGGCCGACGGTTCGATCTCCTGGGCACCGGTCTGGGCGGCCTACGGCCACAACAACCGGTCCTGCATGGTCCGGCTGCCTGCCAACCGGCCGGCTCTGGAGAACCGGGCGGTCGACTCCGCCGCCAACACCTACCTCGCCTTCGCGCTGATGCTGGCGGCCGGCCTCGAGGGCGTCGCCCTGGGTCTCGACCCCGGCGAGCCCGCTGAGGCCGCGACCTACGAGTGGGGCGCCGGCCGGGAGGGCGCCGTACGTCTGCCGCGCACGCTGCTCGAGGCGATCGACGCCTTCGACCAGGACCCGTTGGTGCACGAGGTGTTCGCCCCGCAGCTGGTGTCGGAGTACTCCGACATGCGGCGTGGCGAGTGGGACTCCTTCCATGCCGAGGTGACCGACTGGGAACGTCGCCGCTACCTCCTGGACCTGTGACGGTGCGGCTCGTTCGCCGGGAGCTGGCTCGGTGACCCCCCGGGTGATGTTCACACGAACGGAACACCGGGTTAAAACGCGAGTCACGCCGGGCCGATGGACTGATTTCGACCCACTCAGGTGGGGCGTGCCTAGGGTTCCGCCGCCGGTCGAGAGACCGGTGGGCCTGGTCCGAGAGGTGCAGGCATCCCCCCGGATGGTCCGGGGGCGTTGCTCCACGGCGGGACAAAAGCCCGGGAGACAGTCGCTGTCGGCTGCTCCGTTGCCGGCGCTGTTCCCCCGGAGGATGCCGATGCACCGCACCAGCGCTCGGAGCCCTCGATGACGGCCTCCCCGCTGCAGACCACGACGCCCTCTGCCACCTCGGCCGACGGCCTTGTTGCCGAAGTCCGGGACCTGCATGTCGGGTTCACCCGCAGCGGCAAGCAGATCGAGGCCGTCCGCGGCATCGACCTCGAGATCCGCGCCGGCGAGGTACTCGGGCTGGTAGGCGAGTCCGGCTCGGGCAAGAGCGTGCTCAGCCTCGCCCTCCTCGGGCTGCTGCCGGAGGCCTCGCAGCCGAGGACGAGCGGCATCGTGCGGGTGGCGGGTACCGACATGCTCAGCGCCAGCCCGGAGGTACGCCGACAGGTCCGCAAGGACGCAATGGGAGCGGTCTTCCAGGACCCGATGACCTCCCTCAACCCGACCATGCGGATCGGCCGGCAGGTGGCCGAGGCAGCAGGATCGGGTGCCGAGGCGCTGCGACTGCTGCGAGCCGTCGGCATCCCGGAGCCCGAGCGCCGGCAGGGCAGCTTCCCTCACGAGCTCTCTGGCGGCCTGCGCCAGCGGGTGATGATCGCGATGGCGGTGGCGGGCGACCCGGCCCTGGTCGTGGCCGACGAGCCGACAACGGCCCTCGACGTCACCGTGCAGGCCCAGGTGCTCGCCCTCCTCCGGCGGCTGCGTGACGAGGTCGGCTGCAGCGTCCTGCTGATCACGCACGACCTCGGTGTCGCGGCGCAGGCCGCGGATCGCGTCGCCGTGATGTACGCCGGACGGATCGCCGAGGTCGGCGCCACCGAGACCGTGCTGCGCGAGCCGTCTCATCCCTACACCGTCGGGCTGCTGCGCTCGCGGTTGTCCCTGACGACCGACCGCACCCGCCCCGTGGAGTCGCTGGAGGGGTCCGCACCCGACCCGGCTTCCCCGCTCCCTGGGTGCGCCTACGCGCCGCGCTGTCCGCTGGTCATGGACGAGTGTGCCGAGTCGATGCCTGTCCCGCTGCCGCTGGGCAACGGCGACATCCACCGTCGTGCCTGCCTGGTCGAGCCCGCCCGCGTCACCGACCTCGCCCTCCGCGCGCCCGATGCCCCGCCGATCCCAGCCGTTGAGCCGACGGACGAGGAGGAGGAGACCGCCGGGTCGGCCGCCCGCGTCGCCGACGTCGAGAAGAGCTTCCGCGTGCGCGCCGGTCGCGGCCGCAAGGCGCGGCTCTCGGCACTGCGTCGGGTGTCGCTGGACATCCGGGCGGGCGAGTCCGTCGCCATCGTCGGGGAGAGCGGCTCCGGCAAGTCGACCCTGCTGCGGGTGCTCGCCGGACTGGAGTCGCACGAGCAGGGTGACGTGACCCTCGGCGAGGGTGGCCGGCCGCAGATGGTGTTCCAGGACGCCGGGGCCTCGCTTACCCCGTGGCTCACCGTCGGCCAACTGCTCGAGGAACGCCTGCGGACTGAGCGGCAGGACGGTCGCCGGCTCTCCCGAGCCGAACGACGGGAACGCGCCCTCGCGGCACTGCAGAAGGTGGGCCTGCCGCCCACCGTGCACAGCGCTCGCGCGAGTGAGCTCTCCGGTGGCCAGCGTCAGCGGGTCGCACTCGCCCGCGCGACGGTCGTCCCGCCTCAGGTGCTCCTGTGCGACGAGCCGACCAGCGCCCTCGACGTCAGCCTCGCCGCCACGGTGCTCAACCTGGTGCAGCAGCTGCGTCGTGAGCTCGGCATGGCGGTCGTCTTCGTCACCCACGACCTGTCGGTCGCGCGGGTCGTCGCCGATCGGATCGCCGTGATGTACCTCGGCCGGATCGTGGAGATCGGGGAGGCTGAGGAGCTGATTCGCGCACCCAAGCACCCTTATACGAAGGCACTTCTCGCCGCGGTACCGGACATGGGCGTCGTCCCCCCGGCCCTCAAGGGCGAACCGGCCAGCCCGCTCTCCCCGCCGAGCGGCTGCGCCTTCCATCCCCGCTGCCCACTGGCCGTGCCTGCCTGCGCCCAGACCGAGCTCGACGTGCGGCTCGAGCGGCTGCGCTTCGGCGCGGAGCTGCTGCGCGACGCCGGCATCCGCCGGGTGGCGTGCATCCGACCCAAGGAGCTGTGAGATGGCCACGGCCGAAGCGTTCGTGCCCACCACGCCCTTGCGCAGTGGGCGCACCCGAACCGCACGGGTGCCCCGCGGCCGTCTGGACGTGCTGACCGCCGGATTGCTGGGACTCATCACGGTCGTCGCGCTCGCCGCCCCGTTGCTGGCTCCGCATGGTCCGCTCGACACGGTCGGCACGCCCACATCGCTCCCCGGCACCGAGGGATTCCTCTTGGGCTCGGACAGCGTCGGTCGCGACATCCTCAGCCGGGTCCTGTACGGCCTGCGCTCCAGTTGGCTCGCCGCGCTCGCCGTGGTGGCCATAGGCGTGCTCGTCGGAGGGCTGATCGGCCTGATCGCAGGCGCTAGGGGCGGTTGGGTGGACAACGTCCTCATGCGAGTGACCGACGCCTTCCTCGCCCTGCCCGCGCCGGTGGTTGCCATCGCCGTCGTCGCCGCCCTCGGACCGGGGCTGTTCCACACGCTGCTGGCCCTGTCCATCGTCTGGTGGCCGTTCTACGCCCGCATCCTGCGCGGTGAGGTGCGCGCCCTTGCGGCTCGGCCGCACGTCGAGGCCGCCCGCCTGGCTGGGGCAGGGCCCGTACGCATCGCCGTCAAGCACCTGCTGCCCGGGGCCGTGCCGGCAGCTGTCGTCACCGCCAGCCTTGACCTCGGCACGCTCGTCCTCACCCTGGCTGGGCTCTCGTTCCTGGGCCTCGGCCAGTCCGCCCCCGCGCCGGAGCTGGGCGCGGATGCTGCCCGCAACCTCAGCTACCTGCTGCAGGACTGGTGGATCCCCGTCATGCCCGGGATCGCCGTCGCCCTGCTGTCACTCGCGGCCAACGTCGCGGGCGACGGCATTCGCAACCTCATGTCGAACCGCTGAGAGGAGGACCGCCATGCCCATGCTCATCGCCAAGCGCCTCGCCGCCGTCGTGGTGATCCTGCTCGCCCTGACCGCGGTGCTGTTCACCCTGCAGCAGAGCTCCACCGCGGATCCCGTGAAGACGATGCTCGGTCCGGGGGCTTCCCGGCAGCTCGTCCTGGATACCCGCAAGAAGCTCGGCCTGGACGACCCGCTCACCGCGCAGTACGTCCGCTACGTCGAGCATCTCGTCCACGGCGACCTCGGTACGTCGTACCGCACGCGCCGTGCGGTCAGCACCGACCTCGGTACCTTCTTGCCGGCCACGGTCGAGCTGACCTTGTTCGCGCTCGTGCTGGCCCTGCTGCTCGCCGTCGGGTTCGCCGTCGCCACGACCCTTCGTTGGCCGGGGGCCAATGCCTTCCGACTGCTGCTGCTCGTCGGCGCCTCAGCCCCCGCCTTCCTGCTGGCCATCGGCGGGATCATCATCTTCTACAAGCAGCTCGGCTGGCTGCCGGCCACCGGCCGGACCGACATCCTGGACGCCCCGACAGGCCCGACCGGGCTGCTCACGGTCGATGCTGTCCTGCACGCCCGACCCGATGTGCTCGGCAACGCCCTCCAGCACCTGCTCCTGCCGGGACTCGCGATCGCGATCGGCCCCGCCGTCTCCATCGGCCGGGTGCTGCGCTCGAGCCTGGTCACGACGTTGCGCACCGACTACACCCGCACGGCGCGCGCCAAGGGGCTGCGCGAGGTGCAGGTCATGCGCAAGCACGTGCTGCGCAACTCGATCGGGCCGGCGCTGTCGATGACCGGCCTGCAAGTCGGGTTGATGTTCGCCGGCGTCCTGGTCGTCGAGCTCATCTTCGCCTGGCCCGGCCTCGGCCAGTACACCGCGCAGAGCATCCCGGTCGACGACTTCCCGGCCATCGCCGGAGTGATGCTGCTGCTGGGTGTCGCCTACGTCCTCATCAACACGGTGGTCGACCTGTTGCAGGCCGCCGCGGACCCCCGGATCGAGGCCTGACCCGTTGAGTGAGTTCCCGCACTTCCCCCTGCCCGAGCGGGCGGCCGGGCCGATGCACGTCAACCGCCCGGCCGGCGAGAGGGGGTTCGCCGGCATCCAGACCTTCATGAAGCTGCCGGTCTGCCTCACCCCCGAGGACCTGCGGGCCGGCGAGATGGACGTCGCGGTCTGCGGCGTCCCGTGGGACGGCACCGTCATGGGCCGCTCCGGCACGCACCTCGGACCCATGGCGATCCGGTCTGCCGACTACCTCGGTGGCTACGGTGCCTCGCTCCCGCACCTGGACGTGCGGATCGACCCGCTCGAGCACCTGCGTGCCTGCGACTACGGCGACGCCGAGGTGCTCGTCGGCAACACCCTCGGCACGTTCGACCTCGTCAAGGACTTCATCGCCGAGATCGTCGGTGCCGGCGCCACTCCGCTGATCCTCGGCGGCGACCACGCGATCACCTGGCCCACGGCCACCGCCGTCGCTGATGCCTATGGTCACGGCAAGGTCGGCATCGTCCACTTCGATGCGCACGCCGACACCGCACCCGACTCACCCGGGTCGCTCGCCAGCCACGGCACGCCGATGCGCAAGCTCATCGAGAGCGGCGCCATACCCGGTCGCAACTTCGTCCAGGTCGGGCTCCGCGGCTACTGGCCGGACCGGCCGATCCTCGACTGGATGGAGGCGAACGAGCTCCGCACCCACTTCATGGTCGAGATCCGCCGTGACGGCTTCGACGCCGTGCTCGAGCGTGCCGTCAACGAAGCCCTCGACTCCGCGGATCACCTCTACATCTCGCTCGACGTCGACGTCTGCGACCCGGCGTACGCCCCCGGCACCGGAACTCCCGAGCCGGGCGGGCTCACGAGCGCGGACGTCCTGCGTGCCGTCCGTCGGCTGTCCGCCGAGGTCGGCATCGTCGGCATGGACGTCGTCGAGGTCAGTCCGCCGTACGACGGCAGCGCCGGCATCACCGCCCTGCTCGCGCACCGTGCGGTCCGCGAGGCCATGACCGGAATGGCGATGCGCAAAGTCGGGCTCACGTCGCCTGACTACGTGGATCCCCGCTCGGCAGGTACCAGCACCGTCCGCACCCACCGGCCCAGCCCTGACATTCAAGGAGACGTGTGAAGCAACCCATGATCGTCGGCAAGGTGGCCCTGGTCGTCGTCGACATCCAGCAGGCCGGGGCAATGCCCGCGGACGTGGTCGGCATCGAGCACATGGCAGGCATCGAGGACCGGGTGGCGCGGGCCGAGCGGCTCGTTGCCGCGGCCCGCGCAGCCGGCCTGCCCATCATCTTCTTCCAGGAGGTGCATCGCCCCAGTGGGATCGACTTCGGTCGCGAGCTCGATGGGACGGAGGGACGGCACTGCGTGGCGGGTGCGCCGGGAACGGACCTGTGGCCGACCCTCGTCCCCGACCCGGCAGCCGACGGCCGGGAGTTCCACATCGTCAAGCGCCGCTACTCCGGCTTCATCGGCACGGAGTTCGAGATCGTCCTCCGCGGCCTCGGTGTCCAGACGCTGGTGCTGATCGGCGGCCTCACCGACGTCTGCGTCCAGTACACCTTCGCGGATGCCCACCAGCGCGACTTCCACGTGCGCGTCGTCGAGGACTGCGTAGGTGGCTCTTCGCTGGCACGTCATGAGGCGGCGCTCGACGCCATGGAGTACCTGCAGACCGGCGCGCGGCGCACCACCGAGGAGATCGTCGCAACCTTCCAGTCGTTGGCCCCAGCTCGCACCCTGACAGGAGTAGGCGCATGAACCGCAAGCTGCTTCGCCTCGCCGTACCGGTCGTTCTGGCCTTCGCAGTCACTGCCTGCGGAGGAGGCTCGTCACAACCCAAGGTCAGCAGCAAGGCCCCGACCGACCATGTGCTCCGCCTGTCCTTCCTGCAGGACCCGGGCCAGCCGCCGGACCCCGACATCTACTACGCCGGCCAGGGGTTGGTCCTGACGCAGAACCTCTACGAGGGGCTGCTGCAGTACGAGACGGGCGTCGCGAAGCCGACGATCGTGCCGGCCCTCGCGACGAAGTGGACGGTCTCGCCCGACAAGACGACCTACACGCTGACCCTGCGCGCTGGCGTCACCTTCCACGACGGGACCCCGTTCACCTCGGCTGCGGTCAAGCCGTCCTTCGATCGGCGGCTCGCGGTGAACCAGGGGCCGGCGTACATGGTCACCGACGTCACATCGGTCACGACGCCGAGCCCGACCGAGGTGGTCATCAAGCTCAAGTCGGCCAACTCGGCGTTCCTGGACTACCTCGCCTCGCCCTACGGCCCGAAGATGATGAGCCCGGCCCTCCTGAAGTCGCAGGCCGGCAAGGACCACATGCAGACGTACCTGCAGACGCACGATGCCGGTACCGGTCCCTACACCCTCACCAAGGCACAGGTCGGCCAGACCTATGAGATGAAGGCCTACGCGAAGTGGTGGGGCACTGCGCCGTACTTCCAGACCGTGGAGCTCCCGGTGATCTCCGACCTGTCGACGCAGCAGCTGCTGCTCAACAAGGGGCAGCTGCACGGCATCCTGCACGACCTCAACGCACCTGCCGTCAAGTCCTACCTCGGGAACTCGGCCGTGAGCACCTACTCGCTGCCGTCCTTCACCACCGAGCAGGTCTACGTCAATCCCAACAGCGGGCTCCTCAAGGACGTGGCTGCCCGCAAGGCGTTCCAGCAGGCGATGGACGTGGAGAGCCTCAGGAAGCAGGTGTTCACCGGTCGCAGCGACCCGGCAACCGGTAACTACCCGCAGGGTCTCCTGACCGCCGGCACCGACATCCAGTCGATCACTGCCGGAACGGCAGCCCTGAAGGCGATCGCAGCCAGCGCCACGGACAAGAAGATCGTCCTGGGATACGACACGAGCCAGCCCGACGACCAGCAGCTTGCCAACCTGGTCGGTGCCAAGCTCCAGTCCATCGGCCTGACTCCCACGGTGCAGGGCTACACGACGTCGCAGGTCTTCGGCTGGATCGGCAACCAGAAGGGCGCACCGAGCGTGCTCTTCAGCAGCTTCTGGCCAGATGCCGCGCACCCCTACACCGCGGCGCACATCCTGTACGCGCCGGACGGCGGTCTGAACTACCTCGGCTGCTCCGACCCGGCCGTCACCGCGCTGCTGCCGGGAGCGCTGAAGTCGGGCGACAACGCAACCTTCGCCAAGATCGGCGAGCTGGCCACGGCCACCGGCTGCTGGACCAACATCGCCTACCGCAAGGACTTCATGGTCACCCAGACCTGGCTGAAGGGAGTCGAGAAGGCGCATGACATCTCGGCCCCGATGAGCTTGCGAATCGCCGACCTGTCCGCCTGACCGCTTCGCAGGAGGGCCGGCGGTCGCCGCCGGCCCTCCTGCGAAACCACCCTTCCAGAAGGAGCACCACATGGCGCGACGTGGACCTGGCGTGCGCGAGATCGTCCTGCTCACGCTCGGGTGGGAGGACCTGCCCACGTCGATCTCGATAGAGGGAGCCCCTCCGGACGAACGCCTGCGCGAGCCGGTGCCCGGCATCCTGCTGCACTGCGACGGTGGGTGGCTGCTGCTCGACACCGGCTTCAACACCGCCCTGATGCACGACGCGGCGTTGCGGCGCCGCTTCTACGGCAACCCGATCCACCGCGCGATCCTGCCTGGGCCGGGTGAGCCGCTGGAGGAGGCCCTGTCCCATGCCGGCATCGAGATGTCGGAGGTGCACGCCGTTGGGCTCAGCCACCTGCACCTGGACCACGCCGGTGGGCTTCGACACTTCACGGGTGTCCCAGTGCACTGCCAGCGGCGCGAGCTCGAGTACGGCCTGACCCCGCAGGCCGAAGCGCATGCGATCTTCCGGATCGACTTCGACGACCCCAAGCACGACTGGCAGCTCGCCGACGGCGATGCCGAGATCGCGCCCGGCGTGACGGCCGTCCTCACCGCCGGGCACACCCCCGGGCACCAGAGCTTCATCGTCGACCTGGACGACAGCGTCGGGGGTGGTGGTTTCGTGTTCGCTTTCGACGCCGCCGATCTGACCGAGAACATCGAGAAGGAGGTGTCGGTCGGCGGCCGGGCCGACGCCACCCCGGAGGAGTGCGTCGAGCAGATCCGCCGGCTGAAGTCCTTGGCGGCCGAGCGCGACTACCGACTGATCCCCGGCCACGACCCCGTGGTCTGGCCGGCCCTCACCACCGAGATGGCCGATCGCTTCGGCCGCACGCCGGCCCGCTGACGGTGGACCTCGCAGCCCGGCACCTCGGCGGCGGCGTGGTCGCCGCCAGCGACGAGTCCTTCGGGGCCAAGGAGCTGCTGCTGCGCGCCGGACCGGTGGCCTTCGTGCCGGGGACGTACGACCACAAGGGCGAGGTCGTCGACGGCTGGGAGACCCGACGTCGGCGCGGTCCCGGCGCCGACTGGGCGGTGGTCCGGCTGGGACTGCCCGGGATCGTGCGCTCGGTCGACGTCGACACCACCTCGTTCAGCGGGAACGCCCCGGCTACCTGCCGGATCGAGGCCTGCGCGATGCCGGGTCATCCGGCTCCGGACGAGCTCACGGACTGGCAGGTCCTGGTACCGGACACGGCGCTGCTCCCGGACACGCACAACGTCCTGCCCGTCGAGGACTCGCGGCGGTGGACCCACCTGCGGCTGTGGGCCGCTCCCGATGGCGGCGTCGGTCGGCTGAGGGTGGAGGGAGACCCGCTGCTCGACCCTCGGCTTCTGGACGGACTGACTGCGGACCTCGCCTCGCAGGAGCTGGGCGCCGAGGTGGTCGCCTGCAGCGACGACTTCTACTCACCTGCCGACGCGTTGCTGCTGCCCGACCGACCGCGCAACATGGGCGAGGGCTGGGAGGCCCGCCGACGGCGCGGTCCCGGGCATGACGTCGTCGTCGTGCGGCTCGGCCTCGCCGGCACCCCGCGGCTGGTCGAGATCGACACGACGTACTTCGTGCACAACGCGTCCGGGTCGTGCGCGCTGTGGGCGGCCTCGTGTGCGGATGACCCGGGCTTCGATGATCCGCGGTGGACGCCGCTGCTGTCCTCGACCAGGTTGCAGCCCGACACCCGCCACCGGTTCCGCGTCAAGGCCGGCGTCACGACCCATGTGCGGCTGGACGCCCATCCCGACGGTGGCCTGGCCCGGCTGAGGGTCGTCGGGCCCGTCGATCGCACGGCCCGCGGATGGGCCGCGGTCCGATGGCTCGACGCGTTGCCGGAAGCGCAGGCCCTGGCGGAGGCAGTTCCGGCGTCGGTCGTCGCCGGCCGCCCCTTCCGGACTCCGGACGCGCTCCGCCAGGCGCACCCCGACCTGGCCACCACCTTGCTCGACGCCTGACCGTGCCCGTCTGCGATCTCGTCCTGGTCGGCGACCGAGTCGTGACCCCCGCCGGCGAACGGTCCGCGGCGGTCGGTGTGCTGGACGGCCGGATCGCCTTTGTCGGTGAGCCAGCGGACGCACCGCCGGCCGCGTCGGTCCTGCACCTCGCCGACGACGAGGTGCTCATGCCTGGTCTCGTCGACACCCACGTGCACCTGCAGGAGCCAGGCTGTCCTGGTTGGGAGGGGGCGGAGACCGGGACCCGTGCCGCCGCACTCGGCGGGGTGACGACCCTCGTTGACATGCCCCTCGACGGGCAGCCCGTGACCGTCGATCTGGCGGCTCTGCAGACGAAGCGGTCCGCGCTCCAGGGGCGGTGTGCCGTCGACGTCGGGCTGTGGGGAGGCGCCGTGCCGGGCCTCGCGGGTCTGGAAGCGGTCGCCGCGGCGGGAGCGTTGGGGTTCAAGGCTTTTCTGGCACCCAGCGGCTGCGAGCAGTTCCAGCCCCTCGGACCGGACGACCTCGTGCAAGCCCTGACCCGGTTGCGGCCAACCGGCCTGCCGCTCCTCGTGCATGCCGAGGACGAGCGGCTGGCGTTGCCCCTCGTGGGACCGACGCCGCACTACGCCGACTTCCTTGCCAGCCGACCTGCGGCTGTCGAGACCGACGCGGTCGCCGCCCTGCTCGAGGCGCTGCGCGTGACCGGCGGGAGAGCGCACGTCGTGCACGTGTCCTCGGCGGGCAGTGTCGCGCTGCTCCGCGACGCCCAACGGGACGGGCTGGCCGTGACGGCCGAGACCTGTCCCCACTACCTGGCGCTGACCGCCGAGCAGGTGCCGGACGGCGGGACGCAGTCCAAGGCCCTCCCGGCCGTACGCGGCGCAGCGGACACCGATGCGCTGTGGGCCGGCCTGGCGGAGGGCGTACTGGGCCTCGTCGTCTCGGACCACTCCCCGTGCGCCCCAGGCGGGAAGGCCACCGGCGACTTCTCGGTCGACGCTGCCGGCGTCTCGTCGCTGCAGCTCAGGCTGCCGTTGCTGTGGACCGAGGCGCGCGATCGCGGCCACGACCTCGTCGACGTCGCGCGGTGGGCCGCGGAGGCCCCTGCCGAGCTGGCCGGCCTGTCTGCCAAGGGCCGGATCACTGTGGGCGCCGACGCCGACCTGTGCGTGCTCGCTCCCGACCAGGAGCTGGTCGTCGACTCCAGGACACTCGCGCACAGGCAACCCGGAAGCCCGTACGACGGACGGCGGCTGCGCGGTGTGGTCCGCTCGACCTGGCTCCGCGGCGAGCGGTACGAAGCCGGGCGGTACCGAGGACGGGTGCTGTCACGATGAGGATCCTGCTGGTCAACGTGAACACCTGCGTGGAAGCGACCGAGGCGATGGTCGACGTCGCGTGCCACCACGTCCATTCCGACACCGAAGTCGTGGGGCTGACCCCGGCCTTCGGCTCGGCCGGCGTCGACACCAACATGCAGAGCCTGCTGGCCGCGGTCGGCGTGATGGACGCGGTCGCGAGCTACCACGAGCCCTACGACGCGGTCGTGCTGGCAGGCTTCGGCGAACACGGCCGCGAAGGGCTGCAGGAGCTCCTCAGGGTTCCGCTGGTCGACATCACCGAGTCCGCCGTACACGTGGCGATGATGCTGGGCCGGACGTTCTCGGTCATCACCACACTCCCCCGCTCAGCCGGCCAGATCGAGGACCGCCTCCTGCTCGCCGGACTCCGTCAGCGGTGCACGTCGATCCGCTCGGTCGGGCTGTCGACCCGGGAGCTCGACCGGGACCCCGACGCAGCGAGCGCTGCGGTCGTCGAGGCAGCCCGCGCGGCGGTCGAGCACGACGGTGCCGAGGTGGTGGTGCTCGGATGCGGTGGCCTCGCCGGGTTGGACGCGCACGTCTCGCGGGAGGTGGGGGTCCCTGTCGTCGATCCCGTGACGACCGGGGTGGTGCTAGCCGAGTCGCTCGTGCGGTTGGGACTGCGAACCAGCAACCTCGGCTCCTGCGCGCCCCCGGACCTGTCCGAGACCAGTCCCTGGCCGTTGCGCACCTCGGACTCCCCGCCGCCTTCCTCAGGGTCGGCGCTGTTGCGAACATCTCCTCAGCGACCCGCGAAAGCTGGACATCTAGTCGCAAAGCCGGTTACCGGACCGGCTGGCCCGGGTCGACCGGGCAACGGCGGAATTGACACCCCGTAATCCCATCTGGATCATAGGGATTGTGATCGAGTTCAGAGGGACGCGCCGACGCCACGTCGACCTTGGACGCATCACGACCACAACCTGTCGTATCTGACAGCGCCCTCTGCCGGCCTTTGAGCCGCGCCGCCCGTCCCCCGCGTTCCAGCGCTCTGGAACCGCTCACTGCTGACCGCAGCCGATCTCCGGCTTCCGCGGCCCCGCCATCCAGGAGAACTCTTCATCATGCGCAAGCCCCTGCTCGGCCTCGTTCTGTCCGCAACCAGCGCTTTCGCACTCTCTGCCTGTGGATCGTCGTCGCCGTCCTCAAACACGGCTTCCAGCAGCACCACGTCTGTCGGTGTCGGCTACTTCCAGAGCGCGACGATCGGACCCGAGGTCCTGGTCGCCGGCAACACCGACTTGTCGTCGAAGGTCACAGGCAAGATCAAGCTCACCCCGATCGACTCGGGCGTCGCCGGGCTGGCCGAGCTGCGCGGCGGTGCCTTCCCGTTCGTCTCGGGCGTGGGCAACCCACCGGTGGTGGGCGCGATAGCAAACGGCACCCCCCTGAAGGTCATCTACGCCGAGTACTTCGACGCAGCCCAGTTGATCGTGGGTCCGAAGATCAAGTCCAACAGCGACTTGGCCGGTAAGACCGTCGGGGACCTGCAGGGCTCGTCCGAGGACTTCGAGATCAGGGGCTGGCTGTCCAAGCAGGGCCTGACCGACAAGGTCAAGGTGGTCGGGTTTCCGAGCCAAGCCGCAGTAGCGGCGGCCTTCAAGTCCAACCGGATCGACGGTGCCTACGTGGAGGTCGCCCAGGCCATCGACCTGAAGCAGCACAACGCGGGCCGACAGGTCGTCACGGCGGAGGAGATCGCCAAGCTGGGCTTCCCGTCGCTCAACGTCCTGGCCGTCACCGACGACTTCGCCACCAAACACCCCACCGTCGTGCAGCAGTTCGTCTGCCAGATCATGCACGCCCAGGCCATCAGCACCGGCCCGAGTGCCGACACCTACATCAGCAACAGCTCCAAGCTGGTCGGCGCACCCGCTGACCAGGCGATCGCCGCCACCAAGATCCTTCCCTTCATCCCCGCCAGTGAGGAGCTCTCCTGGTTCAAGTCGCCGGGCGGCACCCTCGCCGACGGCCCGATCGCCAAGGCCTTCGCGCTGACCGGGCAGTTCCTCAAGGACCAGGGCCGGGTCCAGACCGTGCCCACGATCGACCAGATCACCGCGCATCTGGACTCCAGCTACGTGGAGCAGGCCGTGAAGGACAACTGCGCGTCATGACGCTCACGCAAGGTCTACCGGTGTCGACCGCGGCGCGACCCGCCGTGGAGCTCATCGGGGTCAAGAAGCACTTCACCGGCAGGTCGCGGCGAGCGCCAAAGCGAGTTGCCCTGGACGGTTTCGACCTGACGGTCCGCCCAGGTGAGTTCCTCTGCCTGCTCGGACCGTCGGGCTGCGGGAAGTCGACGTTGCTCAACATGCTTGCCGGTTTCACCCAGCCGGACCGCGGACAGGTGCTGACCGACGGCGAACCTGTCACCGGCCCGGGACCCGACCGTGGCGTGCTGTTCCAGACGCCGATGCTCTTTCCCTGGCTGACGACACTGGACAACGTGCTCTACGGGCCACGCGCCCGGCACGAGCTCACCGCGGAGACGAGGCGACGGGCGGTGGAGCTGCTGGAGACAGTCGGGCTCGCCGACGCCCACGACGCGTTCCCGCACGAACTCTCCGGAGGCATGCGTCACCGGGCAGCCTTCGCGCGCGTCCTGGTCAACCGTCCGCGGCTGCTGCTCATGGACGAGCCGTTCGGTGCTCTCGACGCGATCACCCGGGTCGCGATGCAGCGCTTCCTGCTGCACTTGTGGCAGCGGGAGCAGATCACGATCGTGTTCGTCACCCATGACGTCGAAGAGGCCGCCCTGCTGGGCGATCGCGTGTGCGTCATGTCGGGAAGCCCCGGCCGCGCCCGCGCCGTCATCGAGGTCGACCTGCCACGTCCGCGCAGCATCGAGGACACCGAGACCTTGGAGTTCGTGCAGCTCAAGCGCCGGATCAGGGAGGCGCTCGAGGATGACCACTGACGTCGTCGTCGTGGTGGAACCCGCGACCTCCTCCGGGCAGACGTCCACGGCATCCCGCCGGGCAGCTGGGCGGTCACGTGGAGGTTCTTGGCGCCGCCTCGCCTTCGGGCTGCTGGGTCTGATCCTGACCGCGGCCGTCTGGCAGCTCGTGTCGTACGTCAAGGGCGACCCGGTGATCCTGCCGTCGGTGCAGCGGACTGCGAGCACGTTCTGGGAGTACCTGTCGCAGCCCTATCCCGCCGTACAGGGCAAGACGCTGTGGCAGCACGCCCTCGTCAGCGGCGGGCGCATCCTCGCCGGATGGGCTGCGGGCGTGGTCATCGGGGTGGCCGTGGGCGGGGTCATGGCCTCGGTGAGCTTCGTGCGCCACCTCCTCGACCCGCTGATCGAGATCACCCGCCCGCTGCCCCCGTTGGCGTTCATTCCGCTGTTCATCGTCTGGTTCGGCATCGGCGAGACACCCAAGTTTCTCCTGATCCTCATCGGGGTCGTTCCGGTGATGATCATCGCGACGGTGTCGGCCCTCGACGCCGTCCCGACAGAGCTCGTGCAGGCCGGTCGCAGCCTCGGCGCCTCCCCCTTGTGGGCGCTCCTGACCGTCCGGCTGCGCAGCGCGCTGCCGCCCATCATCACCGGCATGCGCCTCGCGATGGGTGGCGCCTGGACGAGCATCGTGGCCGTCGAGCTGATCGCGGCGACGAGCGGACTCGGCTACGTCATCAACAACGCAGGCGTGAACCTGCAAACGCCGCTGGTCCTCAGCGGCATCTTGGCGATCTCAGTCCTCGGCATCGTCTTCGACGGTCTGCTGCGGCTGCTCCACCGCTTCGCCGACCCCACAACCCGCTGACCCGAGAGGCTTCCTCATGTCCCTGCACCTGCATTGGTACCTGCCCACAAACGGCGACGGTCGAGGGATCGTCGGCGCCGGCAACGCCAGCACTGACGGCATCCACGACATCGCAGTGGAGCGCGCCCCCGACATCGCCTACCTCGCGCAGATCGCCCGCTCGGCGGAGCAGCTCGGCTTCGAGGCGGTCCTCACCCCGACAGGCAGCTGGTGCGAGGACGCCTGGATCACCACCGCCGCCCTCTCCCAGGCAACCGAACGGCTGAAGTTCCTCGTCGCCTTCCGCCCGGGGTTCGTCAGTCCGACACTGGCCGCCCAGCAGGCTCAGACGTTCCAACGCATCTCCAGCGGCCGGCTGTACCTGAACATCGTGACCGGCGGCGATCCCACCGAGCAGCGACGCTTCGGGGACTTCCTCGACCACGATCAGCGCTACGAGCGAACCGCGGAGTTCCTCCAGGTGCTGCGCGGCGCCGGGTCCGGCGAGCCGTTCGACTTCACTGGCCGGCACTACCAGGTCGAGGGTGCGACGGCCCAGATCAGTGAGTGGGGCCCGCCGCCACTGTTCTTCGGTGGGGCGAGCCCGGCGGCCGAGGACGTCGCGGCCAAGCACGTCGACGTCTACCTGGCCTGGGGTGAGACCCCGCCGCAGCTGAAGGTTCGGCTGGACCGGATGCGTGAGAAAGCCGCTGCAGCGGGCAACGACCTCAGCTTCGGCGTCCGGCTGCACGTACTAGGCCGGGACACCTCCAAGCAGGCGTGGGACGAAGCCCATCGGCTGGTGGAAAACATCAGCCCGGAGCGGACCGCGCAGGCTCAGGCGGACCTGTCCAAGATGGACTCGGTCGGGCAGAAGCGGATGCAGAGCCTGCACGGCGGATCCCGCGACGACCTCGAGATCTACCCGAATCTGTGGGCCGGCTACGGCCTGGTACGCGGCGGCGCCGGCACCGCCTTGGTCGGGAGCCACGAGGAGGTCGCCGAGCGGCTCGAGGAGTACCACTCGCTCGGGATCGACCACGCCATCCTGTCGGGGCAGCCGCACCTCGAAGAGGCCTACTGGTTCGGCGAAGGTGCCGGTCGGCTGCTGCGGCAGCGCCGCATCGTGCAAGACCTCTCGCGTCCCGTCCAGCTCGCCGGGTGAGGGCCGCACGTCAGGACTCGCCAGCGGTCCATAGGACCTGATCTGGTGTCGGGAGGCTCCGGACAAGGCCTCCCGGACGTGCAAGGCGCACCTGCACTGAGCGACCCGTTGACCCGGCACCAGCTGGCGGGTGGGCCGCCGCCGCCTGACAGGCTGATAGCCGTGATGACGTCAGCGCAACGCAACGTGGCGTTATTGGTGGCGGGCGCGTTCTTCATGGAGAACCTGGACGGCACCATCATCGCAACCGCAGCGCCCAAGATGGCCCAGTCGCTCTCGGTCAGCTCCGTCGACATCAGCGTGGCCATCACGTCGTACCTGCTCACTCTGGCTGTGCTGATCCCGGCCAGCGGGTGGGTGTCTGAGCGGTGGGGCCCTCGGCGGGTGTTCTGCGTGGCCATCGCGATCTTCACCATCGCCTCCGCACTGTGCGCCGCGAGCACCAGCTTGCCTGAGCTCGCCGCCACGCGCGTGCTCCAGGGCGTCGGCGGCGCAATGATGGTGCCGGTGGGCCGCCTCACAGTGCTGCGCATCATCGACAAGCAGGACCTGATCCGCGCCATCGCCTACCTCACCTGGCCGGCGCTTCTGGCCCCGGTGCTCGCTCCGGCGCTCGGTGGGGTGATAGTGACTTACGCCAGCTGGCGCTGGATATTCCTGGTCAACGTGCCGTTGGGCGCCATGGCGATCGTGCTGGCCCTGCGGGTGATTCCACCCAGCACGCAACTTCGGCCGCCGCGGTTCGACTGGCTCGGGCTCGGACTGACCGCTTCGGCGTTGGCCTCGCTGCTGGGCGCCGGAGAGCTGGCGCAGGCCGATCGCACCGACTGGGTGGCTTTGGCCGGACTGGGCGCGGTGGGCGTCGCGCTGTGCGGTGTGGCGACGGCCTACCTCGGCCGGGTCGAGCATCCGGTGTTGGACCTACGGGCGATGCGGATCCAGACCTTCCGGGTGGCACACGCCGGCGGCCTGGTCTACCGCGTCACCATCCTCGCGGTGCCGTTCCTGCTCCCGTTGATGTTCCAGGACGGCTTCGGCTGGAGTCCCGTCAAGGCCGGTCTCGTGGTGCTGTTCGTCTTCGTGGGAAACATCGGCATCAAGCCACTCACCACGCCGCTGTTGCAACGGTGGGGGTTCCGTCCGGTGCTGATCTTCGCGGCGTGGGGGGCCGTGCTGAGCCAGGCCTGCTTTGCGCTGCTGTCTGGCGACATGCCGCTTGCGGCAGTGCTCGTGTTGATGACACTCAGCGGGGCCGCTCGGTCAATCGGGTTCACCGCCTTCAACACCATGGCCTTTGCCGACGTCGAGTCAGAAGCGATGACGGCCGCAAACACGCTGTCGTCCAGCCTGCAACAGCTCGCCGCGGGATTGGGGGTGGCGGTCGGTGCCCTAGCGCTGCGGGTGGGTGGGCCGATCAGCAGCAGCCTAGGCCTGTCCGGCTCGGCGCTGACGCCGTACCGGGTCGGGTTCGCCGTACTGGCTGCAATCAGCCTGATCCCGGTCATCGAAGCTAGCCGGTTGCCCGCGTCCGCAGGGCAGCAGCTCCGTCGCCTCAACGCCTGATCCACGCACCCTGCGGGAGTTGCTCTCGCCCTCAGGCGCCGACAGCGGCGCGGACGAGGGGCGCCACGCGCGTACCGAGCAGCTCGATCCCATGGAGCAGGTTCGCGTGCGCCAGTCGCACGTTGGTCATCTGCAGGGAGATGCGGGAGATGCCGCCGAGGTCGTCGGAGATCCGGAGGATCTTGGTGGCGACGGTCTGCGGGTCGCCGATGAGAAAGGCGCCGTCGGGGCCGAGCATCGCGTCGTACTGCGCGCGGACGGGCGGCCCGAAGCCGCGCTCCTTGCCGATCTTGGTGAACATCTGGGCCCAGCCGGGGTAGAAATCATCGGCCGCCTGCTGCAGGCTGTCGCCAACGAACCCGAAGCAGTGAAGCCCGACCGTGAGCTGCTCGGGGGCATGGCCGGCGCGTTGGCCTGCCTGCCGGTAGAGGTCGATGAGCGGCCGGAAGCGGGCTGGCTGGCCGCCGATGATCGCCACCATGAGCGGCAGTCCAAGTGTCCCGGCGCGAACGAACGACTCCGGGGTCCCACCGACACCCACCCAGATCGGCAGCGGGTTCTGCAGCGGCCGCGGGTAGACGCCCTGGCGGTTCAGCGGTGGGCGATGGCGACCGGACCAGGTGACCTCGGCATTGTCGCGGATGCGCAGCAGCAGATCGAGCTTCTCGGCGAACAGTGAGTCGTAGTCGGCCAGATCGAGCCCGAACAACGGGAAGGCCTCGGTGAACGAGCCCCGGCCCACGACCATGTCGATCCGCCCCTGTGAGACCAGGTCCAGGGTTGCGAACTCCTGGAACACGCGCACCGGGTCGCTGGCGCTCAGCACCGTCACGGCGCTGTTGAGACGGATGTCGGTCGTCCTGGCCGCGGCTGCAGCCAGAAGGATGGCAGGGGCAGAGTCCATGTACTCCTGGCGGTGGTGCTCCCCGATGCCGTACGTGTCCAGACCGACCTGGTCGGCGCGCTCCACCTCCTCGAGCAGGTGCTGCACCCGCTGGACCGGGGTGATGTCCACGCCGGTCTCCGGGTCCGTCACGATCGAGACGAAGCTGTCGATACCGATCTGCACGGGGGGCTCCTCGTCTGGGCAGACATGCCACCAAC
>JAOPVP010000040.1 GCA_025966135.1 Frankiales bacterium
CCCTACGGGCTGCCGGTCCTGGAGGTCCGGACCGTCAGCAACCTGGTCGGGCGGCGCGACACGAGCACCTGGGACTTCCCGCGCGCGCTTGCGGCGCTGACCCACGTCGGGGCGAAGCTCCTGGAGGAACAATGGCCGTAACCCTGGGCATCTCGCCCTGCCCCAACGACACCTTCGCCTTCTCGGCGCTGATCCACGGCCAGGTGGAAGGACCACCGGTGGCGGTGACCTTCGCCGACATCGACGTCTGCAACCGGATGGCGGTCGGGCACGAGCTGGACGTCCTGAAGGTCTCCTACGCCGCCCTGCCCGAGCTCCTCGACCACTACGCGCTGCTCCCGACCGGTGGCGCTCTGGGTCACGGCGTCGGACCGCTCGTCCTCGCGCGTACGGCGGATCAGGACCTCGCGGGCGCGACCATCGCGGTGCCCGGGGAGCGCACGACCGCCTATCTGCTCCTGCGGCTGTGGCGGCAGGGCTTCGACGTCCGTGTCATGCCCTTCGAGGCGATCATGCCGGCGGTGCGGGACGGCCTGGTCGACGCCGGGCTCGTCATCCACGAGAGCCGCTTCACCTACCCGTCGTACGGGCTGGTGTGCCTGCAGGACCTGGGTACCTGGTGGGAGCAGGACACCGGGCTGCCGATCCCGCTCGGCGCGATCGTGGCGCGCCGAAGCCTCGATCTCGAGGCGCTCGCGACCAGCGTCCGCGCTTCCGTCGAGCACGCCTGGGCCGATCCGTCGGCCAGCGCCGCCTTCGTCGCCGAGCACGCCCAGGAGATGGACCCGGCCGTGTGCCAGCAGCACATCGACCTGTACGTGAA
The DNA here is from genome assembly GCA_025966135.1 of Frankiales bacterium. Classification (GTDB taxonomy): domain Bacteria; phylum Actinomycetota; class Actinomycetes; order Mycobacteriales; family SCTD01; genus RYN-111. The sequence goes on from JAOPVP010000040.1 coordinate 824, forward strand.
CGACTTCACCCGCGAGCTCGGCGACGCCGGTTACGCCGCCGTGGAGGCCTTGCTCACCCGGGCGGTCGACGCCGGCCTGGTCCCGCCGCTGAGCGGTCCACTGCGCTGAGCGTCAGCCCTCGAGCTCGTCGGCGATGGCGCGCAGGATCTGCGCGACCTTCTTCCCTGTTTCACGATCGGGGTGCTTCCCGCGCCGCAGCGAGGGCTGCACCTTCAGCTCGATGAGCCTGATGGTGTCCTCGACCATGACTTGCAGGTCCTCCGCCGGCCGACGCGCAGCCGTGACCGTGGCCGGGGCATCCAGGATGCGGACGGACAAGGCCTGCTCGCCGCGCTTGCCCGCGGCCACCCCGAACTCCAGGCGGGTGCCGGCCTTCAGCTCGGCCACGCCTTCCGGAAGCGCGGACTTGGGCACGAACACGTCGCCGCCGTCGTCGCGGGACACGAAGCCGAAGCCCTTGTCCTTGTCGTAGAACTTCACCTTGCCGGTGGGCACGTCAACTCGCCTCGTCTCGCACGGATGTCCGGGAAGGCTAACCGGCTCGTCGACCTCGCGCGCGGCGGTCATGCCTACGCTTGTCGCTGTGCCCCGTCATGCCGCCCCCGACCCTCGCCGTCCCGGTGACCTGCTGGTCCGGGCAGGGGCAGTCGTCTTCGCCGCCGGGGTGCTCGGGGTGCTGCTGATCCTGGTGCCGTTCCTGACCGGCGACCACAGCTCCGCCCCGGTCGGCCTGGACCTGCTCGCGCTGCTCCTACCTGCCGGTCTTGGGCTCGCCCTGATCGGCTTGCTGCGCGGCGCGCGCACCCACGAGTAGGTCGTTCATCGAGCCGGACCGGAACTCCCGCACCTCGACGCGCGCGAAGCCCTCCGCTCGCACCAGTGCCTCGGCCGGACCGTCCCAGCTGGTCAGCGCCACCGCGTCCAGCTCGACCCGCGCGGCATCGCCCCCCAGGTCGCGCACGCGGACGTCGGTAGGCAGCAGCAGTGCCCGCAGCGCGGTCTCGGCGCGGTCCACCCGGGCCAGCCCCGCCGGCGTCACCGCGATGCCGTAGGCGATGCGGGAAGCCAGGCAGGCCAACGCCGGTTTGTCAGCGGTGACCAGTCCCCAGCGCCGCGAGGCCTCCCGGATCTGCGCCTTGGTCAGGCCCGCGTCGAGCAACGGGGTCGCCGCCCCGCGCTGGGACGCCGCCCGGATCCCGGGACGGAAGCCCGCGACCGCATCATCAGCGTTCGTGCCGGTGGCGACCTGCGCCAGCCCGAGCTCGCCGGCGAGCGGCCGCAGGGTGTCCATCAAGGTGGCCTTGCAGTGGAAGCACCGGTCCGGGCCGTTCGCAACGTAGCCCTCGCGGGACAGCTCGTCGGTGCCGGGCGTCACGTGCCGCACCCCCAAGGACAGCGCGTACGACGCCGCTGCCGGGAGCTCCGAGTCCGCCAGGCTGGGGCTGACCGCCGTCGCCGCCACGACGCTCTCGGCCCCGAGTGCGCGGACCGCGGCGGCGAGCAGGAACGCGCTGTCGGCACCGCCGGAGAACGCGACCAGCACACTGCCGAGCCCCCGCAGCCGCTGTGCCAGTACTTCCAGCCGGGTCTCCAGCAGGTGGTCGGCGAACCAGTCCGGGAAGCCCGTCAGGTCCTCGGCGAGGACGTCGGCGCCGACCGGCTCGGAGCCTCCGGTGCGCACGCCGTACGACACGGCCCCCGCCAGACGGGCGCCGGCCACGTCATGAGGGTGATCACCGACGTACACCGACGCTCCACGCTCGAGCAGGGCCGTCCCCTTGGCCTCGCGCCACACCCAGCCGACCACTTCGTCGACCTCGAGGCCGAAGAGCTCGAGGGTCTGGCGGGCGAGGACGTCCTGTTTGGCGGTGATGATCACCACGCGTCCGCCGGCTCGTCGTACCGCCTCGATGGCCTCCCGAGCACCGGGGAGCAGGACCGAGCACGCGACCCCGATCTCGGCCATGAGAGCGCGATAGCGGCCCGCCACCCGCTCGATGTCCGCAGCCGGGACCCAGTGGGCCAGTTCCTGCTCGAGCGGCGGGCCGAGGCGCGAGGCCCACAGGTGCCCGTCGATCGGGACACCCTCTTCCCGAGAGAGCACCTCAACAACCGCAACGACGCTCGGCCGGGAGTCGACCAGCGTCATGTCGAGGTCGAAGCCGACGACGAGATCCACAGCAGTCAGCCTACGGTCCGCCCCCCGGCGACGACACACAGGCGCTGAGCCGCCGGAGCCGAACACGACTACCGTGGATCGGATGTCCAGCCGGGAGAGCACGAGCACGCCGCGCAGCCTTGCGGACTCGCTGCGCGGCTGGCCGGACGACCGGCTCGCGCGGCTCCTGCAGGCGCGGCCCGACCTTGCCCTTCCCATCCCCCCAGATCTTGGCGTCCTCGCGGCCCGCACCGCCGTCCGCTTGTCGGTGCTGCGTGCCCTCGACACCCTCGACGCCTACCGGCTCGGGCTGCTCGAGGCTCTCTGCCTCGAAGAGCACCCGCTTTCGTACGACGACGTCCGTGCGCTCGCCGGCCCCGAGGCCGACGCCGGCCTGGACAACCTGGCCGACCTGGCCCTGGTGTGGGGGGACCGGCACGCGGTTCACGTCGTGGGCAGCATCCGGGACGTACTGTCGGGCAGTGCGCGGGCCGGCCGGCCGTTGGCCGACCTGCTGGCTGAGCACCTCAACGGGCGCCTTGCGCCGGTGGAGCAGGCGCTCGGTGTCCAGGGAGCCGAGGAGGTCGTCACCGCCCTCACCGACCCGGGCCGGGTGGAAGCCCTGCTCGCGCAGGGCGGCGACGACGTCCGCACCGTGATGGAGCAGCTCGCCGCCGGGCCGCCGTACGGCAGGGTCCGGGATGCTCGACGGGCCCCGACCCCGGACGACATGGACAGCCCGGTCCGCTGGCTGCTCGGCCATGGCCTGCTCGTCGCCATCGACGACGACACCGTCGAGCTGCCTCGGGAGCTCGGGCTGATGCTCCGCGGCATGACCAAGCTCCGCGCCTCGGCCAGTCCCCCGCCGCTGGCCACCAGCAAGATCGGTGTCCCGCAGGTCGACCGGGCTGCCGCGCACGAGGCCATGGACGTGGTCTCCAAGGTCGAGGCGATGCTCGAGTCATGGGCCGACCTGCCCGCGACGGTCCTGCGGGCGGGCGGTCTGGGGGTCCGCGACCTCAAGCGGGTGGCGAAGGAGCTCGACGTCACCGAGCCCGCGGCGGCGTTGTTCGTCGAGGTCGCCTACGCCGCCGGGCTGGTGGACTCCTCCCCCGGGGTGGACCCGGAATGGCTCCCCACCCAAGCCTTTGACCGCTGGGTCGCCTCGCCGCCTGAGGACCGCTGGCTCCTGCTGGTCCGCGCCTGGATCGGCATGACTCGGCTGCCCGCCCTGGTCGGCATGCGGGACGAACGCGACAAAGCGCTCGCGGCGCTGTCGCAGGACATCGAGCGGTCCTCGGCGCCCGTCGACCGGCGACGGGTCCTCGACCTGCTGCGCGAGTCGCCGCCCGGCACCGCCGTCACGCAGGAGGCGGTCATCGCAGTGCTCGCCTGGCGCGCGCCGCGCCGGGGTGGCCGGCTCCGCGACCAGCTCCCCTCCTGGATCCTCGGCGAGGCCGCCACCCTGGGCCTGACCGGCCGCGGTGGGCTGGCGAGCTTCGCCCGCGACCTGCTGGACGGCCAGGACCGGGACGCCGCCCACACGCTCGCCGCCCTGCTGCCCGACCCGCTCGACCACGTGCTGGTGCAGCCCGACCTGACCGTCGTGGCGCCTGGACCGCTCGAGCGCCACCTGGCTCGCGAGCTCGCGATCGTGGCGGACGTCGAGTCCACCGGTGGCGCGACCGTCTTCCGGGTCACCGAGGAGACGGTCCGGCGCGCCCTCGACGCGGGCCGGTCCAGCGCGGACCTGCACGAGCTGTTCCGGACCGCCTCCAGGACACCGGTCCCGCAGTCCCTGACCTACCTCATCGACGACGTGTCCCGACGGCACGGCCGGCTGCGGGTCGGCTCCAGCACGTCCTACGTCCGTTGCGACGACGAGGCGCTGCTCACCGAGGTGCTGGCCAGCAAGCGGGCCGGGCAGCTGGGGCTGCGCCGTCTCGCGCCCACCGTGCTGACGAGCAAGGCGCCGATCAACCAGGTCCTCGAGGTGCTGCGATCGCTCGGCCACGCCCCCGCTGCCGAGTCCCCCGACGGTGCGGTCCTCGTGGCCCGCCCAGATGCCCGCCGTACCGCGGCGAAGCAGCGCGCGACCAGGCACGGTGAGCCGGCCCCGCTGGCCGACGAGCAGGCCCGGCTCGCTGTGCTCGCGCTGCGTGCGGGGGACCTGGCCGCACGGGCCGCGCGCCGGGCACCGGTGACGGTCAGCCACACCGTCGACACCCTGGCGTTCCTGCAGGCCGCAGCTCGCGAAGGGCGGCAGGTCTGGATCGGGTACGTCGACGCGCAGGGACGCAACACCTCCCGGGTGGTGGAGCCCCGCACCGTCGAGGGCGGGTACGTCACTGCCTACGACCACCTCCGGCAGGAGGACCGGACGTTCAGCGTGCACCGCATCATTGGCGTCGCCGACGTGGAAGCGGATTGACCTCGTGAGCGTTGGAGAGGGCAATGACAACTGACGGACCTCTGATCGTCCAGAGCGACAAGACCCTGCTCCTCGAGATCGACCATCCGCTGTCCGGGGAGTGCCGGCAGGCGATCGCGCCGTTCGCCGAGCTGGAGCGGTCCCCCGAGCACGTCCACACCTATCGGCTGACGCCGCTCGGGCTGTGGAACGCGCGGGCCGCCGGACACGACGCCGAGCAGGTCGTCGACGCCCTCGTCCGCTACTCCCGCTACGCCGTCCCGCACGCGCTGCTCGTCGACGTGGCCGACACGATGGACCGCTTCGGCCGGCTCCGGCTCGAGCAGGACCCGGTCCACGGGCTGGTGCTGCGGACCACCGACCGGGCCGTGCTCGAGGAGGTCGTCCGGAGCAAGAAGGTCAGCCCGATGCTGGGCACCCGGCTCGACCCGGAGACCGTCATCGCGTTTCCCTCCGAGCGCGGCCGCCTCAAGCAGGCGCTCCTGAAGGTCGGCTGGCCGGCGGAGGACCTGGCCGGGTACGTCGACGGCGAGGCCCACCCGATCTCCCTCCTGCAGGACGGTTGGGAGCTGCGGGACTACCAGCAGATGGCTGTCGACGGCTTCTGGCATGGCGGCTCCGGCGTCGTCGTCCTTCCGTGTGGCGCGGGCAAGACGCTCGTCGGCGCGGCGGCGATGGCCCAGGCCGGCGCGACCACCCTGATCCTGGTGACCAACACCGTCAGCGGCAGGCAGTGGAAGTCCGAGCTGCTCAAGCGGACGACCCTGACGGAGGAGGAGATCGGCGAGTACTCCGGCGAGAAGAAGGAGATCAAGCCGGTCACCATCGCGACGTACCAGATCATGACCACGAAGCGGAAGGGCGAGTACGCCCACCTCGACCTGTTCGGAGCCCGTGACTGGGGCCTCGTCGTCTACGACGAGGTCCACCTGCTGCCCGCCCCGGTGTTCCGCATGACCGCTGATCTGCAGTCGCGGCGCCGGCTGGGGTTGACCGCCACCCTGGTCCGCGAAGACGGCCGCGAGGGCGACGTCTTCAGCCTCATCGGGCCCAAGCGCTACGACGCACCCTGGAAGGACATCGAGGCGCAGGGCTACATCGCTCCCGCGGACTGCACCGAGGTCCGGGTCACCATGACCGACGCCGAGCGGCTGGCGTACGCGACCGCCGAACCGGAGGAGCGGTACAAGATCGCCGCGACCGCCCACACCAAGATCGCCGTGATCGAGAAGCTGGTGCGGCGCCACGACGGCGACCAGGTCCTCGTCATCGGCGCCTACCTCGACCAGCTCGAGGAGCTCGGTGAGCACCTGGACATGCCGATCATCCAGGGCTCGACGAAGAACGCCGAGCGGGAGCGCCTCTTCGACCTGTTCCGCCGTCGTGAGATCCCAGGCCTGGTCGTGTCGAAGGTCGCGAACTTCTCCATCGACCTCCCCGAGGCCGCCATCGCCATCCAGGTGTCCGGCACGTTCGGCTCCCGCCAGGAGGAGGCGCAACGCCTGGGTCGGGTGCTGCGACCCAAGGCCGACGGCCGCAGCGCGCACTTCTACACCGTCATCAGCCGCGACACCGTCGACCAGGAGTACGCCGCCCACCGGCAGCGCTTCCTCGCCGAGCAGGGCTACCCGTACACCATTGTCGACGCCGACGACGTGCTGGCGGGATGAGCCTGGAGGAGGCCCGCGCTGCCGTCCTTCGGGACCTGGCGGACCCGACGTACGACGAGCTGGTGGACCGCTGCGTGGAGCAGCGCCGCTGGTGGGTGGAGCAGTGGGCGAACGGCGAGCCGTTCCTTGTCTGCCTGGTCGCGCAGGACGTGCAGGAGGCTGTGCACGCCACCGACCCCACCTGGCCGCTGTGCGCCGAGCACGGCGACCACCCGTTGTTCGTCGAGCCCGACCTCGGCACCGACCCGTTCTGGGTGTGCGAGCGGTCAGGCCTGCCGTTCGCCCCCGTGGGCTCGCTTCGGCAGCTCGGTCCGTAGCGCCCCTGTTGGATGGGTCACGAGTCCTGCTTCACGAGATCGGCGTAGTCAGGGTGCCGCCCGATCCACTCCTTGATGAACGGACACAGCGGTACGACGGACAGCCCGCGCTGGCGCACGTCGTCGAGCGCGGCCCTGGCCAGCTGTGAGCCGATGCCCTTCCCCTCGAAGGCGTCATCGATCTCGGTGTGGGTGAACACGACGGTGCCGGACCGCTCCTGGAACGCGGACAGGCCGGCATGGACGCCGTCGACGGTGATCTCGTAGTCCGATGCACGCCGGGTGACAACTGTGGCCATCAGCCGACGCTATCCGACGGTCTCCTCATCGGGCCGGTCGACGTCTCGTCCCTAGGGGCAGCCCAACGACCTGCACGTCCGCGGGTCCCGGATGACCCGCCAGCTGCCATGGACCTTCGCCAGCGTCATCGAGACGTCGTTGGTGACCCCCTTGCGGATCAGCACGATCTCGACCTCCGCCCCCGAGGCGTTGGGGAGCACCCGGCCCAGCCTCAGGCCGATCTTGATCGAGTCGGCGCGAGCCTGCGCGGAGGACGCACGCAGGTCGTGGCAGAGCTGGTCCGGGGAGCGCAGGTCCGGCTGCGACGGGTCCGGCTCCGAGTAGGCGAGGTAGTCCTTGCAGTCACCGAAGACGGCGGCCTGGGTCCAGCGCAACGCCGTCCCCCCAGGAGTGCGGAGCCTGCGCAGGTCGACACAGGCCGTCAGACCAACCCCGATGACAAGCAGGTTGACGAGGGCGATCAGGATCAGCGGCTGCCGCCGCGCCTTCGCCCGCTGCCTGGCCGCTGCCTGCGCCTCGAGATCGGCGTACCGCTGCTCGGGGGTGGCTACGGGCGTGGTCAGTTGAGACCTCGACTGTCCTGCTTCAGCGCGGTGTCGACGGTGAGGGCGCTCGCCACCACGAGCGACAGCAGCGGATCCTCGAGCGGCCGGTGGATGCGGACCACGTAGTTGTCGGCGGTGGTGAACAGCGTCTTGGCCAGGCCCTCGAAGGTCTTCTTGATGCGCGCCACCTCGGTGCCGCTCTCGTCGACGATCGCGAAGTCCCAGGCGCGCCAGTTCTCCGCGCGCAGCTCACCGAGCTCTCGCTCGCCCGCCATCAGCCCGAAGCGGATCTTCCCGATCGCGTTGCGCTGCACCAGCCGGCCGACCTCCCCGACACCGGGCTTCTCGACGATCACCTTGCTCTTGAGGAACTTGGCAGGACGGGTGATGAGCAGCTGCGGCCGACCCGTGAGGTCCCGCACCTCGAGGCGGTGCGTGAAGTACTGGTCGTACTCCCCGAGCAGCCGCACGACCTTCTTCAGCATGGACTGGCCGACCTCGCTCACCGAGGCGATCTGACCACCGTTCTGGTCGTAGACGGAGTACTCGTTGGTGACCTCGATGAGCTTCACCTTCTGGTTCACCACCAGCACCTGCTCGGTGAACACCGTCCCCCCGCCGGACCCGCTGCCCGGCTCGATGCCCGCCCTCTCGGCCAGCTGCCGGTGCACCTGGTCCGGTCGGCTGGCCTGGACCGGGGCAGCCCCCGTCGGCAGCGGCGAGACGGTCCGCTGGCCCGCGTGCAGGACCGCGTCGGTCCACTTCTGACCGTCCCACCAGCGCTGCTCGAAGCTGCCAGCGGGATCCGGGTACCACCCTGCGGTAGGAGTCGTCATGCGCCCATCCTGCAGCACAGCTGACCACTCGTTCGCGATGTCGTGCCCGGAGTCCACGTCGACATCGC
>JAOPVP010000045.1 GCA_025966135.1 Frankiales bacterium
GTGCCGCGGTCACGAGCACGAGGCGCCGGGGCGCACGAGTACCGATGCACAGGCACACCCGACGGCCCGGGCTCGGTCGCGGAGTCCGGGTCTCGCGAGGACATGGGTGACAGCCGTCGGCGCCTCAAGATCGGCGTGCTGACGCGCGCCTCGGGCTCAGCGCAGGGTCAGCTGTCGGCTGAGCAGGCCTGACCGGGCACGCCGCTCGTCGGCCGTGAGGGGCGCGCTGACCGCGAGCGCTTCGGACAGCCGAGTGCGGAGCTCGGCGGCCGGCACCTCAAGGGCGTCGGCCTCGGTCTCGAGGGGCAGGTCCCAGACCGGCACCAGGAGGCCGTGCGCGCGGAACGACCCGACGTACCGGGTGCCGTCGCCGAGGGAGAGACCGGCGCCGGCGGCCAGGCGCGCCAAGGCGTCGAGGAGCGGCTCCTCGTCCTCGGGCAGCACCCAGCGCAGATGCGCGCGCTCCTTCATCCGGCACCAGTAGGCGCTGCGGACTGACGCCAGCCGGGCAGTCGGGACGACAGAGGCGTTGGCGCGCTCCATCGAGGCGGCGACCTCACCGTCGTCGTCCTGGGCGCCCTCGGTCCAGTAGTCGAAGCCCTGGTGGACGGTCACCTCAAGAGGCGACGCGTCGAGCAGGTCCTGCAGCCGGGGTCCAGGGCCGGGCAGGTCCACCGGTGCGACCGTCGTACCTGGACCTGCTGCGACAACCTGCTCCAGGACGTACGCCAGGTCGCGGCTGGCGTCCCCGGACCGGCTGCCGACCTGCACGCCGAGGAACCGGCGGCCGTCGCGTGTGACCAGGCCTGGCCACGCCATCGGCAGGAGCGTCGACAACGTGACACTGACATCCGGGTCCAACAGCCGCAGCGGCGCGGTCGCCGCAGGCACGATCTCGCGCAGCGCGACCCACTCCGTCTCGTCCGGCCTGCCGGCGAACGGACGGGTGACGTAGGGCGTGCTCGCCGGTTTGTCGGGCTTGTCGGCGCGGGCATTCTTGCGACGGGTGCTGATGGCGCTCTCCTGTGCTGGGGCCCGGTGGAATCGTAGTCAGGTTCGGCCGAGCTGACGCAGCACGCGCCGGGGGTGGTTGGAGATGACGGCGTCGACACCCAGCCCGAGGACGAAGGAGATGTCCTGCGGGCTGTCGACGGTCCAGACGTGTACGCGGTTGCCCATCGACTGCAGGCGGTCGACGTAGCCCGGGTTGGTCTTCAGCAGCTCCAGCGACGGACCCGCGATGTCGATCCGGGGTGGCAGCGCACCGTCGCGCCAACGCGCCGGGACGCGCTGCATCAGGTAGATGGTGGGCAGCTCGGGCGCCATCGCGTGGATGCGGCGCAGCGAGGTCGGGGCGAACGACATCACCGTCACCCGGGAGACCGAACGGGACACGGGGCGGGCCAGGCCGTACCGCGCCAGCAGCTCGACCAGGGCCTTCTCGACGAGGCCGCCGTACCGGGTGGGGTGCTTGGTCTCGATGTGCAGCTCGACCGGACGATCCCTGGCGAGGACGAGCTGGACCAGGCGCTCGAGGGTGAGGACAGAGCCGTGCTCGCGCTCGACCTCCTCCCAGGAGGCCTCCATGAGCGGGTCGCCCTGGCGGGCCTTCCAGGAGGCGAAGTCGAGCTCGGCCAGCTCCGCGAGCTCCAGCGTGGACACGACCCCACGACCATCGCTGGTCCTGTCGACCCGCCGGTCGTGCACGCAGACGAGCACCCCGTCCCGGGTCAGGCGCACATCGCACTCGAGCGCGTCGACGCCCTCTTCGACGGCCTTCTCGTAGGCCGTCAGCGTGTGCTCCGCGTGGGCGCCCGACGACCCGCGGTGCGCGACGACCAGGGTCACGCCCGCATCGTCCCCGGGGACGGCAGCAGGCGGGGGAGGTTCCTAGGCACGGCTCGCCACTGTGGCTTCGACACCGTTGACCACGTCGAGCACCGGCTGGCCTTCGAGCACACGCAGCAGGTTGGCCTTCGCCTGCCCGACGATGCGTATCGCGCCCTCGACGGTCGAACCCGCCACGTGCGGCGACAGCAGCAGGTTGGGCGCCTGCCGGAGCGGGCTGCACTCCGGGAGCGGCTCCTGTGTGAACACGTCAGTGGCCGCGCCGGCAAGCCTGCCCTCGGCAAGCGCGGCGATCAGCGCGGCCTCGTCGACCACCTCGCCGCGGGCGCCGTTGACGAGCAGGGCACCGTGCTTCATGGACGCGATCCGTACGGCGTCGAGCAGGCCGCGCGTCTCGGCCCCGAGGGCGATGACGAGCACGACGACGTCGCTGCTGGCAAGCAGGTCGTCGAGCTCGGAGTACGGGACAGGGGCGTCCGCGTGCCTGCTCCGCGACCAGTAGCTGACCTGGCACCCGAGCGCGTCGAACAACCGCGCGGTGTTCGATCCGATCGGGCCCATTCCGACTACGCCGACCCGCTGGCCGGCCAGCTCGCGCCCGCCGAGACGTGTCTGCGGCCACTCGCCGCGACGCACCGCGGCGTCGGCCTCCACCGTCTTGCGCAGGAGGGCGAACGTCGCGCTCACACACCACTCGGCGACGCTGGTCGCATTGGCCCCGGCGCAGTTGGCGACCGGGACCGCCCGGGCAGCGCAGGCCTCGAGGTCGATGCCGTCGACACCGGCGCTCGGCTGCTGGACGAAAGCCACCCTTGGCCCAGGGTCGGGCACGCGGAGCTGCGGCGACCAGTCCCCGAGCAGCAGGTCGACGGTCGGCAGCAGCGCGTCGACCGCGGCCTGGGTGCGCTCGGGCGGGGTGACCAGCTCGATCCGCGGATCGCCGAACAGGGCCTCGAGCAGGTCGTGCGGTAGAGGGGGCAGTGCCAAGAGCCGCCAGGTCACTGTTCGGCAGCTCCCGCCAGCCGAGCCGGGTCGATGGTGCACGCCTGATCGAGACCCAGAACCTGCATGAAGCGGCCCATCGTCAGGTACTTCCCGACGACCAGGGTCAAGTCGATGATCTCCGCCGGCGTCAGGCGCTCACCGAGCTCGGCCAACAGGCTGTCCGGGATGCCCGCCGAGTCAGTGCAGAACTGCTCGGCGAACCTCAACGCCGTCTTCTCCACCGCCGAGAAGGCGTCGCTGGTCGCGTAGCTCTCGACCTGCGCAAGGACCTCCTCGGTGAGACCGGAGTCGTCGCGCCGGAAGTCCAGGCACACGGTGCACTGGTTGAGCTGCGCCACCCGGTAGCGGACCAGTTCATGCAACCGCGGGTCGATCGTCGTCTGCGCGATCGCTTTCTCGTACCCGACGACCACGTCGACGAAGTGCGGCGCCATGGCCAGCGCCTTGCCCACGTCCAGACCCTTGCCCTCAGGGAGGTTGATCCGCGCCACGCTCGCTCCTACGGTCGGGAGGTGAGTTTGGCATGGCTTGGCTTCCCGCCCAACCCGCGAAGTGCTTCGGCGGCGAACGAGCGGTTTCGCCCCATCCGGGGCGCTTGACCACTACGGTTCCTCGAAAACCGACGGCTGGGGGACCCCATGACCACCGCTGCGCCGAAGCACAACCTGATCGCCGGCATCGTCGCCGCCGTGCTCGGCGCCCTGGCCGGCGCCGTGCTGTGGGCTGTGATCGCCTCGACCACCGACTTCAAGATCGGGTACGCCGCGGTCGGTGTCGGCGCGCTGACCGGCCTGCTCGCCGGCAAGGCTGGCGGCGGTCACCCTCGTCTGCCCCTGGTCGCCGCAGGCATCGGGCTGCTCGGCTGCGTCGTCGGCGACATCCTCATCGAGGCCCACGTCGGAGCCAACGCGCTCGGCGTCTCCTCGTTCACCGTGATCACCGACTACACGCAGCCCCTCTGGGAGGCGTACAAGTACGACTTCGACGCACTCTCCGGCGTCTTCTACGTGATCGCCGCTGTGGCGGCTTTCCGGCTCGCGACGCAGCACACGATCCGGCAGCAGCAGACGGTCGCCGCGCCCCCGGAGCCCCCTCGGCCCTAGAGGATCCGGGGGGGCTCGGCGTCTGCCTCGATAGGTAGCCCGAGCGCCGCCCAGGCGAGCATCCCGCCCTCCACGTTGCGCGCCTCGACGCCCTGCGCCAGCAGCCACGCAGTGGCCTGCGCCGACCGGCCACCGACCCGGCACACCACCGACAGCGGCCGGGCGTCGGGGAGCTCGGCCAAGCGCTCGGGCAGCTCGTACAGCGGGATGTGCACTGCTTTGGGGGCGCGGCCGGCGGTCCACTCGTCGTGGTCGCGGACGTCCAGCAGAACCTCGTCGACCACCTCGCGCGGGTCGACTGTCGGAATCTCGTGCGGGTGCATGCCCTCCAGTCTGCGTTACTTCAGCAGGCGGGACATCCGGCGGTCGGCCAGCGGCTTGCCGTCGGTCTGGCAGGTCGGGCAGTACTGCAGGGACTTCGTCGCGAAGCTCACCTCACGGATGGTGTCGCCACAGCGGGGGCAGGGGACACCGGTGCGGCCATGCACGTTCAGCCCCGCTTTCTTCTCCGCCTTGAGCTCCCCGGCTGCCAGCCCCTGCGCCCGGACGACCGCTTCACGCAGTGTCGTCACCAGGACGTGGTGCAGGGTCGCGACCTCCTCGGGCGTGAGGTTGGCGGCCGGCTTGAACGGCGACATCCGCACCTCCCATAGGACCTCGTCGCTGTAGGCGTTGCCGACTCCGGCAAGCACGGTCTGGTCGGTGAGCACGCCCTTGATCTGCGCGCGGACGCCGTGGAGCAGCTCGGAGAGCCGCTCCACGGTGAACTCGTCCGCCAGCGGGTCGAGCCCGAGCCGCGCCACACCAGGCACCTCCCCCGGGTCGGACACCACGTACACCGCCAGGCGCTTCTGGGTGCCGGCCTCGGTGAGATCAAAGCCCGACCCGTCGTCGAGGTGGACCCTGATGCCGATCGGTCCCTTCCCCATCTTCGGCGGGGCGGGCGGGAGCGAGGGCCTCCAGTGCAACCAGCCGGCACGGGCGAGGTGCGTGACGAGGTGCAGCCCGCTGACGTCGAGGTCCAGGAACTTCCCGTGCCGCGTGACGCCGGTGATCTCGAGCCCGGCCAGCGACGTGATCGGTGGGGCGTAGGTCTTCAGGACGTGGATGCCCGGCACGTCGATCCGCGCGACGACCCGGCCGACGGCGTGCTGCCGCAGGAAAGCGACCAGCGACTCGACCTCAGGCAGCTCCGGCACAGCGGCCACGCTGCCAGCACGTCGGCCTGTCCGCAAACAACGCGCAACTCCTCACCCGAGGGGCGCGGAGCGCGCCGCCCTCTGGTTGAGCACACCCAGCTCGACCAGGAGCCGCGCTCCGTCGTACCCCTGGCGGTCGCCTGTGGAGCGCAGGCGCACCGCCCCGCGCGAGGCGCTGACGGGCGGCAAGGGCTCATAGGGCATGGCGCAGCGCCAGCAGAGGACAACATCCATGTCAGGCTCCTTCGGCGGTCCCTCCCGGGGCCCACGCAGTTGTCCATCGGAACCGGCGGGGGCCGTGGATCACCCGCGCGGGGGATACGTTCGGCGCCATGCCCAGCCACCGCGACGAGAGCGAGACGGCTTTCCTCCGGGCCTACGACCCGTCCGCCCACCCTCCCTTCGCCGTCACGGTCGACGTCGTCCTGCTGACGGTCCGCGAGGGCGTGCTGTCGGTCCTGTTGGTCGAACGCGAGACCCACCCCTTCCGCGGCCAGCTGGCACTCCCCGGCGGCTTCGTGCAAGCCGACGAGGACCTCGACGCCGCCGCCGTCCACCGCCTCGAGCAAGAGACCGGCGTACGACGTTCAGTGGCCCACGTCGAGCAGCTCGGGGCCTTCGGCGACCCCGGGCGCGACCCCCGGATGCGGGTCGTCTCGGTGCCGTACCTGGTGTTCGCCCCGGACCTGCCCGCCCCGACCGCCGGGGCCGGCGCTCGCTGGGTGGCGTGGGTGCCGGTGCGGGCCGTGGAACCCGACCGGCTCGCCTTCGACCACGCGGCCGTGCTCGCGGCCGGGGTCGAGCGGGCCCGCGCCAAGCTCGAGTACTCCCCCGTCGCGACCGCCTTCTGCCGGGAGGAGTTCACGATCGGGGAGCTCCGTCGGGTCTACGAAGCGGTCTGGGGCGTGCCGCTCGACCCGCGCAACTTCCACCGCAAGACGACCGGGGCGGACGGCTTCCTGGTCCCGGTCGGCAGGGACTCGATTCCCGGACCCGAGGGCGGACGACCCGCCGCGCTGTACCAGCGAGGCGACGCCACCTTGCTGCACCCGGCGATGCTCCGCCCTGGCGCGCCCGACACCGGAACCGCCGGGCGGCGCAGATGACGCACGCGTGAACGAAGCGCGAACACCTCGCCCCACCCGTCCCGCGTCAGCTGTCCGCACCTAGCATCGCTGCGTGGTCAGTGCGTGGATCGGCCTCGCGATCGTCAGCGCCCTCGGCGGACTCGCGCTCGGCATCGTGCTGACCACCAGGCGGAGCCGCTACGAGACGCCCAGCCGCACCGTCGGCACCACGGGCCCCAGCGCCTCCGCCGTCCTCGAGGCCCTCCCGGTGGCCGTCCTCGTGGTCGACGTGGCCGAGGAGGTCCTGGTCGGCAACCGCGCGGCGCGCGAGCTCGGTCTGGTGCGTGACGGGGTGCTCGTCGCGCTCCCGCAGCTGCGTCGTCTTGTCCGGGACACCCGCGTGCACGGCCGGCCCTACGACGCGGAGCTCGAGTCCCCGCTCGTCCGTCCCGGCCGCCCGCCCGCGGTCTACCGCGCCCGGCTCGCCCCGGTCGGCGACGGCACCGTGGCCGTGCTGCTGGAGGACGTGACCGATGCCCGGCGGCTCGAGGACGTCCGCCGTGACTTCGTCGCCAACGTCTCCCATGAGCTGAAGACCCCCGCTGCGGCTCTCGGACTGCTCTCCGAAGCCCTGCAGGACGCGGCCGACGACCCGGTCGCCGTACGGCGCTTCGCCGTCCGGACCCAACGCGAGTCCGCTCGACTCGGGTCGCTCGTGCAGGACCTGGTGGCGCTGTCCCGGCTCGAGGGTGCCGAGCGGCAGCCCGAGCCTGCGCTGATCCGCCTCGACCGCGCCGTTGCCGAGGCCGTCGACCGGGTTCGCACCTCGGCGCAGGCCCGCGGCATCTCGATCGTGCGCAGCGGCGATCACGGCGTGCAGGTTCACGGCAGTGAGGCGCAGCTGACGACCGCGCTCGGCAACTTGCTCGAGAACGCCGTCAACTACAGCCCTGACGGCGCGCGGGTGCTCATCGGGGCACGGACGGTGCAGGAGCTCGAAGGCCCCGTCGTCGAGGTCAACGTCGTCGACGAGGGCATCGGGATCGCCGAGAAGGACGTCGAGCGGGTCTTCGAGCGCTTCTACCGCGCGGACCCGGCCCGCTCGCGGGCCACGGGCGGCACCGGCCTCGGCCTGGCCATCGTCAAGCACGTCGCCAACAACCACGGGGGCGTCGTCACCGTGCGCAGCACGGAGGGTTACGGCTCCACCTTCACGCTGCGGCTCCCTGCCGTTCCGCTCACCGCCCCTGACACGATGGAGAACCCATGACACGCGTGCTCGTCGTCGAAGACGAGGACTCGATCGCCGAGCCCCTCGCGTACATGCTCCGCAAGGAAGGCTTCGAGGTCTCGGTGGCCGCGGACGGCCTCGCCGGGCTCGCCACCTTCGACCGGGAGGGCGCCGACCTGGTCCTCCTGGACCTCATGCTCCCCGGCCTGTCCGGCACCGAGGTCTGCCGCGAGCTGCGGGCCCAGTCGTCCGTGCCGGTGATCATGCTGACGGCCCGGGACAGCGAGGTGGACAAGGTGGTCGGCCTCGAGCTGGGCGCGGACGACTACGTCACCAAGCCGTTCAGCCACCGCGAGCTGGTCGCCCGCATCCGCGCAGTGCTCCGGCGGCACGGCTCCGCCGCCGCCGGCGCCGAGGACGGCGCCGCCCTGGAGGCTGGGCCGGTCCGGATGGACGTCGACCGGCACC
The DNA here is from genome assembly GCA_025966135.1 of Frankiales bacterium. Classification (GTDB taxonomy): domain Bacteria; phylum Actinomycetota; class Actinomycetes; order Mycobacteriales; family SCTD01; genus RYN-111. Next base: position 7,922 of record JAOPVP010000045.1, read on the forward strand.
TGGTCACGGTCAGCGGCGAGGCCATCCAGCTCCCCCTCAAGGAGTTCGACCTGCTCGAGCTGCTCCTGCGCAACGTCGGCCGGGTGCTCACCCGCGCGCAGCTCATCGACCGGGTCTGGGGCAGTGACTACGTCGGGGACACCAAGACGCTCGACGTCCACGTGAAGCGACTCCGGGCCAAGATCGAACCGGATCCGACCGCCCCGAAGCACCTGCTGACCGTCCGCGGCCTGGGCTACAAGCTCGAGCGCTGATCCCGGGCTGCCTCCTGAGATGGGCGGCGACGTTCGTGCGTCGTTCATCTTTCGTCCACCTTCGACCCACGGGCTGGTCACGTCCGGTCCTTAGCGTCGGCGACGACCCCGGGGAGACCGGGGCCTCGACAGACGGAGGACACCTCGTGAAGGTCACGCGCCCGGGCCAGCTGGCCGCACTCGTGGTGGCGGGCACGCTCTCGCTGACCGCCTGCGGCAGCGGCAACAACACTGCCGCCCCCGGCCCCACGGCCAGCGGTTCGTCGGCAGCAAACTGCGCCACGGGCTCGCTCAGCGGTCAGGGCTCCACGTTCCAGCAGAACGCCGAGCTGCAGTGGATCAAGGACTTCCAGGCCGCCTGCTCCGGCGCCCAGATCGCCTACCAGGGCACCGGTTCCGGTGCCGGCAAGACCGCCTTCGGCAACGGCACCGCCGACTTCGGGGGCACCGACTCGCTCCCCAAGACCGCCGAGCAGGCCGCCGCCGACAAGCGCTGTGGCACGGGCAACAAGGGCATCGTGACCCCGATCGTGGCCGGCGCCGTCGTGCTCACCTACAACATCACCGGCGTGAGCAAGCTGGCGCTGTCGCCCAACACCGTGGCCGGCATCTTCCAGGGCACCATCACCAAGTGGGACGACGCTGCCATCAAGGCGGACAACCCCTCCGCCACGCTCCCGAGCATCCCGATCGTCCCGGTGCACCGCAGCGACGCGTCCGGCACGACCAGCATCTTCACGAGCTGGCTCGACGCCACCGGCAAGCCGGCCTGGAAGCTGGGCGTCGGCCAGACCGTGACGTGGCCGGGCGGCCAGTCGGCCAAGGGCTCCGACGGCACGACGACCGCGGTCGCGCAGGCCAAGGGCGGCATCACCTACACCGAGCTGTCCTTCGCCAAGCAGCGCAACCTGCCCTTCGCGGACATCAAGAACCAGAGCGGCGCCGCGATCACCCCGAACGGCACGAGCGTGTCCGCGGCGCTCGCGACCGCGAAGGTGGACACCAGCAAGGGTGACATCCGCATCTCGCCCCACTACGCGACCACTGCCGCGGCCGCCTACCCGCTCTCCGCCCCGTCGTACGTCCTCACGTGCGACAAGGGCAACAAGAACGCCGCGCTGCTGAAGGCGTACTTCACCTACACCCTCACCACCGGCAAGTCGGTGCTCGACGGGCTCGGTTATGCACCGCTGCCGGACGCGATCGCCACCCAGGCTCTGACGCAGGTCGGGACCCTGGCCTAGTTTTACCGACGGTGCGGGCGGCGGACCACCGCCCGCACCGTCGTCAGCCGAGCAGCAGACAGGACGTGGATGCCCAGCACCTCCCGGAGCCCCCAGGGCTCGTTGGTCTCCGGACCCAGTCGCCGAGCCGGGGACCGGGTCTTCTCGGGCGTCACCAGAGGCGCCGGCATCTTCGTCCTGGTGATCATCGTCGCCATCGCCGTCTTCCTGATGAGGAAGGCGGCTCCGGCCGTTCAGGCCGACACCAAGAACTTCCTCACGACCAAGCTCTGGGCGCCCGACGAGATCCCGTCGGTCTTCGGCATCGCCGCGCTGGCCTTCGGGACGCTGCTTTCCAGCGTGATCGCGCTGGTCGTCGCCGGACCGATCGCCATCGGCATCGCGCTCTACATCAGTGACTACGCCCCGCGTCGGCTGGCCAAGCCCGTCGGCTACGTGGTGGACCTGCTGGCCGCCGTGCCCAGCGTGGTCTATGGCCTCTGGGGACTGCTGTTCCTCGTGCCCTACTCGGACCGGTTCCAGCAGTTCCTGGCCGATCACCTTGGCTTCATCCCGCTGTTCGACCTGGGCAAGAACGGCGTCGTCGGACGCAGCGTGCTGATCGCCTCACTGGTGCTGTCGATCATGATCTTGCCGATCGTGGCCGCCATCAGCCGGGAGATCTTCTTGCAGGTCCCCGCGGCCAACCGCGAGGCAGCCCTGGCCCTGGGCGCGACGAAGCTCGAGATGATCCGGTTGGCGGTCCTGCCCTACAGCAAGTCCGGCGTCACCGGGGCACTCATGCTCGGGCTCGGGCGCGCGCTCGGCGAGACCATTGCGGTCGCCCTGGTGCTCTCGCTCGCGCCGACGACCAGCTTCCACATCATCGACGCCAACATCGGGGGCAACACCATCGCGGCCAACATCGCCGCGCAGTACCAGGCGGCAGAGCCGCTCGGCCAGGAGGCGCTCATCGCGTCCGGGCTCGTGCTGTTCGTGATCACCTTTGCGGTCAACGGCATGGCTCGGTACGTCGTGACGCGCGGCGGCCGACGGGTGGAGGCGGCATGACGCTCACCGTCGGACAGCTGTCCACCGAGGGGCAGACCCTGCTCGCGCATGGTGGCCAGCGGCTGACCGTCCCGGTCCG
>JAOPVP010000100.1 GCA_025966135.1 Frankiales bacterium
GATTCGGTCCACGATGCTCGAGGGGACGAGCGTCGAACTTCACACCGACATAACTACTGCGATGTATCGTGCTATCTGGGCCGGAATCGATCAGAGTCGGGAACTGCGCAATGTCGGCTGACGACACGCTTCTACTTTTTTCCGGCGGCCTCGATAGCACGACGATCGCGGCAACAATGCGGCCCAAACTTCTATTCGTCGATTATGGTCAGCTGTCCGCGATCGCCGAGGCAACCGCAGCTCGGCATATTGCAGAGCAGCTCGAGCTTCACCTCGTCACCGTCAATCTTGGGATGAACGAACTGGGATCCGGGCTTCTAAGCGGGAGTCCGCAGATCCAGGGAGCACCGAGCCCAGAGTGGTGGCCATATCGTAATCAGTTCCTCGCGACGGCTGGCGCAGCGATAGCCCTCCGTCTTGCTTGCTCGACGGTCGCGCTTGGCAGTGTGTCGACCGACGGAAGCCGGCATCGTGACGGCACCAAAGAGTTCTACGAGCTCCTCGACAGATTGATCGCATTTCAAGAAGGCGCAGTTCGTGTCATCGCACCGGCCGTTGCTTTCACCACCGAGCAATTGCTCACTTCGCCCGGGTTTGACCAGGCGCTCATTCCTTGGACATATTCATGTCACCGCGCGAACATGCCGTGTGGCGATTGTCCCGGGTGCTGGAAACGCGAACAGGTACTGAGGGCGATAGGAAGGCGCGGCTACGGCGGCCCCGGCGATTGACGACTAGGCCGATTTGGGGGCCATGCGCGGCAGCCCGCCGGATCGGTTGCTCGTACGCCGCATCTAATTCACGGCGTTGGCGGGCGGCATCGGCCGCGGCCGAGTTAGCGGGAGGAGATGGCAAGCCCTCGCGTTCAAGTGGTTGAACCGAACCGACGTTGCAGCAATTGGGCGCCCCAACGCCCCCGATGAAAGTCCCGGAGCGGGCCTATCCGCTGCCGCAGCAGCTCCGCACCCCTGAGATAGGTCGTTGGAGATCGACAACTGAAAGCAACCCTTCGCCGCGGACGAGGCACTACGGCGAGAACGCCTTTAGAGCATCAGGGGCCAGATTCTCAACTCACGCGAAGCGGTCCGGCCGGTCCCCAGCGACTCGTCCGCTCCCGCCGAACCCATAAGGCATGCGGGGCCCATGGGAGCGCTCTCGCGTTAGGCTGGAATCATGCGATTCGGACTTTTTATCCCCCAGGGCTGGCGCCACGATCTTCTCGGTATCGACCCTTCGGAGCAGTGGGGAGTCATGAACTCCCTCGCCCAGCGTGCCGATGCCGGGGCGTGGGAATCCCTCTGGGTCTACGACCACTTCCATACCGTTCCGGTGCCGAGCGAAGAGGCGACGCACGAGGCATGGACGCTCATGGCGGCTTTCGCGGCGAGCACCTCGCGCGTTCGGCTTGGCCAGATGTGTACCTCCATGGGCTACCGCAATCCCGCCTACCTCGCCAAGGTCGCCGCGACCGTCGACATCATCTCCGGCGGCCGCACCGAGATGGGAATCGGCGCCGGCTGGTACGAGCACGAGTGGCGCGCATACGGCTACGGCTTCCCGACCGCACCCGAGCGCCTCGCAGCGCTGCGTGAGGGCGTTGAGATCATGCACCAGGCCTGGACCACCGGCACGGCCACCCTTGACGGCAAGTACTTCCAGGTGGACGGCGCGATCGTCCGTCCGCTCCCGCTCCAGGAGGGCGGCATCCCGATGTGGGTCGCAGGAGGAGGCGAAAAGGTGACGCTCAAAATCGCAGCCAAGTACGCGAAATACACCAACTTCGATGGCTCACCGGAGGGCTTCGAGCACAAGAGCGAGGTTCTCCGCGGTCACTGCGACGACCTCGGCCGCGACTTCAGCGACATCACGCGCTCGACGAACTACAACGTCGTCATCGCCGACAGCAAAGCGGAAGTGCAGGACCGCATCGCCGCGATCCGCGCGCGCGTGCTGCCTTACCTGGGCGAGGAGCGAGCGGATGCCTTCGTCGCCGAGTACGACGCAAGCCCAACGGTCGGCACGCCGGAGCAGGTCGCGGAGGGGCTGAGGTCAATGGAGGCTCGCGGACTCGCGTACAGCATCCTCTACTTCCCGGAGGCGGCCTACGACCAGTCGGGCATCGAGCTGTTCGAGCGCAGCGTGCTCCCCGAGCTCGCCTAGGCAGCTCAGCGCGGCAAAACGAGTTTCGCCGGATACGAGCGCACGACCGCCCAGGTGTGGCTCTCGCTCGTCAGGGCGCGCAGTTCGGCGTCCCGATCGGCGGTCACAATGCCGAGGTGTCCGTTGGACAGCACATCGGGAAACTGCTGGCCCTCGAACTCGTCGAGCAGCCATCCCGCGGTTGCCGCATCCAGCTCGGGCCAGGAGGCGGTCAGCCCTGGCAGCTCGTGGAGCTGAACGGGCTCGAGCGACGGCCCGCGACCGAGCATGTCGAGCATCTCGACGACGGGGTTGCGGTGCCATTGCCCCGTGTTGGAGACCCAGCAGTACAGGCCGGGGCGCTGAGTCGACGGATCCGCGAGGAGCCACAGCGGAAAGCCGTCTGCGTCGCGGGCGATGAAGAACTTGATCTCTGGCATGGAAACCTGCTGTCGGGTAGGTGGTGCCACGGCACGCCGCGGAGCGCTGCTGCAAGCGCTTGCACAACTTAGCGCGTTTGTCGGCGTGCGGCAACATCGACGGGCATCCCCAGTCCTAGGCTGAGGGGATGACGACCCAGAGCAGCGACACGTCCTCCGCGATCGCCGTCGCCCAGTTCGCGCCAACGGGGAGCGCGTCAGCCAATCTCGCCGCGATGAGGGGGCTGGCCACGACAGCAGTCGGGCGAGGGGCAGAACTCGTGGTGTTCCCCGAGTACTCGTCCTACTTCGCGACTCCGCTGGGCCGGGATTTCGTGGATGCCGCTGAGCCCCTTGACGGACCCTTCGTGTCCGGTCTCCGCGAGCTCGCCCGCGACCTCGGCATCCACCTCGTCGCCGGCGTCGTCGAGCGCCTCGCAGACGAGCCCCGTTTCTCCAACACGCTGGTCGCGCTCGACCCCGTCGGCGAACTCCTTGCGACGTATCGGAAGCTTCACCTGTACGACGCGTTCGGCGACTCCGAGTCGCGGTGGGTGCGTCCAGGTGACATCGAGCCGCCCGAGGTGTTCGCGTTCAGCGGGTTCACGGTGGGGCTCCAGACGTGTTACGACCTGCGTTTTCCCGAGGTGAGCCGTCGCCTCGTTGATGCGGGGGCCGACCTCATCCTCGTCCCCTCCGAATGGGTTCGCGGGCCCCTCAAGGAGCACCACTGGCGCACGCTGGTCACGGCGAGGGCCCTCGAGAACACGGCCTACGTTGCCGCAGCCGATCATGCGCCGCCTATTGGTGTCGGAAACAGCATGATCGTCGACCCCATGGGCGTCGAGATCGCCACGATCGGAGAACAGACGGATGTCGCGGTCGCGACGATCAGCACGGCCCGCGTTCGGCAGGTCCGGAAGCTCAATCCCGCGTTGGCGCTCAGGCGCTTCCGCGTGAGCTGACCGCCGACCGGATGGACCGCGTTCCGGGCGTGGCGCCAAGGTAGGCGGAACGTGGCCTGGGACGGGCGCGGGATGGGTCGAGCGACGCGAGGCGTCGAGCGAGGCCCGCCAGCGGCCGCGGGGGACGGAAGTGACGACCGAGCAGCCGAGGCGACCGCGTCGCGCGGAACCAGCAGGAAAAGGCAGATGGCCGCATCTCCGCACCCACGGGCGACGACACTCGCTCAGGTGTCACCGGAACGCGGGGGTCCCATCCCCTGTGGCCGGGGTACAAATACGCCTAGTCTTGACGTGGGGTAGTGACGGGGGTTGGGAAAATGGCCGAAGAGGCTTACCGCGTATTGGTCGTCGATGACGACCCGGATGTCGGGACATACACCCGCACGGTGTTGGTTCGCCGGGGCGGATTCGAGGTGCTGGCGCTTGCCGACCCGTTCCTCGCGCGCGCTGCCGTCGAAGATTTTCGACCCGACGTGGTCGTTACCGACATTGAGATGCCGGGGATGTCAGGCCTCGAACTCATCTCGCTGCTTCGCGAAGACCAGCCAGGGCTCCCCGTCGTGGTCATCACCGCGCACGTCTCCGTCGACTACGCGGTCGCCGCTCTCCGCAGCCAGGCCGACGAGTTCCTGACCAAGCCCGTCGCGTCATCCGAGCTCATTTCCATCGTCAACCGGCTGGCGGCGGAAGGCAGGGCGAACCGGGAGGCGGGGCGCCCGCGCGAGTTTGTGCTCGCCGTCGGCGCGCATCCGGATGACGTGGAGATCGGCGTTGGCGGCATCCTCGCGGCCCACCGGGATGCCGGTGACAGCGTGGTAATCCTGACGCTCTCGCGCGGCGCCAAGGGTGGCGAGCCGAATGACCGGCAGAACGAGTCCCTTCGCTCGGCCGAACTCCTGGGGGCTCGGCTCTTCCTCGAAGACCTCACCGACACGGAAATCACCAGCACCGGGCCGACCGTGGCCATGATCGAGCGGGTCATCCGCCAGGTCAACCCGAGCATCGTCTACACGCACACGGCACACGATCGTCACCAGGATCACCGCGCAGTGCACGAGGCCACGATCGTTGCCGCCCGCGCCATCGACACGGTGGCCTGCTTCCAGAGCCCCTCGTCGACGATCGACTTCCGCCCGACCCGCTTCGTGTCGATCGACGGCTTCACCGAGAAGAAGCTCGAACTGCTCAAGTGCTTCGAATCCCAGGTGGAGATCCGCAAGTACCTCGATCCCGAGTTCGTCCTCTCCACCGCGCGGTACTGGTCGCGATTCTCCAGCAACAGCGAAAGCTGCGAGCCGCTTGAGGTGATCCGGGATGCCGCGGACCTCTCCGTCCAGTCGCGCCAGCGGCCGCCGCTGTCTCGAGCAACCCCGAACAGGGAGCAGGGATGACCCGGGTACTGGTCACGGGCGTCGGCGGCCCTGCCGGCGTCGCTGTTGTCCGCTCGCTGCTGCGGCGACCCGGCGTTGAGCTGTTCGCCGGGGACATGGACGGCTGGGCGAGTGGGCTCTACCTGGTCGAAGCCGGGTTCCGTCGCATCCTGCTGCCCGGGCTCGCGCCCGACTTCGTAGAAGACATCGACCGAATCTGTCGGGAGGATGCCATCGACGTGGTCATCTCGACCGTCGAGGTGGAGCTCGTGCCGCTGGCCGAGCGCCGCGACTCGCTTGCGCCCGCCGTGCTTGCTGCCCCGTCGGCTCTGACCCTCGCAGTCACGCTCGACAAGTGGTTGCTGGCCGAGCGCTGCGCCCCACTGCTCCGGGTCCCTGTCACGCGCCTGCTGAACGAGGAGGGCATTCGGCACGACTGGAGCTTCCCCGTGATCGTCAAGCCTCGCCGCGGTGCAGGGTCGCGCGGCGTGCGACAGGTCAGCAGCCGCGACGCGCTGGTGGCGATCGGTGTCGACGAGCAGCTCATCATCCAGGAGTTCCTCCCAGGAGAAGAGTTCTCGGTGGACGTGCTGGCCGACTCAGCAGGAC
>JAOPVP010000008.1 GCA_025966135.1 Frankiales bacterium
CCGTGCTCAACGTGGCCGGAAGGGGCGGTGTCCCAGCAGACGCCAAGACCGTCGTGGTCACCCTGACCGCAACGAACGTCACCGCCGCGGGCTTCATCACCGGTTGGTACGGCGGCAGCCGTCCCGCCACCTCTGATCTCAACCTGCTGCCCGGCTCGACGGTGGCGAACCTGGCCGTGATCCCACTCAGCAGCACGGGCACGATCTCTCTCTACAACCTCGCCGGCCACACCGATCTGATAGCGGACGTGCTGGGCTACTACCGGTAGCCGAGCAAGCTCAGCGGACCAGTTCCGGGTGGTCGCGGAAGTACGCGATCGTCCGGGACAGGCCCTCCTCGAACATCACACTCGGCTCCCAGCCGAGGTCGCGCTTGGCCACCGTGATGTCCGGCTGGCGGATGCTCGGGTCATCCACCGGCCGCTCGATGAAGGTGATCTCGCTGTCGCTGGACGTGAGCCGCTTTATCGTCTCGGCGAGGTGCAGCACCGACGTCTCGTGCGGGTTGCCGATGTTCACGGGACCGGCGAGGTCGGAGCGCAGCAGCCGGAGAATGCCCTCGACCAGGTCGTCGACGTAGATGATGGAACGCGTCTGGGAGCCGTCACCCGCCACCGTGATCGGCTGGCCCGTCAGGGCCTGCGAGGTGAAAGCCGGGATCGCCCGGCCGTCGTTCGGTCTCATCCTGGGGCCGTGAGTGTTGAAGATTCGCACGATGGCCGTGTCGACGCCGTGGGCACGGCGATAGGCCATGGTGAGCGCCTCGGCGTACCGCTTGGCCTCGTCGTAGACACCGCGCGGCCCCACCGGGTTGACGTGGCCCCAGTAGGTCTCCGGCTGCGGGTGCACCTGCGGGTCGCCGTACGTCTCGCTCGTGGACGCCAGGAGAAAGCGGGCGCCCTTCTCCTTGGCCAGCCCCAGGGCGTGCAGCGTCCCCGTGGAACCGACCTTCATCGTCTCGATCGGGAGCTGCAGGTAGTCGATGGGCGACGCCGGCGAGGCGAAGTGCATGACCTGGTCGACCTTGCCCGGCACGTGGACGTAGTCAGTCACGTCGGCCTTCACCAGCCGGAACGCGTCCTTCTCCAGCAAGTGCGCCACGTTCTGCGGGGTGCCGGTGAGGAAGTTGTCCAGTGCCAGCACCTCGTGACCGTCAGCGAGGAGTCGTTCGCACAAATGGGATCCCAGGAAACCGGCTCCGCCTGTCACGACAGTTCGCATGCCCACACGCTAGGGGGTTCGGTGCGCAACGCAGCGGAGGCTGTTCGTGCGGCAGAGCGAGTGCCCATCGCTCTTGCCAAGGTTACCAGTGGGTAGCATCCTGTTGTTACCGGCGAGTACGCGCCTTCCACCCGTATGAGGAGTCCCCAGACCATGGGCCACTACAAGAGCAACCTCCGCGACATCGAGTTCAACCTGTTCGAGGTCTTCGGAGCCGACAAGAGCCTGGGCCAGGGCCCGTACTCCAACCTCGACATCGACTCTGCGAAGGACGTCCTCAAGGAGGTCGAGCGGCTCTGCACGAACGACCTCGCGGCCAGCTTCGTGGACGGTGACCGGATGCCGCCCGTGTTCGACAAGGAGTCCGGTGCGGTGACGCTGCCGGCGTCCTTCCTCAAGAGCTACGCCACCTACCACGAGGGCGGTTGGGACAAGTTCCCGCTGTCCGAGGCGCTGGGCGGGATCGGGGCGCCGCCGTCGCTGATCTGGGCCGTCTCCGAGATGATCCTCGGCGCCAACCCGGCGATCTACATGTACTCCTCCGGTCCGGCGTTCGCGCAGATCCTGCACAGCAACGGCACCGCCGACCAGAAGCGCTTCGCCGAGTTGGCCATCGAGCGCGGCTGGGGCGCGACCATGGTCCTCACGGAGCCCGACGCCGGCTCCGACGTCGGCGCCGGCCGCGCCACCGCGCACCAGCAGCCGGACGGCACCTGGCACCTCGAGGGCGTCAAGCGCTTCATCACCAGCGCCGAGTGGGACTGGCCGGAGAACATCTTCCACCTCGTCCTGGCTCGCCCGGTCGGCGTCGAGGGCCACGGCGGTCCGGGCACGAAGGGGCTGTCGCTGTTCCTGGTCCCGAAGTTCCACGTCGACCTCGCGACCGGCGAACTCGGCGAGCGCAACGGCGTCTACGTCACCAACGTCGAGAAGAAGATGGGGCTGAAGGTCTCCACCACCTGCGAGCTCACCTTCGGCGAGAACGCCCCGGCAGTCGGCACCCTTGTCGGTGACGTGCACGAGGGCATCGCGCAGATGTTCCAGGTCATCGAGTACGCGCGGATGATGGTCGGCACCAAGGCCATCGCGACACTGTCGACCGGCTACCTCAACGCCCTCGAGTACGCCAAGATCCGGGTCCAGGGCCCGGACCTCACCCAGATGACCGACAAGGCCGCGCCGCGCGTCACCATCAGCCACCACCCCGACGTGCGCCTCATGCTCATGCGTCAGAAGGCCTGGGCTGAGGGCATGCGCGCCCTGGTGATGTACACCGCGACCATCCAGGACCAGGTCGAGCTGTCCTCCCACACCGGCCAGGTGGACGACCTCGCCGTACGTCTCAACGACCTGCTGCTGCCCATCGTCAAGGGCTACGGCTCGGAGAAGTCCTACGAGCTCCTCGCGACCTCCCTTCAGATCTTCGGTGGCTCGGGCTTCACGCAGGACTACCCCATCGAGCAGTACATCCGCGACGCCAAGATCGACACCCTCTACGAGGGCACCACAACGATCCAGGGCATGGACCTGTTCTTCCGGAAGATCGTGCGCGACCAGGGCCAGGCCCTTGGCAAGCTCGCCGCCGAGATCCAGGCGTTCGCCAAGGCCACCGACGGCCCACTGGACAAGGAGCGCGACCTTCTCGCCCAGGCGCTCGAGGATGTCCAGGGCATCGTCGGTCACTCGGTCAACGAGCTGATGGCGTCGGTGGAGGACACCAGGAACGTCTACAAGGTCGGGCTCAACACGACCCGCACCCTCATGGCACTGGGCGACCTCGTGATCGGTTGGCTGCTGCTGCGACAGGCCGCTGTCTCGGTCGACAAGCTCCCGACCGCGTCCGCGAAGGACAAGCACTTCTACGACGGCAAGATCGCTGCGGCCAAGTGGTTCGCCGGCGCCGTCTTCCCCGAGCTGTCCAGCAAGCTCGAGATCGCCAAGGCCGTCGACCTGTCACTCATGGACCTCGACGAAGCCGCCTTCTAGCAGATTCCTGTACGGCGAAGGCCGGTCGTTCCCCACAAGGGGAAACGGCCGGCCTTTCCCCTTGTGGGAGAGGCGAAAGCGCGTCCGTTTGCTGCTCGTCCTTCGCGCCGCGGGTGTGGAAGTGATCGACGGGGGTATTTCACAGCCAGCCGCGGCAACCGCGCCGCGCCGTCCTATCGGAGGAACACCCATGGGCATCGGAGCCAGCGTTTTCCTGCTCGCCATCGGCGCCATCCTTGCGTTCGCCGTGAACTACAACCTCAGTGGCGTCGACGTCCAGGTCATCGGATTCATTTTGATGGCCGCTGGGGTCGTCGGCCTGTTCATGACGACCCTGGTGTTCGGCCGCCGTGACGGCCGCCCGGCGGTCACCGAGGAGCACATCGTTCACGACCGCGGCACCTACTGATCGCCTCGAGTCCCCGTTACGTCCGCTCATCTGCACGGTTCGACCGCGCCGTCGAGCGGACGCAGGAGACCGGAGGGGCTAGCTCCAGGCAAGCGCGGTTGCCGGGTCGCTGAGCACTCGAGCGATATCGGCGAGGAACTGCGACCCCAACTGCCCGTCCACGTTGCGGTGGTCGAACGACAGGGCCAGTTGTGTCACCTGCCGCACCACGATCTCGTTGTCGACCACCCAGGGGGTGGGGCGGACCGCTCCGAAGCACAGGATCGCGGACTCACCCGGGTTGAGGATGGGCGTCCCGCTGTCGACGCCGAACGTCCCGACGTTGGTGATAGTGATCGTCCCGCGGGCCATGTCGCCCGGTGTCGTCCTGCCCTCACGGGCGGTCGCGACCAGGTCTTGCAACGCCTGCGCAAGCTGCACCAACGAGAGCTGGTCGGCGTCCTTGATGTTGGGCACGAGGAGCCCCCGTGGCGTCGCCGCCGCGATCCCGAGGTTGACGTACTCCTTCATGACGATGTCGGAGTCGGTGAAGGTGCTGTTGATCTCGGGGTTGCGCTTCACGGCCAGCAGCAGCGCCTTGGCCACCAACAGCAGCGGTGTGACCTTCACGTCCTGGAACTCCGGCAGGAGCCTCAGCCGCTGCACCAGGTCCATGGTCGGCGTGATGTCGAGGGTGAGGAACTCCGTGACGTGGGGCGCGCTGAACGCGCTGTCGACCATCGCCTGCGCGGTCATCTTGCGGACGCCCTTGACCGGGATCCTGCGCTCGCGCGTCTCCGGGTCGTAGCTGAACGTCGGGACGGCACTGGCCGGCATTGCCTGTGGTGCAAGGGATGTCGCGGCCTCCACGTCAGCGCGGGTGATGGTGCCACCCGGTCCGCTGCCGACGAGACCCGTCAGGTCGACCCCGAGCTCCTTGGCCAGCTTGCGCACCGGGGGCTTGGCGAGCACCGACACCTCGCCGGCCGACAGCGCGGCGGACTGACCAACGGCTGCAGCGGACACCCTGGCGGCGGTGGCCGGAGGCGGTGGTGGCGTGGCCACGGCGACGGGAGCCGGCGCAGGTGCGGGATGGTCGTTGCGGGAGCGCCGCTTGGCGGTCACAGACTTCGGCCCGTAGCCGACGAGCGTCGCGGTACGGCCGGTCGGACCTACCTCGCCGATGAGCGCGCCCTCGCCGGGCGGGGGCGGCGGGACCAGGTCGCCGACCTCAGGGTGGTCAGCGACCACTTCGTCGACCGGCAGGGGGCCGGCGCCCGGGTCGGTGTCGATGCTGATGATGACCGCCCCGACGTCGACCATCGTCCCGGCGTCGTGATGGATCGTGACGACGACCCCGGCGTACGGCGACGGGACCTCGACAGCGGCCTTCGCTGTCTCCACCTCGACGATGGGCTGGTTGAGCTTGACGTCGTCGCCGACGGCGACGAGCCACTGCAGGATCTCGCCCTCCGTGAGCCCCTCGCCCAGGTCAGGAAGCTTGAAGTCCTTCACACGAGACATCTCAGTACTCCAAGGACTTGTCGACGATGTGGAGCACCCGGTCGAGGTCGGGGAGGAACTCCTCCTCCACGCGCGACGGTGGATACGGGGCGTCATATCCGGTGACCCGCAGGACCGGCGCCTCCATCTCGTAGTACAGCTCCTCGGACAGGCGGGCCGAGATCTCGGCACCCAGGCCGACGAAGGATGACGCTTCATGGACCACCACGGCGCGACGGGTCCGTCGTACCGACTCGAAAACGGTCTGGAAGTCCAGCGGGGAAAGCGATCTGAGGTCGACGACCTCCAGGCTGCGGCCGTCCTCCTCGGCCGCGGCGGCGGCGTCCAGGCAGGTCTTCACCATCGGGCCGTAGGCAATGAGCGTGACATCGGTACCCGACCGGACCACGCGTGCCTGCTCAAGCGGGTCGGGCATCGCGGTCGGGTCGACGTCAGCCTTCTCCCAGTAGCGCCGCTTCGGCTCGAGGAAGATGACCGGGTCGTTGCTGGCGATGGCCTGCTGGATCATGAAGTGCGCGTCGATCGGGTTCGAGCACGCCATGACCTTCAGTCCGGCGGTGTGCGCGAAATAGGCCTCGGGCGACTCGCTGTGGTGCTCGACAGCGCCGATCCCGCCGCCGAAGGGGATACGGATCACGATGGGCATCTTCACGCGACCACGCGAGCGGGCGTGCATCTTGGCGAGCTGGCTGACGATCTGGTCGTACGCCGGGAAGACGAACCCGTCGAACTGGATCTCACAGACCGGCCGGTAGCCGCGCATCGCGAGGCCGATCGCAGTACCGACGATGCCGGACTCGGCGAGCGGGGTGTCGAAGACGCGGTCCTCGCCGAAGTCCTTCTGCAGACCGTCGGTGACGCGGAAGACGCCGCCGAGCTTGCCGATGTCCTCGCCCATGAGGATGACCTTGGGGTCACGCTCCATGGCCGCACGCAGCCCCTCGTTCAGAGCCTTCGCCATCGTCAGCTGCACCATCAGTGCGCACCTCCCTGCGCGAACCCGGCGTGGTAGGTCGCGAACTCCTCGGCCTGCGTCCGCAACAGGGGCGTCATCTCCTCGTAGACCTGGTCGAACATGACCATCGGCGAGGGGTCGGGCATCTCCAGGCAGCCCTTGCGGATCCGCGAGGCCAACGCGTCGGCCTCGCCCTCCACCGCTTCGATGAAGGAGGCGTCGGCAACCTGCTGCTTGAACAAGAACGCCTTCATCCGCTCCAGCGGGTCCTTGAGCTTCCACGCCTCCAGCTCGGAGGACAGCCGGTACCGGGTCGGGTCGTCCGAGGTCGTGTGCGCGCCCATCCGGTAGGTGAAGGCCTCGATGAGGGTCGGCCCCTGCCCGGTGCGCGCGCTGTCGAGGGCCTGGCGCGTCACGGCGTACGTCGCGAGCACGTCGTTGCCGTCGACCCGAACGCCCGGGAAGCCGAAGCCCTCGGCGCGCTTGTAGAGCGGGATGCGGCTCTGCGTCGCGGCCGGCGTCGAGATGCCCCACTGGTTGTTCTGGCAGAAGAAGACGATCGGGGCGTTGTAGACGCTCGCCCACACGAAGGCCTCGTTGACGTCACCCTGAGACGACGCCCCGTCGCCGAAGTAGGCGATGACCGCCTCGTCCTTCAGCACATCGCCCGAGCCGACCGCGCCGTCCTTGGTGACACCCATCGCATAGCCGGTGGCGTGCAGGGTCTGCGACCCGATGACGATGGTGTAGAGCGCGAAGCGGGTCTCTTCCGGGTCCCAGTCACCGTTGGTCGCGCCACGGAACAGGCCGAGCAGCTTCAGCGGGTCGACGTCGCGGCACCACGCGACGCCGTGCTCGCGGTAGGTCGGGAAGGCGAAGTCCTGCGGTCGAAGGGCTCTGCCCGAGCCCACCTGGGCGGCCTCCTGGCCGAGCAGCGCCGCCCAGATGCCGAGCTCGCCCTGGCGCTGAAGGGCGGTCGCCTCGACGTCGATCCGCCGTACGAGAACGAGGTCACGGTAGAGGCTGCGGTACTCCTCGTCGGTGAGGTCGACGTCGTAGTCGGGGTGGTGCAGGCGCTCGCCCTCGGGGGTGAGCAACTGGATCAGGTGCGGATCGGCGGCGGGTTGGGCAACGGTCACGCGGGTGCTCCTCGTGCGCTCGGCTGGCGGCCCGGGATCACCGGTCCGTCAGAGGCGGGGCCGTCCACCGCCGGTGCCGCCGGGTGAGCGGGTTCCGGAGCAGCCGGCGTCCTGCATGTACGGGTCGAACATGTGCAGGGATGTGCCTGTACGGCGCCATCGTGGCAGATCCCCGGCCGCGATGTGACCTCGGTCTCCTCGACCACCCGATCCGGCTAGCGGGCGTGGCGGCCGGACCGTGCGTGCTTGCCCCGAACGGAAGACTTCGCGCCGCCCCCGCGTAGGTCGATGACCACCGGCCGCACGCCCGCCGCGGTCCCGAGCTTGGTCTTGGTCTTGGCACGGCTGTTCTCGTGCTTGTGGCCCTTGTCGCCCTTGTCCTTGCCGTCGTGCTCATGAGCCTCGTTGTCGTCACCATGGCTACCCGGGACCGGCGGGACCACGACCGGCGGGACCACCGCCGGCGGTGGAGGCGGCCCGGGCACGTGCGGCGGCACCTGAACCGGCGGGCTGACCTCCGGCGGGCTGACCACCGGCGGGACGACGACCGGCGGGCTGACGACCGGCGGGACGACGACCGGTGGGTTGACGCCCGGCGGCGGGTTCGACGGGGTTTCCGGGAGGTCGATGGCCTGGACCTTCCCGCCGTTGTGGCCGAGTTGGACCAGGGGGGCGGTCAGTGTGCGCCGTGCGGCGGGTGCTCGGCGTCGGAGCGCGTCGAGCAGCGCCTGCTCGGTGCCGCTGACCGCCGCGCGGCCGAACATCCCAGGGGCGCCGTCGACCACGACCGCACGGGCCACGGAACCGGCGTCGACCTGCAGGCCGCCGGCCGGGAGCGAGGTCGGGCTGCTGATGCTGCTGGTGCCCCGGGCAACGACGATGGCGGTGCCGCCGGACGCGAGCGTCACGAGGGCCGCGGTGGTCGCGCCGAAGGCGAGCCTGGAGGTCCCCTGGACCTTCAGCAGCCCTGATGCCGCCGCCGGCCCGGAGGGCAGGATGGTCGTCGGGTCGGTCACCGAAGCTCCTGTCCGCCGTGGGCCTGGGACGCCCAGTCACAGTGGGCCACGCGAGTATGACAGAGCGTGGCAATTCGGCCTACGCCTCGAGCAGGTGTGTCAAAGCAGGATGGACCCCGGGGGCGCACCGGGGTAGAGCCGAACGGTGGAACTTCAGGCGGGGCTGTGGACCGCTGCCCGCAGGGCCGCCAGCGTGTGCTCGATGCTGGCGACGGTGAAGGCGCTCCGGTCCGACACCCCGGTCGTGAGCGCGCCCAGGACCTTGATGGTCCCGCCACGGAGGTCGACCCAGGTCTCCGTCACGGTGCAGGCGGACTCGCCCTCAGCGACGATGTCGTACCTCCACTCCGCGACGCTGAGGCCGACCTTGCTCACGGCGAAGGCGAAGACGCTGCCGGGCTCGCAGCGGGTGACCTTCACATCGGTGCTCCAGCGGCGCCAGCCGGCCCGGTTCGCGCCGCGGAAGCGGGCGCCCAGCGCCGGGCCTGTGGCGTCGCCCAGCCACTTGCCGCCGGCGTTCTCCGGGCTCAGGTCGCCCATGCGCGGCAGGTCGCTGACCAGCTCCCAGACCCGCAGCGCCGGTGCCTGCACGTGCACGCTTCTGCTCAGTTCCATGCGGCGCAGGGTAGGGGCGCCGGGGCCGTTCGCGATATGCCATCGCCACTACGGTGGAGGGGTGACCTGGCCCCGCCCTGTGCCCCTTATCGGTGACGCCACCTCGGCGGCCGAGCGGGCGGGCACGCCTGATGGCTGGGCCTTCCCTCCCGAGGTCCGCACCGGCCTGTACGACGTCGTCTCCGCGCGCCGTGACGTCCGGCGGTACCGCCCCGACGCGGTGGCTGACGAGCTCCTCACCCGGGTCCTGACCGCCGGCCACCAGGCGCCGTCGGTCGGGCACTCGCAGCCCTGGCGGTTCGTCGTCGTCCGCGACCCGGCGCTGCGCGAGCAGGCTGCGTGGATGGCAGACCAGGAGCGACTCGCGCAGGCAGCCCAGCTCGAGCCGGAGGCGGCCCGCCAGCTGCTCGACCTGCAGCTCGAGGGGATCCGGGAGGCCCCGCTCGGGGTGGTCGTCTGCTGCGACCGGCGGGTGGCGCCCGCCGGTGTCCTGGGCCGCGCGACCTTCCCCGACGCCGATCTGTGGTCCTGCGCGTGCGCTATCCAGAACCTGTGGCTGGCGGCCCGCGCCGAGGGGCTCGGCCTGGGGTGGGTGACGCTCTTCGAGCCGGCGGGTCTGGCCGCGCTCCTCGGCCTACCCGAGGGGGTCGTGACCCTCGGTTGGCTCTGCCTCGGCTGGCCCGACGAGCGCCCTCCTGCTCCCGGCCTCGAGCGGGCCGGCTGGTCCAAGCGTCAGCCGCTGTCCGAGGTGGTGCTGATCGACCGCTGGAGCGATGCCCCGGCACCGGTGTCGCGCCTGCGCGCCCCGACGCAACGCAAGGTCGTCGAGACGCGGGACGAGGCCGACCGGCTGCTCACACCCCCCGGGTCGCTCGGGGTGCTCGACCGGGCGGTCGACCGGGTCGTGGCGCTCGGCCGGGGCGACCTCACCCAGGGCGTCCTGGTGCTGGTCGGAGCGGAGCACCTCGTCACGGCGCTCGGTGTCTCAGCCTTCCCGACCTCAGTGACGGCAGACGTGCTCGCCGCCGCCCAGAAGGGGGAGGCCCTCGGCACGGTCGCAGCGAGCGCCGCGGGTCTGCGCGCGGTCGTCGTCGACGCCGGTACGTCCAGCGGCGACCTGCTCCACACCGACGCGCTCACGACCGCCGAGGCATCCGCCCTGGTCGAGCGCGGCCGCGAGCTCGGTGCCAACGAGGGGCGCGCCGGGCTGGTCGCCCTCGGCGAGGTGGGCATCGGCAACACCACCGTCGCCGCTGCCCTCGCCGCCGCCTTGCTCCACCTATCGGCCGAGGATGTCGTCGGGCTCGGTTCCGGCGCCGACACCGCGATGCTCGACCGCAAGCGCCAGGTCGTCGCTGGGGCGCTGGTCCGCGTCGGTCCCGTCGAGGACCCCCTGCGTGCCCTGACGGCGCTCGGCGGCCCAGAGGTCGCGCTGCTCACCGGTGTGGTCCTGGGCGCTGCTTCTGCCGGGGCGGTCGTGATCCTCGATGGCCTGCTCACCTCCGTCGCCGCGCTGCTCGCGCTGCTGACCGAACCCGCCGTCGCCGCCCACCTGGTCGCCGGGCAGCGCAGCCGCGAGCAGGCGCACCCCGCGGTCCTCGCCCGATTGGGGCTCGAGCCGCTCCTCGACCTGCGTCTGCGTGCCGGAGAGGGCGCCGGCGCCTGCTTCGCCGCCGGAATGCTGCTCGCCGCCCTCCGCGTCCGCCGCGAGACCGGCCGCACCGCCTGACCCCCACCCCACCCCACCCACCACCTGCTTACGTCTGCTCAGACGCAGTGGGGGAACGGGACGTCGCTGCTATCGAGCGGCCACGCCGCGCCGCGGCAGCAGGGGCACCACCGTCCGCTGACGGACGCAACCGACGAGCACGCCCGCCCCGTACGCCGCTTGGCCCAGCAGGGTGGACGCGGTGAACCGGACGGGATCGGTGGCCGGACGCCGCTCCAACCACTCGAGCAACGGCGGCGCGACCAAGATCGCCGCCGCCCGACGGTCGCGCGCCAGCAGCCAGCCGACCGGCCCCAGCAGCGCCAGGGCCCGCCCCAACCCGATCGCCGTACCGCCGGCAGAGGCGGCCACCACTCGCACCGAAGAGGGAAGGTCGTCGAGGTGCCGGTCGAGCCGCGCTGTCGACCAGCCAGCCACGACGGCCGCGAGGACCGGACGACGTGCCAGCAGGAGCGCGACCACGGCGGTCGGCCACGGTGGCAGGACCAGGTGCGCCAGGCGTTCGGGATGGCGCCGCGACAGCGGGGCCGCTGCCGTTCCGTACCGGAACCGGCGGGTCAGGCGCGCGGTGAGGGTCCGCGGCTCGGCGTGCTCGACGACCACCGCCGGGTCGTACCGGACCTGCCACCCGGCGTCGAGCATCCGCCACACCAGGTCGACGTCCTCGCCGTACCGGAGCCCTTCGTCGAAGGGCATCAGTGCGGTACGACGGACCAGCAGCGCGGCCGTCGGGACGTAGGCGACCGCACCGCCGGGGCGGACCACGGCCGGCCGGGGTCCGAGGTCGAGTGGCGAGCGCGGACCGCCGATGACGCGGGGGGCGACAGCGCCGACCGCGGGGTCCACCAAGTGCCCGCGCAGGCTCTCCAACCAGCCCGCCGGCGGGATGCAGTCGCTGTCGAGGAAGGCCACGAAGTCCTTGCGCAGCAAGGCCATCGCGGTATTGCGGGCAGCGGCAGGTCCGCCGTTGGGGCGGTGTACGTAGGACGCACCGTGGCGCCGGGCCACCGCCTCGACAGCCGCCGGATCGTCGGATCCGTCATCGACGACGAGGACGTCGGCGTCCAGCGCACGCAGGCACTGCTCAAGCTCGGCGGTCCGATCCTTGACCGGGACCACGACGGTGACGTCGTCGGCCGGGTGCGCGGGCGGCTGCGGGTGCGCGGCCCCGGCGTCCAGCAGCGTGCGGCCCAGCCGGAGGGCTGCGGCCGCGCCGCGCCCCGCAAGCAGGTCCTGCACCGCCCGAGGTCCCTGGGGGCCAAGTCGCAGCAGCCGACCGGTCGGGCTGAGCAGGACCCGGTCGTCGTGCATCCGGCGGGTCCTGGGGTCGAGCTCCAACGGCCAGCCGAACGGGATCGCGTCGGACAGGTGCGGCCCGACCTGGCTGGTGCCCGTTCCGTCGGTCACGGGAAGCAGGTCACAGGGCGAGGCCACCGTCGACCGCGATGGCGGCCCCCGTGACGCCCGAGCTGGCCTCCCCGGCGAGCCACACAAGCGCGGCCGCGACCTCCTCCGGCTCGAGCAGCCGCTCGAGCGGCTGTTGCCGGGCGAAGTGCTCCACGTCGGGGAGGCCGTAGAGCCGGGCGCTCTCGTCGAGCACCGGCGTCCGCGTCGAGCCCGGGCTGACGCAGGACGCCGTGACACCGGTGCCGTGCAGCTCGGCGGCCAGGCCACGGACCAGACCGTTCACCCCGGCCTTGGCCGCGCAGTAGCCCGCAAGCAGCGGCAGCCCGCGGGTCGCGGCGGCCGAGGAGACCGCGAGGAACCTGCCCGACCGCGGGGCGGGGCGGCGCAGCAAGGCGGGGACGGCGACGCGGGCTAGGGTGATGACGCCGTACAGGTTGATGTCGAGAACGGCGGCCAACTGGTCGGCGTCCTGCTCCCAGAGCCGAACCCCGCCGGCGACGACACCGGCGACCGCGAGAGCGGCGTCGAGGCCACCAAAGCGTTCCTCCGCGACGGCGACGGCGCGGGTGAGGTCGGCAGCGACGCAGGTGTCCGCGACGACCGGCACGACCCGTTCGCCGGCGAGAGCCTCGAGCTGGGCACGGGTACCGAGCGGGTAGGGCAGCCGCGGGTCGTCGCTGCACCGGTCGGTCGCGACGACCGACCAGCCGTCGGCGGCCAGCGCTCGGACGGTGGCGGCCCCGATTCCGCGTGCGGCACCCGTCACGAGCGCAACCCGACTCATGCCGGCTCGACGTTCAGCCACGACTCCACGGTCGCCTCCAGGTCGTGCAACGCCTTGGCCAGCAACTCGAAGCCTTCCTCCGCGGACGCCCCTTCAGGGTTGCCGAGCACGCCGTTGGTGGTCACCGCACGCAAGCCGCCGCGGCGCAGCTCCGGGAGCAGCTCGACGAGTCCGTCGGTCGCTCCCGCCTCCCGCGACGGGCCCACCCGGGCCGGGTCCAGGGCCAGCAGGACGGAGGTCTCGGTACGTCCCGCGTGCGCGTCGCCACCCCAGCGCGGGGACCACACGAGCACGTCGCGGCTCTCGTCCCGCAACCGCGCGCACGCCGCTGCCAGCGTCGGCGCGTTGCCGCCGTGGCCGTTGACGAGCAGCACGTGGGCGAAGGTGTCCGTGGCGGACCGGACCAGCTCGACGATCAGCAGCTCGAGTGCCTCGTGCCCGATCGACAGGGTGCCCGCAAAGCCTGCGTGCTCGCCGCTGGCGCCGAAGGCCAACGCCGGCGCCACCACCACGTCCTGCCGACGCTCAGCGAGGCCGTTCGTGAGGGCCACCGCGATGTCGGTGTCCGTGGACAGCGGCAGGTGCGGGCCGTGCTGCTCGGTCGAGCCGACCGGCACCGCCAGGACGTCGCCGGGGACGCTGGGCCAGGTCAGGTCGCGAAGCTGCGTCATGGCACGGCCCAGCCGGTGCGGGCCTCGGACAGGTAACCGTGCCGGACCAGGAAGTCGAGCAGCGCGTCGGCCGCCTCGGCGGCCCCGACCGGACCGACGACGGTCGGCGGCTCGTGGGAGAGCAGCGCACCGGTGAGGGCGAGCAGCCGCTCCCGGGAGGTACCTGTCGGCGCGGGAAGGTGCCGTGGCCGTGGCCGCGTCGGTCGGGCCTGCACGACCCGGACCGGGGACGCCGGCAGGGCCACGTCGACCAGGGGGATGGTGGCGTTGGCCGCGGCCAATGACGCCGGCAGCGAGGCTCGGCGCAGTCGGACACCGGCTCCCTCCACCGAGCAGACCGCCGGCAACGGCACCCGCATCCGCTCGCGGCGGCCGAAGTCGAGCCGGCGCTCAGCCACCAGCTGGTCCCCCTCCACCTGCAGCGCCACCAGGCCGGGGGCCTGCACGACCCCGAGCTCGTGGGCCACGAAGGCCGGCAAGGCGCCGGTCCCCCGGTCGGCCGAGCGGTCCGCGCAGAGCACCAGGTCGGGGCGGTTCTCCCCGAGGGCGGAGACGACCAGCTTCGCGAGGGAGCGCTCGTCGACCGCGAGCTCCTCGATGTAGGAGGAGTGCAGCGGCACCCGGCGTACCTCGGCCCCGAGAGCCAGGGCCTCGCGCAGCGGGCCGTCCGCCTCCGGTCCGCCCGCCGTCAGGGCGAGCACCCGCCCGCCCCACGTGTCCGCGATCCGCAGTGCGTGCTCGAGCGCAGCGGCGTCGGCCGCCGACAGCGACGCCGTCCGCGGGTCGCGGCTGACAGCACCGGTGAGCGGGTCCACCTCGGCCCGCAGGTCGGTGCAGCGCAGCAGCGCGACGATCAGCACGACTCAACCCTGCCGGAACACGACGCCGTAGCCACCGTCCGGGTAGGTCCAGGACAGGGCGCCTTCGCTGTTGCACACCTGGTAGCAGGTACCGCACTCGAAGCACTGCTCATAGTTGAACAAGATCCCGCCGTCGGACGTCGGAGCAAAGAGGTTCGCCGGACACGCCGTCACGCAGGCCTTGGTCGTGCAGGACCGGCAGATGTCGCTGTCGACCACGATGTGCGCCCGCTCGGCCACCCGGAACTCGACCGTGTCCATCCGGTCGTCGAAGCCGATACCGCGGTAGCTGCTGATGGGGGTGAGGGGGATCGCCTCGCTCATCGGAACGTCCTCCCGCCCGCGAGAGCGTCCACGGCGAGGTGCCGCAGCTTGACGCCGTGCTTGTTGGCAGCCGCCCGCAGCAGCCTCACGACCCCCGGCTTCGGGGTCGGGTTGGTGACCGTGAACATGCCCTCGACCAGGTCGGCGATCAGGCCGGGGTACTGACCCTGCACGCGTGGCGACAGGACCAGCCCTGGGGCCTTGCGCAGCCGCTTGTGGTCCTGCAGCACGAAGGTGGACTCCAGATCCTTGCGGTACGACGCGAGGTCGGCCCCGGTCTGCGCGGCAGCCGCGGCGGCCCGGCCGGCGGCGAGCCCCGACCCGATCGCGAAGTTGACGCCTTCGAGCCAGATGCCGGCGGCCAGGCACATGCCGGCCGCGTCCCCGGCGACGAGCAGCCCGTCGGCGTGCAGCGTCGGGAAGTGGTCGTAGCCGCCCTCGGGGATGAGGTGGGCGGCATACTCCTTCACCTCGGCACCTCGCACCCAGGGCGCGATCGCCGGGTGCGCCTTGAGGTCGGCGATCAGCTCCTCGGGACGGACCTTCGCGGCCGTCAGGTGCTCAAGGCTCACCACGACGCCGACGGACACCGTCTCCTTGTTGGTGTAGACGAACCCGCCGCCCGGGATTCCCCTTGTACAGCCGAGGATCTCGACGTCGACACCCTCGTCGCCCCGCACACCGAAGCGCTCGTCGATGACCTCACGGGGCAGGCTGAGCACCTCCTTGACGCCAAGGGTCAGGTGCGCAGCGTCGGTCGACGGCAGCAGCCCCAGCTCCTTGGCCAGGAAGGAGTTGACCCCATCGGCGGCAATGACGACCTTCGCCCGCAGGTCCCCATCGGGCCGGTCGGTGCGGACGCCGACCACGGTGCCGCCCTCGCGAATGAGGCCGGTCGCGACCGTGCTCGTCACCAGCTGGGCACCGGCCTCGACCGCCTTGCCGGCCAGCCAGCTGTCGAAGTCGGAGCGGAAGGTCGTGCAGCCGTTGTACGGCGCCTCGCCCCAGGCCACCGTCCTGAAGTCCACCGTCAGCGCCTGGGTCTCGGTGAGGACCATGGTCGAACGGCGGGTCACCCAGCGCTGGACCGGCACCTCCTCCCACCAACGCGGCAGGACCTCGTCCAGGACCCGGCCGTAGACGACACCGCCGTACACGTTCTTGGAGCCCGGGAAGGGGCCGCGCTCGAGCAGGACGACAGAGGCCCCGGCCCGGGCGGCAGTCAGGGCCGCCGCGGCGCCGGCCGGGCCGGCGCCCACGACAACGACGTCGCAGTCAGTGGCCCGAGAACGCTCAGGCACGGGAGAGTGGTCAGGCACCGGAAACCCCCAGGCGCTCGGCGAGCTCGGTGAGCAGCGCCCGGGCGTCGGTGACGAGGCCGAGGTCCGCCATCGCGGTCATGGGACACGACGGGTCGGTGTTCACACTGACGACATGCCGCGGGGCTCCCAGCCCGCCGGTGTGCTGGCTCGCACCTGCCACGCCCATCGCGAGGTAGAGGTCCGGCGAGATGGTCACGCCGGTCGTCCCGATCTGCCGGTCGTGATGCATCCACCCGGCGTCGGTGATGACGCGGGTCGCCCCGGCGCTGGCCCCCAGGCGGGCGGCGATGGCCTTGAGGAGGTCGAAGGTCTCCCGCGCGGTCGTGTCGTCCGCCTCCCGGGCGACGAGGCCGGCACCGCCTCCGACCACGCGGGTGGACTCGGCGAGGTCCATGGTCGCGGGGTCCGGCTCCAGGACGGCGAGGCGCTCGGCATCCACGCCAGGCTGGACGTCGAGGACCAGCTCGAAGACCTCGCCGTTGGACGGAGGCAGCGGGCTGCGTACGCCGGGCATGAGGGTCACGACCGCCGGCTCGGCGCACCGGACGTCGATCTCGAGCCGACCGTCGAGCCGGGACAACGAGGCGCGCACCCCCTCGTCGTCGAGCGACGCGCTGCTGGCGTAGGCGAGCAGCGGACGGCCGAGGGCGGCGGCCAGCCGTGGTGCGAAGTCGCGGCCGTCAGGACTGGCCGGGAAAACCAGCAGCCGCACCTGCTCCAGCAGCGGGACGAGGGCCTGGGACAGCCCGGCCGGCGCGGCGTCCACTGTCTCGGCGTGCCAGGCGCGCGGCGCGCCGAGCTCCGCAGCGGCCTCCGCCGTACCCGATCCGAGGACCAGCACCCGGCCACCCGCCTCTGCAGCTGCTTCGGCAGCACCGACTGGCAGGACTCCCGCACGGACGATGACGACCGCGAGGCGGCTCATCTCCAGCGGCTCGACCGCCGCCGTCCCCCGATGAGTGACGGTGACGCTCACCCCAACCCCCCGCCGATCATGGAGCTTGTGCTCGGTTGCTGAGCGTGCGTGGCGGGCAACAAGCCCATGATCGGCGAGGTCATAGGGCGACCGCCACGCGGTGGCCCTCGATGACGGCGGCGTGCGCGCGGCGGGGGGCCACGCAGTCACCGATGCGGTGCACCGGGAAGGGCGCGCCGTCGAGGGCGTGGAACAGCGCATCGTCGGCCCGCTGTTGCACCGCGCAGACGACCCAGTCGACCGTGCGGGTGACATCCGTGCCGGTGGGGTGGTGCTGCAGGGAGACAGTGACGCGGTCGCCGTCGGCAGCCGCGCCCATCGGGACCACATCGGTGGTCTGCGTGATCCCCTTCGCCTCGGCCTTCACGTTCCAGGTCTCGAGGTCGAGGGTGATGCCGAGGTCCTGGCCGACGACCATCCCGGGCGTCACGACCTCGACACTGCAACCACGGTCGGCAAGCAGCTCGGACACCGACGTCCCCTGGTGGAAACCGAGCTCGTCGACAACGAGCACCTTGCCCTGCGGGACGGCACGACCCTCGAGAACGTCCCGTATGTCGACGACCCGCGCGAGATCGCTTGCCCACGGAGGCCTCTGTGGCACCGCACCGGTGGCCACCACCACGACGTCCGGCACCTCCCCGAGCAAGAAGTCGGCCGAGACCTCGTACGACGTCTTCACGTCGACGCCTGTTCGCTGAGCGGACGCCACCAGGTTGCGGGTGATGTCGAGAAACTCTGCGCGACTAGGGACGCTGGCGGCAACCGGCACCTGCCCACCGAGCCGCTCAGACTTCTCGAAGAGGGTCACGCGGTGCCCGCGCTCGGCGGCGGTGACAGCGGCCTGCAACCCGGCTGGTCCGCCGCCGACGACGAGGACCCGCTGCTTTCGCTTGGTGGGCAAGGGAAGTGCGATGGCCTCGCGACCGGTGCGCGGGTTCTCGATGCAACCGAGCCAGCGGTTGAGGCCCATCCGGCCGACGCACTCCTGGTTGCACGACAAACAGGTACGGATGTCGGATGCGGCGCCGGCGCGGGCCTTGCGCACGAAGTCGGGGTCCGCGATCTGACCGCGTACGACGCCGATCAGGTCGGCTTGACCAGCCTGCAGGGCGCGGTCGGCTTGCACCGGGTCCTTGAAGCGGCCGACGCCGACAACAGGGATCGACACCGCCTCCCGGATCGCGCTCGGGATGAACATGGCGTAGCCCGGTGGTACCTGCATCGAGGCCTCGATCATGTAGAGCGTCGCGGTGGCCACACCGATCGAGGTGTTGATGTAGTCGACCTGCCCGGTGGCGTCGCACAGCTGCGCCACGGCCACGGCCTCGGCGATGGTGGTGCCGCCCTCGATGAGCTCGTCCCCGCACAGCCGCACGCCGAGGACCTTGTCGGAGCCCAGCACTGCCCGGACGGCGGCGACGATCTCGAGCAGCAGCCGAGCACGGTTGCGCAGGATCCCGCCGTACAGGTCGGTGCGGTGGTTGGTGGCCGGCGACAGGAAGCCGCGGACGATGCTCGAGTGGGAGCACTGCAGCTCGACCCCGTCGAAGCCGCCAGCCATGCAGTGCTCAGCGACCTGCGCGTACCCGTCGACGACGGAGCGGATCTCGTGGGGCTCCAGCGCCTTCGGCACCTCGCGGAACAGCGGGTCCGGGATCGGGCTCGGTGCCCAGACCGGCAGGCGGCTGAACATGCTCGAGGCCTGGCCGCCGTTGTGGTTGAGCTGGGCGAGGATCGGCACACCCTGGGCGTGCACCGCCTCGGTGATGCGCTGGTAGCCCGGGATGACGCGCGGGTCGAAGCCGTGGATGAGCTTCTCGTACGGCCAGTCCGTGAGGTGGGTGCTGTGCTCCTCGGTGATGATGAGCCCCGCGCCACCGGCCGCCCGAGCGGCGTAGTAGGCCGCGTGCTGCTCGGTCGGCATCCCGTCCTGGGCGTAGTTGGTCAGGTGGGCGCTGAAGACGACCCGGTTCGCGACGGTCAGCGGCCCGAGGCGCAGCGGCGTGAACAGGTGCGTGTAGCGCGTCATGCGTGCACCAGGCCTGGTACGCCGGACAGCTCGAGCGCCCGCCGCCGTCCTTCGAGGATCGCCTCGAGGATGGTCCGTGGCGCCACGCAGTCGCCGGCCCGCGGGGTGCCTGTCTCGTAGAGCTCCTCGCGCGGAAGCCGGTGACCGCAGTCGACCACGACCGCGCACGGCACCTCGCGCAGCTGTCCCGTCCAGACGTCCTCGAGAAGCGCTCTGCCGTCAGATGCCTTGCGCAGCAAGGCTTTCAGCTCCCGGATGACACCAGCGCGCTGCAGCCGCGTGTTGCAGTCGGCGAGGTCCCCGGTGAGGCTCAGGAGGGTGCCGACGATCGGGTCACCGGTGACGATGCGGACGTCGTGGCCGGCGGCGGCGAGCTGCTCCGCGACGCTCACGCCGACCGGTCCACCGACCGGGTCGTGCACCAGCACCGGCCCCTCGGGCAACGGTCCCCGCAGTGCCTCCCGGCTGTCCAGCACCGGCACGGGGTACGCCGATGCGCTGGTCCCCCCGTCCCCGCTGTGTGGAGCTTCGACGAGGGCAGGGAGGGAGGCGACCTGACGCGGGCGCGACCCGGTGGCCAGCACGACGTCGCCGTGCCACGCCGTCAGCTCGGCGGGCGTGACGGGCGCATCGAGCTTCACGACTACCCCCAGACGAGCGCACTCGTCGGCGAGCCAGTCGGTCAGCTGACGCAGCCGCGCCCGACCGGCCCCGAGCGAGGCGTCGTTGACCGCGCCACCGAGCTCGCCCGTGGCCTCGCGCAGCTCGACCGGGCGGCCGCTGAGAGCCAGCACCCGGGCGCACTCCAGCCCCGCCGGGCCACCACCGACGACGAGCACCTCCCGGCCGGCCGGGCTTCGCGGAAGTTCCGCCGTGCCCTGACCCGGTGGAACTTCCACGAAGACGGGAGGTTCCACCGTCTCGTAGCCGCTGCGGGGTTCGCCGACGCACGACACGAGCGGGTTACGGGCGTCCCGGACCCGGCACGCCTGGTTGCACAGCACGCAGGGCCTGGGGGCGGTGCCGGCGCGCAGATGCGCGACCAGCGCGGGCTCGGCGATCTGGGCGCGGGTCATCTCCACGAGATCGCAGACCCCGTCGGACAGCGCCCGCTCGGCGAAGGCGCCGGTGACCACCGAGCCCTGCAGCACCACCGGCACCCGGCCGGCCACGGCGCCGCGGATCCCCTTGCACAGCTCGGCGTTGAATCCCTCCTCGACGTGCGCGTCCGGCCGGTAAGCCGAGCCGGCGTACGGACCCGCGCGGACCACGACCAGCAGGTCGACCACGTCGGCCACGTCGGCGGCGATGGCAGCGGCGTGCTCCGGCGTCACGCCTGCCCACGGCGCGAGCTCGTCGCACGACAGCCGCAACGACAAGACGGCCTCGCCGACCGCCGACCGCACCGCGGTCAGCACATCACGCAGCAGCAGCACCTTGTCCTCGCCGTAGGCATCGGCACGCTGGTTGCTGATGCCGGACAGGAACTGCCGCAACAGCGAGCCGGCCCCCGCCTCGACCTCGACCCCGGCACAGCCGGACTCGACGGCGAGCCGTGCCGACGCGGCGAAACCCTGCACGACCGCGGCGACCTCGCGCGGTCCCATCACCTGCGGCAGCTCGCGGCTCACCGCGTCCGCAACCGCCGAGGGCGCCCAGAGCGAGCACTGCGAGTACGCCGACGACCCTTGCCCGCCGGCGTGGCCGAGCGACGCGAGCACGAGGGCCTCGCCACACGCCTCGACCACCGCCGCCCACCCCGGACCGCACTCCGACGCGAGCGGGGCCCGCTCGTACGGCCAGTCGCTCGCGTGCACCGACGCGGTCTCGGTGACGACGATCCCGGCGCCACCTCGAGCACGCGCTGCGTAGTAGGCGGTGTGCCGGTCCGACAGCGCGCGGCCGCGGCCGAGGTTGGTCTCGTGCGGTCCGAACAGGACGCGGGACGGAGCGGTCCGTCCCGCAATCTTGACGGGGGAAGTCAGCAGCATCAGACCGGAAGCCCAGCCAACGGGCTCTCGTCGCAGATCTTGTCCGGGCGCCGCACCGACAGCGTCAGCGGGACCGGACCACCGCGGACACCCGCGCGGTGCGAGTGGTCGCCGGTGGGCTTCGGGACCGCGGTGGTGACGCCGGCCAGGGCAAGCTCGCCGTACCCCTGGACGCACTCGGGATCGGGGCCGTCCAGCGGCAGGCCGGTGAAGAACTTCGCCGCCATGCAGCCGCCCTGACAGGAGTCGTAGTGCTGGCAGGAGGAGCAGGCGCCGCCGGACTGCGGCTGCCGGAGCTCCAGGAACAGCGGCGAGTCCCGCCAGACCCCGGCGAAGCCGCCGGTGGACCGGACGTTGCCGGCCAGGAAGGCGTCGTGGATGGCGAACGGGCAGGCGTAGACGTCCCCGACCGGGTCGATGAGGCACACCACCCGGCCGGCGCCGCACAGGTTGAGACCGGG
>JAOPVP010000056.1 GCA_025966135.1 Frankiales bacterium
AGCCGCCGGTGGACCGGACGTTGCCGGCCAGGAAGGCGTCGTGGATGGCGAACGGGCAGGCGTAGACGTCCCCGACCGGGTCGATGAGGCACACCACCCGGCCGGCGCCGCACAGGTTGAGACCGGGCAGCGCGGAGCCGAACGCCGACAGGTGGAAGAACGAGTCACCCGTCAGCACGTCGGCGCCGTTCTCGACCAGCCAGTCGTAGAGCTCCCGCTGCTGGGCCATCGTCGGATGCAGGTCGTCCCACACGTCCGCGCCGCGCCCGGACGGCCGCAGGCGGGTCAACCGCAGGGTGGCGCCGAAGGAGTCGGCAAGCGCCTTGAACTCGTCGAGCTGACCGATGTTGTGGCGCGTGCAGACCACCGAGATCTTGCTGTCCTTGAAACCCGCATCGCGAAGATTGCCCAGCGCAGCCACGGCCATGTCGAAGGACCCGGAGCCCCGGACCGCGTCGTTCACGGCAGCCGTCGCCCCGTCGAGGGAGATCTGCACGTCGACGTAGTCGGAGGCCGCCAGCCGGGCAGCCGCCGCAGCGTCGATGCGCACCCCGTTGGTCGAGAACTTCACCCCGACCTGATGCGCGGTCGCGTAGTCGACGAGCTCCCAGAAGTCGGAGCGGACCGTCGGCTCGCCACCGCCGATGTTCACGTAGAAGACCTGCATCCGCTGCAGCTCGTCGATGACTGCCTTGGCCTCGTCGGTAGACAGCTCACCAGGATCGCGACGGCCCGAGGAGGACAGGCAGTGCACGCAGGCCAGGTTGCAGGCGTACGTGAGCTCCCACGTCAGGCAGATGGGGGCATCGAGCCCGGTGGCGAACTGGTCGACGAGCTTCACGTGAGCATCCCGGTCTTCTCGAGGGTGGACAGTGCCGTGCGGAAGGCCGGCTGCTCGGCAGCGGGGACATCGGACAGGGCCTCATCCACCGACACCGTGCCGTCGAGCCGCTGCACCACATCGAGCAACCGGCGGTCCTTCAAGAAGGACAGCCGACGGGTACCGAAGTGGTAGAGCAGAGCTCCGAACGGCTCCGGCCGGACGGAGACCTGCGGGTGCAGGCGAAGCACGCTGATCTAGTAGACGCCGCACATGCCGTCGATGGACACGTCCTCGACGAGCAGGTCGCTGTCCAGCAACCGCTCGGCCGACCGAGCATCCTCGACGGCAGTGCTGTCCTCGACGGCCACGGTGTCGCTCATGATCTGCTCCTAGAAGAGGGTGACGGCGGTCACAACACCTGGGAAGGTAACGGCACTCGGTGCAACAAACAAGGGGTCACGCGTGAAACAGGGACGACCCGCGGTCACTACCCGCGGCGAGCTCGAGCTGGTGGCGCTCGAGCTGTTCGCCGAGCGTGGCTTCGAGCAGACCACCGTCGACGACGTCGCCGAGGCCGCCGGCATCGGGCGGCGCACCTTCTTCCGGTACTTCGCGAGCAAGAACGACGTCGTCTGGGGCGACTTCGACGGGGCCCTGGAGCACCTGCGCGCCCAGCTGGCCGCCATCCCGGAGGGCACACCGCTCATGGACGGGCTGCGGGTGGCGGTCAAGGCCTTCAACGAGCTCCCGCCCGACGCCGAGCAGCAGCACCGGGTTCGGATGTCGATGGTCCTGCGCACCCCGGCCCTCCAAGCCCACTCCACGCTCCGGTACGCCGGTTGGCGGGCCGTGATCGCTGAGCACGTGGCCGCCCGCACCGGCGAGGAGGCCGACGACTTCGGCCCCCGGCTGCTGGCGCACCAGGTACTGGCTTCCGCCGTGGCCGCCTACGAGCAGTGGCTGGACCGCCCGGGAAGCGACCTTCAGGCCCTGCTCGACGAGGCGCTCCGCACTCTCGTCGACAGATAGCCCGACTTCGTCATCCAGAATGGCTGCCCGGCAGCCGAAGAAGCCTCGTGCCCTGCAAACGGATGCGTGCCCTGGTTGTGCTCGTGATCGGGCTGGCCGTCTCCGGCATCGCCGTCCCCATGGCCTGGGGCATCCACTTCCACCTCGCCGGGCTCGCGCAGGCGGCCGCCGGCAGCGCCCTGCTCGTCACCTGCTCCGCCCTCGCGCTCAACGGCTCCCGCGTGGTCCCGCTCTCCGCGCAACGGGCGGTGCCCGCCGTGCTCGCGACCACCGCAGCCAATGCCGTCACGCCTGCCGGCATCGGCGGCACCGTCCTCGTCCTGCGCATCCACCGGCGCTCCGGCCTGAGTGCCGAGCAGGCCGGAGCGGCCGCCGGCCTGCGGACCGCCGCCGGCGCCCTGGTCGCGACCGCGACGACCGCCGTCGTCGCGAGCACCGTCGGCATGAGTGAACTGCCGGCCGAGGCCACCGGCCTGCGGATTGCCCTGCCTGCCCTCGCCGCCATCACGATGGTCGCGCTGGCGGTTCCGAAGGTGCGCCGGAAGCTGGTCGGGTCGACAGTGCAGGTCGCGCTGGCCGTCTCCGACGTCGTTCGGCGACCCCGTTGCCTCGCCTCGCTGCTCATCGGGTGCGCGGGGGTGACCGTCGCGCAGCTGCTGACGCTGCAGGGCGCGGTCCACGCCGTCGGCGGCCACGTCCCCTGGGTCGACCTGCTCGTCGCCCTCATGGGTTCGGCGGCCGCGCGCTCGGCCGTGCCCTCGCCCGGCGGCGTCGGTCCGATCGAGGCCGCGCTGATCGGCGGCCTGACCGCGCTCGGCCTCGGGCTCGGCACCGCGACCGCCGCGGTCGCCGTCTACCGCACGGCCGGCCACTGGCTTCCGGTGCTCGCCGGAGTCATCAGCATCCGCGAGCTGCGCCGCCGCCAGCTGCTCTAGTCCACCAGTGCGGAGTAGACGAGCTGCCGCAGCTGCGCCCGGATCGGGTACGTCGAGGACGGCAGCAGCTGGGTGAGGAAGACGGCCGAGATGCCCGTCGAGGGGTCGACCCAGAAGGCCGTGGAGGCCAGTCCGCCCCAGTAGTACTCGCCCACCGACGAGGCCGTCTTCCCCGGCGTCGGGTCGAGCACGGTGGCGAAGCCGAGACCGAAGCCGATGCCATCGAAGACGGTCTCCGCGAAGCCACCACTGTTGGCAACCGCGAGATCCACGCCCGCCGGTAGGTGGTTGCGCGTCATGAGCTCCAGGGTGCGCGGAGCCAGCACCCGCACCCCGTCCACCTCACCGCGCCCGACGAGCAGCTGGCAGAACCGCCAGTAGTCCGCTGCCGTGCTCACCAGCCCGCTGCCACCCGACAGCAGGGCCGGTTTCCTCAAGGCGGCGTCGCCGAACACGTCGTACCGAACGGTCTTTTGCTCGTAGGCGGCGTAGAGCGCGGCGAGTCGTTCGGTGTCGGGTCCCTCCACCCACCACCGCGTGTCGGTCATGCCGAGCGGTTCCAGGACCTGCTCACGGACGAACACGTCGAGCGGCTGGCCCGAGACGACCTCAATGACCCGCCCGAGCACGTCGGTGGAGACGCCGTACCCCCAGGCACTACCGGGCTGAAAGCGCAGCGGCAGCCCGGCCCAGGCGTCACAGGCCGCCGCCAGGTCGGTCCCCGGCGGGGCACCGAACTCGAAGCCCGCCTCCCGGTAGAGCATGTCCACCGGGTGCACCTGCAGGAAGCCGTAGGTCAAGCCGCTCGTGTGGCTGAGCAGGTGCCAGAGCCGGACCGGCTCGGCGACCGGGACGAGGAACGGCTTGCTGGCCGAGCCCTTGTCGAAGACCTGCGCATCCGCGAAGGACGGGATGAACCGGCTGACCTCGTCGGTGAGCTCGAACAGGCCCTGTTCCCACAAGACCATCGCGGCGACGCTGACGACGGGCTTGGTCATCGAGTAGATGCGCCACAGGGTGTCGTCGGCGACCGGCCGACCGGCCTCCCTGTCGGCCAGACCGTACGTCGAGGAGTGCGCCACCTGACCATGGCGCCCGACCAGCACCTGCCAACCGACGAGACGACCATCGTCGACGTACCGTTCGAAGTGCGTGTCGATGCGGGCGAGGCGGGCGTCATCGAAGCCGAGGTCACTCATGCAGCGCATCCTTGCCCTGAATTCTGACTCAGGGAACAACCCTGATGACTCGGGGGGACGCAGTTGGCAGGCTTCCCCGCATGACCGACACTTACCCCGCTGTCCGTGCCATCGACGTGCGCAAGTCCTACGGGAAGGGCGAGACCGCGGTGACCGCTCTCGCCGGCGTCTCCCTCGACGTGCCCCGCGGCCAGCTGGCCGCCGTGATGGGTCCATCAGGCTCGGGCAAGTCCACCCTGATGCACTGCCTCGCCGGCCTCGACAACGTCGACGACGGCAGCATTGACATCTCCGGGACGCCCGTCGTGGGGATGAACGACAAGCAGCTCACCGCGCTCCGCCGCAATCGCATCGGCTTCGTGTTCCAGCAGTACAACCTGCTCCCCACCCTCACCGCAGCCGAGAACATCACGCTGCCGCTCGACATCGCCGGCCGGAAGCCCGACAAGGCCTGGTATGACGAGGTGGTCGGCGCGGTGGGCCTGGCGGACCGGCTCGGTCACCGACCGGCGGAGCTGTCGGGAGGGCAGCAGCAGCGTGTGGCCTGCGCCCGCGCGCTGATCACCCGGCCGGACGTGGTGTTCGCCGACGAGCCGACCGGCAACCTCGACTCGCGTTCCGGGGCAGAGGTCCTGGGCTTCCTGCAGCGCAGCGCGCGCGAGTTCGGGCAGACCGTGGTGATGGTGACCCACGACCCGGTCGCCGCCGCCTATGCCGACCGGGTGGTCTTCCTTGCCGACGGGCTGCTCGTCGACGAGATGCTCGACCCGACCGCCCAGAAGGTCCTCGACCGCATGAAGCGGTTCGACGGAGCGGCCTGATGCTGCGCGCGACCTTCCGCAGCCTGCTGGCCCGCAAGCTGCGGCTGGTGCTCGCGAGTCTGGCCGTCCTCCTCGGCGTCTCGTTCGTCTCGGGCGCGTTCGTCCTCACCGACAGCCTGAGCAAGGTCTTCGACAACCTCTTCACGTCCATCAACCAGGGCACTGCGGTCAACGTGCAAGCAGTCTCCGTGCTCGGTGCCAGCGGCTTCGACGCGACCGACCGCGAGCCCGTCAGCCAGTCAGTCCTCGACGCGGTGAAGAAGGTCCGCGGCGTCAGCGACGTCGTCGGCGACGTGGACGGCGCGGGGCAGCTCGTGCTGACGAACGGCAAGGTCTACAAGACCCACGGCGCACCCACCCTCGGCATCGCCTTCCACGCCGGCAGTCCCCAGGAGTCGCTTCAGGTCAAGCGTGGCGCTGCCCCCCAGGGCATGGACCAGATGGCGGTCGACGCGACGACTGCCGGCAAGGCCCAGCTGGCGGTGGGGGACCGGGTCGGCGTGCTGGGCAAGGGTCCGAAGCGCATGGTGACCGTCGTCGGCATTGTCGGGTTCAAGGACGTCGGGACCCTCGCGGGGGCGGCTCTGCTCGCCTTCGATCCGGCGTCGGCGCAGACGCTGTTCGGCACGCCAGGGACCTGGTCCCGGCTTGACATCGCGGCCGCGCCGGGGGTGTCGAACAGCGAGCTCCGCGACCGCATCACCGCGGTGCTGCCCAAGGGCGTTGAGGCCGTCACGGTCCAGCAGACGGTGGCGGACGCCTCCAAGTCCCTGAAGCAAGGGCTCGGGTTCTTCAACACCTTCCTGCTCGCCTTTGCCGGGATCTCGCTGTTCGTCGGCGCCTTCCTCATCTTCAACACCTTCTCGATGCTGGTCGCCCAGCGGACCCGGGAGCTCGCCCTGATGCGTGCCCTCGGCGCGAGCCGGGGCCAGGTGAACCGGTCGGTGCTGCTCGAGGCAGTCGTGGTCGGGGTCGTCAGCTCCCTCGGCGGCTTCCTGGCCGGTATCGCCGTGGCCGTGGGCCTGCGCGGGCTGCTCGGCGCGCTCGGTATCGAGCTCCCCTCAGGCGGCACCGTCATCGCCACCCGGACCTTCGTGGTCTCGATGGTCGTGGGCGTCGGGATCACCACGGTCGCGGCCCTGGTGCCCGCGCGCCGGGCGGCCAAGGTGTCCCCCGTCCAGGCCATGCGCGAGTCCGGTCCCGCCGAGGACCGCTCGCTGGTGCGACGCACCGTCATCGGCGCGATCATCCTCGGGCTGGGTGGGGCTGCCCTCGCCGCTGGGCTCAATGGCGCGGGCATCCAGCTCGTGGGTCTGGGGGCGGCCCTGTCGTTCCTCGGCGTCACGGTGCTGTCGCCTCTGGTGGCCCGTCCGGTCGTAGGGCTGCTGGGGTGGCCCTTCGCCAGGCTCGGTGTTCCCGGGCGGCTCGGACGGGGTAACGCGATGCGCAGCCCGCGACGCACCTCCGCGACCGCAGCGGCCTTGATGATCGGCTTGGCGCTGGTGGCCATGGTCAGCACCCTGGGACAGAGCGCGAAGAAGAGCGTCGTCAAGATCGTGTCGACGTCGCTCGGCGCCGACTACGTGCTCCACACCGACCAGTACCAGCCGTTCTCGCCCGACGTGGCCACGGCCCTTCGCGGCCAGCCTGAGCTGGCTGCGGTGGCCGCCTTCAGGCAGGGGCAGGCGAAGGTCGGCAAAGCGGGCCTGGCCTCCGTCCAGGGCGTCAGCCCGTCCGCCCTTCAGACCGTTCTCAAGCTCGACATCGTCAAGGGAGACCTGGGCCGCCTGGCAGACGGTGCGCTGGGGTTGTCGAAGACGGAGGCTGCCAACCTCGCGGTTTCGGTCGGCGACAGCGTGCCGGTCACCTGGGCGCGCACCGGTCAGCAGGCCATGCAGGTCGGTGCCGTCTATGCGGACAACCAGTTCGCCGGCGGCTACCTGGTCTCGGACGCGACCTTCGACGCCAACGTCACGAACAAGCAGGTGGTGGTCGTCGCCGTGAAGGGAGCGAGCGGGACGACGCCTCAGGCCAGCCGCGCCGCCATCGAGAACGCGCTCGTCGACTTCCCCAACATCACGGTCGAGGACCAAGCGCAGTTCGTGAAGACCCAGGGCGACCAGGTCGACACCCTGCTCAACGCCATCACTGGCCTGCTGGTGCTCTCGGTGCTCATCGCCGTCCTCGGCATCATCAACACCCTCGCGCTGTCGGTGGTGGAACGGACCCGCGAGCTCGGTCTGCTCCGGGCCGTCGGCCTGCAGCGCCGCCAGCTGCGTCGGATGATTCGCGCCGAGAGCATCGTCATCGCCCTGTACGGCGCGCTGCTCGGCATCGCCGTCGGCCTCGGCTTCGGCTACGCACTGGTCCTGTCCCTGCACGACCAGGGCATCACCGAGTTCGCCGTACCCCTGCAGCGGTTGCTGGTCGTGCTGGGCGTCGCCGCCCTGGGCGGCGTGATCGCAGCCGCTCTCCCCGCCCGCCGGGCAGCGCGGATGAACGTCCTGGACGCGGTAGCCAGCACCTGACCCCCCGCGTTCAGCACTTCCCTCCCTGGGCCCTGCCATCAGCGTGCGCGCCACGCTCAGCTCAGACGCCGGTTTCAGGGCCGAGGGAGGGAAGTCGAGGGGGGGAGATCGCAGGCTGCGAGGATGGAGGCATTCCGGACCTTAAGGAGCAAGGCTGTGCTCGACCTCGCAGGCACCTCGTCCGTCGTCACCGGTGGGGCTTCAGGCCTCGGTGAGGCATCCGCCCGTTTGCTCGCCGAACGCGGCGCGCGGGTCGTGCTCGTGGACCTCAACGACGACAAGGGGGTGAAGGTCGCCGGTGACATCGGCGGCACCTACATCCGCGCCGACGTCTCGGACACCGAGCAGGTGGTGGAGGCGATCAAGGCCGCCGAGAGTCTTGGCCCGCTGCGCACCCTCGTCACCGCGGCGGGGATCGGCTGGGCCAGCCGCACCGTCGGCCGCGACGGGACGTTCGAATCCGCGCACGACCTGGGAGCGTTCCAAAGGGTGCTGCAGGTCAACCTGGTCGGCACCTTCAACTGCATCCGGCTGGCGGCCACCGCGATGAGCCGGCTCGACGCCCTCGACGAGGACGGCGCCAAGGGCGCGATCGTCACGCTGTCGTCGGTCGCAGCGTTCGACGGTCAGATCGGCCAGGCCGCCTACTCCGCGAGCAAGGGCGGCATCGTCGGCATGACCCTGCCCGTGGCTCGCGACCTCGCCGCCGTCGGTGTCCGGCTCAACTGCGTGGCTCCCGGCCTGTTCGACACTCCGATCTACGGCGAGGGCCCCGCCTCGGAGGCCTTCAAGGAGAGCCTCAAGCGCGACGTCGTGTTCCCCAAGCGCCTCGGGCACGCCTCCGAGCTGGCCACGATGATCCTCGAGCTGCTGACCAACTCCTACGCCAACGGTGAGGTCGTCCGCGTCGACGGTGCGGCCCGCCTTCAGCCGAAGTAGTCGGCGCTCTCGCCCAGCGCGTTCGCGGCGAGCTGCCGCCCGCACAGCGCACCGACGACGTTGCCGGTGCCGCAGTAGCCGCCCGCCGCCCACACGCCCTGCCGCACCTGTCCCAGGTACGGCAGGGCGTCCTGCGTGTAACCCACGCTCGCCGCCCACCGGTGCGTGATCGGCGCCTGCACGCCCAGGTCCTCGCGCAGGAACTGCTCGAGCGCGCCCTGCACGACCGCCGAGGTGTCGGTCGAGGACGTCTGCTCCTCGCGGCCACCGCGGTCACGGAATCCCCCGAGCGCGATCCGCCCGTCCGGCAGCTGCTGCCAGTACTCGTAGCCGTCCCGCAGGTACACAGGCCGGGGTACGGCGATCTCGTGGGTCGGCGCGGTCGCCAGCATCTGCAGCCGGACGGTCCGCACCCTGGAGGCCAGCTCGGGGAGCAGCTGACCGAGGCCCCCGTCGACCGCGACGACGACGGCGCCGCAGCGGACGCGGCCCTTGTCGGTGGTCACCAGGCGCGGCGTGATGTCCAGGACCGCCGACAGCTCGTACAGCGACGCCGCCAAGGACCTCGCCAGCTGACGGCAGCGGGCCAGCGGCTGCAGCACGCCGTCGTAGGGGAGCAGCAACCCCTGCCCCTCGGGTCCGTCGTACTCCTCGACGGCGAAGCCGTCCGCTCGGAGCGCCGCCGCCTGTGCGGCGCAGTCCTCCAACCCGTCGGCGGTGCGCTCGATTCGCAGAGATCCCTTGCGCTGCACGGCCTCCGGTGTCGCCGCCTCGATCCGGTCCATCTCCTCGAGGGTCCGGCGGTAGAGCAGCGCCGCCCGCTCCCTACCCAGGACCGGGACCATCCGGTGGTGGCCGTGCGCCAGCCCGGCCAGCAGGAACCCGCCGTTCCGCCCGGCCGCGCCGCCGCCGACGTACCCGGCCTCGACACCGACCACGGTGGCGCCGCGGTCGAGCAGCTCGGCGACCGCCGTGAGCCCCGATCCGCCGAGTCCGACGACGCAGACGTCGGCCGTCACGTCACCCGTCAGGCAAGGCCGCGGCGCCCATCCTCCGTCCTCCCAGACAGGCGCGCTCATGCCTGCAGCCTCCCAGAGTGCTCCGGAGGTTGACACGTCTCGGGACCGCGCTATGGTCAACCACACGGTTAATCAACTAAGTAGGTGAATAGGCAGTGGCAGACGATCCGCTCAGCCGGACGTTCGCCGCGCTCGCCGACCCCACGCGACGCGCGATCCTCGCGCGGCTCGCCGACGGGGAGGCGACCGTCAACGAGCTCGCCGAGCCGTTCGCGATGAGCCTGCAAGCGGTCTCCAAGCACCTGAAGGTGCTGGAGGGCGCCGGGCTCATCAGCCGCGGCAAGGAGGCGCAGT
Organism: Frankiales bacterium; assembly: GCA_025966135.1. Taxonomy (GTDB): domain Bacteria; phylum Actinomycetota; class Actinomycetes; order Mycobacteriales; family SCTD01; genus RYN-111. Next base: position 9,648 of record JAOPVP010000056.1, read on the forward strand.
GGCGACCGGCGCGGCTGAACGGGCAACCCCTCGGGGGAGCCGCCGACTGGCTCGATCGGTACCGGCTGTTCTGGGAGGGCACGTTCGACCGCCTTGACCAGCACCTGCGCGACCTTCAAGCGAAAGGCGAGGAGAACCAACCATGACCGAGATCGAGAATGCAGAGCGCGGCTACACGATCACGCGTGTCTTCGACGCACCGCGCGAGCTGGTGTGGCAGTGCTGGACCGACCCGGCCCACTTCGCCGTCTGGTTCGGCGGGCACAACGGCCGCATGGAGGACATGGTCGTCGAGCCGCGCGCCGGCGGCCGTTGGAGCGGCACCATGGTCCTGCCGGACGGTCACACCATCCCGTGGATCGGTGAGTTCCTCGAGGTCGAGGAGCCCTCCCGGCTGGCCCTTGCCTTCAGCGACCAGGCGATCCTGGGCACCGAGTACGACACCTTCACCGTCACCCTCACCGAGCTCGCCGGCAAGACCGAGCTGGTGCTGCGGCAGAGCGGCGGCCACCTGACCGACGAGCAGTACGGCGAGGCCGAGCACGGCACCGGCACCTTCCTCGACGTGCTGGCCGAGCACCTCACGACCCTCGTCGCCGAGGACCTGGGCGAGGTCACCATCAGCCGGATCTACGACGCACCCCGCGAGGTCGTCTTCGCGGCGTTCATGGACCCCGCGCAGCTGTCGCAGTTCTGGGGCCCGATCGGCGTGCACACCCCGGTCGAGGGCATCGTGATCGAACCCAGGGCCGGTGGCCGCTTCGAGACGACCATGGTCGCCGATGACGGCAGCGGTGAGTTCATCATGAAGGCGGTCTTCACCGAGGTCGTCCCGCCCGAGCGCTACGGCTGGACCGAGCTCGACGGCACCATGACGACCACCTCGACGCTCCACGACCTGGGCGACGGCCGCACCGAGGTCGTCATCCACCAGACCAACGTGCCGGCGATCTACCGGACGCCCGAGGCCCAGGCCGGCTTCAAGACCAGCCTCGACAAGTTCGCCGACTACCTCAGCAGGCGCTGAGAGCGCCAGCGCGGGTGAGACCAAGGCGGCTCATCACGGGTGGGCGCGGTCGGTCATCCCGCCAGAACGGCAAGGACCGCCCGGCAGCAGTGCTGCGGGGCGGTCCGTCCTTCTGGCGGGACTCAGTCGTCCCAGGGTCCGTAGTCGTTCATCGACGTTTCCTCTCTGCGACCGGTACGCGGTGCACCGGCAGGTCTGTGGTGGGTGGCCGGGCGACGTCGTCGTCGCACACCGGCACAGCAGCGATCCTTCCCGCTGCCCTGCACGCCAACCGCCTTGGTCATCGGCATGGCTGGCCCGGACTGGAGGGTCATCGCAGCCACTGTTGTCGATGAGTTCCGTCCGTCCGCGTCGTCCTCCCCTGCGTGAGCCTTTTTGACGTCCCAGCCGCGCGGGCCGGGGGGACTGTCGTCGTCGACGTGTGCGGCCCGCTCGGGCCGGCCGAGGTGCGTCAGCTCTGCAACCGGGTGCAGGGGCTGTTGCTGGCCGACGGCAGCCGCAGTGTCCTCTGCAACCTGGGTAGCCACCCCGACCTCGGCGCCGTCGACGCCCTGGTCAGGCTGCACCTGATGGCACGCAGGCTCGACGTCTCGCTGCGCGTGCGGGCCACGGGGGAGGGGCTCGCAGCTCTGCTCGACCTCACCGGCCTACGCGACGTCGTACCCGAAGGTCTAGAGCCGAGCGGGCAGGCCGAAACGGGCGAACAGCGCGGTGTCGAGGAAGTGGTGCACGTGCACGATCCGCCCGGCTGACATCTCGACCACCTGCAGCGACCAGGGCTCATGCCCGCCGCCCGGCTCGGCCCGGTACTGGGCGAAAGCCGGGCAGCCGTTCGCGGCGACCGGGACCAAACGGGAGCCGCGGCAGCCGATGCCGAAGCCGAGGTACCAGTCGTGCAGGTCCTGCCGACCCCGGAGCCATAGCGCCAGCGGCGGCATCGAGATGCTCGCGTCCTCGTGCAGGAGGGACACGAGCGAGGGGATGTCGTAGGCCTCGAACGCCGTGACGTAGCGCGCCAGTAGCGTCCGGTCGGCCTCGGTGAGCGGCTCGGGCCGCGTGTCGAGATCGGTCGTACCGAGAGTCGCTCGAGCCCGCTGCAACGCGCTGTTGACCGAGGCGACGGTCGTGTCGAGGAGCTCGGCGACCTCCGAGGCCTGCCAGCTCAAGACCTCGCGGAGGATCAGCACCGCACGTTGACGCGGAGGCAGGTGCTGCAGCGCCGCCACGAAAGCGAGGCGCACGGTGTCCTGGAAGACGGCCCGTTGCGCGGGATCGGCATGGACGGGTACGACGTCGCCCTCGGGCACCGGCTCGATCCAGGTGGCCTCGGGCAGCGGGTTGCCGGGCGAGGTCGTCGCCGGTACCGGCGCGGACAGGTCCATCGGCAGGGCGCGCCGTTGCCGGCTGCGCAGGCTGTCGAGGCAGACGTTGGTGGCGATGCGGTACAGCCACGAGCGCACCGAGGCGCGGCCCTCGAACCGGTCCAGGCCCTGCCAGGCCTTGACCAGGGTCTCCTGCACCGCATCGTCGGCGTCGAAGGCCGAGCCGAGCATCCGGTAGCAATAGCCCCTCAGCTCGGTGCGGTACTCCTCGAGCTGATCCATGGCCCGATCGATCCCAACCAGCTGGCTCATGCGTTCTGCTCCCGCCTCATGGATGCCGTGAGCCCACCCTCGCACAGTGGCAGGGCACCTCCCAGCGCCTCACGGGGCAGGTCGCCGAGGCGGCCGGCCAGGAGCAGCAGTCCGGCGAACCGACCCGCTACCCGGCGAGGTACCTGCCGACGGCATTGGCGGTCCACCGCAGACCCGTGGGGTTGCGGGCCTCAGCGCGGTTGAGGGCCGCGGCGACGGTGTGCAAAGACGCGCCGGACTCGTGCATTGCGGTCATCTGAGCAGCGACTGCAGGCTCCAGCTGCGAGATCCATGACGACGGGCGGGGGAGAGCTGCGGGGATGGGGACGGCGAGACAAGCGGGGAGGACGCCGAGAAGGTCGACCAGGGGTACAGCCGGGGACCACAGGAAGCCTTGGGCCTGCTGGCAGCCGAAGGCGCGCAGAGCGGCGTACTGCTCCTGCGTTTCGACGCCCTCGGCGATGGAGGTCACACCGACCGCCGTCGCCAGGCTGACCACACTGCTGCAGATGGCCTCGTCATTGGGGTTCCGACTGATCCCGGACACAAAGGTGCGGTCGAGCTTGAGGGCGCTGATCGGGTAACGCCGCAGGTAGTGCAACGAGCTGTAGTGCGTACCGAAGTCATCGATGGCGATACGCACACCCAGGCGAGTCAGGTCCTCGAGCGCGATCGCGGCCGCTTCCTCGTCCTCCATGACAGCGGACTCGGTGACCTCCAGGATCAAGCGCTGCGGGTCCAAGCCGCTACGTCCCAGAGCCTCACGAACATGCGTGAGGATGTCCGGCTGGGTGAGCTGGCGCACCGACAGGTTCACCGCCATGTCAAGCTCCGCGCCGAGGCCGGTGAGCGCGGCGGCGTCCTTGCAAGCCTGCTCGATCGCCCAGGCGCCAAGTGGCACGATCAGGCCACTCGCCTCGGCCGCGGGGATGAACTGGTCGGGCGCGAGGAGGCCACGTTCGGGGTGCTGCCAGCGAGCAAGTGCCTCCACGGCGACGGCCCGGCCGCTGTCGAGGTCGATGACCGGTTGGTAGTGCAGAACCAGCTCGGACCGGTTCAGCGCAGCACGCAGATCCACCTCGGTGGTCATCCGTTCCTGCGCACCTTGGTGGAGATCGTTGCTGAAGACCCGCACGCGCCCGCGGCCGTGCCGCTTCGCGTCGTACATGGCGGCGTCAGCGGCCATCAGCAGCTCGTCGACGCTCTGGGAGGGATGGCCGACGACGACACCGACGCTGCCGGAGACGGTCACCGAGGTGTGACCGACCTCGAAGGGCTCCTTCAGCACCAGCGCGAGCCGTTCGGCCAGGATGGTGGCTTGCTCGCTGAAGGCGAGGTCGCGCCAGACGACGACGAACTCGTCACCTGAGTACCGCGAGAGCGTGTCTCCGGCGCGCATCTGCCTGCTCAGCCGATGGGCAACCTGCACCAGGAGCTCGTCGCCCACGGGGTGCCCGAGGCTGTCGTTCACCCTCTTGAAGTGATCGAGGTCGAGAAAGGCGATGCCCACTTGGCGGCCACGCCGGTCGGCGTCGGCGAGCGCCTGGGCGATGCGGTCGGTGAGCAGCACCCGGTTCGGGAGGCCGGTGAGGTTGTCGTGAAGCGCCTGATGTGACAGGGCCTGCTGGACGCTGTGCATCGCGGTGATGTCGACGTGGCTGATCACGGCACCGCGGGCGTCGTCCACCTCCGCCGGCGCAATGCGGACGCTGAACCAGCGCTCCTCGCCCGCGCCATGGCAGGAGTACTCGTGCTGATAGCGCTCACACGTGCCGGCAAGGACACTACGGAGCCCAGCAGCCACCTCGGCGGCGTCGACGGCATCGGCACTGTCGCTCGCGACCTGATCGCACACCTGCAGGTAGCCGTTGCCCTCGGCGCAGCTCTCAGCGCTGCCGCCGTTCGCGGCCATGAACACCCGCCACGCCTCGTTCACGGCGACGATACGGCTGTCGCTCCCGACCGCGCAGGTCGGCGCCTCGAGGGCGTCGAGCAGGCCTCGCGCGAGCTGCAGGTAGCGGTGCGCCTCGTGCTCAGCCCGCTGGCGCTGCAGCGCGTGCAGAAGGGCTGTCGCAAGGCGCGGCCCATCGTGCTGGCCCTTGATGAGGTAGTCCTGCGCGCCCTCCGCGAGCGCCCAGAGCGCCAGCGCACCGTCCGCCCGTCCGGTGAGCACCAGGAGGGCGGTGTCCGGGTGCGCCGACCGCACGGCATGAACGACGGCCAGCCCGTCGGCGTCAGGCAGCGACAGGTCGGCCAAGGTCGCGTCGTACTGGCCCTCATCGAGCAGGGTCATGGCGTCCCCGAGGTTCGCCGCCACCTGGATCTGCGCGTGCGGGAGCTCGTCCTCCAGCAGGGCGAGGACAAGCTCGCTGTCCGACGTCGAGTCCTCGATGACCAGCAGGCTGATCGCGCTGTCGCGATCGAGCTGCGGCCGATCTGGGTAGAGAGCAGTCCTCACTGCGGCAGCCGGACCAGGCCCAGCCAGAAGTCGTCGATGGACTGCACGACGTGCACGAACTGGTCGACGTCGACGGGCTTGGTCAAGAAGCAGTTGGCCCCGAGGTCGTACGTCCTCGCCACATCGGCCTCGGCGGACGACGTCGTCAGGACGGCGACCGGGATGCGGCGCATCCCCTCGTCGCCGCGCATCCGGGCGAGCACCTCGTGCCCACTCATGCGCGGCAGGTTGAGGTCCAAGATGATCAGATCCGGTCGGTCGGAGAGCTCGGCCAGCAGGTGGTCGATAGCTGCGGCGCCGTCCCGGACGACCGTGACCTCGTTGGCGACCTTCGCCCCCTCCAGGGCCTCCAGTGTCAGCTCGATGTCCGCCAGGCTGTCCTCGACGAGCAAGATCCTCATCAGCTCCGCAGTGCGCTTCACCCTGCGTCTCCGGCGGCCATCGGGGCGAGGGGAAGCGTGATGCAGAAGCGGCTTCCTCCGAGGGGAGAGGACTCCACCCACGCCCGGCCATCGGAGCGCTCCGCCACCTGCTGCACGATGGCAAGGCCGATCCCGGTGCCGGCGTAGGCCTCCCGCACGTGCAGACGCGAGAACATCCCGAAGACGCGTTCGCGGTACTCCTCGGCGATGCCGATGCCGTCGTCGTCCACCATGAGACGCACCCGTGATCCCTCGAGGCAGGCGCTGACCACGACCCGTGCCGGCGCGTCAGGCCGGTGGAACTTCAGGGCGTTGCTGATCAGGTTCTGCACGACCGCCGCGAGCGACGCCTCGTCGCTCCACACCGCAGGCAGGTCCCGGACCTCGACCTGCGCCGTCTCGAGCTCGGCGAGGACCCGACGCACCACGGCTGTGGTGTCGACACGGCAGCTCGTCCGGTCAGAACGCAGGAACCGCGAGTACTCCAGCAGGTCGTCGATGAGCGTGCGCATCCGTGCCGCACCGTCGACAACATGGAAGATGTAACGGGACCCGCGCTCGTCGAGAACATCGCCGTATCGCCTCTCGAGCAGCTGCACAAAGCCGGTCATGACGCGCAGCGGCTCGGACAGGTCATGTGAGGCGACGTAGGCGAACTGCTCCAAGTCACGGTTTGAGCGGCCCAACACCGCGTACTGCTTCTCCAACGTGCGGTGGGCATCCTCGACCTCTGCGGTCAGCCTGACCCGGTCGGTGACATCCTGCACGCTGGTCGCCAGCCCGACGAGCGCCTTGTCGGGCCCGCGCAGCGGCGACACCGTCACCGAGACCGCGATGTGCCGGCCGTCGGGGCGCTGATGCCAGGTGTCGACGCGCTCGACGCGCTCACCGGCCAAGCCGCGCTCATGCAGCGATCGCAGCTGCAACGCGGTCTGCTCGGGCAGCAGATCGGCGGCCGACCGACCCAGCATGTCCCTGCGGGAGCACCCGTACAGCCGTTCCGCGGCGGAGTTCCAACTCGTGATCTGGCCGGCGAGGTCCTCGCTGAAGATCGCGTCGCCGGAGACCTCCACGATCTGTGCCAGGAGGTCGGGGTCCTGCACCCTGTCAGTGGTCAGCGTCATGTCTGGCTCATCCTGAACATCATGGTTCGTGGGCCTGACCCGGCTGCCCTCATGGTCCCGCCGGCGTTGCATCCCCCGGGTTCGCAGCGGGTTTGCCCTTTCACGGGCAAGATCGGCTTCGTCGTCGGGGTGGCGCATGTTGAGGCCCAAGGCCGCATTTGACGAGAAGCGACCATCCGCACGTCCGAACTACCCTGGGCCGAAATGACTGGCCCGTGACACCGCGGGACGTCTCTGCCCCTACTGCGCGCGCTGCCCTTGGCGTCGTGGATCTTGCGCCGCCTCGAGCTCGGCCAACTTTGCGTATCCCCACCGCCGTGCCCGTTCCTCGACCAGCCGGTGCAACAAGGCCGCGACGCTCACCGCCGCCGCCATGCCGAGCAGGTTGGTGGCAACCGAGTCGTCGTGGCGCAGCTGCCGCGTGATGTACAAGGCGAGGATGTGCACGAGGTAGAGGCTGTAGCTGATCTCACCCAGCCAGACCAACCAGCGCTGGCTGAACAGCCTCAGGCAGGCGTGCGAGCGGCGCACAACGAGCACGTAGATGAGCCCGGCGGACGGCACCGCCACCAGCGGTCCAAGCAGCGCCTGCGGAGGTCCGCCTTCTGCGCCATCGAGGACGGCGGTCACGACGAATCCGGCCGTGACCAGCGGCAGCGCTGCATGGCCCAACAAAGCAGCGAACCGGGTTGGGCCGGGACCGGCCAAGGTGTAGGCCACGGCAGCACCGAGGAGCAGCGCAGCCGATCGGCCACCGGGGACGTAGTTCAGCCAGCCCGCCGTGTCATGGGACAACCAGTACGTGCCATGAACGAGCACGGCACAGGCCGCGTAGGCGGCCAGACACACGAGGGAAGCTCGTCGGCTTCGCAACCCCGCCAAGCCGACCACCAGGAGCGGCCACACCAGGTAGAACTGCTCCTCGGCCGCCAACGACCAGGTGATGTGGAAGGGCCCGGCACACGCCCTCGCGGAGAAGAACGGAAGGTCCATCGTGTACGAGGCCGCCAGCGCAGTGCACTGAGGTGCGCGAGCAATCCCCGTCAGCGTCGACCAACAGCCGATCGCGGCGAGGGCTACCACGAACGCCGGTCCGAGACGCACGGCCCGCCTTGCCATGAAGTACCCATACGCGCGCAGGCGCTGGGCCCGGAGGCTAGGCGCCGACACCAGCTTCTGCAGCAACCCGGTGATGAGAAAGCCGGACAGCACGAAGAAGACGTCTACGCCGAAGAGCCCGACGTTCATGTGGGGGAGGTGTCCGTGCGCGACCAGCACCAGGCTGATCGCCGCGCCCCGCAGGCCGGTCAGGGCTTGCAACCGCGGTGAGGCGCCGTCCGTCGCGGCAGCAGTCCTCGAACGAATGGGCCCTGGCTCATACCTCAGCGAAGTTGTGAGGCTCAAGGTAGGACAGCTCCAGGGTCACGGTTGGTTTCGTGCGGCCGAGGGACGTCCAGGCCTTGAGTACCTAGATGCTCAGGATTTCGCGCAGTATGCGCGGCAACGTGCGCAAAGTGCGAGACCGGCGGAAACGGCCCCATGTAGGGCGCCACACGATCTCCGACCCGACACACCGCCTGTGCGCCCCGCGCCCGTCTAGCCAACTGCAACCCAACAGCAGGACAGGTCCAGGGCAGAGCCGGTCTTCTCGGTCGGACTGCTCAGACCAGTTCGCCGCGCTTCCTGCTCAGGTAGGCGCGCTCGGCGGAGTTCTGGGTGGCGGCGATGGCTGCGTCGTACGACTCCTTCGCCTCAGCGGTCCGGCCGAGCCTTCGGAGCATGTCGGCGCGGGCGGCGTGCCACGCGTGGTAGCCCGTGAGCGGCAGCCGCTCGATCAGAGTGAGGGCGACCTTCGGGCCGTCGAGCTCTGCGACCGCGACCGCGCGGTTGAGTGCGACGATCGGCGACGGGTCGAGCTGGGTGAGCTGGTCGTACAGCGCGACCACCTGCGACCAGTCGGTGTCCGCCACCGCGGGGGCGTCGGTGTGGACAGCGTTGATCGCGGCGAGGATCTGGTAGCGGCCGGGTCGGTTGATCGCGAGGCATTCGCGGACGAGGTCGTGCCCCTCGGCGATCAGCGCCCGGTCCCAGCCGGCCCGGTCCTGCTCGGCGAGCGGGACCAGCTGGCCGTGCCGCACGCGGGCTTCGCGCCGGGCTTCGGTGAGCAGCAGCAGCCCGAGCAAGCCGGCCACCTCCGGCTCTTGGGGGAGCAGCTCGCGGAGGATCCGTGTCAGCCGGATGGCCTCGCCCGTGAGCTCCGCGCGCACCGGGTCGCCTGCCCCGCTGGCGAGATAACCCTCATTGAAGACCAGGAACAGCACCGTCAGCACCCCGCCGAGCCGCTCCGGAAGATCGTGGGCCTCAGGCACTCGGTAGGGCACGTTCGCCGCCGCGATCTTCTGCTTCGCCCGGGTGATCCGTTGCCCCATCGTGGGCTCGGGCACGAGGAACGCCTGTGCGATCTCGGCGACGGTAAGGCCCCCGAGGAGCCGCAGCGTCAGTGCGACCCTCGCCTCCGGTGCCAGCGCCGGATGGCAGCAGGTGAACAGCAGCCGCAACCGGTCGTCCTCGACGGGTCCGAGGTGCTCGTGGGGTGAGTCGTCGTACTGCATGAGGGCCGCCTGGTGCTTGGCGTCGCGCTGCCTCTCGCGGCGGATCCGGTCGATCGCGCGGTTGCCCGCGGTGGTGGTGAGCCAGCCACCGGGATTGGGGGGTACGCCGGACGCGGGCCACTTCTCCAGCGCGAGCACGAGCGCCTCGCCCGCCGCCTCTTCTGCGAGGTCGATGTCACCGAAACGGCGGACGAGCGAGGCGATCAGGCGGCCGTACTCCTCGCGGAAGACCCGCTCGACGGCTGCCGTGGTGCTGTGCACTCGGGCTGGCTCAGGCGAGGCCGTCGAACGGACGGACCTCGACCTTGCCGCCGCACGCCTTGGACCCCTTGGCGGCGAGCTCGAGCGCCACGTCGAGATCGGGAGCGTCGATGACCCAGAACCCCCCAATGACCTCCTTGGTCTCGAGGTAGGGGCCATCGGTCATCACCGGCGTCTCGCCCTGGCCGTCGACGACAGTCGCGGTCGTGGCCGGCGCGAGGCCACCGGCGAAGACCCAGTAGCCGTCGGCGTGCAGCGTGTCGTTGAAGGCGCCGGTCGCGGCGAACGCCGCCTCCATCTCCTCCTTCGACCCGTAGTTGCCGAACTCGTTCCGCTCGGCGGGGCCGTGCACGGTCAGCAGGTAGTGCGTCATTGCGGTACTCCTCAGCTCCGGGCGGTCGTCGTGACCACCTCCACCCTCACCACGAACGGGGTCCCACCGATCCGACAACCTGCCACAGAAACTTCTTCTCACCACCTGTCGGATCCGCACCAGGCCGTACGTGGAGGGGGTGAAGCGGGTCGTAACCGGCGCCTCGCCGATGAGAAGGAGCTCGACATGTCCACCACCACGCAGACCTCCGCCCTTGGTGCCACCGCTTCTGCCGCCACGCAGCAGCCGCTGTGGAAGCCCGGCGTCGCCGCTGCCGCGGTGGCCTCGGTCGCGACGACCATGCTCGCTGATGTTGCGTCGGCGGCCGGCGTCTCGTTCGCCGACCACACCGGCCCGAGCATCCCGGTCGCCGCGTTCGCGCAGCTGACGCTGGTCTTCTCGCTCGTCGGCGTCGGCATCGCCGCCTAGATGGCGCGCAAGGCGCGCACCCCGCGGGTGACCTTCGTGAGGATCGCGATCGCGCTGACCGCGCTGTCCTTCGTCCCGGACCTTACGTTTGGGTTCGACGCCGGCTCAGCTGCCGCCTTGATGACGCTGCACACCGTGGCCGCTGTGATCGTTGTTCCGACCCTGGCGAGGCGGCTGGCACGCGCGCACTGACCCGCTCTCGGCGGTCAAATATGGTCGAGGCATGCCAATCAAGCTCGAGAACGTCGCCATCGCCGTCCGTGACCTCGAAGCCACCATCGCCTTCTTCACCGACCTCGGGCTGACCGTGCTCGGCCGCGACACAGTCAGTGGAGAGTGGACGGAGACCGCCGTTGGCCTCGACGGCAATCGCACGAAGATCGCCATGCTCGAGACCCCAGATGGGAACGGTCGCCTGGAGCTCTTCGAGTACCTCCATCCGGACGCCATCGAAACAGAACCCACCCGGCCCAACGAGATCGGTATGCACCGCGTCGCCTTCTCGGTCGACGACATCGACCAGTCTCTCGAGATCGCCGCACGCCACGGCTGTTACCCGCTGCGCGGCGTGGCCACGTACGA
>JAOPVP010000052.1 GCA_025966135.1 Frankiales bacterium
ACGTGACGTTCACGTCCGGCACCCCGACGCCGACAGGTCTGAGCATCTCGGGTGGCAACGTGCAGCGCCCGGTGTATGGCAGCACGTTCACGATCCGCGGGACGGCCCCGGCCGGCTCCACGGTGGTGCTGCACTTCCACAAGGCCGGCACGGCAGGCAGCGACTACAGCCTGGTCCGCTCGGTCACCGCGGCCTCCAACGGCACCTGGAGTCGTGCGATCCTGGCCAACACCGACTACCGCTACTACGCGACCGTCGGTTCGGCCACGTCGAACAACGTGCTGTTCCAGGCCCGTCCGTCGGTCAACGGTGCGCTCACGCGGACCGCGGCCAAGAACAAGACGTACACCCTGACCGGTACCTCGGTGCCCGGCAGCACGGTGTACGTCCACTTCCACAAGGCCGGCACAGCGGCGAGCGACTACAGCGTCGTTCGCGCAGTCAAGGCCAACAGCAGTGGCGTGTGGAGCGCCTCGTTCCTGGCTTCGGCCGACTACCGGGTGTTCGCGTCGCGTGCCGCTGCTGACAGTGTCAGCGGTTACACGACCTACGTGATCCAGGCACGCTGACGGGCACGTCCCGCTAGCACGACCTGAACAACCACCCACTGGGGCGGTCCTCTTCGGAGGGCCGCCCCAGTGGCGTTCTCGCTCACGACAGGGGTAGGCACATGTCATGCGTCGTCCCACTGCTGTCGCCCTGCTGCTCCTCCTCATGCTCGCCGGTGGGTGCAGCAGCCCCTCCGGCGCCAAGCCCCCAAGGGGTGTCGCAGACGCGTCACTCGCGCCGGCCCCGGTCGCCACGCTCCCAGCCCAGATCGCGGCGCTGCCCGCTTCCGCCCACTACCTGGCGAAGGCGCGCAAGGAGCTCAGCCGGGCCGACCTGGCTTCCGCGCTGTCCGCGCTCGCCAAGCTCCAGGGGGTCAACGGCGCGTCGCTGACCCGGACGACGGTGCGCGTCGACGTCTCGCCGGACATCACGACGGCGCAACGCGTGGCCGTGCTGCGCCAGCTGGCCGCGATCGGCAGCGTCTCGACGGCCTGACGCCCGCTCAGTTCAGGCGCGCCCGGGCCGACCGCGCATGCCGTCGCGCAACCTCGGCCTCGGTGTCGTCGATCGGATCCACCAGCGAGGCGTACTCCTCCAGCTCCCGCGCGCCACCGGCGTGATCCCCGAGCCGCACCAGCAGCTCGCCACGCTCGCGACGCAATCCCACCGGGTGGTGGGGGAGCAGCAGCGAGAGTTCGGTGGCCCACAACTGGGTGCGGGCCGTCTCGAGCGAGCGCGCGTGGCGGGCGGTGAGCGCCCGCACGTTGGTCAGCAGCCGCAGCAACAGGTCCACCGGCTGCAGCACCGGCTCGGACGGCGCCTCCGCAAGCCGGCCACCGTGGAACGGGTCGACCACCACGTGCTCATCGAGCGGGTCGCCCACGCACACCAGGACGTGCCCGGGAAGACCCAGCGGTACGGCGACGAGGTCCAGGCGGGCCGCCACCTCGCACCAGACCACCGACAGCAGGATCGGCAGGCCGCGGCCCCGGCGCAGCACCTCGTGCAGCAACGACGACCGCACATCGTCGTAGTCGGCGGCGGATCCCGCGAACCCGGCCCGCTCGCCCAGGGCCACCCGCAGTCCCTCAGCCGGCCCCAGCCGGGAGACAAGCGGACGGGCCGTGGCGGCCAGGGTGTCCAGCACGGCGAGCGAGGCGTCGAGGTCCAGGTCAGGCTCGGACTCGCACCCGACGAGCAGGCAGGCCAGGCCCACGTCGACAGGGTCGGATCGGACCAGCTCGGCGAACCGGGCGCGTGAGGCAGCGGTCACCGGCGACGTTCCGGCGGGGGCGGGATGCGCTTGGCGGCCACGACCTCGCCCTCCCGGGTCTCGACGACAGAACCGTCCCGACGCCGGATCCGGACCACCCCGTCCGCCCATGACAGCAGGTCGCCCAGGACGTCGCCGTACCCGCCCTCCGGGAGCGTACGACGGAGCGAAACCCGCATGCCGGCGTCCCCTGGGCCCACGTCGCGCGTGAACCTCACCCCGGGTGGGCGCGACGAGTCCATGGCTGGGAGACTACGTGCGCAACTCGTGCCCTGAGTGGCATGTAACCGTGAAAGGAAGCCCAGCAGTGACCTACGTGATCGCCGAGCCCTGTGTCGACGTCAAGGACAAGGCGTGCATCGAGGAGTGTCCGGTCGACTGCATCTACGAGGGCAAGCGCTCGCTGTACATCCACCCCGACGAGTGCGTGGACTGCGGTGCCTGCGAGCCCGTCTGCCCGGTCGAGGCCATCTACTACGAGGACGACACCCCCGCGCAGTGGAAGGACTACTACCGCGCCAACGTCGACTTCTTCACGGAGACCACCAGCATCGGCAGCCCCGGTGGCGCGTCGAAGGTCGGCCCGGTCGACCTCGACCACCCGGTCGTCATGGCCGTGCCGCTCGGCAAGAACACCGAGGGCGTCTGACGGTGCAGGGCTGGGCGGCACGGGCACGGCTGCCCGAGTTCCCCTGGGACCGCCTGGTCCCGTACGGCGACACCGCGCGCTCCCACGCGGACGGCATCGTCGACCTGTCCATCGGTACTCCGGTCGACCCGACGCCCGTCGTGGTGCAGGAGGCGCTGAAGGCTGCCGCGGACGCGCCGGGGTACCCGTTGACGATCGGCTCCCCGGCGCTGCGCGCAGCGCTCGTCACCTGGAGCGCTCGGCGGCTCGGTGCCGAGGTGACCGAGGCGAACGTGCTGCCCAGCATCGGCAGCAAGGAGCTGGTCGCGCTGCTGCCCTCGTTGCTGGGCCTGAGCGGGCAGAAGATCCTCATCCCGGCGCTGGCCTACCCGACCTACGACGCGGGCGCGCGGCTCGCCGGCTGCGAACCGGTGCCGACCGACGACCCGACCGCACACGACCCGGCAGGCGTCGGGCTGGTGTGGGTCAACAGCCCGAGCAACCCCACGGGTGAGGTGCTCTCGACCGAGCGGCTCACGGCCATCGTCGAGTGGGGCCGCCGGCACGGGGTCCTGGTGGCCTCCGACGAGTGCTACCTCGAGCTCGGCTGGGACGTCGAGCCGGTGTCGGTCCTCCACCCCTCGGTCAGCGGCTCGAGCGTGGACGGCGTGCTGGCCCTGCACTCGCTGTCCAAGCGCTCCAACCTGGCCGGCTACCGGGCCGGTTTCGCCGTCGGCGACGCCACCGCCGTCCGGCTGGTCATCGAGGCCCGTAAGCACATCGGGCTGCTCCCGCCGGCCCCCGTGCAGGCGGCGACCGTCGCGGCGCTCGCCGACGACACGCACGTCGCCGCGCAGAGGGACCGGTACCGCGCCCGCCGTGAGGCGCTGCGCACCGCGGTCGAGAAGGCCGGCTTCAAGGTCGAGCACTCCGAAGCCGGGCTGTACCTCTGGTGCACCCGCGACGAGGACTGCTGGGAGACCGTGTCCTGGCTGGCCCTCAGGGGCATCCTGGTCGCGCCAGGGGCCTTCTACGGGGCGGCCGGGTCCCGGCACATCCGGATGGCGCTGACCGCGACCGACGAACGCGTGGCCGCCGCCGTCGAGCGCCTCACCGCCTGACCACGCAGCCCCCTCTGTGCTGCCTTTGCGGAAGGTCCACCGCGCTCTACCACGGTAGATCTTCCGCACATCTGACCCGGGCGCGGCCGAGCGGTGCACGCCGATGATCGGCTTCGGGCGGCTCGGTAGGGTCACGGGCATGACCGACAGCCCGATCAGCCCCGTCGTCGACGAGCTCTGGGAGCGCCGCGCCGACCTCACACCTGACGACCTCGACGCCCGCAAGGAAGTCGTCGCCGCCGTCGACCTGCTGGACACCGGCGTGGCCCGGGTGGCCCAAGTCGTCGATGACGAGGTGGTCGTCGACGAGCGGGCGAAGCGGGCGATCCTGCTGAGCTTCAAGGTGCTGCCGATGGTCGAGGGCAGCAACGGTGGCTTCTACGTGCACGACCGGGTGCCGCTGAAGACGACCTTCGACGGCGTGCGGGTGGTCGCGGGTGCCATCGCCCGTTGGGGCTCGTACTTCGAGCCGGGCGTCGTCCTCATGCCGAGCTACACCAACATCGGTGGGTACGTCGGCGCCGGTTCCATGGTCGACACCTGGGCGACGGTGGGGTCCTGCGCGCAGATTGGCCGGAATGTCCACCTATCCGGTGGGGTCGGCATCGGCGGTGTCCTCGAGCCGCCGCAGGCCGCCCCCGTCGTCATCGAGGACGACGCCTTCATCGGCAGCCGTTCGATGGTGGTCGAAGGGGCGCGCGTGCGGGCCGGGGCCAAGCTCGGCGCCGGAGTCATCCTGACCAGCAGCACCCGGGTCTTCGAGGCCGAGACGGGCAAGGAGCTCGACCGTGGCGTTGCTCCCGAACGAGCTGTCTGCGTCGGCTCTTCGCGGGTGAAGTCCTTTGCCGGTGGGGATTTCGGCCTCCCCTGCATGCTGGTGCTGCGCTACCTCGACAAGGGCCAGGAGCACGACAAGCTGGCGCTCAACGACATCCTCCGCGAGCACGGCGTCGCGCCCTGATGCTCGACCTGGCAGGCGATCCGGTCGCGCTGACGGCTGCTCTCGTGGACGTCGAGAGCGTGTCGGGCGACGAGGCTCGTCTCGCCGGTCTGGTCGAGGAAGCGCTGCAGGCCGTCCCGCACCTGACGGTCGACCGCGACGGCAACAACGTCGTGGCGCGGACCCAGCTGGGTCGCGACCGCCGGGTGCTGCTGGCCGGTCACCTCGACACCGTCCCGACGGCGGACAACCTGCCCAGCCGCCGCGACGCCGACCTGCTCTACGGGTGCGGCACCAGCGACATGAAGAGCGGCGACGCGGTGCTGCTGCACCTGGCGGCCACGCTGGCCTCACCGGCGTACGACCTGACGTTCGTGCTCTATGACAACGAAGAGGTCGCGGCGGAGAAGAACGGCCTGAAGGGGCTCGTCGAAGCGCACCGGGAGTGGCTCGACGCCGACCTCGCGATCCTCATGGAACCGACCGACGGGAAGGTCGAAGCAGGTTGCCAAGGCACCCTGCGGGTCGACATCCCGCTGACCGGCAAGCGGGCCCACAGTGCCCGCAGCTGGCTGGGGGTCAACGCGATCCACGCCGCCGCGCCCGTGCTGCAGACGCTCAAGGGCTACGTGGCGCGTGACGTCGAGATCGACGGCTGCGTCTACCGCGAGGGGCTGCAGGCCGTCCGGATCGGGGGCGGCCTCGCGGGCAACGTCGTACCGGACTCGTGCGTGGTGACGGTCAACTTCCGCTTCGCACCGGACCGCTCGCAAGAGCAGGCGCTGCAGCACGTCCGTGAGGTCTTCGAGGGGTACGACGTCAGCCTCACCGACTCGTCCGGAGGGGCGCTCCCGGGCCTCACTGCGCCGGCCGCGCAGCACTTCGTGCAGGCCGTCGGGGAGGTGCCGGTCGCGAAGTACGGCTGGACCGACGTGGCCCGCTTCGCAGCGCTGGGGATCCCGGCGCTGAACTACGGGCCAGGGGACCCCAACCTCGCGCACACCCGCGAGGAGAGCGTGGACGTCCGCCAGATCACCCGGGCCACTGATCTGCTGCGCGGATACCTGAGCTGACAGTTGAGCTGACAGGGTCAACTCAGGCGCGGAGGGGTACGGAGGCGACCGCCGTACCCCTCGTTCTGAAGGAGATCTCATGTCTGCGGAGCTGTCCGGTAAGACCATCGCCTTCCTCGTCGCCCCCGAGGGCGTCGAGGAGGTCGAGCTGACCGAGCCGTGGAAGGCCGTCGAGCAAGCGGGCGGGACCCCGCGTCTCGTCTCCACGCAGGAAGGCAAGATCCAGGCGTTCCACCACCTCGACAAGGGCGACGTCTTCCTTGTCGACGAGACCGTCGACGCGGTCGACCCCGCCGCGTTCGACGCCATCGTGCTGCCCGGCGGGGTGGCCAACCCCGACATCCTGCGCACCGTGCCGGCTGCCGTGCAGTTCGCCAAGGCGTTCTTCGACGCCGGCAAACCCGTTGCCGCCATCTGCCACGCGCCCTGGACCCTCGTCGAGGCGGATGTGGTGCGGGGACGGCGGATGACCAGCTGGCCGTCGCTGCGGACCGACATCCGCAACGCGGGTGGCGACTGGGTCGACGAGGAGGTCGTCGTGGACCGCACAGGAAGGGCGCCGCTGGTCACCAGCCGCAAGCCGGCCGACCTGCCGTCGTTCAACCGGACCCTGCTGGAGGTGTTCGCCGCGCCCTGACTCGGCGGACAGCACCTGTGCGACGCCGCTGCCAGCTACGTTCGGGGGGTGAACGAGGACAGCAGGCGAGATGACGAGCGTGAGTCCGTCGAGGCCAACGCCGCGGCCCAGGGTTCATCCACCGCGACGCCGGCGGAGCGACAGGAAGGGCCGGTTCGCCGGCGTGGGCGCCAGGTCAAGCTCAGCACCACCGACCAGCGGCTGCTCGACAACCGCGGTCCCACCGACTGGGTCCACACCGACCCGTGGCGGGTCCTGCGGATCCAGTCCGAGTTCGTGGAGGGCTTCGGCATGCTCGCCGAGCTCCCGAAGGCCATCACCGTCTTCGGCTCGGCCCGCACCGACAGCTCCAACCCGTTCTACGCCCAGGCGGAGCAACTCGGCCGCGAGCTGACCGAAGCCGGGTACGCCGTGATCACCGGTGGCGGGCCAGGGATCATGGAGGCCGCCAACAAGGGCTGCCACGAGGCCGGCGGCACGTCGGTCGGGCTCGGCATCGAGCTGCCCTTCGAGCAGGGCATGAACGACTACGTCGACCTCGGGATGGTCTTCCGCTACTTCTTCGCCCGCAAGACCTGCTTCCTCAAGTACTCCATCGGCTATGTCGCCTTCCCCGGCGGCTACGGCACTCTCGACGAGATCTTCGAGGCCGTCACGATGATCCAGACCGGGAAGATCACGAACTTCCCGCTGGTGCTGTTCGGGACCGCGTTCTGGACCCCGATGCTGGACTGGATCAAGGGCACGCTGCTGGCGGACGCCACGATCAGTCCCGGGGACCTCGACCTGTTCACCCTCACCGACGACGTCGACGAGGCGGTGCGGGTCATCAAGCAAGCGGAGCGCGACACGTTTGCCCTGGACGACTGAGTGGCCGCGATCTGCGTCTTTTGCGCCTCCTCCACCCGCATCGACGGGGTGTACGTCGCGCTGGCTCGCGAGGTAGGAACCGAGCTGGCCCGGCGAGGGCACACGCTGGTCAGCGGTGGTGGGGCGCTGTCGTGCATGGGAGCGGTGGCCGAGGCCGCACGGGCCGGAGGCGCCCACACCCTCGGCGTGATACCGCAGGCGCTGCTCGAGCTCGAGGTCGGTGACCAGGCGGCCCACGAGCTGGTGGTCGTGGACGACATGCGGGTGCGCAAGGGCATCATGGACGCGCGCGCGGATGCGTTCCTGACGCTCCCCGGGGGGCTGGGGACGCTCGAGGAGCTTGCCGAGGTCTGGACGTCACGGTTTCTCGGCATGCACACCAAGCCGGTGGTCGCGCTGGATCTCGACGGCCTGTGGGCGCCGCTCCGGGCGCAGGTGGACCTCATGGTCGAGCGGGGCTTCGTGCGCCCCGAGGCGGCCGCGGCGCTGCAGTGGGCCGGCTCGGTGGCGGAGGCCTTCGACCTGGTCGAGGCGGGGATCGCTGACCCCGTCAGGCTGGTGCCCACCCTCGACGAGGAGCTCGAGGCCGACCCGTCCTCCCTGTGACGGGCAGGGCTCCGTGCAACCATGCTCGACGTGCTGACCGTCCTCGTGGTGCTCGCCGTGCTCGCCCTGCTGTTCGTGGCGGCCGCCGTCGCCACGCACGAGGGGGACATCCTGCGGGACGCGCCCGCTGATGCCCCGGACCTGGCCTTGCCTTCTGGCCACTTGCAGCCCGAAGACCTGGCGGAGGTGCGCTTCGGCATGGCCGTCCGCGGCTACCGGATGAGCGAGGTGGACGAGGTCCTCGACCGCCTGGTCGAGGAGCTGGAGGCGCGCGACAGCCGCATCGCCCGGCTCGAGGACGCCCTGGTCGACGTGGTCGAACCCGCACTCGCAGCGCTCGAGCAGGTGGCAGCTCCCCCGCCCGCGCCGGTGGCGGAGGCCGACGACGACTTCTTCCCCGAGCTCCACCTGCCGGAGCCGGCCCCGGTGAACCTCCCCGACGCGACCACCGAGGAGGACCCGGCCGCACAGGAGTCCGTTGCCGAGGCGGTCGTCCAGGACACTGGGCCCTTCCCGGATCCCGAACCGATGCCGAAGCCGGATCCGGAGCCCTTCCCCGAGCCACAGCCGGAGCCGTTCCCGGACCCTGAGCCCTTCCCGGATCCGGAACCGCTGCCCGGCTCGGACCCGCCTGAGGTCCCCGAGCCGCGTGCTCAGCGGGTCGAAGGGCCGTGAGACTGCACCACATGGGTGCGCGGCTCGAGCGCACCGTCGACGTCGAGGCCTCCGTCGAGCAGACCTGGGCCGGGGCCACCGACTGGGCCCGTCAAGGCGAGTGGTTGCTGGGCACGAGCGTCCGTCCGACGGTGCAGAACGGTCAGGGCGTCGGCGCCGTGATCGAGGCGTTCACCGGCCTGGGGCGGTGGGGGGTCCTCGACACGATGACGATCACGCGGTGGGAACCGCCGTACCGCTGTCGGGTGCAGCACACCGGGCGGGTGGTCCGGGGGACCGGTGAGTTCGAGGTGCGTGGGCGAGGCGAGGGGCGCAGCACGTTCGTCTGGCGGGAGGACCTCGACCTGCCCCTCGGTGCCCTCGGCCGGCTCGGCTGGCCGCTGGTCCGCCCGCTGTTCGCGGCCGGTCTGCGGGTCTCGTTGCGGACGTTCGGCCGCTGGGTCGAGGCCGGCCGCGCGTGAGCGGCCCACGCGCGGATTTGCGGAAGTTTCACCGGGCCAGAACCCGGTGGAACTTCCGCAAAGGTCGCGCAGGGGGCTGAGCAGTCGCCGCACGGTGATTCAGCGGCCCGTGAACACCGGCGGCTGCTTGGCGAGGAAGGACCGCACCGCGTTCTGGTGGTCCGCCGTAGCCCCCGCGCGGGCCTGGAGCTCGTCCTCCTTGGCCAGCGCCTCGACGAAGCTGCTGTCGGCCCCGTGAGCCAGCGACTCCTTGAGGCACGCGTACGCCACGGTCGGGCCGGCGGCCAGGCGCGTCGCCAGCTCGGTCGCCGCTGGGAGCACCTGCTCGGGCGGGACGACCATGTTGAGCATCCCCATCTCCAGCGCCTGCTCGGCCGTGAACGGCTCCGCGAGCAGCAGCAGCGCCGCGGCCCGGCCGGCGCCGACCAGCCGTGGGAGCGTCCAGGACAGGCCCGAGTCGGCGGTGAGGCCGATCCCGGCGAAGGCCGTGGTGTACCGAGACCCGGCGGCCCCGATCCGCAGGTCCAGCGCGCAGGCGATCCCCAGCCCGGCACCGGCTGCGGTCCCGTTGACAGCGGCGATCGTGGGGAACGGCAGCGACGCGAGGGCGGTCACCAGCGGGTTGTAGTGCTCCGCCACCGTGGACAGCGGCGCCGGATCCCCGGCCTCGAGCAGCGCGGCGTGCTCCCGCAGGTCCTGCCCGACGCAGAACGCCCGCCCCGTCCCGGTCAGCACCAGCGCCCGCACCTGCGGGTCGGCGGCGACGGAGGCCACGGCTTCGTTGAGCGCCACCTTGGCCTCGACCGTCAGGGAGTTCATGCCGTCGGGACGGTTCAGGGTGATGGTGGCGACCGCGCCGGTGACATCGAGCAGGACGGAGTCAGACATGGCGGATCTCCAAGCAGGTCAGGACGAAGCGGCGGGCTGCAGGCAGGAGCCTCGCAGCCTCCTCGTGGAACCACACGGCCGCCCCGACGCCCGGCCAGCCCGGCGGCAGCAGGGTCGTCGGCAGGGCCGGATCGACGAACAGGAACTTGCGCCACGCGTGCACCAGCACGCTGCGTGCCGCGAAGGCCCCTTCGTCGGTCCCGGTGTCGGCCTCGTCCAAGGCGAGCCGGGCCGCGTCGAGGAAGCGCGTGTACGAGCAGGCCAGCGACTCGAGGTCCCACGCCCGCGCGATCAGCGCCCGCGCGTCACCGTCGTGCAGCGCCACGAACCGCTCGGCCCGCGCGTCGGCCTCGGCCAGTGCGGCGTCGAGCTCCGGTGCGGGCCGCGGAGAGATCCACGTCGACCCGCCGAGTGCGCCGTACCCGAAGTAGCTGAGCTGGGCGTGCAGTCGCTGGCGGGCCGCCCGGCCCTCCGGCGGCGTCACGACCAGCAGGTGCCAGTTGCCGTCCCAGTCCCGTGCGGCCGTCCGGTAGACCCGCTCGGCGGCATCGTCGAGGCGCCGCAGCGCCCGCGGCGTGAGCGCATACCCAGGACCGGACTGCATCCGTACGGCGGTCAGCCAGCCTTGTCGGACCATGCGGGAGACGGCCGTGCGAACCGCGGGGGCCTGGACTCCCAGTGGGGCCATGAGCCGCACCAGGGCGGCCACGGGTGCCTGCCCGCGGGACGCGGACGGGTCGGCCACCGGCAGGCGGCGCAGGTGATCGCCGTACAGGTCGAACAGCGCCGAACGGGCGTCCACGCAAGCACCTCCTTGCTTCGACCCTTCCAGAAAAGCAGGCTCTTGGCGCCACCGATTTCGACGCCGAGCGGCTGATGCAGGAGAATGATCGGAACACCGGCGGCGCGAGGGTTCCTGCGCCGCTGCTTCGACACCCGAGCACCAGACTGATGGAGGTACGGCGATGGCGGCCATGAAGCCGCGCACGGGCGACGGCCCACTCGAGGTCACCAAGGAAGGTCGCGGCATCGTCATGCGGGTCCCGCTGGAGGGTGGCGGGCGCCTCGTCGTCGAGCTCAACGCCGAGGAGGCCACCAGCCTCGGTGACGCGCTCAAGGCTGTCGTCTCCTAGCCGCCATGGCATCGCTCCCCACCTTGCGCCTGTCAGGGACCGTTCCGGCCGCCGCCGTGCTCGCTGTGCCGACCCGACCGGGGGAGCCGACGGAGCTCGTCGGCGTGGTCCCCGTAGAGGTCACCGGCCTGCTCGCACGCGAGAAGGCCAAGGGCGAGCCGGGAGAGCTGGTCGTCGCGCCGGCCGTCGGTGAGCAGCGAGTCTTCCTGCTCGGCACCGGCGACGCGTCGGCCGCCGCCATGCGCAAGGCGGGGGCGGCGATCGCCCGACGCGCCAAGGGGTCCGCGTCCCTGGCGCTCGACCTGCGGGCACTGGAGCTCAGCCCCGAAGGCACGCAGGGCCTGGCCGACGGGCTGCTGCTGGGGTCCTACGGCTTCACGCTCAAGGAGTCCGCGGAACCGCGCACCCTGCAGGACATCACCGTCGTGGTGCGCCAGGTGAAGGCCCTCACGGTGGCGCTCGACCGCGCCGTCGCCGTGGCCAAGGCCACCGCCGTGGCACGCGATCTGGTGAACACCCCTCCGCGCGAGAAGACCCCGGTCTGGCTGGCCGCGCAGGCCAAGACGCTGCTCAAGGGCCTCACGGTGCGGGTGCGTGACGACCGGGAGCTGCGTGCCGAGGGCTGGGGTGGCGTCATCGCGGTCGGCATGGGCTCCAGCCGACCGCCGCGGGTCGTCGAGGCCACCTACGACGGCGGGGGCAGCCGGCACGTCGTCCTGGTGGGCAAGGGCATCACCTTCGACACCGGCGGCATCTCCATCAAGCCCAACGACAGCATGGTCACGATGAAGATGGACATGGGTGGCGCGGCGGCCGTGCTGGCCACCCTGCGTGCGGTGGCCGACCTGAAGCTGCCCATCAAGGTGACCGCGCTCGCCTGCATCGCCGAGAACATGCCGAGCGGCCACGCGCAGCGCCCCTCCGACGTGATCCGCCAGTACGGCGGTACCACCGTCGAGGTCCTGAACACCGATGCCGAGGGCCGCCTGGTGCTGGCCGACGGCATCGCCTATGCCGATCAGGTCCTGGCCGCCGACGTCATCGTCGACGTCGCCACCCTCACCGGCGCCATGCCTGTCGCCCTGGGGAAGAAGATCGCCGGGCTGTTCACCAACGACGACGCTCTGGCCGGTCAGCTCGAGGGGGCCGCCGAGAGGTCCGGCGAGCGGCTGTGGCGGATGCCGCTCGTGGAGGACTACCGGGTCGCCCTCGACTCCACCACTGCGGACCTGCGCAACATCGGTGAGCCCAAGCTCAAGCTGCAGGGCGGCTCGATCACGGCGGCGCTGTTCCTGCGCGAGTTCGCCGGCGGCCGGCCCTGGGCCCACCTCGACATCGCCGGCCCGGCCTGGTCGGGCGGCGAGGACGACGAGCTCACCAAGGGCGGGACGGGCTACGGCGTGCGCCTGCTCGTGACCTGGCTCGAGGAGCTGGCATCACGGCCGGTGCGGAAGGCGCGCCAGTCCGCCTGACGTGGCGAGGCGCACGCAGCCGTCACGTCCCCGGCCGAGTTGTCAGCACGACCTGGACCTGGGTGCCCACCACCTGCTGACAACTCGCCAGCCGAGGGGCGGGGACGCCGAAGGGGCCCGCCTCCCGGGAGCGGGAGGCGGGCCCCTTCGAAGGCGTCGGCTGGTTAGTGCTTGCCGGCGTTCGGGCGGCCGTGGTCGGCCCAGTAGTTGTCGACCTCCTCGACGGCCTTGCGGGCGTCGTCGAGGTCGATGCCCAGGCCCTTGCCCACGCGGGTGCCCCAGTCCTCGTCGCAGCGCAGGAAGTGACCGACCATGCGCTTCTTGATGACCTCGGAGGCGTCGCCGAGGGCGCCGAGGAGGTTGCTGACCAGCTCGACGCGGCCGGCCTCGTCGAGCTCGGTGCGGTAGCGGTTACCGGGCTGCGCGTAGTTGTTCTCGCGGTCGATGACCTGCTGCACTTTGCGGGCGGTGTACTCCGGCTCGTACGCCGCGCCGGCCGGAGCTGCTTCCGGAAGCGCGGTGCCGTTGGAGTTCGGCTCGTAGTTGACGTGCGCGTCGGTGTGCCCGTCGACGTAGTAGGCCATCTGGCCGCCACGCTGGTTGGTACTGACCGTCACCGACGGCAGCGGCTGGTTGACCGGCAGCTGCAGGTAGTTCGGGCCGACGCGGTAGCGCTGGGTGTCGCTGTAGCTGAACGTGCGACCGATGAGCATCTTGTCGTCGGAGAAGTCGAGGCCGTCGACGAGCACGCCGGTCCCGAACGCGATCTGCTCGTTCTCGGCGAAGAAGTCCGTGACGTTGCGGTTCAGCGTCATGGTCCCGATGTGGTGGAACGGGAACTGCTCCTTCGGCCACACCTTGGTGTCGTCGAGCGGGTCGAAGTCGAGCTCCGGGTGGGCGTCGTCGCTCATGATCTGGACCTGCAGGTCCCACTGCGGGAAGTTGCCGGCCTCGATGGCCTCATAGGTGGCCTTCGACGCGTGGCCGAGCTCGGTGGCCTGGATGGCGTCCGCCTCGGACTGCGTGAGGCCGACGTCACCCTGCTTGCTGACCCACTGGTACTTCACGAGGACGGCCTTGCCGTCGGCGTTCACCATCTTGTAGGTGTTCACGCCCGCGCCGTCCATGTGCATGTAGTCCTTCGGGATCCCCTTGTCGGAGAACAGGAAGGAGATCATGTGCAGCGCCTCGGGCGTCATCGAGATGAAATCGAAGATGCGCTTGCCCTCCTGCCGGTTCGTGACCGGGTCAGCCTTGAAGGCGTGCACGACGTCCGGGAACTTCATGGCGTCGCGGATGAAGAAGACCTTGAAGTTGTTGCCGACGAGGTCCCAGTTGCCGTCCTCCGTGCGGAACTTCGTCGCGAAGCCGCGGGGGTCGCGCAGCGTCTCGGAGGAGTCACGGCCGTGGATGACCGTGGAGAACCGGACGCTGACCGGCGTGGTCTTGCCCGCCTCCTGGAAGAGCTTGGCCCGGGTGTAGGTGGAGGCCGGCTCATCGCCGATCTTGCCGGTGGCGACGAACTCGCCGTGGGCCGTGAAACCGCGGGCGTGCACGACGCGCTCCGGGATCCGCTCGCGGTCGAAGTGGCTGATCTTCTCGAGGAAGTGGTAGTTCTCGAGCGTTGCCGGGCCGCGGGAGCCAATCGTCTTCTGGCTCTGGTTGTTGGCGACGGGATGCCCCTGGCGGGTCGTCAGGGAGCCGGGAGTGCCGTCCGTACCGGGGCGGCGGACGTCGGGGAACACATCGGTCATGCAGGCCTCCAAGAGCCTTAGAGGGACAGGGTCAGGGTCGTGCTTGTTCTTGACAGGCGGGGCAGAAGCCCCAGTAGGTGACTTCCGCCTCATCGATCGAGAAGCCGTGGGTGTCCGACGCCTCCAGGCAGGGGGTGGCGTTGACGGCGCAGTCCACGTCGCCCGTGGTCCCGCAGGACCGGCAGACGACGTGGTGGTGGTTGTCCCCGGTCCGGGTCTCGTAACGAGCCGGCGAACCGGCCGGCTCGATCCGGCGGAGCAGACCTTGCTCTGTCAGGACCCGGAGCGCGTCGTAGACGCCCTGCGTGGAGACCTTGCCGAGGCGGGTGCGGACCAGGCCCTCGACGCTGTCGGCGTCGCTGTGAGGGGCGGCGGCGACGGCGTCGTAGACAGCGAGCCGCGGAGCCGTGACCCGCAAACCTGCTGCGCGCAGACGCGAGGCGACGTCGAGGACCACATCACTGAACCTAGTGCTTATCTGGAATGAGTCAAGTCACGACGGCGGCGAGCAGACCGGCCCCCACCGGCAGCAGGGTCGGGGTCAGCCGCTCCTCGTCCCGGACGCGCTTGGCGAGCTCGCGCAGGGCCACGGTCTCGCTGTCACGGGCCGACGGGTCGGCGACGCGACCGTCCCCGAGCGCCCCGGCGAAGACGACCATGCCGCCTGGCCGCAGCAACCGCAGCGCCGCGGCCAGGTAATCGCTGTTCTCCGACCGCAGCGCGTCGCAGAAGACCAGGTCGTACGCGCCGTCCGACAGCCGCGGGAGCACCTCGAGCGCCCGCCCGGCGATCAGCCGGACGCGCCCGGAGCCGTAGCCCGCTTCGATCAGGGACTGCTTGGCCAGCCGTTGGTGCTCGGTCTCGGGGTCGACCGTGGTGAGGATCCCGTCGGGGCGCATTCCGCGCAGAAGCCATAAGGCGGATACGCCCGCGCCGGTCCCCAGCTCCACGACCGCCTTGGCCGCACCCGCGGCGGCGAGCAGCCGCAGCAGCGACCCGGTGACCGCGTCGACGCACGGGACGCCGACCTCGGCGGCGCGGGAGCGAGCCGCCGTGAGTGCGGCGTCCTCGGGAAACCACGAGTCCAGCCAGCCACTGAGCTCAGCACCGTCCATGTGCCGAAACCTACTGCGGCGCGGGAACCGGGAACGCGTCCGCCCTGAGAGGCGTTGTCATGCTCTAACACAGGTAGTTCCCAGGATATGGAGGCACACTCCCCCCATGAGCACGGTGGAGCAGGCCCTGGATACGTGGACGCCCCCTACCTGGGACGAGGTCGTCCGCGACCACTCGGCCCGGGTCTACCGCCTGGCGTACCGCCTGACCGGCAACCGGCACGACGCCGAGGACCTCACGCAGGAGGTCTTCGTTCGGGTGTTCCGGTCGCTGTCGAGCTACACCCCCGGCACGTTCGAGGGCTGGCTTCACCGCATCACGACCAACCTGTTCCTGGACATGGTCCGGCGCAAGGCCCGGATCCGCTTCGACGCGCTCCCTGACGACGCCGAGCGCATCCCGGGGCGGGAGCTCAGCCCCCAGCAGGCCTACGACGACGCCCACTTCGACGGCGACGTGCAGGCCGCGCTGGACGCGCTGCCACCGGACTTCCGGGCCGCTGTCGTGCTCTGCGACCTCGAGGGCCTGTCGTACGACGAGATCGCCGCCACCCTTGGCATCAAGATCGGCACCGTGCGCAGCCGCATCCATCGCGGCCGCTCCCAGCTGCGCGCGGCCCTGTCCCATCGGGCCCCCGCGTTCCCGTCGGCAGCCCTGGCATGAGCGCACACCTCGGTCACGCGGCGACCGCGTTCGTCGACGGCGAGCTCGACGACGGCAGGCGTGACGAGGTTCTGGGCCACCTGGCCCACTGCATGTCCTGCCGGTCTGAGGTCGAGGTCCTGCGCCGCCTCAAGCTCGTGCTGCGCACCGACGCACCGGAGGTCCCCACCGACCTCACGGCCCGCTTGATCGCTGCCACGGTCCTGGTGCGGCCGGCGTCACCCGGACCGGCCGGTCGTCGTCGACCGCACGTCAGGCGCAGGTCGACAGGGCACGGCCGGCTTCGCCGTACAGCTGTGAGCGGGGCCTTGGTGGCGCTGGGCCTGGGCGGTGCGCTGAGCCTGGCCGGACCGCCTGCTCGCGGGCCGGTCGCGCCGGTCGACCCCACGAGTGCCGGCTTCCTCCTGGAGCACTCAGCGACGTCCCATGAGGTCCCCTTCACCGAACCGGACGTCGTCCCCGCGTCCTCCTCGAGGTCCTCGCGATGATCGTGCGGTGAGCAGGCTCCGCCTGCTGCTGCTCGTCGCGGGTCTCGGCGCGCTCGTGACCAGTCCCGCTGCCCATGCGGCGGTGGCTCCTGCCCCGGAGCTCGACGGCGCTCTGGTCGCGAGCAGCTCGACGCGGGCCGTGGCCCTGCTCGAGTCGGCTGCCCGATCAGCCCGCACCCGCACCTGGAGCGGTACCCAGCAGGTCGTGAGCACCCGGTCGGGCGAGCCTCGCCGCACGGTGCTGGAGATCCAGCACACGCCGGGTAGCGGCAGCACGGTGCGGGTCCTGTCCTCGCTGGACCACGCCCTTGCTCCCGACGTCCTCGACGACAAGCTGCTCACGCTGCTGGCGGGGCACTACGACCTCCGCGTCGTCGCCGGCACCGTCTGCGCCGGCCACCGTGCCCGGGTCGTCGAGGCCCGCCGTCCCGGTGTGACCGGTCCTGCCGGCCTGGCCGGCCGTTTCTGGCTGGACGCTGCGACGGATCTGGTCCTGCGACGCGACGTCTTCGACGGGACCGGCGCGGTCGTCCGGAGCAGCACGCTCGTCAACCTCACGGTCGGCCGCACTGCGCCGGCGACGTCAGTGGACTACACCGCCGGTGAGGCCGTCCGGCCGACCGGGCAGCGGCTCGACGAGGAGCAGCTGACCTTGATGGAGGCCGCCGGGTGGCCGGTGGTGCGGACGCTGCCGTCGGGGCTCGAGCTGTTCGAGGCGCGCCTGCACGACGAGCAGGTGCTGCAGCTGTCCTACAGCGACGGTCTGTCGACGCTGTCGCTGTTCGTGCAGAAGGGCGAGCTCCCCGACCACGTCCCGGGAGTTGCCCGGTCCATGGGCGGCGGCACGGTCCGGATCTCCTCGGGCTCGACGGAGCGGGTGGTCTGGTCCGGCGATGGGCGTACCTGGACGCTGGTGTCCGATGCCCCTGAGTCGATGGTCCAGGACGCGGTGCTCGTCCTGCCCCATGCGCCCGCGGCCGTCACGGACGACGGGGTGCTCAGCCGAGCCTGGCGAGGCATGTCACGGGTCGGCTCCTGGTTGAACCCGTTCGAGTAGGCGCACACTGGTGGGACCGCGCGAGCAACTCGGAGGACCCCACCCGTGCCCGACCAGCCCGACCCCTGGTGGTCGCCGACTGACGTCTACGGCGCCCCGCAGAGCCAACCCGCGGCCCTGTACGGCGAAGCCATGCCGTCGGCACCTACCGGCGCGCTGGCATGGGGCTACCCGACGACCACGATCGGTCAGGGGTCGACGGCCCGCGAGCGCCGCGGTGGCCTGACCGGGGCGGTCGCGGTCCTGGTCACGGCCCTGGTGGCCGGCAGCGCCGGCGGCTACCTCGGCTACCGCGCCGCCGAGGACAACCGGGCGGCCGCGGTGGGCAACGTGCGGGACCCCTCAGCGACCCTGGGCACCGCTGTCCCGACGACGGCCGCGACCCGGCCGGCCAACTCGGTGGCAGGGATCGCCGCCCGGGTGCTCAAGAGCGTGGTCAGCATCTCGGTCCAGTCGTCGGCCGGCGGCGCCACCGGTTCGGGTGTGGTCGTGCGCTCCGACGGTTACGTCCTCACCAACAACCACGTGGTGGCCGAGGGGGCCAGTGGCGGCGGCACCATCACGGTGTCGTTCAACGGCGCCGGCGCGGTCGACCTGCCGGCGTCGATCGTCGGCCGCGACCCCGAGACCGATCTTGCGGTCATCAAGGTGCGCGGCGCTCACGCCCTGACGCCTGCCGCGCTCGGAAGCTCGAGCGGCCTGGTCGTCGGCGACCCGGTCGTGGCGATCGGTTCGCCGCTGGGACTGGCGGGGACGGTCACCTCGGGCATCATCAGCGCGCTCAACCGCACGGTCCGGGTGCCGAGTGAGACCGGTACGACGCCTGCCAGCCCGCTGTTCAACGCGATCCAGACCGATGCCGCGATCAACCCGGGCAACTCGGGCGGGCCACTGGTCGACGGCGCGGGCCGGGTGATCGGGATCAACTCCGCCATCGCGACGCTCGGCAGCACGGGAGTCGACACGCAGACAGGCAGCATCGGGGTCGGCTTCGCGATCCCGGTCGACGAGGCACGCTCGATCGCCGAGCAGCTCATCCGCACCGGCAAGGCGACCCACCCGGCCATCGGGGTGTCTGCGGCAACCGTCGGCGCGGACGGCAACGGCGCCCGCGGGGCGAAGCTGTCCAGCGTGCTCGCGGGTGGACCGGCCGAGAAGGCCGGGTTGAAGCCGGGTGACATCATCACCAGGCTCGACGGGATGGCCGTCGACAGCGTCGACCAGCTGATCGTGATCCTGCGGACCTTCCACGTCGGGGACACGATCACGGTTGCCTACTTGCGCAGCGGGTCGGCAAGGACCGCCCGTCTTGTCCTGCAGGACAAGAAGAGCTGACCGCGCCCCGTACGCTGGTAGCGACGAAGGAGGACGGACGGTGTTCGGTGGGCTCGGTTGGCCGGAGACGGCAGTCCTGCTCCTGCTCGGACTGATCGTCGTGGGCCCCGAGCGACTGCCAGGGATCGCGCAGGAGGCCGGCAAGACCCTCCGCAAGGTCCGTGCCTATCTCAAGGAGCTGGGCGACGATCTGAAGGCCGACCTCGGCCCGGAGGTCGGAGACCTGGACCTGCGCTCGCTCAACCCCAGGGAGCTCGTCCGCAAGCACCTGTTCGAGGACGACGACGAGGACGAGCCCGTCGAGTCGCCGCGACGTTCCGTGCTCGTCCCAGGCGAGGCCGCTCCCTGGGACCCGGACACCACCTGACCGCTAACCTGCTGGCCATGACACGCCCAGTTAAGGTTGTTTTGGCAGTGGTTGTCCTCGGCGCCCTGGGCTTCGGCGGCTTCCGCGCGTTCGAGTTCTTCGACCATCGCGGCGTCGTGAAGGATGCCGAGCGTGCCTGCGGGACTCTGGACACCCCGAGCGGCGCGGCCGCCCTGCCGAGCGGGCTCACCTTGCCCGGCAACCAGAAGCTGCTGCGGGTCGACACGCAGGGCAAGACCACCCTCGTGGTTGCCAGTGTCGAGGGACACCGTGCCGGCGTGGTCGCGGCGCGCGATGCGGTCGTGACCCAGCTGGCGACCCAGGGCTACGCCCGGAAGGGCACCGATCAGGAACCCGGCTACGAAGCCGAGGCGCAGCTGGGTGGGAAGGGCGACGCCTCGGTACGGGTGCGCCCGCTGTGCACCGGCCGCCTCGAGGTGCGCTACACCCTGCGGGGCTAGCTAGCTGCTTGCGGACTAGGTGTTTCGGCTTGCGGGCCTAGGTGTTTCGGCTTGCGGGAGAGAGCCCGAGGGACATGCCGGCGAGGCCGCGGGGCTTGCCGGTGAGCTTGTCGACGACGCACAGGAGCTCCTTGCCGGCGGCTGAGTCGGGCTCGTCGAGCACGAGTGGTCGCCCGCTGTCGCCGCCTTCGCGTAGGCGCTTGTCGATGGGGATCTGACCCAGCAACGGCACCTCGGCGCCGAGTAGCCGCGACAGCGAGGAAGCCACGGCCGCGCCACCGCCGGAGCCGAACACGTCGACTGCCTCGCCGCAGTGCGGGCAGGGCAGGTAGCTCATGTTCTCGACCACGCCGGCAATCCGCTGGTGGGTCTGCAGCGCGATGGAGCCGGCGCGCTCGGCGACCTCCTGGGCCGCCAGCTGCGGGGTCGTGACGACCAGGATCTCGGCGGTCGGGACGAGCTGTGCCACCGAGATGGCGATGTCACCGGTGCCCGGCGGGAGGTCCATCAGCAGGTAGTCGAGGTCGCCCCAGTAGACGTCGGCCAGGAACTGCTGCAGAGCCCGGTGGAGCATCGGCCCGCGCCACACGACCGGGGTGTTGTCCTTGGTGAACATCCCGATGCTGATGACCTTCACGCCGTGCGCCGACGGCGGCATGATCATCTGCTCGACCTGGGTCGGACGGTGATCCACACCGAGCATGCGGGGCACCGAGAAGCCGTAGATGTCGGCGTCCACGACACCGACCCGCAGCCCTTTCGCGGCCATCGCCACAGCCAGGTTGACGGTGACCGAGCTCTTGCCGACCCCGCCCTTGCCGGAGGCGACCGCGAACACGCGGGTCAGCGAGCCGGGCTGAGCAAAGGGGATGTCGCGCTGCGGGTTGTCGCCGCGCAGGAGCGTCTGCAGTGCCTGGCGCTGCTCGGTGCTCATGACGTCGAGCTCCACGACCACGCTGGTGACGCCCTCGAGCTTTCCGACAGCCGCGGTGACGCGCTCGGTCAGCGTGTCCTTCATCGGGCAGCCGGAGATGGTCAGGTACACAGCCACCCGCGCCGTGCCGTCCGGATCGACGCTGGCCGACTTGACCATGCCGATCTCGGTGATCGGCCGGCGGATCTCGGGGTCTTCGACGGTGGCGAGGGCGGCGGTGAGCTGGTCCTGCGTTGGCGTGGTCATGAGGCTTCCAGAGTACGCGCGGAGCCGGACTAGCTGAGGGCCGCGATGGCCTCGGCCGTCGCGAGGGTGCGCAGGGCGTTGTCGCGGTGCAGGTTCTCGACCATCCGGCCGTCGACGACGACGACGCCCTTGCCATCGCGCTCGGCCTCGGCGAACGCCTCGATGACGCGCCGCGCGTGGTCGATCTCCTCCTCGGAGGGCGCCCACAACTCGTTGGCGATCTCGACCTGTGTCGGGTGCACCAACGTCTTGCCGTCGAAGCCCATCTGCTGGCCCTGCAGGCACTCCGCCCGGAAGCCCTCGAGGTCCTTCACATCGTTGTAGACGCCGTCGACGATGGCCTTGCCGGCCTCGCGTGCGGCCAGCAGCGCGGTCGTCAGGTGCGGGTAGAGCGGCGCCCGGCCCGGCACCAGCGCGGCCCGCAGCTCCTTCGCCAGGTCGTTGGTGCCCATCACCAGCACGTCGACCTGCTTGAAAGCGGCGATCTCGCGTACGGCGAACAGCGCGGCGGGCGTCTCGACCATGGCCCAGATCCGGGTGTCGCCGGCGAGGGCGGCGACCCGCTCGAGGTGTTCGGGTCCGCTGACCTTAGGGATGACCACAGCGTGCGGTTTCGCCGCGGCTGCGGCCAGCAGATCGGCTGTGCCCCAGGGGGTGTCGAGCCCGTTGCAGCGGATCGTGAGGGTCTTGTTGCCATAGGCCGCGGAGACCACAGCGGCGCAGGCCTGCTCGCGGGCGAGCTCCTTGGCGTCCGGTGCGACGGCGTCCTCGAGGTCGAAGATGATCGCGTCCGCGGGGATCGTCTTGGCCTTCTCCAACGCCCGTTCGTTGGAGCTGGGCATGTAGAGAACCGACCGCAGTACCCCGCTCACAGCTGGTACTCCTTTGCCAGCTCGGGATCGCGCTGCGCGAGCTGGGTCGCCAGCTCCAGCACGACCTTGCACTGCTTGAAGGTCGCATCGTCCTGCATCTTGCCGTCGATCATCACCGCGCCGCGGCCGTCCTCGCCCATCTCCTCGACCACCCGCTTGGCCCACGCGACCTCGTCGGGCTCGGGGGAGAAGACCCTCTTCGCGATGTCGATCTGCACCGGGTGCAGCGACCAGGCGCCGACGCAGCCGAGCAGGTAGGCGTTGCGGAACTGGTCCTCGCAGGCGACGACGTCCTTGATGTCGCCGAAGGGCCCGTAGTAGGCGTAGATCCCGTTCATCGCGCAGGCATCGACCATGCGGGCGACCGTGTAGTGCCACAGGTCCTGCTGGAACGTCTCCCGCGGGGCGTCGACGTCGCCACCGGGCGGATCCTCGCGGACCAGGTAGCCGGGGTGGCCTCCGCCGACGCGGGTGGTCTTCATGCGGCGGTTGGCCGCGAGATCGGCGGGGCCGAGGGAGATGCCCTGCATGCGCGGCGAAGCGGCGCAGATCTCCTCCACGTGGGCGACGCCTCTGGCGGTCTCGAGGATCGCGTGCACCTGGAGCGGGCGGCTGATGCCCGCCTTGGCCTCGAGCTGCGCGAGGAGGCGGTCGACGTAGTGGATGTCCTCCGGCCCCTCGACCTTGGGGACCATGATCACGTCGATCTTCTCGCCGGCCTGGGTGACCAGCGTGGTGAGGTCGTCGAGGACCCACGGGCTGCCCAGGTCGTTGACCCGGGTCCACAACTGGGCCTGGCCGAGGTCGGCGGTGTTGGCGACCTCGACGAGCCCGGCGCGGGCCGCCTCCTTGTTGGAGGCCTGGATCGCGTCCTCGAGGTTGCCGAGCAGGACGTCGACCTTGGCGGCGATCTCCGGCACCTTCGCGACCATCTTGGGGTTGCTCGGGTCGAAGAAGTGGATCATCCGGGAGGGAGACCACGGGATCTCGCGGAAGGGTGCCGGGGCACCGACGGCGAGGGGGCGGAAGAAGTCCTTGGCACTGCGCACGGCTGACACCGTATCCGTCCTCGAACACCTTGCTCCTGCAAGTAGACTTCCTGTCTGTGGGAACACTGACGAGCACCGTGGCGGCACCGACGGGCGAGCCCCTGTCCGAGGTCGAGCTGGGGGCCTGGAGGTCTTTCCTGCGCGCCCACGCGCAGATCACCCGGGCCCTTGAGGTCGAGCTCGTCGCCGAGCACGACCTGCCACTTCCGTCGTACGACGTGCTGCTCCAGCTCGCCGAGTCCCCGGGCCGGCGCCTGCGCATGACCGAGCTGGCCGACCGCGTGCTGCTGTCCCGCTCGGGCCTGACCCGGCTCGTCGACCGGCTCGAGCGCGAGGGTCTCGTCACGCGCGCCGCGTGCCCCAACGATGCCCGTGGCACCCACGCCGTGCTCACCGACGCCGGGCTGGATCGCCTCCGCAGTGCCGCCCCCACCCACCTGCGGGGCGTCGCGGAGCACGTCACCGGTCGTCTCACGGCCGGTGAGATCGACCAGTTGCGCGGGCTGATGCAGAAGCTCATGACTCACGAGGGACCGCCGCCCGAGGGTGGCTGCGGCGCAGCCGAGGGCGTGAGCTGACACCAGGGGAGTCGCGCGCCGAGGTCATTCGGCGCGCCGTCGGGATCGGTGTCGCCGTCGGCGCGTACGGCGTCTCCTTCGGCGCCGCCGCCACGACGTCTGGACTGTCGGTTCCTCAGGCCTGCGCGCTGTCGCTGTTGGTGTTCACCGGCGCCTCGCAGTTCGCGCTCGTGGGCGTGCTCGGGGCGGGCGGAGGCGCCCTCGCAGGCGTCGCCACCGCGTTGCTGCTCGGCAGCCGCAACGCCATGTACTCCGTGGCCCTGTCGGAGCTGGTCCCCATGCGTCGTGCCCTGCGCCCCGTGGCCGCCCAGCTGACGATCGACGAGAGCACGGCCGTCGCCACCACCGCACCGAGATCCCTTGCGTCGGTGGGCTTCTGGACCGCAGGGATCGCCGTCTACGTCCTGTGGAACCTCGCGACCCTGCTCGGTGCGCTCGGTGCGGCGACTGTCGACACCCACGCCCTCGGCCTCGACGCGGCCGTCGGTGCGGCGTTCCTCGCACTGCTCTGGCCGCGCCTCAAGGAAGCTCGTGGGGTGGCGGCGGGAGGTGCGCTGGTGGCGGCTGTCGCCGTACCCCTCACTCCGCCGGGAGTGCCCGTGCTGCTGGCCGGCCTCGCCGTGCTCCCCACTGTGCTGCGTCCGCTCCGACGGGCATCGGCAGGCGACGGCCGGGCGGACGCAGCGGAGGGAACGGCGTGATCTGGACCGCGGTGCTGCTCACCGCCGCCGGGTGCTATGCCCTGAAGCTGTCGGGCTGGTTCGTCCCGGCGTCCTTGCTCGAGCGGCCCCGGATCCGCGTGGCCGCGTCTGTGCTGCCCGTCGCGCTGCTGGCGGCGCTGGTGGTGGTGCAGGTGTTCGGCGCGGGGCGGTCGCTGGCGGTCGACTCCCGCAGTGCTGCGCTGGTCGCGGGCGCGGTCTGCCTGTGGCTGCGGCTGCCGTTCCTCGTCGTGGTCCTGGTCGCCGCCGCCACCGCCGCCGCCCTGCGCGCCCTCTAACCCGCTGCGCGCTTTCCCGCCGATCATGGAACTCTTGCCCGCCGCGCAGGCTCAGCGACCGGGCACAAACTCCATGATCGGCGGGGTCGAGGTGGCGGGGGCGGGCGAGGTCAGAGGGTGGCGAGGGCGGTGCGCAGGGCGTCGCAGGCCGGCGAGGTCGGGTCGAGGTGCTCGAAGTGGCCGCCCGGGACCTGTACGAGGCTGCAGCCCGCGCCTGCCACCGCCAGGTAGTCGAGGCTCTGGGACAGCGGCACCGTGTCGTCGTCGACGCCGTGCACGAGCACGGTAGGTACCCCCGAGGGGGCGAGGGCCAGCGGATCGGCCACGGCGTAGCGCTCCGGCACGGAGGCAGGTGAGCCGCCGAGCAAGGTGTCGATGGCGCCGTCGCCGAGCCCGAGGGCGCTCCCCTTAGCGAGGGCTGCAACGGGAGCCTGCGGTACGGCGAGTGCCGGGGTGACGTGGTCGCCGGCCCCCGGCGAGCCGGCCGGGAGCCGACCGCGGGAGGCGAGCCACAGGGCCAGGTGCCCGCCTGCCGAGTGCCCGACCACCGCGACCCGCCGCTGGTCGATGTGGTCGGCGTAGTGGCCGTGGAAGGCGAAGTCGTAGCCCAGGGCCGCGTCGGTCAGCGTCGCCGGCCAGAGGGCGTCGGCGGCGGCGTAGTCGATGTTCCAGACGAGGTAGCCGCGGCCGGCCAGGTCCGCGGCGAGGGCGTCCTCGAGATGGCGGCCGTAGACCGGCCGCCAGTAGCCACCATGCACGAGCACCACGGTCGGGAGCTCCTGGGTGGCGGCGGGTGGCACCCACCACTCCCCGAGCTGGCGTGCACCCGTGCCGTAGTGCTCCACCCGTCGCGGCACGTCAACACGTCAGATGACTGCGGCGGGAAGCTGGCGCGTCTCGCGGCTCAGCAGCGCTAGAACGCGCTCCTCGAGCAGCATCGGCTCGACCGGCTTGGCGAGGAAGTCGTCGGCGCCGGCGTTGCGGGCCTCGCGCTCGACCTTGAGGGACGAGGAGCCGGTGAACAGCACCAGTGGCAGCGTCAGCGTCTTGGGGTCGGAGCGGATGAGCCGGATGAACTCCAGACCCGAAAGGTCCGGCAGCCCGTTGTCGACGAGCACCCCGTCGAAGTCCTGGGCGCCGAGCAGGCTGAGGCCCTCCTGGGACGACAGTGCCGAGGTGACCACTGCCGACCCGGCGAGGGCCGCAGCGACGAAGGTGCAGACGCTCTCGTCGTCGTCGATGACGAGCAGACGCGGCAGGTCCTCGGCCGTGCGCGTCGGCTCCTTCGCTGGGCGGTCGGCGACGGTCGTGCGGCACCACGGACAGACCGCCCATTCGGCGTCGAGGGTCTTGTCGCACGATACGCAGTGATTGCGGGCCAGCAGCGCGCCGTCCCACGGGCAGCAGACCATGTCGTCGCCGAGCGCACGCGCGCAGGTCGGGCAGCGCGGACCGCTCACGGCGTCCACGTGGGTCGTGCGCAGGACCTCCTCGAACGTCGTCTCCCCGCGGAAGGCGGCGGCCAGCGCGGACGACCGCAACGTGGTCATGCCGTGCTCACGGGCTGCGACAGCGATGGCGGCCTCGGTCGGTGTCGACAGCAGCACCTTGCGCAGGGCTGCGGTGACGGGGAGGACCTCGAAGATGCCGGTGCGCCCCCGGTAGCCGGTGCCGCCGCACTCCGCGCATCCCTTGCCGCGACGGGGGGTCGCGTCGGTGAGGTCAGCGTCGACCAGACCGAGCAGGGACAGGGTCCGGGCGGAGGGGGCGTACTCGGCCGCGCACTTCGCACAGGGTCGCCGTACCAGTCTTTGGGCGACGACCAGGGTCAGCGACGACGCCACGAGGAAGGGCTCGACGCCCATGTCGACGAGGCGGGTGATGGCGCTGACCGCGTCGTTGGTGTGCAGCGTCGTGAGGACCAGGTGGCCGGTGAGGGAGGCCTGAAGGGCCAGCTCGCCGGTCTCCAGGTCGCGGACCTCGCCGACGAGCACGATGTCGGGGTCCTGTCGCAGGATGCTGCGCAGCCCGCGGGCGAACGTCATGCCTGAGCGCTCGTGCACCTGTACCTGCGTGATGCCGGCTACCTGCACCTCGACGGGGTCCTCGAGGGTCACGAGGTTGCGGTCAGGTGTGCTGACCTGCTGGATCGCGGCGTAGAGCGTGTTGGTCTTACCGGAGCCGGTCGGACCGGTGATGAGCACCAGGCCCTGCGTCTGGGTCAGGGCCGAGGTGATGAGCTCGAGCTGGGGCGGGGTCATGCCGGTCTTGTTGAGCAGCGGGACGTTCTCGGCGCGGGGGAGCAGTCGGATGACGACCTTCTCGCCGTGCAGCGTCGGCAGCGTCGAGATGCGCGCCTCG
Source organism: Frankiales bacterium (assembly GCA_025966135.1). Classification (GTDB taxonomy): domain Bacteria; phylum Actinomycetota; class Actinomycetes; order Mycobacteriales; family SCTD01; genus RYN-111. The sequence continues at coordinate 26,605 of JAOPVP010000052.1, forward strand.
ACGACGAGCCCGTCGACGGTCAGCTTGGCGCGGCCGTCCTGGGGACGCCGCCGCTCGGCAATGTCCAGGCCCGACACGATCTTGATGCGGCTGACCGCGGCGCTGGTGGCGTTCTTGGGCACCGTCATGACGTCGCGGAGCAGGCCGTCCACGCGATAGCGGATGCGCAGGTCGCCTGCCTGCGGCTCGACGTGCACGTCCGAGGCGCGGGCGCGCACGGCATCGGCCAGGACGACGTCCACCAGGCGCACGATCGGCGCCGCCTCGACGGCCTGCTGCGCAAGGTCCTCCTGCAGGGGGTCCTTGTCGTCATCGAGCCCTTCGAACAGGGTGTGCATGTCGGTCGCGTCCTCCGAAAGCGACCAGGCACGGCTGAGGTGGTCGCGGACCTGGCTTTCGGTGGCGACGACCACCATCACGTCCTGCGCGCCGGTGTAGAGCTTTACGTCGTCCAGGGCCACCACGTTGGTGGGGTCTGACGTGGCGACCTTGAGCTGGTTGCCGGTGCGATCGAGCACGATCACGCCGTTGCGCTCGCAGACCGCGCGTGGGACCAGCCGCACGTGCTCGGGCACGACCAGCGTGCGGCCGAGGTCGACCAGTGGCAGGCCGAGGGCTTCGGCGAGCGCCTCCGCGACCTGCAGCTCGGTGGCCATGCCCAAGTCGGCGACGACCGAGCCGAGCCGCTTGCGGTGCTCGCCGGCGATGACATCGCTCTGAGCGTTGAGGGCCTCGCTGAGCTGCTCCTCGGTGAGCAGACCGTGGGCGGCCAGGACCTCCCCGATGCGTCGGCGACCGCCCGGCCGGTGGCCGCCCTCTGCAGCTGATGCGGGTCGGTTGCTCACAACGTCCTCTCGGGCTCACGCTGTGCATCGGCTGGTGAGCCCCCTGAGTGAAGTGTGTCAGGAAGCGTCGGCCTCACCGGCGAACGGCTCGGAGAGCTTCGCCCCCTGCTGCCCCTCGGGTTGGGCGGTGCGGCGCTTCTTGCGCTCGGCCCGTCGATCACGCTCCTCCCGCTTGATCCTGGCCTGCTGGTCGTAGAGCATCGCGCCGGCCCCTTCGCTGGTCCGGGCGACGACCTCTTCGGTGAGCTCGCGGAGCTGATCGCGCAGGAAGTCGCGCGTGGCGACCTCGCCCAGGGACAGGCGCAGGGAGGCCAGCTCACGGGTGAGGTACTCCACGTCCGCCTGCAGCCGCTGGTTCTGGCCCCGGTCCTCTTCGAGCGCGACCCGGTCGCGGTCGGCTTGGCGGTTCTGGGCGAGCAGGATCAGGGGCGCGGCGTAGGAGGCCTGCAGCGACAGGATGAGCGTGAGGAGCGTGAAGTTGTTCCTGACGCTGTCGAACTGCAGGTTTGCCGGCGCGTAGGTGTTCCACACGAGCCAGGCGGCGCAGAACACCGTCAGGTAGACGAGGAAGCGGCTGGTCCCCAGGAAGCGCGCGATCTGCTCCGACAGCCGTCCGAAACGCTCCGGGTCGTAGTGCGGGCGCGGGATGGCGCTGCGGGCCTCGACCGGTTGGTCCAGGCGCTGCCGACGGCTGTTGCGCTCAGCCATGGCGACGGGCCCGTCCCTCGCGCCAGTCCTCCGGAAGGACGTGGTCCAGCACGTCGTCGACGGTCACCGCCCCCAGCAGCCGCTGCTCGGAGTCCACGACCGGGACCGCGACCAGGTTGTACGACGCCAGGTGCCGTGTGACATCGGCCAGCGAGACCTCGGGGGCGAGTGGGTCGATATCGGTCTGGATGACCGCGGAGATGAGGCTCGAGGGCGGCTCGCGGAGCAGCCGCTGAAAGTGCGCGGTGCCGAGGTAGCGCCCAGTCGGGGTCTCGTACGGCGGTCGCACCACGTAGACCTGAGTCGCCAGGCTGGGGTGCAACTCGGGATGCCGGATGCGGGCCAACGCCTCCGCCACGGTCGTGCCGGGTCCCAGGATCACCGGCTCGCTGGTCATGAGGCCGCCGGCGGTGTCGTCGCTGTAGGCGAGCAGCTGCCGGACCGGCTCAGCCTCGTCGGGCTCCATGAGGTCGAGCAGGCGCGCAGCGTCAGCAGGCTGCATCTCGCCGAGCAGGTCGGCGGCGTCGTCGGGCGCCATCGCCTCCAGGACGTCAGCGGCGCGTTCGTCCTCCAGCCCGGCCATGAGCTGGACCTGCTCGTCCTCAGGCATCTCCTCGAGGACGTCGGCGAGCCGCTCGTCGTCGAGGGCGGCGGCGATCTCGCCGCGTCGCTTGTCGGACAGGTCGTGCATCACGCCGGCCAGGTCAGCGGGGCGGAGCTTCTCGAAGACCGCGAGCAGGTTGGCCGCGCCCTGATCGCCCTCGGGCAGCGAGAAGCCCGTGACCTCGTCCCAGTCGACCTGGAGCAGCTCGCTGCGACGACGGCCCCGGCCGTGCCGGACGGCGACCTTGGTGACGAACCAGTCCACCCGGCTCTGCTCCATCGCCACGTCGACGACGGTGACCTCCTGGCCATCAGTCGGACTTCCGGCGAGGAGGGTGACGCGCCGGTCGAGCAGCTCGGCGAGCACGAGCGTCTCCCCGGGCCGCTTGTCGAAGCGGCGCAGGCTGACGGTGCCGGTGGACAGCAGCACGGCGTCGGCCTCGATGGACGTGACCCGGCTCATCGGCACGAAGATCCGGCGGCGGGCCTGGATCTCCACCAGCATCCCGAGCGCACGCGGGGCGTCCTTGCCGATGCGCAGCGCGACGACCACGTCCCTGACCCGGCCCACCTGGTCGCCGTTCGGGTCGAAGACCGGGAGGCCGGCGAGGCGCGCGACAAAGACGCGGTTACCGGTGCTCACGGCGCGAGGCTACCTCCGGACAGCCCTCCGGCATCGTGCGGCACGATGCGCGCAACCGCCTTTCTGGACCCCTTGGAGGACCGCGTGACCACACTCGACCGCTTCCGTCTCGACGGCAAGGTGGCCCTCGTGACGGGCGCCTCGTCCGGACTGGGCGTGGCCATCGCCCAATGCCTCGCGGAGGCGGGGGCCGACCTGGTCCTCGGGGCTCGTCGTACCGACCGCTTGGCGGAGACGAAGGCGCTCGTCGAAGGCCTCGGGCGCCGGGCGATCACGGTGACGACCGACGTGACGGACCCGGACCAGTGCACGGCCATGGTCGCGGCCGCCGTGCAGGAGTTCGGGAAGGTGAACATCCTCGTCAACAACGCGGGCTTCGGGTGGGCGAAGCCGGCCACGAGGGAGACGCCCGAGGAGTTCCGCAAGGTCATCGACATCAACCTCAACGGCCAGTACTGGATGGCGCAGGCGTTCGGGCGGGCGGTCACCGAGGGTGGTTCGATCGTCAACATCTCGAGCGTCCTGGCCCTGCGCCCGGGCAGCATCCCGCAGGCCGGCTACGCAGCCTCCAAAGCCGGCCTCATCGGGCTGACGCGGGATCTCGCGGCGCAGTGGACCAGCCGCAAGGGGGTCCGCGTCAACGCGATCGCACCGGGCTACTTCCCGAGCGAGATGACCGACGAGCTCGACCCGCGGGAGGGCGAGATCGTCAAGATGCTGACACCCGCCGGTCGGTACGGCGTACCGCACGAGGTCGGCGACGCGGTGGTCTTCCTGGCCTCCGAGGCGTCGTCCTACGTCACCGGCATCACGCTGCCGGTCGACGGCGGGCTGGTCATGCCATGACGGGTCCGACGCTTGCCTATGAAGTGGTCGATGTCTTCACCGACAAGGCTTTTGCCGGCAACCCGCTCGCGGTGGTGCTCGACGGCGACGACCTGTCCACCGCGCAGATGCAGGCGATCGCGTCGGAGTTCAACCTGTCCGAGACGGCCTTCCCCTACGCCGCACCCGAGGGCGCGACCTACGGGCTGCGCATCTTCACGCCACGGACCGAGCTGCCGTTCGCCGGCCACCCGTCGGTCGGGTCGGCGTCGGTGCTGCACCGGCTGGGACGCATCGAGGCCGGCGCCAACGTCCAGGCCTGCGGGGCGGGGTTGTTGCCGGTGGTGGTCGGTCAGGACGCCGTGACCCTCAGCGGCGGCCCCCCGTCGTACGGCGATCCGTTGGACGCGACGCCCCTGCTGGACGCGCTCGGGCTGTCCGCCGACGACCTGGTCGGGCCGGCACCGAGGTTCGCCGGCGTCGGCATCGACTTCGCCTACGTGCTGGTGAGGCCCGAAGCTCTGGGGCGGGTGAGTCTCGACGGGCCCAAGGTCGCGGCGATCGGGCGCTCGGGCATCTCGCTGCTGTCCTGGGACGGTGCGGTCGCGCGGTCGCGGGTCTTCCCGGGCGGGGTCGGGGTGGGTGAGGACCCGGCCACCGGCTCCGCGGCCCTGGGGTTCGGGGTCTACCTCGCGGCCAGCGGGCTCCTTCAGGACGGCACGCACGACTACGTCATCGAGCAGGGGTACGAGATGGGCCGGCCTTCGACGTTGTCCTGTCGGGTCGAGGTCCAGGGCGGGCGGGCCGTCCGGACGACGGTCAGTGGCGGGGTGGTCCCGATCGCCCGCGGGGAGATCCGGGCTCCTTGATCAGCGTGGCTCGGTGAGCTCGGGGTCGTGCCCTGACTGCACCAGCTCGCCGGTCGGGAACAGCTTGAGAACGGTGGACTCGCGTGCCCACCGGGCCGGCTGGTCCTCGCCGTCCGGGGCGTTGAGGCGCTGCGCGTGCAGGAGCGGCACGACGGCTTCCCACTCCGCGGAGTCAGGTGCGATGCGGGAGACGGTGGCCTGCCAGCTGACGAGCCGATCGTTCTGCGTCGCCTTGCTGCGGACGGTCACCACCGCCCGGGTCGCAGTCCCGGCACCGGGGAGCTCCTGCTCGAGACCACCGCACACCAGCCACAGGCCTTCGTCGTGCCAGAGGTGCCACACCAGGCGAGGGCGGTGGTCCTCGAGGGCAACCCAGACGACGCCGGACCGCTTGGTCGCCTCGTCGAGGATCGGCGACGTCGTGGGAGGAGGTAGCTCCATGGCTGACATCATGGCGTGGTGACTGCCGTGGCCCCTGTCCAGCAGGGCGTCTCGCGCCCGCCGACTCGCGACCTCGGCATCATCACCGTTGCCCTCCTTGCGGTCTCGACCTCAGGTCCGCTGATCGCGGCCACTGCTGTGCCGGCCCTGGCGATCGCCTTCTGGCGCAACGTGATGGCCGGTGCGGTCCTGACACCCATCGTCCTTTTACGGCGCCGTCAGGAGCTGCGGAGCCTCGATCGCCGCGAGCGTGGGCTGGCCCTGGTCGCAGGCCTGCTGCTGGCGCTGCACTTCGGCACCTGGATCCCGGCGCTGTCCTACACATCCGTCGCGAGTGCGACCGCCCTGGTCGCGACCCAGCCGGTCTGGTCGGCGCTCATCAGCAAGCTGCGCGGCGAGGCCGTGAGCCGGCAGGTCTGGATCGGGATCGTGGTCGCGATGGCCGGGGCGCTGCTGCTCACCGGCGCCGACCTCCAGGTGTCCGGCAAGGCGCTGTTCGGCGACGGGCTCGCGATCGTCGGGGGCATGTTCGCGGCCGGCTACATGACGGCCGGCAGCGAGGTGCGGCGCAGCGTCTCCACCACCACCTACACCGCGCTCTGCTACACGACGACCGCGCTGCTCCTGCTGGTGGCGTGCCTGGTCGGTGGCCAGGCCCTCAGCGGGTACGACGGTCGCGACTGGCTCAAGCTCGTGGCCCTGACCGCCGGTGCCCAACTGCTCGGGCACTCGCTGTTCAACGTGGTCCTCAAGACCACCAGTCCAACCGTCGTCAGTCTGTCCATCCTGTTCGAGATCCCGGGGGCGGCGCTCATCGCGGCGTTGTTCGTGAAGGGCCAGCAGGTCCCGCTGCTGGCGGTTCCCGCGGCGGCGCTGCTCGTGGCTGGGCTCGGGCTCGTCATCCGGTCGAGCAGCCGACAGGCCACACCGAGCGTCCCGGTCGAGTAACAGCGCCTAGCCTGCACGCAGCCTTCACGCACCCACCGAGGAGAGCCCGTGCCTGTCAGGTCCCGCCGTTCGTGCCTTGCAGTCCCCGGCAGCAACCCACGGATGATCGAGAAGTCCCGTGGCCTCGACGTGGACTACGTGTTCCTCGACCTTGAGGACGCGGTCGCGCCCCTCGCCAAGGTGCAGGCGCGGTCCGCCGTGGCCGAGGCCGTCGCGGCCGGTGGGTGGAACGCGGCCACCGTGGCTGTGCGTGTCAACGACCTGTCCGCGCCCCACACGTATCGCGACGTCATCGAGGTGGTCGAGACGGCCGGAGCGCACCTCGACGTCATCGTGCTCCCGAAGGTGCAGTGGCCGGAGCAGGTGGCGTGGCTCGACCTGCTGCTCGCTCAGATCGAGCGGACCATGGGGTTCCCGGAGGGCGGGATCGCCATCGAGGCGATGGTCGAGAGTGCCTTGGGGCTCTCGCAGGCGCTACCCATCGCTCAGGCCAGCCCCCGGCTCGAGGCACTCGTGTTCGGTCCCGGGGACTACGCCGCTGACACCGGTATGCGGTCGCCGTTCGTCGGGGCGGTGCCGTTCGAGGGGGCGTTCGACTTCGCCCTTCACACCATCCGGGTCGCGGCCACCGCAGCCGGCGTGCAGGCCGTCGACGGGCCGTGGCAGCAGGTGCGCGACCTCGAGGGCTTGCGGGCCAAGGCCGTGCGGAGCGCGGGGCTCGGCTTCGACGGCACGTGGGTGCTCCACCCCGACCAGGTACCGGTGGCGAACGAGGTCTTCACGCCGTCCCAGGAGGCCTATGACCACGCCGAGCTCGTCCTGGACGCGTTGGACTGGCACGGCTCGGCGGAAGGTGGCCACCGCGGGGCGGTGATGCTCGGCGAGGAGATGATCGACGAGGCGAGCCGCAAGCTGGCACTGCCGGTCGCCGTGAAAGGCCGCGCTGCGGGGCTGAACCGCACGAGTGCCTTCACCCCCTGACCCCCTGCACTCGCTGAGCCACACTGCGGTCGATGCGCTGTTCGGTCGGCAAGCCCTCGCGAGCTGATGTAGGGCCTTTCGTCCCTCCTTGTTCGGGACGTTTCCCCCTGCCTGGCAGCGGGCCCGGCTGATGCCATGGGATCCAGGCGACGGACGGCGTTGCCCTCTGAAGGGACACACCATGCGACGTAAGAGCCTTGATGCCCTCGTGTCAGCCACCGGCCTGGTGGTCGCGACGGTTCTGCTGGCCGCCTCCGGGCTGCTCTTCTGGGCCCACAGCTTTGTCAGCGACAACGTGCGCACCCAGCTGGTCGCACAGCAGATCTTCTTCCCCAAGGCGGGGTCGGAGGGCTTGAGCGACCCAGCGGTGAAGCCCTATCTCACCAAGTACGCGGGTCAGCAGCTGAGCAACGGCGAGCAGGCCAAGGCCTACGCGGACCACTTCATCGCGGTGCACCTGAACGCGATCGGCGGCGGCAAGACCTACTCCCAGCTGTCGGCCCAGGCCCAGCAGAACCCGACCGACACCGTCCTGCAGGGGAAGGTCGCCACCATGTTCAAGGGCGAGACGCTGCGCGGCCTGCTGCTCAACGCCTATGCCTTCGGCAAGATGGGCCAGATCGCCTTCGTGGCCGCGGGGATCGCCCTTGCCAGCGGCCTCGTGATGCTCATCCTCGCGGTGCTCGGCATCCTGCACGCCCGTCGCACGTCCTACGACGTCGACGTGCACGTGCCGGGCTGGCACCCCGACAAGATCGCCACGAGCTGATCGTTCCCGACGGGCGGCACCTCCTTCGTGAGGTGCCGCCCGTCGGCAGGTGCCTCGGTGAGGTGAGTCACGTCAGGCGAGTGGCTACTGGCTAGTAGCCGGTGGGACACTCATCCGAAACGCTGGGCGCCGCACGAAGAGGAGCATCATGGGCCGGCTCGCCGCCACCGAGGGTCTTTCCGAGATCCAGCAGGAGATCTTGTCGACCGTCCGCACCTTCGTGGACAAGGAGATCATCCCGCACGCCACCGATCTCGAGCACAAGGACGAGTTCCCCGACGCGATCGTCGAGGGCATGAAGCAGATGGGGCTGTTCGGCCTCATGATCCCGGAGGAGTACGGCGGCCTGGGCGAGTCCCTGCTGACCTACGCCCTCGTCGTCGAGGAGATCGCGCGCGGCTGGATGAGCGTCTCCGGCGTCATCAACACCCACTTCATCGTCGCCTACATGCTGAGGCAGCACGGCACCGACGAGCAGAAGTCCCGGCTGCTCCCCAAGATGGCGACGGGCGAGATCCGGGGCGGTTTCTCGATGTCGGAGCCGGGCTGCGGTTCCGACGTTGCGGCCATCAAGAGCAAGGGCGTGCGGGACGGGGACACCTACGTCCTCGACGGCCAGAAGATGTGGCTGACCAACGGGGCCCGGGCCGGGCTGATCGCAACCCTGGTCAAGACCGACGAGGGCGGCGACTCGGTCTACAAGAACATGACGACGTTCCTGGTCGAGAAGGAGCCGGGCTTCGGTGAGACCGCGCAGGGCATCACCATCCCAGGCAAGATCGACAAGATGGGCTACAAGGGGGTCGAGACGACCGAGATGGTCCTGGAGGGCGCTCGCGTCCCGGCCAGCTCGATCCTCGGTGGTGAGGAAGGCCGCGGCCAGGGCTTCTACCAGATGATGGACGGCGTCGAGGTGGGTCGCGTCAACGTCGCGGCACGTGCCTGCGGCATCTCGATCCGCGCCTTCGAGCTCGCCATCCAGTACGCCCAGCAGCGCCAGACGTTCGGGAAGCCGATCTACCAGCACCAGGCGATCCAGTTCAAGCTCGCCGAGATGGCCACCAAGGTCGAGGCGGCCCACCTGCTCATGGTCAACGCTGCGCGGCTCAAGGACGCCGGACTGCGCAACGACGTCGAGGCCGGCATGGCCAAGCTGCTCGCCAGCGAGTACTGCAACGAGGTAACCCAGGAGTAGTTCCGCATCCACGGCGGCTACGGCTACTCGAAGGAGTACGAGATCGAACGGCTCATGCGTGAGGCGCCGTTCCTGCTCATCGGCGAGGGCACCAGCGAGATCCAGAAGACCATCATCAGCCGCGGTCTGCTCAAGGACTACCAGCTCAAGGGCTAGGCACAGCTCGTACGACGGCTGGTCCCCGCCGCCGTGACGGGGCAGCCGCAGGAGGCACCGGGCCGCTACGTTGAGAGCGTGACGGGCGACGGGGTGCTGCTGCTCGTCGAGGCCCACCTGCTGGGCGTCCTGGGTCAGGACAGCGGGCGGGCCGGCGTGTCCTTCCTCGGGACGGAGCGGGTCGACGTCCTGCGGTTCGGCCCGGACGACGACGGCTTGGCTCGGTACGTCAGCCTCGGCATGTCTCGGTCCCCGATGGGCGACCCCGGTACCGAGCTGGTGGCGCAGCACGGGCCACGCGCCGAGCTGGTGCTGTCGGTGCGCGGTGCGCAGGACAGCGTGCTGCGCCGGCTCGCGACGCTGGCCGCCAGCCCTGCCGTCGAGGGTGTCGTCATCGGCCCAGGCGCGGGCCTGGACCTCGGGGAGCCGCTGTGGGACGGCAGCCGGTTCACAGCCGTCCTCGTCGGTGAGCCCGGAGGCCTCGTCCCTGACCTCGTCCTCGACGGGGAGGAGCCGGTCCGGTTCCTGCCGGTGTTCCCCATGACCCCGAACGAAGCGGCCTGGAAGCGGGTGCACGGAGCCGAGGCACTCGAGGAGCGGTGGCTGACGCAGGGACGAGATCTGCGCGACCCCGAGCGGCCGGCCGCGGACCTGACGTGAACGACCTCGAGCAACGGCTGCGGCAGCAGGCGCTCCAGTGCCGCACGCACGGCAGTCCGCTCACCTGGGCGCTGCTCCAGGGAGCAGCTGACGACCTCGTCGCGGGCGGGGTCGTGGCCGACCTCCTCGCTGCCCACGCGTACGAACCGTCGGGAAGCGTTCCGTCGTTGCGACTGGCGGGGTCGCTGCACCGGCTCGTCCTTGAGGGCAGGGCGCCCGAGCTCGCCCAGCACTACCCGAGCGTCGGAGGCACGGCGCGGGTCGCCGAGGTGTGGCCGGCCGCCGAGCGGGTCTGCCGCGAGCACCTCGACGAGCTGCGCTACCTCGTGACCTTGCCCGTGCAGACCAACGAGGTGGGCCGGTCTGCCGCCCTGTTCGGCGCCCTCCAGCTCCTCGGTGGCCCGATCCGCCTGCTCGAGATCGGTGCCTCCGCCGGCCTCAACCTGCGCTGTGACGCCTTTGCGTATGAGCTCGGTGGTGACGTGCTGCTCGGCGATCCGGCCAGCCCGGTCCGGCTGCACCGGCCGTGGGAGGGCACGCACCCTCCGTACTCGAACTCGGTAGAAGTGCTGGAACGCAAGGGATGTGACCCGTCACCGGTCGACACCACGACTGCTGAGGGTCGGCTCACCCTCAGGTCCTACGTCTGGGCCGACCAGGTCGAGCGGCTGGACCGGCTGAGCGCTGCGTCCCAGGTCGCCTCGGGTATCCCGGCCGTGGTCGAGAAGGCCGGTGCGCTGGAGTTCCTCAGCCGCGAGCTTGCCGAGCTGCCCGCCGGTGTCACGACGGTCGTGTGGCACAGCGTCGTCTGGCAGTACGTCGATCCGGTCGAGCGCCGGGCCGTCAATCTCCTGCTCGACCGGGTGGGGGTGCAGGCGACGGACCATGCGCCGTTGGCGAGGGTGAGCCTGGAGCCGGAGCAGATCGACGGCGGGGGCTTCCTGTTCCGGGTGCACCTGCAGCGCTGGCCGAACGGCGAGCGGGTCCACGTCGCCGACGCCCTCGGCCACGGCCCGCCGGTGTGCTGGACAGGAGAGGGGGTCGTAGGCCGATAGGCCCGGTTTGGGACTGACCGCGATCACCCTGGAAGGATGGGAGGCGAGGTCCCGTCGTACAGAGGAGTTTTGACGTGCAGTTCGGCCGCAGCTACGAGGAGTTCGAGGTTGGTGCGGTCTACAAGCACTGGCCAGGCAAGACAGTGACGGAGTACGACGACCACTTGTTCTGCCTGCTCACCATGAACCACCACCCGTTGCACATGGACGCCAACTACGCGACCACCACACCGCAGGGCAAGAACGTCGTTGTCGGGAACTACGTCTACTCGTTGTTGCTGGGCATGTCGGTGGCTGACGTCTCCGGCAAGGCGATCGCCAATCTCGAGGTGGAGTCGCTCAAGCACGTCTTCCCGACCTTCCATGGCGACACGATCTACGGGCAGACCGAAGTGCTCGACAAGACTGAGTCGAAGTCCAAGGACGACCGCGGGATCGTCTACGTCGAGACCAAGGGCTACAACCAGGACGGCGTACTTGTCTGTATCTTCCGTCGTAAGGTGATGGTCCCGAAGCAGAGCTACCTCGACGCCCGTGGCGGCGAGCAGCCTGGGCGGCCGGTCCTGCAGGAGTAGTCGGAAGCGTCTTGCGTCCGGCTCTTGACCTTGATCCGTGCCGGGCGCACCGTTCTGACATGACAGTGGCTCCGACGTGCCCACGGTGCTCCGGTGCGTTGCGTGCTCCCGGGCTCATGTCGAGTGACTGGGTCTGCGCGCTGCACGGGCGGGTCCACCCCTACTCGTCGGCCCACGTCGAGGCGCTGTCGCAGGTGGCCAGCCGTGCCCGGGTACCGCTGTGGGCACCGGTGCCGCTGCTTGCGCAATGGACACTCGGAGGCCTTGCCTCCTGCGGCGACGAGCGCACCGGAGCCACCGCGACGGTGCTGGCTCTGGCCGGGCCGTCGCCGCTGGGTGGCCCCGCCGACCTCCTGCTGGTGGCCGAGGAGCCGGGCGTCGGCCTGGGCGCCCGGATCGCCGGCATCGACGGGCTCGACCCCGGCACCGGCATCGGCGGCGCTCCGGACGCCAAGATCCTGGCGGCCGGCCACCCGACACCGCTGTGGCGCTGCGAGTCGGCGGAGGACCGGGTGGCCTTCGTCGGTGAGGCGCTGGGGGTGTGGCTGTGGGCCGTGCTGTGGCCTCCCGCTGCGGAGCTGGTGCTGCTCGAGCACGTCGAGCTGCACGACCTGCGCCACCAGACGCAGGTCGCGATCGACTTACCGATCGGCGCCGCGTCTCCCCGCCTTCCATGACCTGAAGAGTCCGAGGCCCGCGCCACTAGCCTGGGCCGGTGCCCGGCCTCAAGATCGACCTCCACACCCACTCCACCGCGTCCGACGGCACGACCCCTCCCGAGCTGCTGGTGCGCGAGGCGCTCGATTCCGGCCTCGACGCGCTGGCCCTGACCGATCACGACACGACGTCGGGTTGGGATGCCGCAGCCGAGGCGCTGCCCGTCGGGCTGCGCCTGGTCCGTGGGGCGGAGATCTCGTGCAGCCGCAACGGAATCAGCCTGCACCTCCTGGCCTACTTGTTCGACCCGGCGTACGCGCCGCTTGCCGACCGCATGCGGGAGCTGCGCGAAAGTCGGGTCAACCGAGCAGAGCAGATGGTCCGCATGCTGGTCGCTGACGGGGTTCCCGTGACGTGGGAGCAGGTCCGCCTGCTCGCCGACGGCACCGTCGGGCGGCCGCACATCGCGCAGGCGCTGGTGCAGAGCGGGCTCGTCGAGTCCGTCGCCGACGCGTTCACCCCTGAGTGGATAGGGACGCACGGCCGCTACTGGGGGGCCAAGCTCGAGCTCGACGTCGTGGAGGCCATCGGCCTGGTCGAGGAAGCGGGCGGGGTTGCGGTCTTCGCCCATCCCGGCGCCTCGTCGCGCGGCCGCACGGTAGGTGACGACGTCATCGTCGAGATGGCGGCCGCGGGTCTGGTGGGTCTCGAGGTCGACCACCCCGACCACACCCCCGAGGCCCGCGCCCACCTGAACCGACTGGCCCAAGAACTCGGCCTGCTCACCACGGGTTCGAGCGATTTCCACGGCCGCAACAAGACCGTCGCGCTGGGCGCCCACCTCACGTCCGAGGACGCGTACGGCGCCATCCTTGCGCGGGCCAGCGGCCTGGACGTGCTGTGAACAGCCTCTTCGACCTCAGCGTTTTCGGAGCCGTCTTCGTCACCCTCGCGGTCATCATGGATCCGCTCGGCAACGTGCCGCTTTTCCTCGGCCTGACAGCGGGACGCACCAACAGCAAGCGCCGCAGGCTGGCGTGGCAGGCGGTGCTCGTCTCGCTGACCGTGATCTCGCTGTTCGCGGTCCTGGGCCAGCAGATCCTGACCTACCTCGGGATCGGCATCCCGGCCTTGCAGGGAGCCGGCGGCCTGCTGCTCACGATCGTGGCCCTCGAGTTGCTGACCGACAAGCAGGAAGACCCCAGCGAAGTCGACAACGTCAACGTGGCCCTGGTCCCGCTGGGTACGCCACTGCTCGCCGGCCCGGGCGCCATCGTCGCGACCATCGTGTTCGTCCAGAAGTCACACGGCTTCGCCGACCGGGCTGCGATCGCGGGCGGAATCATCGCCGTGCACCTGCTGGTATTTCTGTCGCTGTTCTTCAGCGTGGCGATCACGAAGCTCATCCGGGAGGCGGGCATCGTGCTGCTCACCCGCATCTCCGGCCTGCTGCTGTCAGCCATCGCCGTACAGCTGATCGCGGACAGCGTGATGGGCTTCGTCAAGGCGAGCTGAAGCAGGCGCACAATGGAGTCATGAGACGCCTTCTGGTTCTGCTCGCCCTGGTGCTGCTGGCCATCCCGGGTACCGCGCGAGCCGAGAGCATCTCCCAGGTGGCGTCCGCGCTGCGCAGCAGCCCCGTCTACCAGGCGCCGGGCCTCGATCTGGTGGACGTCGCGACGCTGACCTCCCAGCTGCGCGGCACCAACCCGCAGGCCGACGTCGCTGTCCTGCCCGCCGCTGCCGCGTCCTCGTCGACCGAAGCCGAGGCGAGGGCGAAGGCCATCGTGACTGCCCTCGGGCAGTCCAACGTGGTCGTCCTCGTCATCACCGCCAACCACCACCTCGGCACCTGGGAGGGCAATGGTGCGCGGTCCCAAGGCGTCGATGCCGGGGCGGCCTTGCAGACGGAGCTCTCCGGGTTCTCAAACCAGCCGTTCGACAAGCAGGCGCTCACCTCCTTCGTCACGTCCTTTGCGCAGCAGATTGCCCAGCAAGCCGCCAGCGGCTCCACCACTGGTGCCACGTCCGCTGCCCCGCAGAAGAGCAGCAGCTCTCACACCGGGGTGTACCTGCTCCTGTTCCTGGTCGTGCTCGGTGTCGGCGCGACGGCGCTGGCCGTCAGGAGCTCGCGCAGTCGTCGCAAGCGTCTCAACGAGGGGCTGCGTGCCGACGTCGAGCAGCTCTACAACCGGCTGGCCAACGATGTGGGAACACTCGACCCGGGGGACAACGTCGTGGCGCGACAGGCGCTCGCTGACGCGGCCGAGCGCTACAACGCCACCGGCGCCACCCTTGCCACGGCCGACAGCCCACCGGAGTTCGCCGCGGCCCGCCGGACGGCCCTTGAGGGGTTGACCGCCGCCCGGACCGCGCGCACGTCGCTCGGCCTCGACCCTGGGCCGGAGTTGCCGTCGCTGATGGGCGGCGGGCCGCACCTCAGCGATGACCAGCAGCTGCGGATCGGCGACCAGGAGTTCGAGGGTTCGCCGAACTACCGACCCGGTCGCGGGCACTACTTCGAGGGCGGCAACGTCGGGGGCCAGATGGTCCCGGGCGGGTGGTACTCCGCGCCGTTCTGGACACCGTTCTTGCTCGGATCGATCCTGACGGGCGGCTTGGGCGGTGGCGGGCTGTTCGGTGGTGGCTACGGCAACGGCGGCTTCGAACGTGGCTATGAGGCGGGTCGTGACGACGCCGGCGACAGCGGCGGGGGTGGCGGTGACTGGAGCGGCGGTGGCGGCGACTGGGGCGGCGGTGGCGGTGGCGGTGGCGGTGACTGGGGCGGCGGTGGCGGCGATGGCGGCGGCGGGGGCGACTGGTAGTCCACAGGTCCCGCTCCCGGACTGACGTCTCCGGCAGGATGGTGGGCATGCAGCAGCTGGGACTCGAGGGCATGCCGACCCGGTTGTTCTCGTGCACGCCGTCCCGCCTGACGAGTTGGCTGGACTGTCCCCGTCGCTACCGCATGACCTACCTCGACAGGCCACCGCTCCAGAAGGGTCCGGCCTGGGCGCACAACACGGTGGGCGCTGTGGCGCACCTCGCGCTCGCCCGCTGGTGGGACCTGCCTGAGGAACGACGCACCGGCCCTGCGGCGCGCGGGCTGCTGGAGCGCGCCTGGCAGACCGATGGCTTCTCCGACGACGAGCAGGCACACCGCTGGAAGGGCTTCGCCGGCGATATGGTCGAGCGGTACGCCGATGGGTTGGACCCCGCGGAGGACCCCGTCGGGATCGAGCGGACCGTCGCTTTCAAGACCGACACCCTCGCTGTCAGTGGACGCGTCGACCGGGTGGACCGGCGCGGCGACGAGCTGGTTGTCGTCGACTACAAGACCGGACGGTCCGCGCTGACCGAGGACGACGCGCGCGGATCACTTGCCCTCGCCCTCTACGCCCTTGCGTGCGCCCGGACGCTCCGCACGCCCTGTACCAAAGTGGAGTTGCACCACCTGCCGAGTGGCAAGGTGCTCGCCTGGGAGCACACCCCCGAGACGTTGGCCCGGCACGTCCGGCGGGCCGAGGCGATCGCGACCGAGGCAGCTGCGGCCAAGGAGGAACTGGACGAGGGCGGCCCGGCGGACGAGTTGTTCCCGCCTCGACCCTCGTCGCTCTGCGGCTGGTGCGACTTCTCCCGGCACTGCCCGGAGGGGCTGGCCGCTTCCGGCGGTCCGAACAAGCCGTGGGCAGGCCTCGCCGAGGAACGCGCGCCGCTCGACGAGGTGTCGTAGTCCCACGAAACGGTTCCTTGGCAGCTGCCTGTTGGCTTCCTTGCCGGGCTGCTGAAGGCCTGTTTTTACAGGGTGGAAACTGCCGTGTGGACAAGTCTGGTTCTGTCAGTGGGGGAATGTACGTTCAGGTCATGACCGCTCCCGCCACCACTGCTGACTGGGCACCGTCGGTGCCGGTCGCGATGAGCGCGCAGGAACTCGCGTCGTTCGTGGACCGGG
>JAOPVP010000054.1 GCA_025966135.1 Frankiales bacterium
CCACCGAGTGGCCTCGGGCGTGGCCGTCTTTGATGACTTGGCGGTGGAGCGCGGCATGCGAGAACCATAACGCATGACTTGACAGTTCAAGTCATGCGAGTACGTTCAAGTTGAACATTCAAGTCTGGCCTCCCGTCGTACGAGGACGGGCTCGGCATCGTGCGCGACCTTTATCGTCCCGGGATCGCTGACGTTCGACCGACTGGATCATCGACCTCGGCCCCTGCGCCGGCCGGATCGTCTTCGAGGGCACGGCCGCCGACCTCGTCGCCACCCGCTCCACCCTCACCGGCGAGCACCTCGCTGCCCCCATCGGCACCGGACCGAGGCCGTCGCGGACACCGTGCGACGAGTTCTCTCATCCGTTTCGACTCGTCCTGGTTACCTGCCGATACCCGGTGGGGCGTTGCGCGTGGCAGTTGTGGTCAAGCCCGGCGAGTGTCCTGCGAGCCGAACGTGCGCAGCCGCAGGCTGTTGCTGACGACGAAGACGCTCGACAGCGCCATGGCACCGCCGGCGAGCAGTGGGTTCAGCAGGCCGAGGGCGGCCAGGGGCAGCGCTGCGACGTTGTAGGCGAACGCCCAGAACAAGTTCGCTTTGATGGTTGCGAGGGTCTTGCGGGCGAGGAGGATGGCGTCGGGCACGGCACGCAGGTCATCCCTGACGAGGGTGAGGTCGCTGGCTTCGATGGCGACGTCGGTGCCGGTGCCCATCGCGAGGCCGAGGTCAGCCTGCGCGAGCGCAGCCGCGTCGTTGACGCCATCACCGACCATGGCGACGACGCGGCCTTCGGCCTGCAGGCGCCGGATGTGGTCGACCTTTTCGGCCGGCAGGACGTCAGCGATCACGTCGGCGATGCCGACCAGATCCGCGACCGTACGAGCGGCCGCAGCGTTGTCGCCGGTCAGCAAGATGGGCGTAAGCCCCAGCGCCTTGAGCTGGCCAATCGCGTCGGCGCTGGTCGGCTTGATGGCGTCACCGACGACGAGGACACCGCGGGCCTGACCGTCCCAGGCAGCGACGATGGCGGTACGGCCCTGAGCCTCGGCGGCCTCCTTGGCGCGGGATAGCTTCTCGGGCAGCATCAGGCTCCACCGCGCGAGCAGCGCTGGGCGGCCGGCGAGGGCGAGGTGACCCTCGACGATGCCTTGTACGCCGAGCCCGGCCTGGTTGGTGAATGCCTCCACCGCGGGCAGCGCCCGGTGGCTTGCGTGGGCGGCGCGGCTGATGGCGCGCGCGATCGGGTGCTCGGAGGCGTCCTCCAGCGCGCCGACGATGCGCAGTACTTCTGCCTTGTCGGTGTCGGCGGCCGCGATGATGTCGTGCAGTGTCATCTGTCCGGTTGTGACGGTGCCGGTTTTGTCGAGCACCACGGTGTCGACGCGACGCGTGCTCTCAAGCACCTCGGGGCCCTTGATCAGAATGCCGAGCTGCGCGCCGCGCCCGGTGCCGACGAGAAGCGCGGTCGGCGTGGCCAGGCCAAGGGCGCACGGGCAGGCGATGATGAGGACGGCGACTGCGGCGGTAAACGCCGAGTTCGCACCCCCACCCGTCACGAGCCACCCGCCCAGGGTGGCGAGGGCGAGGGCGATGACGACGGGAACGAACACGGCGCTGACGCGGTCGGCAAGGCGCTGGATCTCGGCCTTCCCGCTCTGGGCCTCGGTGACGAGCCGACCGATCTGCGCGAGCTGGGTGTCGGCGCCGACGCGGATGGCGCGGACGAGCAGACGGCCGCCGGCGTTGACCGTCGCGCCGGTCACGGTGTCACCTGGGCCGACCTCCACGGGGATGCTCTCGCCGGTGAGCAGGCTGGCGTCGACGGCGCTGCTGCCGTCGATGACCTCACCGTCAGTGGCGATCTTTTCCCCCGGCCGGACAACGAAGACGTCCCCGACGACCAGGGTCTCGACGGGAATGCGGACCTCACGGCCGTCGCGCTGCACGGCGACGTCCTTCGCCCCCAGCGCGAGAAGTGCCTTCAGGGCGGCACCTGCTCGACGCTTGGCGCGGGCTTCGAAGTACCGGCCCGCGAGGATGAACACCGTCACGACGGACGCAACCTCGAGGTAGATCTCGTCGTGCCCGTGCATGCGGTCGGTCGTGAAGCTGAGCGTCATCTTCAGGCCCGGTTCACCGGCGGTCCCCACGAACAGGGCGTACAGCGACCACAGCCACGCGGCGAGTGTCCCGATCGAGATGAGCGTGTCCATGGTCGCGGCTCGGTGCCGGGCGTTGGTCCACGCCGCCTTGTGGAACGGCAACGCCCCCCAGACAACGACGGGCGAGGCGAGGGTGAGGGCGAGCCACTGCCAGTTGCGGAACTGCAGCGCCGGAACCATCGACATGAGCAAGACGGGAAGGCCGAGTGCGGCGGACACGAGCAGGCGTTCACGCAGGCTGCGTGTCGGGTCCTGGTCCTGGTCGGCGACGGACGGCCGGTCGGCGTCGGTGGGCGGGAGCGCCGCGGCGTAGCCGGCGGCAGCGACGGTCGCGAGCAGCTCTTCAGTGCTGACGGTGGCCGGGAACGTGACGCGCGCCTGCTCGGTCGCGTAGTTGACGGTTGCCACGACCCCGTCGAGCTTGTTGAGCTTGCGCTCGATGCGGTTCGCGCAGGACGCGCACGTCATGCCGGTGATGGCGAGCTCGACGGTGCTGTCGGCCCGACGGGCGGCACTGCGCCCTGCGGTCGTCATATCCGCTCCTTAGCTGCTGTGGCTGGTGCTCTTCGGTATCAACCGTCGTGTCCTTCAGGCGGAGGTCAGCTGGTAGCCGGCTGCTTCGACGGCGGTGCGGATCTGCGCCTCATCGAGCGGTGCGGCGCTGGTGACGGTGACCAGGCCGGTGGTCAGATCGACGTCGACCTTGCTGACGCCGGGCAGGCCGCCTACCTCCTCGGTGACCGAGGAGACGCAGTGGCCGCAGGTCATGCCGGTCACGGTAAAGCTGCTGGCGCTCATGGTGTCCCTTCTGCTGCCGGCCCGGTCGCAACCGCGGCCGTGGATGGGGTTCGGTTAGCTGCGGACGAGACGGGCGATGGCATCGGAGGCCTCCTTGAGCTTCGCCTCCTGCTCGGCACCACCTGCTCGGGCGGCGTCGACGAGGCAGTGGCCCATGTGGTCGTCGAGCAGGATGAGTGCGACAGACTGCAGCGCCTTGGTCGCGGCGGACACCTGGGTGAGGATGTCGATGCAGTACTTGTCCTCCTCAACCATCTTGGCGATCCCGCGCACCTGGCCTTCGATCCGACGCAGCCGCTTGAGGTGGTCGTCCTTGGTGTCGCTGTAGCCAGGCACGGCGTGAGCCTCTCATTCGTAGCCAGTTCCCTGGGTACTATACCCCCCTAGGGTAACTGCATCAAGACTGGTCCGTCGGCGATTGTTCCGCGGCTGCTTGGACCGCCTTGTCGAGCGACTGGGCGTTTCGGCACGCTCCGCGACCCATCTCCCGAATCAGATATCAGCCGACTTGGTAGCCCGGACGAAGGGGCCGGCGGAAGGATCCTCAGAGGCAGTCAGCGCGTTCGGTGGTGTCGCGCATCGTGTTCACAACGCCAGCCACAGGCCCTGCCGGGGCGCGGAAGGTCCGGCCGGCGCATCATCACACCGTTTGCAGGTCGCACTCGTCGAGTGCGGTCCACGAGGCGCACGGGAAGGGTCGCGACTCGTGGCGAGTCACCGCCCTACGGTCGTCGTCACCCCGCCCGCGGCCGCTCCTCGCGGGGGAGCATCAGGCAAGGAGCGCGTGCTCGGCTCACCCTTCGTGCTCGGGAGTGGGCGGGACCGGGCGCTGCGTCGGTGACCCGGAACCTGCCAGTGTCGCTGGCGCAGCAGGCGCAGCCCGTTGAGGCCGACGAGGACCGTTCCTCCTTCATGTGCGGCGACGCCCAGCGGCAGCGGCAGCTGGCCGAAGAGGTCCCACGTGATAAGCACGATGATCGCGGTCCCGGCCAGGACCAGGTTCTGCTGAACGGCTCGGTGCGCCCGGCGTGACAAGGCGATCACGGCCGGGAGGGCTTCGAGCTCATCGTGTACCAGGACGGCGTCCGCGGCTCGTAGGGCCAGGTCGCTCCCGCCACGACCCATCGCGATACCCACGTCAGCGGCTGCGAGCGCGGGAGCGTCGTTCACGCCGTCCCCCACGACCAGGAGACGACCGCCGTCCCGGAGGCGCGCGACCTCGGTGACCTTGTCGGCGGGCAGGAGCCCGGCGCGGATGTCGCTGATCCCGACCTGCGCCGCAAGGGCTGCGGCAGCACGGGCGTTGTCGCCGGTGAGCAAGGCCGGGGTGCTTCCTGTCGCGGCCGTGAGCGACGCGACGGTCGGAGCAGCGCCGGCCCTGATCTGATCGACGAGGCCGAGCACGCCAGCTGGCCGCCCGTCGAGAACGACGACGACGGCGGTGGCACCGGTCAGTTCGATCGCGTTCACCTGGTCGCGGACTGCCTGTCCAAGGGCGGCGGGGACGGCCGCGAGGAGGGCGGGGCTTCCCACCTGGACGCAATGGCCTGCAATGCGGGCGCTGACGCCCCGGCCTGGGGTGGAATCGAACTCGTCGGCCCGGGACAGCGCCAGGTTGCGTTCGAGGGCGGCACTGACGACTGCCTGGCCGAGCGGGTGCTCGCTGGGGACCTCTGCGGACGCCGCGAGACAGAGAAGCGCGTCCTCCGTGAGGTTCGAGCCAGGCGCGAGGACGGCGTGGGCGAGGCGAGGCCTGCCCGTGGTGAGCGTGCCGGTCTTGTCGAACGCGACGCGAGTGATGCCGCCGAGCTGCTCCATGACGACGGCGGACTTGACGAGCACGCCGTTGCGGCCGGCGGTGGCGATCGCAGACAACAACGGGGGCATCGTGGCGAGGACCACCGCGCATGGCGAGGCCACGATCATGAACGTCATGGCGCGCAGCAGCGCCGGTCGCAACGGCTCGCCAAGGGCGAGCGGTAGCAAGAACACGCCGAGGGTCGCCAGCACGACGGTGACGGAGTAGCGCTGCTCGACCCGTTCGATGAACAGCTGCGTGTGGGCCTTGGTCGCGCTGGCCCGCTCGACCAACGTGACGAGGCGGGCGACGACCGAGTCCGTAGCCGCCCGACTGACCCGGACCTGGAGAGTTCCGCGCACGTTGAGGCTGCCCGCGTACACCTCGTCGCCGGCTGTCCGAAAGACCGGCAGAGGTTCGCCCGTGATGCTGGCTTGGTCGACGTCGCTGGCGCCATCCACGACGAGGCCGTCGGCGCCGATGCTCTCGCCGGGTCGGACCACCACGATGTCACCGACGAGTAGCGCCGCGGTGTCGACGATCTCCTCAGCGCCGTCGGCGGCCAGACGGCTGGCGCGATCCGGGGACAGGGTGAGCAGAGCCCTGACTGAATCCTGGGTGCGCTTGGTCGCGTACGCCTCCTGCGCACCGGAGGTCGCGAAGATGACGATGAGTAGCCCGCCGTCCAGTACCGGTCCGATGCTCGCCGCCCCGAGCGCGGCGACGATCATGAGCAGGTCCACGTCCAGGCTCTTCTCACGTGCGGCTTGTAGGCCGGCGAGGAGCGGCTCCCAGCCGCCAGCGGCGTAGCAGAGCGCAAACACGAGCGCGCTGATCCAGTCGGGCGAAGCGGTGGCGTAACGGAGGGCGCACGCAAGGGCGAGCAGGAGCACCGACGCCGTCGCCCACCGCACCTCCGGCAGAGCGAACACGCCCGTTCTCAGCACCAAGCTGCGGTCGCCGACGCCTCGCCGGGCAGCAGACGCACCGCCGTGCTGTCCCTGGTCACCAGGATGCCCGATGATGGTCGCGTCAGCCACGATATCAACGTAACAGCGCATCTTCGTGAATACGAAGATAAGGAGAGGCCAGATGGGTCACATCGCGGGCGGAGCCGGTGATCCGCTCGATCCTGCCGAGGCACCGAGCGACGAACTGGTCGCACTCGCCGCGGCGGAATTTGCGATGCTCGCGGATCCGACGCGCCTGAAGCTCCTATGGCTGCTCTCAGACGACGAGCGTGACGTCACGACTCTGGCGCGTCTCGCCCGCACGAGCCCGACGGCAGCCAGCCAACATCTGAGCAAGCTCAGGCTCGCGGGCCTGGTTGAGCAGCGCGCGGACGGGCAGCGCCGCGTCTACTCCATCCGCGGCGATCACCTGCGCACCCTCCTCCGCGAGTCCCTCTACCACGCCGACCATCAGGCCCACGGCATTCCGCACACCGACTGATAGCGGCGTCCGGTGGCCGCCCGCAGCCATCGCCTGCCGTACGGAAACGCCGTCATGCGCCACGCCGACCGTTTCTCCGTCGCCCCACTCCCTGCAAGCTGCACCCGAGAAGCGTGGGGGCGGCGTACTGAGCTGCCTTTGTTTCACCGGTGTTGACGACCCGGTGGCTCGCACGAAGGCGCACACACCGCCCGTGCTCAAGCGGTTTCGGGCTACTCCGAGTCCACCTCGGTGCCGCGTGCCCCGCCGCGCCCCGCCCCGCCCCGCGGAACCGGGGAACCTCGCTGCACTGGTTGACAGCCGAAAACTTCCGACCGATACTTAGCCATGTGACTAAGTATCGTGAGGGTCTCGACGGGATCTTCCACGCGCTCTGCGATGCGAGCCGACGCTCGATGGTCGAACGCCTCGCACGCGGACCCGCCTCTGTCTCCGATCTCGCCCAGCCGTTCAACATGGCTCTGCCGACGATCGTCCAGCACCTCGCGGTGCTCGAGACCGCCGGAGTCGTCACCTCCACGAAGGTCGGGCGCGTCCGCACCTACCAGCTCGCCGTCGGAGCCCTCGACGCCGCCACCGCCTGGACGGGCGGGCAACGGCTCCCCGCAGAACGTCGACTCGACCGTCTCGGCGCACACCTCAACCCCACCAACGACAACCAGGAGTGAACGACATGAGCAGCACCCTCGAGCACAGCCAGGTCCACGCCACCTTCGTCGTGGAGCGCACCTACCCCTCTCCCGTCAAAGACGTCTGGCACGCACTTTCCGACAACGACGCGCGTGACCAGTGGTTCGGCGCCGGCGAGGCTTTCCTCACCACTGAGAAGTCGCACGACTTCCGGGTCGGGGGCAAGGGCTACGAGGACGGCCAATGGCACGGCGGCCCTCGCTCGGTCTTCAACTCGACCTACACCGACATCGTGCAGCACCAGCGGATCGTCTTCACCTACGACATGTGGATCGACGGTCAGCACCTGTCGACCTCGCTCACCACGATCGCTCTCCGCGGTGATGGCGACGTCACACACCTGTCCTACACAGAGCAGGGCGTCCACTACGACGGCTTGGACAGCGTCGAGGGCCGCGAAGAAGGCACCGGCGGACTGCTCGACCAGCTCGGTGCCTTCCTCACCGCCTCCCCGTGACGTCCACAGCGGTCGCGCGCCCCCCGGCCTGGAGGGTCGTGCTCGCCGCCGCAGCAACCGCGCTGACCGTCAACCGTGGTGCTCTCCGCGATCGGGAAGCGGCCGGCGGCAACTTCACCTACAGGCAAGCAGGATGAGCTCGCAAGCGTCAACGCGGACCTGACGCCGTTCCCATGGCGTTGGTGCCCTCCGGGGCACCATTACGGAGAGTAATCTCGCGATTGCCAATCGTACGTGGGCTTCAGTGGGGGGAGTCGGCGCCGGTCTGGTACTGGGCCTGGTCGGCGTCGGCGAGTTGTGCTCGCAACTCGGCGAGGTACTTCTCCTGGTTGCGCTGCCACTGCCCGGTGTTCTGACGGCCCTTCAGCCGGCGGGATCGGATCACCGAGATCGCCCGGGAGATGACCGCATCGACCGCGCCCGACGAGGCGATCCCCAGTTCGTCGGCGATGGCATCGCCGTGGAACCGGCGGGCGAGTGCGCTCAACGCCTTGGAACCAATCGACTCCGGCAGGTTGAGCGCGTCACGAAGCTCGCCGGTGATCGACTCGAGCGTGGCCGCGGCGAGCAACGCGGATTCAGCAATCAGCGGCCCGGTTACGGCCTGGAGCAGCTCGTCGACACGACGCGCCTGTTCGTGGGTGGAGATGCCCTCGATCAGCCGTGCGTCGATCCCGAGCAGATGGCCGAGCAGCCACCAGCAGCGGTAGAGCGAAGCCGTCTCGCTGGTCGTCAGGCCGAACCCCATCGACTCCTCGGCCTGCAGTGAGGTGACGGTGAAGTCCATCCACGTCCGAGCGAGATCGACCTGGTTGATCGGCGTGCCGTAGGCAGCCTCGTCGAACCCGCGGTTTCGGACGAGCCGCCGCATGTTGGCGTGCAGCATGCGCACCTGCAACGTGGCCACGTACCCGGGCTGACCGACCCGCAGCGACCCCGGCAGCATCGCCGTCGCCACCCACGTCCCGGTCTCGCGGATGCGTCGGTCGGCCCCGTCCACGAGGCGCTCGGTGGTGGCCAGCACGGCGGCGATCGAGGGTGACTCGTATACCCGGATCAAGGCGCCTGCGCTCAGCGAGATCAGATGCACCGGGGGCGGCATCGTGAAGAAGGGCGCCGACCCGTGGTCCAGCAGGTCGTCGTCGGCGTAGTCGGGCAACCGCTCGGTGTCGCTCAGGAAGGCCACGACCGACTCGGGCGGGTCGACGACGGCGTCGAGCCCGTCACGGATGCCGAGCTGGACGGCCTGGCGAGCCTGCGGATGCCCGTCGTGGATGTCGGCCACAACGGCGTCGGCGAGCGGATCGCCAGAGGTGAGTGCCCATCCGGCCACATCGGCGCGGTCGGTGCCGAACTGGGCGATCAGGCTCGACCTCGTGCCCCGAGCGTGTGGCCACGGCTTGTCCGAGGGTCGGCGTTGTGGCTCAGTGCTCATGGTTGCTGCTCCCTGGTCCGTGTCGGTCGCGACGGACTCGGCTCCGGCACGTCGTAGTGCGCGAGGAGGTCCGCCACGAACCTGCGGCACGTCGCGTCGCTGGGGTTGCGGCCCTCGATGACGTGCAGCACGGCGAACCCGAACGCCGCCGAGAAGATGGCTCGCGCCGCCTGCTCGTCAGCGACGTAGTGCTGGATCAGCTCGACGAACGCCTCGTGGGTGTTGGCCATCACCCTGGACCACGCAGGGCGGCGTACCGCGGCAAACTGAAGCTCGAGATTCGCGACGAAGATGTGGCGGTTTGGCCCCAGCTCCTCGATCAGGAACGTCGCCGCCGCGTCGGCCAGGGTCAGTGTGCCCGACTGAGCCAGCTCGGCGACCGCGGCGAGCCGGGCGACGCTGGACACGGACAGGGACAACAGGGTCGCCTGCAGCAGGTCGTCGAGGGTGGCGAAGTGGTACGTCGTCAAGGCCGTCGAGACGCCCGCGTCGGCAGCAACTGCTCGGTGCGTCACCGCAGTGAGTCCGCCAGCCGCGATCACCCGAGCGCTGGCGTCCAAGATCGCTTGCCGGCTGGCTGCACCGCGGGCACGGCGCCCATCGGTCGCAGGCCGGCTCTTGGCCCTCGCACTAACTGTACTAATGTCCAGTAATCTAGGACCGGTTCTGCTCTGCGTCAACTGGTTGCCGCCCCGGGGGCAGTTGGAACGTTCAACCATCGAGCGCCCAAGGTCACGGCCCGTCGGACCGGCTGAGCACTGTCTGAGGGGGTCGCTCAGCGACAGCTGATCGCCATCACGATGTAGCCGAGCGCGGGCGCTTCCGCGGCGCGGGGACGGCGCGCAGCTCGCCGCGCGGGCTCTCCTTCGCGAGCTCCAGCGACCGCTGGGTCAGCGCATGCAACGACTCCGTCGAGCCGTGAGCGAGCCACCACTCGTAGGCGTACTCCGCGGCCGCCAGGGTCGTGCGGACGAGCACACCGGCGCGCAGGTCGCGGTGGGCATCGATGCCGAGTCGCTCGGCCACCATGGCGATGAGGTCGTCGCGCTCGACATCGGCGAGCAAGGACGCACGACGAAGGCTCGCGGGCGCGGAGGCCATCGCCCGACGCCAGAGCTCGACCGTGCCATCTTCGTGAACGAACTGCGCCGTGCGGGCCAGCAAGGACTCCGCGAGGGAGTCGACCACGTCCTCGTCGGTGGGACGGCTCCGGAAGTTGGACACGACCTCGGCCCGGCCGCGCTGAACGACCCCGAGCAGCAACTGCTCCTTGCTCTGCACGTGCCTGAAGAAGGTGCTGGGCGAGATACCTACCTCCTCCGCGATGGCCTCGGTGGTGACGGCGTCGAACCCCTGCTCCGCGAACAGGCGAAGGGCGACCCGGTCTATCTCCGCGCGCAGCTCGGCGCGTTGCCGGTCACGTAGACGCATGGGCTTCTGGTCCATCAGGCCTGTTCTGTGGGCTCGAGGGCAGGAGTCGGGATGTCGAAAGCGGGGCTGCTGCACCCGCCGTCGACCTGCAAGATCTTGCCGGTCACCCATGCCGAGGCAGGGGACGCGAGGTAGAGCGCGGCGCAGGCGATGTCCTCGGGCTGGCCCGGACGGCGCATCGGAGTCTTGGCCTCGAACTGCCGCCGCATCGCGTCGTTCTCCAGCACGCCGGCGAGACCCTGCGTGTCGATGCCGCCGCAGCCGATCGCGTTGATGCGCACCCGCGGGGCCAACTCGGCCGCAAGATTCTCGGTCATGCGGTTGAGGGCGGCCTTGGCGGCGCCGTAGGCCATGAGGGACGTGAGGACCATGTCTGCCGAGCGCGAGGAGATGTTGACGACGCTGCCACTGCCCACCGTGTCGACCATCGCGCGGGCGGCGAGCTTGGTGAGCAGGAACGGGGAGGTCACGTTGAAGCGCATCGCCGTCTCGAAGTACCGCTCTGAGGTCAGCATGCCCGGGCGCGGCTGGGTGCCTCCGGCGTTGTTGATGAGGATGTCGAGCCGCCCGAAGGTGCCCACGGCCTCGGCCACAAGGCTCTCGAGCTGATCGGTCTGCATGACATCGGTCGTCAAGGCGTGTCCGCGACGGCCGGTGGCCTCGATGAGAGCGACGACCTCATCGAGGTCGGAACGGGTGCGGGCCGCCACGACCACATCGGCGCCCGCCTCAGCCAGCCCGACGGCGATGCCGCGACCGATGCCCTGTCCCGCGCCGGTCACGATGGCGACCTTGTCGGTCACCTTGAAGCGGTCGAGGATCATCGACCTGCCCCCCGTCCGAGTTCGCGCGCGGCCCGCCCCGCGATGAGCGGCAGTTCGAGGTAGGTCTTGATGCCAGGCTCGGCCTGGCACACGTAGGGGATGGCGCTCACGCAGTGGTTGGCGGTACTGACCACACCGGCGTTGCGCTCCAGGCCGGCGGCGACCGACTCGGGGTGCAGCCCCGTGAAGACCATCTGCACCGACGGGTCGCCCTGCACCTCGACCTCGAAGCGCTCGCCCTGCGCGCCGAACGACCACGCGGGGTCGAGGTGCTCCTCCCCCATCAGCCAGTTCACCGACGCCGTGACGACCGGCTCGCCGTCGACGAGCGCCTCCCAGACGAAACGACGAGCTGCGACGTGACCGGGCTCGATGACTCCGATCGGCGAATCGATCGGCGCGGTGGCGACGGCGACCTCCTGCGTCGAGCGGAGAGCCGGCTCCGCGGCGAAGCCGAGCTCATCCACGACCATCCGCATGGACGCCTTGAAGCCGGCTCCGAGCAGGGACAGCATCGGACTCTGGAGGGCCTGCTCCGGCGTGCCTCCGAAACCCATGATGTCGCGTACGACGTCCGGCGCCCCATAGGTGCGGATGTCGGAGAACTCCTCGGCCCGCACCTTGGTCACGGCGGAGGTCAGCGCCGACAGCATGAGCGGGAAGCGCTCCGTGATCCCTCCGGGGTGGATGCCGGTGCCGTGAAGGGTGGCCTTGCCCTCCTGGCATGCCTCCTCGATGGCCACGCTGCGAGGACGGGTGCGGTCGGGATAGATCCAGCCGACCGGCGTGACGACGTTCTTCCCCGAGCGCAGCAGGGCAGCGACCTCGTCGTCGTCGGCCACCAGCGGCGCGTACACGACACAGTCGGCGTCGAGCGCGAGGATCTCCTCGAGGGAGTCTGTCGCGAGCACCCCCAGGGGGGCTCCGCCGACAAGCTCGCCGACGTCACGCCCGCGCTTGTCCGCGCTGTAGACGCGACAACCCACCAGCTCGAGGTCCTGGTGCCGCAGGATCCCCTCGATCGAGGCCCGGCCGACGCCTCCTGTCGCCCACTGAACAACCCGGAACACCATGTGGCCCACCTCTCGCTCATGTTGAGCACGTGAGCCTCCCGAAGTTGGGAGTCACTGTCAAAATGACCGTCAGATGTGATGTGAGAGTTTCTGTCATAAGCACTTGGAGCCTGCGGCACGTGGCTGCGTCACACCTGCGCCTGCTTCACAAGGCCGTGGTGCTCATCACCCACGCATGACGCCCTGGTGAGGGAACTTGTCGCGAGGCGTCATTGCGCTCCCGTCGCGCGGCCGCCTTCCTGCGACTCGGGTTCGCGTCCGAGCGTCGGTACACCTGTCAGCCGAACCAGGGCGGCAAAGCCGTCGTCGGTCCCGGGCCAGTGCTCGCGGAGCACGTCGGCTCCGACGCGGCGGGCGACCGCACGCAGCACCCACGCGACCGCGATCGCGTCGTCGGCGTAGCCGAGCACCGGGATGACGTCGGGAATGAGATCGACGGGCATCGCGAGGTAGGCCAACAGCAAGCCGACTCGAACGCGAACCGACCGAGGAAGGGTCCTGTCGACGGCGAGGCGATGGAGCAGCCGCACGAGGTCGGGCAGCAACCGCAGGGCCTCGGCGAGCAAGCCCTTGCGAGGTCGCGCGAGGGCGAGCGCCGCCAGCAGCAGCAACCAGACGAGGAGCAGCCCACCGACTGCGGCGAGGACCATCGCGACCGCGGTGCTCAACGGGAGCACCCTGCTCGTCTCATCACCTCACGGTACGACGACAGCCGCTGTCACGGGGCGCGTGTCACCACTGCGCGGCTCGGCACCGACAACGCGTCAGCGGCCAAGGTCGACCGCCTGGGCCGGCACCGTCAGATCCGGACGCGTTACCCGGACGGCTGCGAGCCAGTCGCCACGTCCGACGCCGGCCTGGCGGGGAAGTCGGTACAGGTAGGGCCTTCCGGGAGCAACCTCCAGACCGCAAGCCGCGGGCCACGCTTTCAAGGCCGCGAGGTTCGGCACCCACCACGAGTACCGGTTGCCGGGTCGCGCCGGCCGGAACTCCGCGACCGCGGTGCGTGGGTGCTTGAGGGTGGCGGGCACCGAGATGGTCTCGATGAGCACCGCCTCGCCGCCGGGTCGCAACGTGTCACGCACCCGTTCCAGTGCACCGACAGGGTCGCGCAGGTGCTGCAGGATCGTTCCGACCACGGCGAAGTCGACGCGCCCGCCGATGGCCTCGGGCGTGAGGTGACGCACGTTGCAGCCCAGCCACCGGGCGCTCGACCGGCGGACCGCCGCCGCGAGGTGAAAGCCGTCGCCGGGCATCACCTTGCTCTCGCGCGCCTGCTTGAGATTGCCCTCGCGGTGGAGAGGCGGGTGCTCGAGCTCCTCTGGGTCGACGACGTCGATGCCGACCACCTCGCCGGCGCCGCGGTCTTCCATCGCAAAGGCGTAGAAGCCGTCGAACGTGCCCACGTCCAGGCAGCGCCGCCCGCTCAGGTCTGCCGGCAGGGCACGTGCGAGCAGCGGCCGCAGGTCCGCGAAGCCTGGAGTCGCCACGCCAGGCAACAGGTCCATCGTGTGGTACCAGCCAGGCTGGTGCTCCAACGCCAGCCGGGCGGCGGCAGACCGATCCGGCTCGGTGCGGATGCGCTCCAGCAGGACGGCGTCCATCTGTCTCCTCATGAACCATCGAAACGATGGGGAAGCACAATGTGGCCGCAACGTAACTCCCGAACCCAGCTTTTCCTAGCAATGAGCACTTATCCGACTACCTGACCTCCGGGCCAGGGCGGTGCGGACGCGCCTTGTAGGCTCGCGGCGCGTCGCGGCGGTGGGGCTCGCCGAGTCAGAACCGGCGCACCTGGCGGCCAACGGTCCGTACGGATACCCCTGTACGAGGGAGGGTTCCCGTCATGCGCGCTGAGGGCGGGCTCACGCCCGGAGCCGCTGCTGGCCAGGCCGCTGCGGCCACCCCGTTCGAGCAGCACGACCGGGCCCGTTGGCCGCGGTTGCGGGCCCGGGTCGTCGCAGCCGTCTTCGTCGGCGGCTGTGTGGGTGGGCTGGGTCGCTACCTGGTGGATCAGGCCTGGCCCGCCGGCGCGCATGCCTTCCCGTGGGCGACCTTCACCATCAACACGACCGGTTCGTTCCTGCTGGGCCTGCTGCTGGTCCTGGTCACAGAGATGCTCCCACCGACGACGTACGTCCGGCCGTTGCTCGGCACCGGCTTCTGCGGGGCGTGGACGACCTTCTCCGCGGTGACAGCTGGCACGGACCAACTGGTGGCCCATGGGCACGCCGCCATGGGCGTGGTCGTCGTACTGGCCAGCGTGCTGGCTGGTCTGGCCGCCGCGTCGTGCGGGCTGGTTGCCGGCAGGTCGGTCGCGGCGCACCGTCGACGACGACAGCCAGGAGTGGCCTGATGCGACTGCAGGGACCGGCGCAGCGACTCACGATCTTCATCGGTGAGTCCGACCACCACCATCATCACAGCTTGTGCTCGGAGATCGTCCAGCGTGCCCAGCAGGCGGGGCTCGCCGGCTGCTCGGTGTTCCGAGGCATCGAGGGGTTCGGTGCCAGCCGCACTCTGCACACCACGCACGTGCTCAGCCTGTCCGACGACCTGCCGATCGCGATCGTGATCGTCGACGCCGCGGAGCGCATCCGGGCCTTCCTGCCGGAGCTCGACGAGCTCATCACCGAGGGTCTGGTGATCGTCGACGACGTCGAGGTCGTCCGCTACGTCGGCCGACCACCATCGGCGGAGGAGGCGAAGCCCTGATGCGCACGCTCGTCGTCGCGGTCGCCGCCGGTGCTGGGGCGGTGACCCGCTACCTGCTCGACCAGATCGTCCAGCACCGGGCTACCTCGCAGTTCCCCTACGGGACGCTGCTCATCAACGTGACCGGGTCGCTCCTGCTGGGCCTGGTCCTCGGGCTGTCGGCCCATCACGGGTTCTCGTCAGATGCCACGGTGGTGGTGGGGACCGGCTTCGCCGGCGGCTACACCACGCTGTCGACCTGGGCATGGGAGACCCTCGCGCTCGCCGAGTCCGGAGCCCGGCTGCAGGCGGTCGTCAACGTCGTGGGCAGTGTCGTCCTGGGCTTGCTCGCCGCCGCGACGGGCTTCGGCCTGGCGCTCCTGTGACCGCCGCCGGATACGGCTAGGACGCGCTGGCCGCAGGCGGTTCGTCCCGCCAGCGAAGGTGCAGGTGGATTCCCTCGTCCCGCAGCGCCCGACGCCCCATGATCACGCAGCACGCGACCGCCATCGCTGACAGCACCGGCGCCAGCACCGAGCGCGCCAGCAGCACGGCGTCGTAGTGGTCCGCGACCAGCAGCTGCAGGGCGACCGTCCCGTTGACGATGTTGACCATCGCCCATACCAGAGACAGCCGGCGCAGCACCCGCTGCACCCTGACGAGCGCGGTCACGTGTGCGGGCAGACCGACGAAGTCGCGGGCAAACCGCTCGGTGAGCGGCCGGCGAAGCAGCACGGAGCCGGCGAACGCCGCCGCCAGCACGAAGGCGTTGATCGTCGGCGTCAGCAGGTACACGAAGGTGGAGTGGAACGCCAGTGCCACCCCCGTCCGGGTGGTGAACAGCAGCGCCCCGACCACGAGGACCGCCGGCAGCGCAACGCCCCGGGCCCAGCGACCCGCGATGGCCAGGTAGCACCAGGCGAGGCCGGCGAACAGAGCCCAGACCAGCCCGGTCAGGTGGAGCATCGCCCAGAAGATCAGCGCCGGGACCAGCGTGCCCTCGACGACTTGGAGCCCGATGCTCGCGAGCATCGTCCGCAGCGGCGGCATGACCACGCCATGGGGGGAGGGCACTGCGTCACCCTCACTCCGGATTGGTCGTGCTGAGTCCGTTTCGTCTCGGACCTGTAGGACTACTACCCACACTGACACGTCCGGACCCCAGATGGGCAGGTTGTCGCCTGTGAACCTTCTGGGGACACGAACCCGACCTTCAACCACAGGAGCACCCGATGGCTGAACACCGCGTCGCCGCCCGACAGGACCTCAAGCCCGGCCAGGTGGTCGGGGCCGGGAAGTACGCGGTCGGCGACAACGGGAAGGAGCTGTTCGCCGTCACTCGTCGCTGCCGGCACCTCGGTGCCGACCTTGCCAACGGCAGCGTCGACAAGGACGGCTGCCTGGTCTGCCCCTGGCACCAGTCGGTGTACGACGTCACGACCGGCCGGATGGTCCGCGGACCACAGGGCGTGTTCGCGAAGGTCCCGGGCCTGGGTGCTGCGTTCAAGGCGCTCACCCGGGTTCTGCCGCTGGGCCGCGGCACGGTCGTCGAGCGCGACGGCGATGTCTTCGTCTCCTGATACCGGCTACTCCGGCACTCCCCTCCCGGCGAAGTTGGGAATCCAGGACGGTTCCCGGGTGCTGCTCGATGGCGCGCCGGCCGGCTTCGACCTCGGGCCGCTCCCCGACCACGTCGTCGTGCACGGCCGCGCAGGCTCGTCGCCGTACGACGTGGGGGTGCTGTTCTGCCCCGACATGGCCCGGCTGGTACGCCGATGGCCGCTCCTGCATGATGCGGTCACCCCGGCCGGTCGCCTGTGGGTGGCGTGGCCGAAGCGGACGAGCGGCCTCGTGACCGACCTCGACGAGCACCTCGTGCGGGCGCACGGTCTGGCGCACAGCCGGGTCGACACGAAGGTCTGCGCGATCGACGCCACCTGGTCGGGCCTGGCCTTCGTCGTGCGGCTGAAGGACCGCTAGCAGGTGGCGGCGGCCGGGACCTTCAGCGAGACGAGGTAGTTGTCGACGGGCGCCGTGATGCAGCTCGGTGCACCGATGCGGTAGACGGTGTGCCCGTCCCCGACGTGCGTGAGCAGGATCCCGCGCGCGAGCTGCTTGGCCAGCCCCTGCGCCCACGAGTACGGAGTCGCCGGGTCGCGGGTGGTCCCGATGACGACGACCGGCGGGCCGCCCGTCCCGTTCACCCGGTGCGGCGTGCTCACCGGCGGGACCGGCCAGACCGCGCAGCCCAGCCCGGACAGCGCGATACCTGGCCCGAAGCGCGGGTACTGCTTACCCACCCGCTTCGCCAGAGCTTGGTACGGCGCATCCGTCCGCGGCCATGGCCGGTCGATGCAGTTCACCGACAGGTTGGCCTCGGAGATGTTGGCGTAGCCCAGGCTGGTGCGCTCGAGATAGAAGTCGCTCAGGGACAGCAGCGCATCGCCTCTTCCCTGGACGGCTCTGGCGAGCGCGTTCGCAATCGCCGGCCAGCCGCTGCGGCGGTCGTACAGCCCGGCACCGACGCCCAGCTGGAACTCGTCGGATCCGACCGTGCGGTTCCCGTCCCCGGCCAGCGGATGCGCGTCGACCTTGGCGGCCAGGTCGTCGTAGGCCTTCGTCAGGTCGCCGGTGACAGCCTGGCGGAAGGCGCAGCTGGTCCGTTGGCAGTCGGTCAGGAAGGCGTTGAGGGCGACGTCGAAGCCCCGGGCCTGCCCAGCGAGCAGCTGGTCCCAGGTCAGTGTGGGGTCGAGGGCGCCGTCGAGGACCATCGCTCGCACGTGGGTCGGGAACTGGTCGAGGTAGGACGCCCCGATCGACGTGCCGTAGGAGTAGCCGAGGTAGGTGAGCTTGCTGTCGCCCAGGGCCTGCCGGACCCGGTCCATGTCCTGCGCCACGATCGTGGTGGCAACGTAGGGCAAGACCCGGCCGGACCGTCGCTGGCAGCCTGCAGCGAGCTTGTTGTTGCCGGCGTCGAGCGCCGCCCACTCCGCCGGGGTGTCCGGCACCGGGTCGAGGTGGAAGTAGGCGTCGAGCTCCGCGGTGGTCTCACAACGGACCGGTGCCGTTCGGCCGACCCCACGGGGATCGAAGGCCACGAGGTCGAAGTGCTCACGGATCGTCTGCGGGAAGCTGGTGTAGTCGCCCTGGAGGAACTCCACAGCGGAGGCACCCGGTCCGCCGGGATTGACCAGCATCGAGCCGATGCGGCTGCCACCGGTGGCGCGGTGACGAGTCAGGGCCAGAGCGACGGTGCCCGCGGAGGGCTTTGCGTCGTCGAGCGGGACGGTGAGGGTCGCGCACTGGAAGCCGCTGCCGCAGGCCGTCCACGCCGACAGGATCCCGGCGGACGGTGTGCTGGTCGGGGGCGTCGTGGAGTTCACCGGGGGTGCGGTCGTGGTGGCCCGGCTCGGCGACGGGCTCTTGGCCCCCACCGTGGGTCCGTTGCCGCCGCTGCAGGCGGACACGAACGCGAGACCGGCGACGAGCAGGGCAGACAGACCGGGGCGGCGCACCGCATCAGTCTGTCAGGTTTGACTCCCACCACGTGTTCCGCGACCACGCGGTGACCAGAACGTGCCGCGGCTCGCGTGCACACGGCGCGTCACGCTCACCTGCCGCTCAGTTGACGTCCGCACGGGAGTAATCTTGGTCCCCGGCAGCCAGCCATCCGACCCATCCCGAGGCGGCGTTTTCAGCGTGTCGACGCAATCCAGCCAGCAGAACGATTTCGGTGCCAACGAGTGGTACATCCAAGAGCTGTACCAGGACTACCTCAAGGACCCGAACAGCGTGCCCGACACGTGGCGTGCCTTCCTCGCCGACTACCGCCCCGTGGCCGCTCCCTTGAACGGCAACGGCGTTGCAGTGCAGCCCCCGGCGGTTGCTGCCCCGGCCGCCCCTGCCCCCGCCGCTGCTGCCCCGGCCCCGGCGGCACCCGTTGCCGCTCCCCCCGCTCCTGCTGCTCCGGCTCCTACTGCTCCGGCCCCTGCTGCTCCCGTCGCCGCTGCCCCCGCCCCTGCGGCCACTGGTGCAGCCACCACCCCCCTCAAGGGCGCTGCCGCACGCGTCGTGGCCAACATGGAGTCCTCGCTCGAGGTACCGACGGCCACCAGCGTCCGGGCCGTACCCGCGAAGTTGTTGGCGGACAACCGCACCGTCATCAACAATCACCTCCGGCGGGCGCGTGGCGGCAAGGTCTCCTTCACGCACCTCATCGGCTACGCGCTGGTGAAGGCCGCGGTCGACGTGCCCGTCATGAACACCTCGTTCAGCCACCTCGACGGCAAGCCGGTGCTCGTCACCCCCGAGCACGTCGGCCTCGGGCTGGCGATCGACCTGCAGAACGCCAACGGCACTCGCTCGCTGGTCGTGGCGGCCATCAAGAACGCCGACACCCTCGACTTCTCGGGCTTCCACTCCGCCTACGAGGACATCGTGCGGCGGGCTCGCAACGGCAAACTGACCGCCGATGACTTCCAGGGCGCCACGATCAGCCTGACCAACCCGGGTGGCATCGGCACCGTTCACTCGGTCCCCCGCCTCATGCAGGGTCAGGGCGCGATCATCGGCGTCGGCGCGATGGAGTACCCGGCGGAGTTCGCCGGCGCCTCCGAGGAGAGCATCGCCGCACTCGCCATCAGCAAGATCATCACGTTGACATCCACGTACGACCACCGCGTCATCCAAGGTGCGCAGTCCGGTGAGTTCCTGCGACGGATGAATGAGCTACTCCTCGGCGCCGACGGGTTCTACGACGAGGTCTTCGCGAGCCTCCGGATCCCCTACGAGCCGGTCCGCTGGGTGCCGGACGTCCAGGCGACCCATGAGGGCGACCTCGACAAGGCAACCCGCGTCAACGAGCTCATCCACGTCTACCGGGTCCGCGGCCACCTGATGGCCGACACCGACCCGCTCGAGTTCAAGGTCCGCACCCACCCGGACCTCGACGTGGTCAACCACGGGCTGACGCTGTGGGACCTCGACCGGTCCTTCCCGGTCGGCGGTTTCGCCGGCCAGCGCGTGATGAAGCTTCGCGACGTCCTGGGGGTGCTGCGCGACTCCTACTGCCGCAATGTCGGCATCGAGTACATGCATATCCAGGACCCGGTGCAGCGCCGCTGGATCCAGGACCGCGTCGAGAAGAAGTCGCAGGCCCCGGACCGCGACCTGCAGCTGCATGTCCTCAAGCGCCTCAACGCCGCGGAGGCGTTCGAGAACTTCCTGCAGACCAAGTTCGTCGGGCAGAAGCGCTTCTCGCTCGAGGGCGGCGAGTCGGTCATCCCGATGCTCGACTCGGTGCTGCACGGCGCCGCGAGCGCCGGCCTCGACGAGGTCGTCATCGGCATGGCCCACCGGGGCCGGCTCAACGTGCTCGCCAACATCGTCGGCAAGTCCTACGGCCAGATCTTCCGCGAGTTCGAGGGCAACCTCGACCCGCGCACGGTCCAAGGCTCCGGTGACGTGAAGTACCACCTCGGTGCCGAGGGCACGTTCACCTCCGCGGACGGGGCGAGCACCCGCGTCTCGCTGACCTCCAACCCCTCCCACCTGGAGGCGGTCGACCCGGTGCTCGAGGGCATCGTGCGTGCCAAGCAGGACGTGATCGACAAGGGCGAGGCCGGCTTCACGGTCCTGCCGGTCCTCCTGCACGGGGACGCTGCCTTCGCCGGCCAGGGCGTCGTCGCCGAGACCCTGCAGATGGGCCAGCTCCGCGGCTACCGCACCGGCGGCACCGTGCACATCGTCATCAACAACCAGGTCGGGTTCACCACCGCGCCGGAGAGCAGCAGGAGCTCGACGTACTCCACCGACGTCGCACGCACGGTGCAGGCGCCGATCTTCCACGTCAACGGCGACGACCCCGAGGCGTGCGTGCGGGTCGCGCAGCTGGCGTTCGAGTTCCGCCAGGCCTTCAAGAAGGACGTCGTCATCGACCTCGTCTGCTACCGCCGCCGCGGCCACAACGAGGGCGACGACCCTTCGATGACGCAGCCGCTGATGTACGACGTCATCGACCGCAAGCGCTCGGTGCGCAAGACCTACACCGAGCAGCTGGTCGGTCGCGGCGACATCACGATCGAGGAGGCCCAGGAGGCCCTCAAGGACTACCAGGCGCAGCTGGAGCGGGTGTTCGCGGAGACCCGCGACGCCTCGACCTCGGCGCCCTCGGAGCCCCCGATGACCGACGTGCTCAACCTGTCGGCGATCGACACGGCCGTCGAGCAGTCCGTCCTGGACATCATCGGCCGAGCGCACGTCGAGCTGCCCGAGGGCTTCACCCCCCACCCGAAGCTCGCGCCCCTCATGCAGCGTCGCGTCGGGATGGTCACCGAGGGTGGGATCGACTGGGGCTTCGGGGAAGTCCTGGCGTTCGGGTCGCTGCTGCTGGACGGCACCCCGGTCCGTCTGGCCGGGCAGGACACCCGCCGAGGCACCTTCGTGCAGCGGCACTCGACCCTCATCGACCGGACCTCCGGTGCCGAGCACACCCCCCTGAAGTACCTCTCGGAGGACCAGGCGGCGTTCTACGTCTACGACTCCCTGCTGAGCGAGTACGCCTGCGTCGGCTTCGAGTACGGCTACTCGGTGGCCCGTCCCGAGGCGCTCGTGCTCTGGGAGGCGCAGTTCGGCGACTTCGTCAACGGCGCCATGACGATCATCGACGAGTTCATCTCCTCCGGCGAAGCCAAGTGGGGACAGCGCTCCGGCGTGACGCTGCTGCTCCCCCACGGCTATGAGGGCCAGGGGCCCGACCACTCCTCGACCCGCATCGAGCGCTTCCTGCAGCTGTGCGCCGAGGACAACATGACGGTCGCCTACCCGACCACGCCGGCGCAGCACTTCCACCTGCTGCGCGCCCAGGCGATGTCGTCGGTGAACCGCCCGCTCGTGGTGGTCACGCCGAAGTCCATGCTGCGCCTCAAGGCCGCCGCCTCGGCACCCTCGGACTTCACCAGCGGTCGCTGGCAGCCAGTGCTGGCCGACCCGGAGCAGCTCGACCCGGCCGGCGTCACCCGCGTCGTGCTGTGCTCCGGCAAGGTCTACTACGACCTGGCCGCCGCCCGACGCAAGGCAGAAGACAAGACCGTCGCGCTGGTCCGCGTCGAGCAGCTCTACCCGGTGCCTGGTGCGCAGGTCCGCGACGTCCTGGCCACCTACCCGAACGCCACCGACGTGGTGTGGACCCAGGAGGAGCCGGCCAACCAGGGCGCGTGGTCGCACATCGCACTGACGCTCCCCGAGCAGCTCCCCGACAACATCCGGCTACGCCGCCTGTCACGTCGTGCATCAGCGTCGCCCGCCGCCGGTTCGAGCAAGGTGCACGAGGCGGAGCAGGCCGCGCTGGTCGAAGCCGCGCTTGCTCGCTAGGAGGACGGCCCGCTGATGTACTTCACCGACCGAGGTCTGGAGGAGCTCGCCGACAGACGCGGCGAGGAGCAGGTCACGCTGGCCTGGCTGGCCGAGCGGCTGAAGGAGTTCGTCGACGAGCACCCCGAGTTCGAGGTGCCCGTGGAGCGAGTGGCCACCTGGCTCGCTCGGCTCGACGACGACGAGGACTGACCGCGTCTGTCAGCGCGGCGCGTAGGGGCCCCACAGAGGTCTCGCCGGCCTCCTCGGTGTCGCCGTACCCCTGAGTCTCCAGACCAGGAGCGCGCCGACGACGAAACCGATGACGTGCGCCCAGTACGCCACCCCGGAGGCGCCGGAGACGCCGGCGCCGCGGGCGTAGACGTACTGCAGCAGGAACCAGCCGCCCAGCACCAACCAGGCCGGCAGCCTGACGGGCAGGAAGAACAAGAAGGTCAGCAGCGACCACACCTTGGCCCGCGGGTACAGCACGAGGTAGGCGCCGAGGACCCCCGCGATCGCCCCGGACGCACCGACCAGCGGCTGCGTCGAGTCGGGCCGGAGCAGCGCGAAGCCGTAGGTCGCCACGTACCCGCAGAACAGGTAGAACAGCAGGTACTTCAACCGACCCAGCCGGTCCTCGACGTTGTTGCCGAAGACGTAGAGGAACAGCATGTTCCCCAGCAGGTGCAGCCACCCGCCATGCAGGAACATCGCGGTCAAGACCGACAGGAACGGCGTCTTGTTGTACGGCGGTGGGCGCTGCAGGACGCAACCGACCCCGCCCGGCGCCACCCCCACCTCGCCTGTCGCCCCCACGGGCTCCTGACGGTTGTGCAGCAGCTCGTCAGGTATCGCGGCGTACTCGTCGAAGAAGGCGACCTGACGGCACTCGTCCCGGAGTCCGATGCTTCCCACGAGATGGGTGGCGGCCGGGCTCAGCAGGAAGACCACGACGTTCACCGCGATGAGCAGGTAGGTGAGGACCGGCGTGCGACGGGTCGGGTTGACGTCGTGGACGGGCAGCACCACCGCGCACCAGCTCCGATCAGGTCGTGAGGACGAGCTTGCCGACGACGGTTCCCTCGGCGAGCCGCTCGAAGCTCGCCCG
Organism: Frankiales bacterium; assembly: GCA_025966135.1. GTDB lineage: Bacteria > Actinomycetota > Actinomycetes > Mycobacteriales > SCTD01 > RYN-111. Next base: position 23,276 of record JAOPVP010000054.1, read on the forward strand.
TGCGTCCGCAAGTGGACGCACGTCGTCGATCAGCGGCCGCAGCCCGGTGGCCCCGCAGAAGCTGAGCAGGTCGCCGAACTCCTGCCTGGTGCCCATGGTGGAGCCGACCACCCTGAGCTGCAGGAAGAACAGCCGGTTGAGGTCCGCGGACGGGTCGGGACCCGTGGTCGCACCGGACACGACGAGCGTGCCGCCCGGACGCAGGGCCCGCATCGAGTGCGACCAGGTCGCCTTGCCGACCGTCTCCAGCACGGCATCGACCTTGGCAGGCAGCCGGGCACCGGTCTCGAACACCTCGTGGGCCCCGATCTCGAGAGCCTTGCTTCGCTTGTCCTCGTCGCGGCTGGTGGCCCACACCGTCAAGCCCGCCTGCCGCGCCAACGCGATCGCGGCCGTGGCCACGCCGCCTCCGGCGCCCTGCACCAGCACCGTCTGCCCGGGTTTGGCACCACTGTGCGTGAACAGCATCCGGTAGGCCGTCAGCCAGGCCGTCGGCAGGCAGGCAGCCTGTTCCCAGGTCAGGTCCTTGGGCTTGGGGAGCACGTTGCGCGCCGGCACAACGACCTGCTCGGCGAGGGTCCCGTCATGCAGCTCCGACAGCAGGGTCCGCTTGGGATCGAGGGTGTCGTCGCCGGTCCAGGCGGGACTGGTGACGACCGCGTGGACAACCACCTCGGTGCCATCATCGAGCACACCGGCTCCGTCGCAGCCGAGCACCATCGGGAGCTTGTCCGCGGCAAGGCCGACGCCCTTGAGCGACCACAGGTCGTGGTGGTTGAGGGCTGCTGCCTTCACGGTCACCCGGACCCACCCGTCGGGGACCGTCGGGTCAGGACGCTCCCCCACGGTGAGCCCGCTCAGCGGGTCGTCTGCAGACTGCGAGGTGCAGGTGACAGCGAGCATGCCCGTGACCCTAGCCCGCCCCGTCTCCGCCGATCATGGAGGTGTTGCCCACTAGGCACGCTCACGCAGTGAGCACTTGCTCCATGATCGCCGGGAGGTACGGCGACTACAGGCGGGCGACGCCGTCGGCGCGGGCGGCGTCGGCGACGGCCGCGCTGATGGACGGGGCGACCCGGGAGTCGAAGACCGACGGGATGACGCACTGCTCGCTGAGGTCGTCGCCGACCACGGCCGCCAGGGCCACCGCCGCGGCCTGCTTCATTCCCTCGGTCACCCGCGACGCGCGCACCGACATGGCGCCCTGGAACACGCCCGGGAAGGCCAGCACGTTGTTGATCTGGTTCGGGAAGTCCGAGCGACCGGTCGCGACGACCCGAGCACCCGCGCGGTGCGCGTCGTCGGGGTGCACCTCGGGGTCGGGGTTGGCCATCGCGAACACGATCGAGTCCTTGGCCATCGACGCGACCGCTTCGACCGGGACCTTGCCGCTCGACAGGCCCAGCAGCACGTCGGCACCAGCCAGGGCGTCCACGAACGAGCCCGTGAAGGCCGCCCGGTTGCTGATGGTCGCGAACATCCGCTTCTCGTCGGTGAGGTCGGTGCGGTCGATGTGCACGATGCCCTTGCTGTCGGCCACGGCGAGGTCACCGACACCGGCGTCGAGGATCATCTTCGACACGGCGATGCCGGCCGCACCCGCGCCACTCACGACGACCCGCAGGTCGCCGAGGTCCCGGCCGGTCAACTTGGCGGCGTTGCGCAAGGCGGCGAGCACGACGATCGCGGTGCCGTGCTGGTCGTCATGGAAGACGGGGATGTCGACGCGCTCCTGCACACGACGCTCGACCTCGAAGCAGCGGGGCGCGCTGATGTCCTCGAGGTTGATGCCGCCGAACGCCGGCGCCAAGCGCACGATCGTCTCGATGAGCTCATCGGTGTCCGTGACGTCCAGGCAGATCGGGACGGCGTCGATGCCCCCGAAATGCTTGAATAGCATGGCTTTGCCCTCCATCACAGGAAGGGCGGCCTGGGGGCCGATGTCACCGAGACCGAGGACCGCGGTGCCATCGGTGACCACGGCCACGGTGCGGGACTTCCAGGTGTAGTCGTAGACCAACGACGGCTGCTGCTCGATCGCGGTGCAGACGCGGGCGACGCCCGGCGTGTAGGCCAGCGACAGGTCATCACGCGTCACGAGCGGGACGGCCAGGCCGACCTCGATCTTGCCACCGCGGTGCAGTGCAAAGACGGGATCGGCGTCCCGGTCGGCGGGTGCGGTCTCGGCGTCCACGACGGTCGGGTCCTCCAGAAAAGCGGTCACTACGGGCTCCTCACGGCGACGACGCCGCCCTTCCGGGTGGCGTCACGACGCCGTCATACGAACGGTGGGGGCGCGGGCGAAGGTGGGCCGCGCGGCGTCGATCGGGGGTTGCCCGGAGCAGTCATCGTGTCACAGCGACCTCGACGGGGGCGGTACGGGTCGGCGACGCGGCATGTTCGGGACGTTCCGAGGGGTTTGCCCTGCTCTTGCAGTAGCTCGCGTCATGCCGCCCGCATGGTTTCCGTGCGCTCGTTGGTGGCACGATGCGGCTACAGGACGATCTCTCCTTGGAGGACCCGTGCGCTCTCGCAGGATTGGCCTGCTCCCCTTCGCCATGGCCACCCTGCTGGCCGTGGCCGGTTGCGGCAGCAGCAGCGACTCCCCGACGGTCAGCCAGAGCAAAGGCGCCGCGCCGCTGGCATCCCTGCTCCCGCAGGCCATTCGCGACAAAGGCACCCTGGTCGTCGGTTCCGACGTGGCGTACGCGCCTGTCGAGTTCTTCGACACCGACGGCAAGACCATCATCGGCATCGACCCCGACCTGGGGAAAGCGATCGGTGACCAGCTCGGCATCACCTTGAAGTTCCAGAACGGCACGTTCGACGGCCTCATCACCTCACTGACCAAGAGCAAGCGCATCGACCTGATCATGAGCGCGATGAGCGACACCAAAAAGCGTGAGGCGACGATCGACTTCGTCGACTACTTCACCGCGGGCACCTCGATCCTGGTGAAAAAGGGCAATCCGCAGGGCATCCAGACCCTCGATGACTTCTGTGGCAAGACCATCGCGATCCAGCGCGGCACCACGCAGGATGACGTCGCGACCGCGCAGCAGAAGAAGTGCCAAAAGGCCGGCAAGCCCCTCAACGTCCTGAAGTTCGACCGGGACACCGAGGCACTGCTGCAGGTCAAGCAAGGCCGCGCGGTCGCAGACATGAACGACTTCCCGGTCGCCGCCTACACGACCTCCCAGTCGTCGGACTACGAGGTCGTGGGGGCGCAGATCGAGGCCGGGCCGTACGGCATCGGCGTACGCAAGACCGACACGGCCCTTCGCAACGCCCTCCAGAAGGCGGTTCAGGCCCTCATCGACAACGGTGACTACGCCAAGATCCTCGCGAAGTGGAAGGTCACAGCGGGTGCGGTGAAGACGGCGTCGGTCAACGGCGGCTCGTGACCAGCACCGCGAGCGTGACCGCGCCAGAACGGCTGGTCGCAGTCCCGGTCCGTTACTGGGGGCGCTGGGTCAGCGCTGTCGTGGTCCTGGTCCTCGTCGGCCTGTTCCTGTACGCAATGACCCGGGCCGACGTCAACTGGCAGACCACGCGCCACTTCTTCACGTTCCCCACCATCGTCAGGGGCGCGGGCCGCACGCTGCTCATCAGCGTCCTGGCGCAGGCCCTGGGGATCGCGCTCGGCGTGGTAGTCGCCGTGATGCGGTCTTCTGGAAACCCGGTCACGGGGGCGGTGGGCTGGTTCTACGTCTGGTTCTTCCGTGGCACTCCCGTCCTGCTCCAACTGCTTGTCTGGTTCAACCTGGCGTTCCTGTTTCCGACGCTTTCGTTCCCAGGCCTGGGATCAGCCAAGACGAGCGACGTCATGACTCCCTTCGTCGCAGCGCTCCTCGGGCTCGGCATCAACGAAGGGGCCTACATGGCGGAGATCGTCCGAGCTGGCCTGAACTCGGTCGACGAGGGCCAGACCGAGGCCGCCCAGGCCCTGGGGATGTCTCGGGGACTTCTCCTCCGGCGCATCGTGCTGCCGCAGGCGATGCGCGTGATCGTGCCGCCCACGGGCAACGAGTTCATCAACATGCTCAAGACCAGCTCGTTGGCGTCCATCGTGCAGTACGGCGAGCTCCTCCTGGCGGCCCAGGCCATCTACACCAACAACCTGCAGATCATGGAACTGCTGTTCTCCGCGGCGCTCTGGTACCTCGTGCTCACCAGCGTGTTCAGCATCGGGCAGTTCTACCTCGAACGACGCTTCTCCCGGGGCGCGACCCGCAACCTCGCGCTCACCCCCCTGCAACGGGTACGGCTCGCCCTGCTCCGCTCGGAGCGCGCACGATGAGCGCGCCCATGGTGCATGCAGAGAAGGTGCACAAGAGCTTCGGCAAGGTGGAGGTTCTCAAGGGCATCGACCTCACCGTCGAGCTGGGCGAGGTGTGCTGCCTGCTCGGGCCGTCGGGCTCCGGCAAGTCCACCTTCCTGCGCTGCATCAACCACCTCGAGAAGGTGGACGCCGGCCGCCTGTCGGTCGACGGGGAGCTCGTCGGCTACCGCCAGAGCGGGGAGAAGCTGTACGAGCTCAAGGAGAAGGAGACGTCGAGCAAGCGGGCTGAGATCGGCATGGTCTTCCAACGCTTCAACCTCTTCCCGCACATGACCGCCCTCGGCAACATCGTCGAGGCCCCGATCCGGGTGAAGGGCCTGGGAAAGGCAGAGGCAGCAGAGCGCGCACGGGCGCTGCTGGACCGGGTGGGGCTGTCGGACAAGGTCGACGCCTACCCAGCGCAGCTGTCGGGCGGCCAGCAGCAGCGGGTCGCCATCGCCCGGGCCCTGGCCATGCAACCCAAGCTGATGCTCTTCGACGAGCCGACGAGCGCGCTCGACCCCGAGCTCGTCGGTGAGGTGCTCGACGTCATGCGAGGCCTGGCCGCGGACGGCATGACGATGCTGGTCGTCACCCATGAGATGGGCTTCGCGCGCGACGTGGGCGACACCGTGGTGTTCATGGACGGTGGTGTCGTAGTGGAGAGTGGTGCCCCGCACGACGTCATCAACAACCCCCAGCAGGAACGGACCCGCGCGTTCCTCGGAAAGGTCCTCTGAGCACATGCAGGTCGACGAGCTGAAGGTCCCCGACTCGTGGGTCTTCACCCCCAAGCAGTGGCCGGACCCGCGTGGCGTCTTCCTCGAGTGGTTCAAGGCGCCTGTGTTCCGCGACGCGGTCGGCCACGACCTGGCCGTCAAGCAGGCCAACCACTCGGTCAGCGCGAAGGGAACGCTGCGCGGCGTGCACTTCGCCGACGTCCCGCCCGGTCAGGCGAAGTACGTCTACTGCACCAAGGGCGCCGTGCTCGACGTCGTCGTCGACATCCGGGTCGGGTCGCCGACGTTCGGGGTCAGTGACGCCGTCCGGCTCGACGCCGTCGACCGCAAAGCGGTCTACCTCAGCGAAGGACTGGGCCACGCCTTCCTGGCACTGACCGACGACGCCAACGTGACCTACCTGTGCAGCGAGCCCTACAACCCGACCGGGGAGCACGGCGTGCATCCCCTGGACACCGAACTGGACCTGCCTTTCCCCGACGACGTCGAGCACCTGCTTTCGGAAAAGGACGCCGCGGCGCCGACGCTGGCGGAAGCCCTGGCCACCGGGCTGCTTCCGTCGTACGAGCGGTGCCAGGCGTTCTACGAGCGCCTTCGGAGCAGCGGCCAGTAGCGCAGGGGCCAGTAGCGCAGCAGCACCCGCGCCTCCACATCGGCGACGCCCGTGGGTCCCTCCACGAAGGGGTTGTCCGAGGTCAGTGTCCAGCCGCCGTCCTGCTCCGCGACGGCCCGCTTCACGACCAGCAAGGAGGGTCGCGAGCGGAAGCGCGCGACCACCAGGTCCCCTGGGCGAACGCGCGCCCCGCGCCGGACCACCAGGCAGTCACCGCCCCGCAGAGTCGGGACCATCGAGGGCCCGGTGACAAGCACGGTCCCCATGCGCACGGCTACCCCTTTGCGGACTAGGGTCGAGGAAACCCCGACCAGGAAGGACACATCATGGTGTTCCTCAAGCCGAAGACCGTCGTCTCCGCCCACTGCGATCTGCCATGCGGCGTCTACGACCCCGCCCAGGCGCGCATCGAGGCCGAGTCGGTCAAGGCGATCCAGGAGAAGTACCAGGGCAACGAGGACCCGGTGTTCCGCCAGCGCGCCGTGCTCATCAAGGAGCAGCGGGCCGAGCTCGTGAAGCACCACCTCGCCGTGCTGTGGCACGACTACTTCAAGGCACCGCACTTCGAGAAGTACCCGCAGCTGCACGCCCTGTTCAACGACACCATCAAGCTCGCCAGCGGTACCGGCAACAAGCAGTCGATGGACCCGGCCGACGGCCAGAAGCTCCTCGACGGCATCGCGCAGATCGACACCATCTTCTGGGAGACCAAGAAGGCCTGAGAATGCCCGTGGGTCTCTGACCTGCGGCTTTACCCTTCGGATGCCCTCTCGGTCCGCACAGAGTCCGCAAGCGGACCGAGAGCGGCGTCCATCACCTTCCTCGTGCGGTCCTCGTCACCGGGCCACAGGTGCGAGTAGACCCGCAGCGTGATCGCCGCGGACGAGTGCCCGAGGACCGTCTGCACCTGCTTCACGCTCGCACCGCCGCTGATCAGCGCCGACGCCGTGAAGTGTCGGAGCGCGTGCGTGTCGAAGTTCAACGGGGCGCAACGACCCTCCTTCTTGGCGGCGGCGACCTCGGCGGGGGTCATCCGCGCGAGTTCCTCAGCAGTCAGTGCCGTGGCCGACAGGGTCGCCTTCCACACCGGGTTCCACTGCCTGAACGTCAGCGGCTGACCGGCCTCGGTCGTGAACAGCGCCTCGTCGGACGGGTACGCCGCGAGGGGCGCCGCGAGCTGGTCGATGACGACCTGACCGAGCGGCACGGTCCTCGTGCTCTTGGGCGTCTTGGTAGGCCCGACCGTGCCGTCCTGCAGCCGCTGGCGTTCGACCCGGACGGTGGTGTCCAGTGGGACGCGGTGGGTTTCAGGTATCACGGTATCGCCCCTTCCAGGCGCCACTCTGGCTAACGGCGAAGGATTTCCTCCGCAGTCGGAGGTTGAGCATGAATCGCAAAGTGTTAGGCATCCTGACCACAGTGCTGGCGATGCTGGCGCTGCTGGCCATGCCGGCGAACGCGCAGCCCGCCCGGTCGTTGAGGATCACGGGTTTGTCCGCTGCCGTCGGTTCCGGACTCATCAACCTGACCGGCACGTTGCACTGCAAAGTGCCCGCGGGCGACCCGATCCTCAACCCCAACTACGTAGTCACCCTCGTTGATGCGCGGGCCTTCCAGCCCGGTGTGAGCACGGAACAGGGCGTCAACAACAGCAAGGGTGTCTTCCGGTGCGCCGACGGCGCCTTCTCTGTGCTGATCTTCCCCCCGGACTACACGCCGCGATTCGTGGCGGGCAAGAAGACCGAGATCAAGTTGCTCATCCTGGCCTGCCCCCCCGACCAGCAGTTCCCGACCGCCAACTGCTTGTCCTTGCAGTTGGACCAGACCTTGCGCACCACCGCGTTCGTGCCTGCCTAAGACGGGTGTAGTCCTCGACCCTCACGCGGAGGTTCCTCGCCCGGGTCCTTGATCAGCGTGCAGATCAGACACGTCTCCTCCGCAGCGGGGTCCAGGCAGAAGATGCTGATGCCGATGCTGCTGTGTCGGGGCTCGCGTCCGTTGTCGTGCGCGTCAGGATCGCACCAGGGATGGGCAGGTGCTTCGTGCGTTCAGGGCCTTCCTCCAAATCGGTTTTGTGCCCGGGTCCAGTCCGCAGAGAGTCCGCAAGACTGTCTAACGAGTTCGTCGCTGTTCAACTTCTCCCAACGGCAAAGATGCAGGTCAGAGGGCATATCCAGCACTAGCCAACGATTGCCAACCACGCGGGACTAGTTGGAGACCAAGAAGGCCTGAGCACTCCGCACCAGCCCGGCTCCTCACCCGAGGGGTCGGGCTGGTTTGCTTTGCGGGTGACTGAGATCTGGGTCGTCAGGCATGGCGAGACGGAGTGGTCGAGAACCGGGCAGCACACCGGACGCACCGACCTGCCCCTGCTGCCCGAGGGCGAGGAGATGGCCCTCGCGCTGAAGCCGAAGCTCGACCGCCCGTGGGCGCTGGTGCTGTCCTCCCCGCTGCAGCGCGCCCGTCGCACCGCCGAGCTGGCTGGCCTGACGCCAGTCCTCGACGACGACCTGATGGAGTGGGACTACGGTCCCGCCGAGGGACGTACGACGGCGCAGATGAGCGTCGAGAGCCCGTGGACCGTGTGGGGCGAGCAGGTGCCGCTGGGCGAGACCCTCGAGCAGGTGGCCGAGCGGGCCCGGAGGGTGCTGGCGAGGCTCCCGACCGGCGGTGACGTGTGTCTCATCGCGCACGGCCACATGCTGCGGGTGCTGACGGCGGTCTACCTCGAGCTGCGACCGGTGGACGCCAAGCACTTCGTGCTGAAGCCGTGCGGCATCGGCGTACTAGGACATGAGCACACGTGGCCGGCACTGAAAGGGTGGAACGTGTGATCCGACTCGCCACACCCGCCGACGTGCCGGTCGTGCTACAGCTGGTCAAGGAGCTCGCCTCCTACGAACGCGAGCCGGACGCGGTGCGCGCCTCCGAGGACGACGTGCACGCGGCCCTGTTCGGCCCGGACCCGGTCGCCAGCTGCCACGTTGCGCTCATGGACGACGAGGTGGTGGGCTTCGCCCTCTGGTACCGGACCTTCAGCACCTGGCAGGGCAAGCCGGGGATGTGGCTCGAGGACCTGTTCGTGCGACCTGAGGCGCGAGGCAACGGGCTCGGCACGGCGCTGCTCGTCGAGCTCGCCCGCACAGCCGTCGCACGCGGGTGGATGCGTTTTGAGTGGTGGGTCCTGGATTGGAACGAGCCGGCGCAAGGCTTCTACCGCTCGCTGGGCGCCCGGCCAGAGGACGCCTGGACCGTCTGGCGCGTCGACGGGGAGGCGCTGCAGTCCCTCGCCGCCGGCCAGTCCTAGGGGCGGCCCAGCGCGAACGGCGCCTGCACAATGAGCTCCACGTTGCGATCCTCGACCTTGCCGCGGCGGGTGTCGCTGCGCTCCTGCGGGTCGTTGGCGGCGAGCTCCCGGGCGAGCGACGCCAGCGCCGTCGAGGAGCCCAACCGACCGCCGTACGCCAGGGGGGCCGCAGCGTCGAGGACGGTGCCGAACAGCGACAGGGTGCCGTCGCCGTTGTCGACCAGCTCGAGCAGCCGCGCCTGGGCCGGCCAGTCGACGTGCGAGGCGGTGTTGACCTCCCAGAAACCACCGCCAGAGGCGCGGCGGTACGGCGTGACGCGGTTGACGTGGGTGTGGCCGTTGACCCACGCGACGACGTTCGGGTAGCTGAGCAGCAGGTCCCGCACCGTGGCACCCAGCACCCGAGGCGAAGGGCTGTCCACGGAGACCAGCTGGTTGGTCATGGACGCGATGGTGTGGTGGCTGAAGACCAGCACGAGCTTCCCGCGAGCCGCCTGCAGCTGAGCGGTCAACCAGGCCAGCTGGGTCTGGTCGATCGACCCGTCGGACTCGCCGTTGGGGTTGACGGTGTCGAGCACGATCCCGCGCACCAGCGGTATGGGGTCGAAGACGAAGTAGGCCGTCCCGGCGGCGAGGTTGGCCGCCGTGTAGCCGTGGCCGAGCGGCCTGCCGCCGGTGGAAAAGTGCTCCTTGACCGTCTCCGTGCGGGTGAGCACCCGCCGTTCGGCGTCGGCGGTGACCACCCGCACGGGCGCGGTCACGAGCTTGGGGACGACCGTGAGGTCGGCCGCCGCGACATCCGCCAGCGAGACGCCGGCCGGCAGGGACGTCACCTTCAGCGGTCCGGTGGCCAGCGCGCTGAGCTTGAAGGACTGGGGGAAGTTGCCCTGCACCAGCCCGTCGTGGTTGCCGTAGCAGGTGTACCAGGGCCGCTTCAGACCGTGAGCCGTGAACGGGCGGCGGGCGGCGTCGAGCAGGCCCTTCACCACCGGGAAGCCGTGGACCGCGCGCAGCGCGTCGTCGGCCTTGCCCGTCGGGGTCCCGTCCGGATGCCAGTAGTGGATGTCGTACGACGTCGCGTCCTGGTCGTGAACCCCCTCCCACCTGCCGGTGTCGCCGCTGTCCGGGCGGATCGGGAGGCCGTCGAGCAGGTCTATCTGCCAGCGCAGCTCGTTGCGCTGGCAGTTGTCGGTGTTGTCCCCGGTGCAGATGACGAAGGCCAGCGGACCGCCGGCGACCGGGCCGCGAGCGACCTGTTCGACGGCCGCGACCAGCCGGTCGGCGACCTGACTGGTGAGCATCTCGTGCGGTCGGTACGCCGCCGAGAACGGCAGGGCGGAACCTGCACCGTCGTTGTAGCGGTCGAGGAACTCCACGCGGGCCGGGGACTGGGCGTCGACCAGGTGGATGTCGGTGAGTTGGGCGAACGCCAGCAGGGACCGGCGGCGGGTCGCCCGATCGCTGTGTGCCCGGGTGCCGAGGTCCTGCCGCAGGACGTGCGGCTCGCCCGGCCCTGCGGCCAGTCGCACGTAGCCCCCCGCCCCTGCTTGACCACGCACGACCGTGCTCGCGAGCGTGGTGTTCTGCGGAGCCACGGGACCCGCCGCCGTGGCCTGTCGGGACGGGAACGAGACGAGGCCGACGACAAGGGCGCCCTTGAAAGCCGCACGTCGTGACATATCCACCCGCGCAGCGTTGCACCTTCCGGGCCCCGCTGTCGCCTCAGGTCCCATTCGCCTTACCGGCTTGACCTGGCTCACAGGTGTAGGAGGGTTACTCCAGGGCAAGGGACAGCAGGGCGCACAGGCGCCAAGGCAGCTAGAGGGGGAGTCGGTGGCGGAGACCACGAGTCAGGATCTGGGCATCGAGGCACCGCCGGGGGACATCCAGGACAGGGTCGTACTGCGCCTCCCGGCACTCGGCGCCTACCTGTCGGTCGTGCGCACGGCGACCGCGAGTCTGGCCTCGCGACTGGACTTCACCCTCGACGACATCGAGGACCTCCGGATCGCGGTCGACGAGGCATGCGCGATGCTGCTGGCCCAGGCCGTCGCAGGGGCAGACCTCGAGTGCGTCTTCGAGCTGTCCACGGAAGCGATCGCCGTCTCCGTGACCGTCCCGACACTCGACGGCCTGCCGCCGACCCGTGACACTTTCGCGTGGACGGTGCTGACCGCCCTTGCCGGGGAGGTCGACGCGACCGCCGACGCCGACCGGTGCGTCACCATCTCCCTGCTGAAACGCCGGGCGGAACTGGGCGAGCCCGTCGGAGCCGAGGCACCCGCGCTGTGAGCACCTCCCCCGCCGGCGCCCCGTCTCCCAGCCCGCCGTCGCTGGAGACCACGTCTCCCGAGAGCCCTTCCAGCGAGCTCGAGGACCTCGACCTCGAGGCGGATCCGGACGTCGTCGCCGCCACCGCCGAGGTCGCCTCCAGCCGCAGCGAGCGGATCGCTGCCGACCGGGCGCGTGCCCGGGCGATGTTCGTGGAGCTCCACGGCCTGACCGAGGACGACCGGCAACGGGCCCGCCTGCGCGACCAGCTCGTCGAGATCCACCTGCCGCTGGTCGAGTACCTCGCCCGCCGGTTCCGCAACCGCGGAGAACCCCTGGACGACCTCGTGCAGGTCGCGACGATCGGCCTCATCAAGTCGGTCGACCGCTTCGACCTCGACCGGGGCGTGGAGTTCTCGACGTACGCGACCCCCACGATCGTCGGGGAGATCAAGCGGCACTTCCGCGACAAGGGCTGGGCGATCCGGGTCCCCCGGCGGCTGCAGGAGCTCAAGCTCAACCTCACCAAGGCCACCAGCGAGCTGTCGCAGAAGAACGGCCGGTCCCCGACGGTCGCCGAGCTCGCCCAGCACCTGGGGCTGAGCGAGGAGGAGATCCTCGAGGGCCTGGAGTCCGCCAACGCCTACTCGGCCGTGTCCCTGGACGCGCCCGACGGTGATGACGACTCCCCTGCCGTTGCCGACTCCCTCGGCATGGTCGACGACGCGCTGGAGGGGGTGGAGTACCGCGAGTCCCTCAAGCCGCTGCTCGAGAAGCTCCCCGCCCGCGAGAAGAAGATCCTCATGCTGCGCTTCTTCGGCGGCATGACCCAGTCGCAGATCGCAGCCCAGCTGGGCATCAGCCAGATGCACGTCTCCCGGCTGCTGGCCCGCACGCTGACCCAGCTCCGCGTGGGTCTGCTCGCCGAGGACTGAGCCCTAGCTCCGTTCCCGGAAGGCCTCACGGAGCTCCGGCGTCGCATACAGGTAGAGCACCGCTCCAGCCAGCAGGACCATCGGTACAGCGACCCACCACGCGCCGGCCTGCAGCACGCTGAGCGCCAGCGGGAACGGGAACACGTTCAGGACGATCGCCGGGGACCGTGACCACGCCTTGCCCCGGTCAGCGGCGACCGCGAGCACCAGCAGGACCAGGCCGGCAAGGACGGCCCCGGCGGCGGCGAGCTCGATCGCGGCCGTGTCGGCGTTCGCGAACAGGCCGGCGACGCCGTACCAGATCCCGGTGATGGTGAGGGCTACCCCCTCGAGAGCGAGCAGCAGCGCGAGTCGACGAACGGCGGGCACGGCACGACGTTAGCCGCCGTTACCCTGACTCCATGCGTGCCCTGCTGGTCGTCAACCCGAAGGCCACGACGACCAGTGCCCGCGTCCGTGACGTGCTCGCGCATGCCCTCGCCAGTGAGGTGAAGCTCGACGTTGTCGAGACCACCCACCGCAACCACGCGAGCGAGCTGGCGCAGCAGGCCGCCCTCGACGGGCTCGACGTCGTGGTGGCTCTCGGAGGCGACGGCACCGTCAACGAGGTCGTCAACGGACTGCTGCACGCCGGCCCTCAGCCCGGACTGCCTGCCCTGGCGGTCGTGCCCGCCGGCAGCACCAATGTCTTCGCTCGGGCGCTCGGCATGCCCAACTCCGCCATCGAGGCCACCAGCCAGCTGCTCGAGGGGCTGCTGGAGGACCGTCGCCGCACGATCGGGCTGTCTGTGGCCGAGGATCGCTGGTTCACCTTCAACGCGGGCCTGGGGCTCGACGCCGGCGCCGTCCGCCGGGTGGAGAAGGCCCGGGCCAAGGGCCGGGCGGCGACGCAGTCGCTGTACGTCCGGTCGGCTGTACGCGAGTTCCTGTTCGGCGCCGCGCACCACAAGCCGGTCCTGACCCTCGAGCGCGAGGGAGCCGACCCCGTCAGGCTTGCCCTGGCGCTGGTGTGCCAGACCGACCCGTGGACCTTCCTGGGCGAGCGACCGGTCCGGCCCTGCCCCGACGCCTCGTTCGACAGCGGCCTGGACGTCTTCGGGCTCACCAGCACCCCGGTCACCGCGATCATGCGCCACCTGCCGCAGATCCTGGCGCGCAGCCCCCGGCCGCCACACGGCAAGCGCGTGGTGGCGCTGCACGACCTCCCGGCTCTCACGCTGACTGCTGATCTGCCGCTGCCGTTCCAGCTCGACGGGGAGGACCTGGGCGACCGCCAGTCGATCCGCCTGCGCGCGGTGCCGGCAGCTCTGCAGGTCGTGGTCTGAGGCTCACCCCGGCGCCGGATGTGAGATGCGTCACATCAGCTGGAGAGCTGCCCCGCGCAACGTTAACGAGACGTGACGAAGGCGACACTGCAAGTACGCCGAGATCGAGCGTCAAGCCTTGCCACCGCCCAGCGCCGATGATTATGTAGACCTGCGCTCGAGAGCGGGACCTGAGCCCGCGCCGCTGCGCTCGCCGTAGCAGACGAACGCACCACAACGTGACAACCACATCGTGCACAGGCTTCACACGCACCACACCGGCGCGGAGCCGCGCTGGTTCCCCGGCAGGCCGCACCCCCCGGCGTCCTGCGAGGCCGAGGAGTTGGACCGCATGGACTGGCGCCACAGCGCGCTCTGCCGCGAGCAGGACCCCGAGTTGTTCTTCCCGATCGGCACGACCGGCCCCGCCGCCGTGCAGGTCGACGACGCGAAGGCTGTCTGCCGACGCTGTCCCGTTGTCGAGCCGTGCCTGACCTGGGCCCTCGAGACCGGCCAGGACGCTGGTGTCTGGGGCGGCACCAGCGAGGACGAGCGGCGGGCGATCAAGCGCCGCGGCACTCGCGTCCGCGTCCGTACCGCCTAGTCACGCTTCTCGTCTCCCATGGCCCGCTGGCCCGCCGAGGACTACGTCCGGCCGCCGCTCGTCGCTCGCGAGCTGCCGTCGACGACACTGGCGATCTGGCGCTTCCGGGTGGGCGCGCTGCTGCTGCTGGCCCTGCTGACGCTCGCCGTCACGCTGCTGTTCCTGCACTTCAGTGGCGTCACCGCGGAGGACCCCGGTCTGAGTGGTTCCCTCAGCCCGGCCCATCCAGCGGCCCTCTGACGTCCAGCGGCACCCGCAGCAGCGCCCTGGTGCCCGTGCCGGGCCGAGGCTCCAGCGAGAGCTCGCCGCCCAGGTCGCCGGCGACCAGTGTCCGTACGATCTGCAGGCCGAGCCGGGTGCTCGCTGCGAGGACGAAGCCCTCCGGGAGACCCGCTCCGTCGTCCACCACCTCGACCACGAGCTCGTCGTCGTTCCGGTCGACACTGACCTCGATGAGACCCTCCTGCCCGTCCGGGTAGGCGTGCTCGATCGCGTTCTGCACCAGCTCGGTGAGCACCATCGACAACGGTGTGGCCACCTCGGCCGGCAGCACGCCGAAGGTCCCTGACCGCACGACCTGCACCGGGGCGCCCGTGGCAGCGACCTCCGCACACATCGCCAGGACCTTGTCGGCGATCCCGTCGAACGCGACGTTCTCCTCCAGTGCGAGCGACAGGGTCTCGTGAACCGTCGCGATCGAGGCGACCCGCCGCACCGACTCCTGCAGCGCCGCCTGCGCCGCCGGGTCGGTCATCCGACGGGCCTGCATGCGCAGCAGCGCGGCCACGGTCTGCAGGTTGTTCTTCACCCGGTGGTGGATCTCCCGGATGGTGGCGTCCTTGCCCATGATCTGACGGTCACGACGGCGCACCTCGGTGACGTCGCGGACCAGCACCAGCGCTCCCCGGGGTTCGTTGCCCGGAACGAGCGGGAGCGCCCGCAGCAGCACCACCGCGCCCTTGGCCTCGACCTCACTCTCCCGCGGCTCCCGGAACCGCAGGGCGGCGGCCAGCGCGGCCGACCCGCGCGGCTCGTCGAGCTTGCCGGGCCCGGCGGACAGGCGGGCGATCGTGTGCCCCAGATGGGCACCCAGCAAGTCGCCGGTGACGCCCAGCCGACGGTAGGCGGACAGGGCGTTCGGCGAGGCGTAGACGACGTGCCCGGTCCGGTCCAGCCGCAGCAGGCCGTCACCGACCCGCGGGGAGTGCTCGGGGTCGGGCTCGGCCCCGGGGAACGGGAAGGTGCCCTCCGACACCATCTGCACGAGCTCCCCGGCGCTCGTGAGGTAGGCCAGCTCGAGCTGGCTCGGCACCCTCGCGGCCGCCAGGTTGGTGTCCCGCGACAGGACCGCGATCACCCGGTCGCCCCGCCGTACCGGCACTGCCTCGGCGCGGACCTTCACGGCAGGAAGCTCCCGCCCCGACGGCGGTTCCCGGTCCAGCACGATCCGGCCCTGTCGCCAGGCCCGCTCGATCTGGGGGCTCTCGGTGAGCTCCTCCCCCACCATGTCGTCGGGGTAGGTCGTCGGACCGGTCGTGGGTCGCATGTGGGCCACGGCCACCCAGCGGCTCTCATGACTGCGGACCCACAGCACCAGGTCGGCGAACGACAGGTCGGCGACCAGCTGCCACTCGGCCACCAGCCGCTGCAGGTGCTCGAGGTCGAGCCGTGTCAGGTCCGTACGGGCGCGGACCAGGTCGACGAGGGTGGACACGCTCGCGAGCCTAGGCTGCCGCCTGTGGGAGATCCGTGGGACTGGCTGGAGCAGGCGCGCCGCGACGTGCGCGCTCGCGGTCTCGTACGGCGGTTGGACCCCGGCAGCGCAGACCTGCTGGACCTCGCCTCCAACGACTACCTGGGACTGGCCCGACACCCAGCGGTCGTCGCGGGTGCGGTCGCCGCCGTCGAGCAGTTCGGAGCGGGATCGACCGGGTCCCGACTGGTCACCGGCACCACCTCGCTGCACCTGGAGCTCGAGCAGGAGCTGGCGCGACGTACCGGGGCCGAGGCGGCGCTGGTGTTCTCCTCCGGCTACCTCGCCAACCTCGGGGTGGTCACCACGCTCGCCGGCCCGGGGGCGCTGGTCGTCTCTGACAGCGCCAACCACGCCTCCCTCATCGACGCCTGCCGGCTCTCGCGGGCCACTGTCCAGGTGGTCCCGCACGCCTCCCCCGCGCACGTCGAGGCGGCCCTCGCCAGTCACCCAGGGCGGGCGCTGGTGGTCACCGACGGCGTGTTCAGCGTGGACGGCACGCTCGCGCCCCTCCTCGAGCTCCACGACGTCGTACGGCGACACGGTGCGCTGCTGCTGGTCGACGAGGCGCACGGCCTGGGGGTCCTCGGCCCGAGCGGCGCCGGGGCCTGTGCCCTTCTCGGACTGGACCGTGAGCCGGACGTGGTCCGGACCGTCACGCTCTCGAAGTCCCTGGGCAGCCAAGGCGGGGCCGTGCTGGGTCCGGCCGTCCTGCGGGACCACCTGGTCGACACGGCCCGAGCCTTCGTGTTCGACACCGGCCTGGCGCCCGCTTCGGTCGGCGCTGCGCTTGCCGCGCTGTCCCTGGTCACCGACCAGCGGGTGGCCGCCCTGGCGGAGGTGTCCGTGACCCTGGCCGCGGCCGTGGGGGTGCCGGCCACCCCAGGTCCGGTCGTGCAGGTCCCGGTCGGCGACGCGCGCACCGCAGTGGCGGCCCAGCAGGCCTGCCGGGACGCCGGGGTGCGGGTCGGCTGCTTCCGTCCGCCCTCGGTGCCCGACGGCGGGTCCTGCCTGCGCCTGACGACCCGCGCCGATCTCACGCCCTCCCAGGTGCAGCGGGCGGCAGCGGTGGTGCTCGCCGCTACGCAGCCACCCTGGGCAACCGGCTCCTGAGCCAGGCGAGGCTGTCCTCGTCGGTGCTGTGCTGGCGCCAGCCCACGAGCAGCTGGTCCAGGGTCCGCTCGCTCGGGATGACCGCCAGGACGGTCACCTGGCTGCTGGGAGCGGGATAGCCGCCCGCCAGGCACAGATAGAGCTCACCGGTGTCGCGCAACCACGCAAGGCGCCAGGCATCGTCGGAACCGGCGGCGCGCCAGGTGGCCCCCAGGTCGATCTCGTCCGAGGTACGACGACGCGGGTCGGCCCGGTGGAAGGCGAGCTCGTCCACGTAGAACGAGGAAGGCGCGGTGGATACGGTCATCGGGACCTCCTGGTCTCTGGCCCTGGAAAAGTGCGGCTGAACCTGGCCGTGCCGCACCAGTGAGACGCTGAAGTCTCGGCCCCGGTTGCCTGCCCCGGGCAGACAGCAGCTGAACATCGGATGAGGAGAAGACGTGGCCGTGCTGTTCGTCACAGGGACGAGCACCGACGTGGGCAAGACGGTCGTCACCGCGGCGATAGCCGCGCTCGCCCGCGACCGGGGGGCGCGGTGCGCCGTCGTCAAGCCCGGCCAGACCGGGGTGGAGGACGACGAGCCCGGTGACCTGAGCTCAGTGGCCCGGCTGTCCGGGGTCACCGACACCTACGAGCTGGTCCGTTACCCCGATCCGCTGTCTCCCGCAGCGGCGGCCCGCCGCTCGGGACGGGCCCCGATGGACCCGGTGGCCTTCTACGACCGGGTGCTGCGGCTCGACCACGACCTGGTCCTGGTCGAGGGCGCCGGAGGGCTGCTGGTCCGCTTCGATGAGGACGGCACCACCCTCGCCGACCTGGCCCGTGGCCTGCAGGCCCCGGTACTGGTCGTCGCCGGGCCTGCCCTGGGCACCCTCAACCACACCGCGCTCACGCTGGAGGCGCTGGCCCATCGCGGGGTGGAGCTGTCGGGGGTTGTGCTCGGCTCCTGGCCCAGCGCCCCCGGCCTCGCCGAGCGCTGCAACCTGCGCGACCTCGAGACCCTGGCGGCCCGGCCGCTGCTCGGTGCTCTGCCGGCGGAGGCCGGCAGGCTCTCGCCGGAGACCTTCCTCGAGGTCGCCCGCACGGGCCTGGGCCCGCAGCTCGGCGGCACCTTCGACGCCCGACAGTTCCGGAGCACGTGGGACCCCTCCCGTCGTGATCTGTGAGGGGCAGCGACGAGGGCGACGTAGCGGCCTGAGACACTGCTGCGCGTGACGGGTCTGCTGGTGGATGTGCTGGAGACTGCCCGCGAGCAGGTGCTCGAGCGTGGGGTCGGGCTGACCGAGGAGCAGGCGCTGCAGTGCCTGCAGCTGCCGGACGACCGCCTGCCCGACCTGCTGCAGCTCGCACACGAGGTGCGGATGAAGCACTGCGGCCCGGAGGTCGAGGTCGAGGGCATCATCAGCCTCAAGACCGGTGGCTGCCCCGAGGACTGCCACTTCTGCTCGCAGTCGGGCCTGTTCCCGTCGCCGGTGCGCGCGGCGTGGCTGGACATCCCGTCGCTGGTGAAGGCCGCGGTCGAGACAGCCGCTACCGGTGCCACCGAGTTCTGCATCGTGGCCGCGGTGCGCGGCCCGGACCCCAAGCTGATGGCGCAGGTGCGGGCCGGTGTGGCCGCGATCCGGGAGGCGGTCGACATCCACGTCGCCTGCAGCCTCGGGATGCTCAGCCAGGACCAGGTCGACGACCTCACCGCCATGGGCGTGCACCGCTACAACCACAACCTCGAGACGGCGCGGTCGCACTTTCCGAACGTCGTGACCACCCACACCTGGGAGGAGCGCTTCGAGACGCTCCGGATGGTGCGCGAGGCGGGCATGGAGGTCTGCTGCGGCGGCATCCTGGGCATGGGCGAGACCCTCGAGCAGCGGGCCGAGTTCGCGGCGCAGCTGGCCGCGCTCGAACCCGACGAGGTGCCGCTGAACTTCCTCAACCCCCGCCCCGGCACGCCCTTCGGCGACCTGCCGGTGATGGAGGCGAACGACGCGCTGAAGGCCATCGCGGTCTTCCGGCTCGCGTTGCCGCGCACCATCTTGCGGTTCGCCGGTGGCCGCGAGATCACCCTCGGCGACCTGGCCAAGGACGGGATGCTCGGCGGCATCAACGCCGTCATCGTCGGCAACTACCTGACCACCCTGGGTCGCCCGGCGACCGAGGACCTCGACATGCTGCGGGACCTCAAGATGCCGTTGAAGGGTCTGTCACAGACGCTGTGACAGACCTCGTCGGACGGGACCGCAAGCACCTCTGGCACCCGTACTCCACAGCGACCGCGTCACCGCTGTTCGGGGTCGTAGCCGCAGAGGGCACCCGGCTGACCCTCGAGGATGGGCGCACCGTCGTCGACGGGATGTCGTCGTGGTGGGCGGCGATCCACGGCTACCGGCACCCCGTGCTCGACGCGGCCCTGCACGCCCAGGTCGACCGCTTCGCGCATGTCATGTTCGGCGGCCTCACCCACGCGCCCGCCGTCGAGCTGGCGGAGCTGTTGGTCTCGCTCACCGCGCCCCAGCTCACCAAGGTCTTCTTCGCCGACTCCGGCTCAGTGGCCGTCGAGGTCGCTCTCAAGATGGCCGTGCAGGCAAGCCCCGGCCGGCACCGCGTCCTCACCGTCCGCGGCGGCTACCACGGCGACACGTCCGGGGCGATGAGCGTGACCGACCCTGACGGGATGCACGGGCTGTACGCCGGTCACGTCGTCGAGCAGGTCTTCCTCCCACGACCTCGACCCTTGTACGACGAGCCGGTCCGTGACGAGCACCTTGCCGAGGTCGCCGAGGTGCTGCAGCGCCGCGGCCACGAGCTGGCGGCGCTCGTCGTCGAACCCGTCGTCCAGGGCGCCGGCGGGATGCGCTGGTACTCCCCCGACTACCTACGCAGGCTGGTCTCGCTGTGCAGGGAGCACGGGCTGCTCGTGGTCTTCGACGAGATCGCGACGGGCTTCGGCCGCACCGGCGAGCTCTGGGGCGCCGACCACGCCGGTGTCGTCCCGGACATCGTCTGCCTGGGCAAAGCGCTCACCGGCGGCACGATGACGCTGGGAGCGGTGCTGTGCACCGACGAGGTCGCCGACCGGGTCTGCGCGAACGGCGGCGCCTTCATGCACGGGCCGACCTTCATGGCCAACCCGCTGGCGTGTGCGGTCTCCCAGGCCTCTGTGCGCCTGCTCGTCGAGCAGGACTGGAGGGGTACGGTGGCCCGGATCAGCGAGGCGTTGACCGCTGGGCTCGCCCCCGCGTGGGACCTGCCGGGCGTCGCCGATGTCCGGGTGCTGGGCGCCATCGGCGTGGTCGAGCTCGAGGAGTCCTGCGACATGGCGGTCCTGCAGCCACGGCTCGTCGAGGAGGGTGCCTGGGTCCGACCCTTCGGCCGCCTCGTCTACACCATGCCGCCGTACACGTCGTCGCTGGAGGACCTCGAGACGGTGACCGGGGCGATCGTGAAGGCGCTCCAACCTGCGGGCCGCCCATGAGGTGCTTCGGGGAGGGCGACGAGCTGTACGCGAGCTACCACGACACCGAGTGGGGACGTCCGCAGCTGGGCGAACGGGCGCTGTTCGAGAAGATCTGCCTCGAGGGGTTCCAGGCCGGGCTGTCGTGGATCACGGTGCTGCGCAAGAGGATGGCGCTGCGGGAGGTGTTCCACGACTTCGACCCGGTGAAGGTCGCCGCGATGGACGTCACGCCGCTGGTCGAGGACGCGCGGCTGATCCGCTCGCCGGCCAAGCTGCAGGCCTGCGTCCGCAACGCCGAGGCGACCCTCGCGCTGGCCGGCGGCCTACCGGAGCTGGTGTGGTCCTACCGCGACGACACACCTGCACCGACCTCGTGGTCCGACGTCCCTCCGTCGACACCCGGGTCGGCCGCCCTGGCCAAACAGCTGAAGAAGGCCGGCTTCGTGTTCGTCGGACCGACCACCGTCTACTCGCTGCTGCAGGCCTGCGGCATCGTCAACGACCACCTGGCAGGGTGCCTGGTACGGCACGAGGTCGAGGCGCTGCTTCAGGCCGTGCCGGCGAAGCACCGGGCGTAGGCCGACGGCGAGGTGCCCCGCTGGCGGCCGAACACCGCCCGCAGTGTGGCGGCGGAGCCGAAGCCGCAGCGACGCGCGACCTCCTCGACGGCCATGCCCTGCTCGAGCAGCCGCTGCGCGTGCCCGACCCGCTGGACCAGCACCCACTTGTGGGGTGTCGTGCCGGTGGCCTCGCGGAAGCGACGGGCGAAGGTGCGCGCGGACATGTGAGCCCGGGCCGCGAGGTCCAGGACACCGAGCTCCTCGTCGAGGTTGGCAGCGATCCAGTCGAGCAGGCCCGCGATCTCATCGGTGCCGGCCCTGCGTTGGAGCGGCACGGGCGCCTCGACGTACTGCGCCTGGCCACCGTCGCGGAACGGCGGGACAACCATCCGGCGGGCGAAGGCGTTGGCGACGGCGACGCCGCGCTCCTGGCGGACCACGTGCAGGCAGGCGTCGATGCCCGCCGCCGTACCCGCACTGGTGATCACCGGGCCTTCATCGACGTAGAGCACGTCGGGGTCGACGTCGATCAGCGGATAGCGCTCGGCCAGCAGGTGGGCGTAGCGCCAGTGCGTCGTTGCCCGCCGGCCGTCGAGCACTCCCGCCGCCGCCAGGACGAAGGCACCGCTGCAGACCGACAGCACCCGGGCACCGCGGTCGACGGCGGCGCGGACGGCTTCGAGCAGTGGGGCGGGTGGCAGCTCGTCGATCGACCGCCAGGCAGGGATGCAGACGAGATCGGCCCCGGCCACCCGGTCCAGGCGGTGATCGGTGTCGAGCCGAAACCCCTGCCCCGACGTCAGCGGCGGCTCCTCGGCGGCCACCACGGCGAAGTCGAAGCCCGGCAGTCCCTGGTCGGTGCGGTCGAGGCCGAAGACCTCGCACACCACCCCCAGCTCAAAGGCGGCGAAACCGTTCGACACGACGGCTACGACGTTGTTCATGACCATGACCGGAGTGTGGCAGGTTTCCCGCGCAGCGGTGCCTTTCTGCCACTGTTGCGGTGCACAACACCTGGCACAGGGTGCTCCCATGACCGTTCTGCTGATCGTCCTGGTGCTGCTGACCGTGACCGCATCCCGTTGGGGTGCCGACTCCCGTGATGGGAGGGACTGGCAGCCGCACCGCAGGCCGTAGCCTCCACCGGCCGGCTGATCGCCCTGCCGTGCAGGGGCCACGTGGGGCGGCTCACGCAGCCAATGCGGTAGACAACTGAGCGTGCTCGAAGTCCGCCCTGCCCTGCCCTCCGAGTACGCCGCCATCGGTGAGCTCACCGCCACGACCTACCTCGACGAGGGCTACGGCGATGACGACTACGCCGTGATCCTCCGCGATGTCGCAGCGCGGGCCGCCCAAGCGACGGTCCTCGTTGCCCTCCTCGACGGGCGGCTGGCCGGCACCGTCACCGTCGCGACCGCAGGAGGCCCGTTCGCCGAGCAGGCCGAGCCCGGGGAGGCCGTCGTCCGCATGCTGGTGACCGACCCCGCGGCGCGCGGGCGAGGAGTGGGTACGGCGCTGATGCAGAGCTGCCTCGACGCCGCTCGGGCGGCCGGCTGCTCCGTCGTACGACTGTCGACGCAGGCGTCCATGACGTCAGCGCACCGCGTCTACGAGCGCTTGGGCTTCACGCGGACCCCCGCGCGGGACTGGAACCCCGTGCCGGACCTCAGGTTGCTGACATACGCCCTGCCGCTGTCGTTCTGCGGGTACTGCGGCGAGCCGTTGGGGCACGAGGGGTGCGAGCGGATGCTTGTGCTGGAGCCGCCGCGCTACTGCTCGCGCTGTCGACGGCGGATGGTCGTGCAGGTGCACCCCACGGGCTGGAGCGCACGGTGCGTCGAGCACGGTGTGCTGACGGGCTAGGCGACCAGGCCGAGCCGGCGGAGCTCCACCGTGAGGTCGTGCGGCGAGGTCGAGGCGGCCATCGCCGCCTCGAGGGTGATGACGCCGTCGCGGATGAACGAGACCAGGTGCTGGTCGAAGGTCTGCATGCCGTAGTAGGAGCCGTCGGCGATCAGCCCCGGGATGGTCGAGGTCTTGTCGGGGTCGGCGATCGCGTCGGCGATACGGCCGGTGTTGACCGCGATCTCCATGACCACGCAGCGGCCCTCGCCGTCGGCGCGCGGCACCAGGCGCTGGCAGATGATTCCGCGGAGCGAACCGGCGAGCGCGAGGCGGACCTGCTTCTGCTCGTGCGGCGGGAAGAAGTCGATGATGCGGTTGATGGTCTCGGCTGCGTCCGTGGTGTGGAGCGTGGACATGACGAAGTGGCCGGTCTCGGCAGCGGCCAGGCCGGCCTTCACGGTCTCGTGGTCGCGCATCTCACCGACGAGGATGACGTCAGGGTCCTGGCGCATGGCGGCGCGCATCGCCGTGACGAAGTCCTCGGTGTCCACCCGGACCTCGCGCTGGTTGACCATCGCCATCTTGTCGAAGTGCAGCACCTCGATCGGGTCCTCGATCGTGACGACGTGCACCTCCTTGTTGGTGTTGATGTGGTCGATCATCCCGGCCAGCGTGGTGGTCTTGCCCGAACCGGTGGGCCCTGTCACGAGCACCAGACCGCGGGGCTCCATCGCCAGCGACGCAAGGACAGCCGGCAGGCCGAGATCGGTCAGTGGGATGGCCCCGACGCTGACGCGACGGAAGACCAGGCCGCACGACCCGCGGCTGCGGAAGGCGTTGACGCGGAACCGGCCGACCCCGGCCAGCGAGTAGGCGAAGTCGGCCTCGTTGCTCCGGTTGAACTCCTCGACGAGGTCCTCGCGGAGAACCTCGCTCACCATCTGGTCGGTGTCCTCGCTGGTCAGGTCGCGTGTCTGAAGCTTGCGCAGACGGCCGTCGATGCGGACGCGCGGCGGGGAGCCGACCTTGCAGTGCAGGTCGGAACCGCCGCACTCCACCAGAGCACGGAGGAAGGGCTCGATCGAGGAGGTCACCCAGGGTGCTTCGGCGCGTTGTGTGCGCATCTTGACCGCGGCGTTCGGGCTACCTGAGGCCGGCCATCCAGGCTTCGACGCCGTCAGGGTCACGCGGGAGGGCCCCGGACAGGTTGACGTGACCGTCCTCGGTGATCAGGACGTCGTCCTCGATCCGTACGCCGATGCCGCGCAGGTCCTCGGGGACGAGCAGGTCGTCGGGCTGGAAGTACAGGCCAGGCTCCACGGTCAGGACGACCCCGGGCTGCAAGGTCCCGTCCCGGTAGCTCTCGTCGCGTGCGTGAGCGCAGTCGTGCACGTCGAGGCCGAGCAGATGGCTCACCCCGTGCAGGGTCCAGCGGCTGTAGCGCTTGTCGTCGTCGGCCAGGACCTCCTGCGCCGACTCCACGATCCCCATCTCCTCCAGCCCCTCGGCGAGGACCTTCATGGCGGCCTTGTGCGGGTCGGTGAACGCAGCTCCGGGCTTGCACTCGGCCAACGCGGCCTCCTGCGAGCGGTAGACCAGGTCGTAGACCTGTCGCTGGCGGGGCGTCCAGGTGCCGTTGACCGGCAGCGTGCGGGTGATGTCGGCGGTGTAGAGCTCGTGCCCCTCGACACCCATGTCGAGCAAGATCAGCTCGCCGTCCCGGACCTGGCCGTCGTTGTCGGTCCAGTGCAGCGTGCAGGCATGCGCCCCGGCCGCGCAGATTGAGCCGTAACCGACGTCGTTGCCCTCCACCCGGGCGCGGAGCCCGAACACTCCCTCCGCCCAGCGCTCGGACGTGGCCTGCGCTTGCGGCAAGGCCCGGGCGACGTCCTCGAAGCCCTTGATGGTGGCGTCGACGGCCTTCTGCAGCTGCTCGATCTCCCAGGCGTCCTTGATGAGCCGGGCCTCCCCGAGCCAGGTCGCGAGCTCCTTGTCGCTGTCCTCATCGACCTCGAACAGCGCCTCCACCTTGGCGTCGTACCCCCGCAGGACGCGGGCCTTCGTGCCCTGCAGCTTCTCGAGCTCCTCGAGCGGCCGGGTCGTGATGCCCAGCTCGGCGGCCACAGCGTCGAGGGACGGACGCGGGCCAACCCACAGCTCGCCCTGGCGGTCGGTGAAGAAGGCCGGTGTCGTGCGGTCCCAGGACGGCGCCTGGTAAAGCAGGGCCTCCCCGTCGGCTTCGATCACCAGCACGGCGTCCGGCTCAGGCGAGCCGGCCAGCCAGGTGAAGTCGCTGCCCGGCCGGAACCGGAAGTCGGTGTCGTTGGCGCGGACCTTCAGGCCGCCACTGGGGACCACCAGCACCTCGCCGGCGAAGCGCGCGGCCAGCCGCTGCCGCCGGGTCCTGCGGTGCGGCGCCGCGTCACCCTCGGCGGACAGCGTCCGGTCCTTCTCGGCCCAGCCGGTGCTCATGAACTCGAGCAGCTTCGCCGGCCGCTTCGGGTCGTGGCTCGCGGTCCCGTCGGTGGTCTCGTCGGTCATGTGTCGAGGGTACGGCGCGGCCCCTCGCCCTGTCCCCGAGCTGTCAGCGACCGGCCCAGACCGGGGGGCGCTTCTGCAGGAAGGCCGTGACGCCCTCGCTGGCGTCCTGCGTCGTGTTGAGCAACGACAGCTGGGCCTGCATCGCGTCGAGGCCGGCCGCCAGCGAGGACTCCATCGCGGCGTGGAAGGCCTGCTTGCCCAGCCGGACGGCGACGGGCGGCTTGTTGGCGAGGGACTCCGCCAGAGCGAGCGACTCGCGCACCAGCTCGACGTGCGGGACGACCCTGCTGATCAGGCCCATGTCGAGGGCTTCGGCGGCGGGCACCCGCCGGGCGCTGAGCATCATCTCCATGGCGCGCTTGGGGCTGACGTGCCGGGCCAGCAGGGCGCTGACCATGAACGGCCACAGCCCCAGGTCGACCTCCGGCAGCCCGAAGGCGGCGTCGTCCGAGGCCAGCACGATGTCGCAGCCCAGGATGAGACCGACACCGCCCGCGAGGCACAACCCCTGAACGCCCGCGATCACCGGGATGGGGCACGCCTGCATCGCGAGGACGACCTCCCGCAACAGGCCGCGGCCCTCGTGCACCTCCAGCCCGGTCGCGTCGGGAGCCATCTGCACCAGGTCCGCGCCGGAGCTGAACACCTTCTCACCGGCGCTGGTCACGAGCACGACGCGAGCGTCACGGGGATCGCGGAGGGCCTCGAGGATGCCGCGAAGCACCTCGGCGTTGAGGGCGTTGCGCTTGGGCTCCCGGTCGATGTGCAGCCGCAGCACCAGGTCCTCACGGCTCGTGGCAAGGTCGCTCACGACGGTCCTCCGAGTGCTTCCGGACGGGGTACGACGGGTCCTTCGATGTCGAGGTGGTCCCAGGCCTCGCAGGCCCGGTCGTAGGCGCTGTCGCGGTCGGGTCCCCACGCGGTGAGGACCGCCAGCAGCGGGTCCACCGGTCGACTCCCTGGGGCGACGGCGAGGTCGACCCACACGTCGTCGCCCGAGGGCAGGTGCACGGCCGTGACTGGCGCCAGGGTGGCGGCGAGGATGTCGACCGAGACGGCCACGCCGTCACGAGCGACCCCTTCAGCCTGGCCGGTGAGGGTGGCGCACGTCAGGTCCAAGCCGGTGACCACCTCGGCGGAGCGGGAGGCGACCGGCGGCAGCGGGAAGGACTGCTCGGTGCAGCGCGCCTCCACGACGCCGTCGCCGACCGCGAGCTCGACCGGCACGTGCAGCGTGCCGCCGAGCCACTCCAGCTGGGCGGCCAGCACCGCGTCCTCCAGCCCCGCCAGCTCGACGGTGACGGGATGGACGGCCTGGGCACCGGCCTGCCGGGCAGCCTCGACCAGCTTGAGGACGTCGCCGTACGAGGCGGTGGTGGGGCCCAGGAGCACGCTCTCGTCGGCGAGGGTCGTGTGCAGGGCCGTGGCGTCGAGGTCGGTGTGGACGCTGACAGCCTTGATGCCGCGACCTTGCAGGGCACGCAGCACGCGTACGGCGGCCACGCCACGGTCGATGACGAGCACGGTGTCCGGCACGACCAGCGACACTAGCGGGGTGGTGTTCGCCGTGGTCGTGCTGCTCGGTGCCCTTGTCGTCGGTTACGGCGCCGGCGGCAGGCTGGACCAGCTCGGCGGCCTGTCCCTGCGCCGGGGGCGGCTCGTTGTTGCTGCGGTGGTGGCGCAGCTCGCCGGTGGACTCGTCGGGGGCAGTGCCTACCCGCTCGGGTTGGCGGTCTCCGCGGCCCTGGTGGCGGTGTTCCTGGCCTGCAACCGCGGGGTCCGCGGCACCGGGCTGGTGGCGCTCGGGCTGCTGGCCAATGCCCTCGTCGTGGGCCTCAACGGTGCCATGCCGGTGTCCTCGGAGGCCTCTGGTCGGGCCGGCATCACGACACAGGCCATCTTGTCGGGGACCGACCCGCGCCACGAGCTCGCTGGGTCCGACACCCGGCTCAGCCCGATCGGGGACGTCATCCCGGTGCTGCTGCCGGTGCACCCCGAGGTGGTGAGCGTCGGTGACGTGCTGGTCGCGGCGGGCTTGGCCCAGCTGGTGGTCGTTGGCATGACCCGCCGACGTCCAGCCCTGGAGCCGGACGAGGAAAGCTGAGCGCAGGTCGCTCAACTCAAGTTCTGTGGCACCCTTTGCGGAACCGTCAAGAGGAGACACCCCATGGCCAAGAAGGGCCGCAAGCGTCGCGCCCGTAAGAAGTCCGCCGCCAACCACGGCAAGCGTCCCAACGCCTGACCGCCGCTGAAGGCCCTCGCACCCGCGGGGGCCTTCAGTGCGTGCGGACCCAGGCCACGGTCTGGGCGACCCCGTCGGCGAGGGCCCAGGACGGCTCCCACCCCAGCGAGCGACGGGCCGCCCCGCTGTCGAGCGCAATGGCCTGCAGCTCGCCTGGCCGCACCGGCGCGAACTCCGGTGCGTCCACCACGCCGACCGCCCTCGCGACCAGCGCGTGCAGCTCACGGACCGTGGTCGGGACCCCGCTGCCGATGTTGAACCGACGTCCGTCGCCCTTCCCGCCGAGGCACCGCAGGAAGGCGTCCACGACGTCCTCGACATGCACGTAGTCCCGGCTGCTCGAGCCGTCACCGAAGATCCGCGCGGTCTTCCCGGCCAGCAGCGTACGAGCGAAGATCGCGATCACCCCGGCTTCGCCGTGCGGATTCTGCCGCGGCCCGTAGACGTTGCCGAGCCGCAGCGAGACCCCCTGCAGACCGTGCAGCCGGCGGTAGGCGTCGAGGTAGATCTCCCCTGCCACCTTGGCCGCCCCGTAGGGCGAGGTCGGGTGCAGGGCAGCGCGTTCGGAGACGGGGAGGCGATCGGGGTCGCCGTACACGGTCCCACCGCTGGAGGCGAAGACGACGCGAGGCACCCCTGCGCGTACGCAGGCGTCCAGGACGTTGACCGTCCCGAGCACGTTGGTGCGGGTGTCGCGCAGGGGATCCGCCACGGACATGCGCACGTCCATCTGCGCTGCCAGGTGGCAGACCACGTCCGGGGCGTCGCGGGCGACGAGCTCGACCAGGTCAGTGCTCGTGACGTCGAACCGATGGAAGCTCAGTCGCTTGGTCCTGCGGGCGTCGGCCAGGTTTGCGAGCCTGCCGGTCGAGAGGTCGTCGATCCCGCTGACGCGGTGACCGTCAGCCGCCAGGCGGTCGACGAGGTGACTGCCGACGAACCCGGCGGCCCCGGTCACGAGAACCCTCACGGATGCCGCAGCTGCCATCCCGCCCAGGCGCTCGCGACCATCTGCTCCAGGTCGTGCTCAGCCCGGAAACCAAGGTCTTCGGCGATCCGGTCGACGGACGCCACCACGCGCGCCGGGTCGCCGGGCCGGCGGTCGACGATGTCGTAGGCCACCTCGAGCCCGGTCACCTGCCCGATGACCTCGAGGACCTCCAGCACGCTGCTTCCCGTGCCCCGACCGATGTTGTACGTCGAGCCCGTCGACCCCGCGTCGAGCGTGCGGGCGGCCGTCAGGTGCGCCTCCGCGATGTCGGCGACGTGGACGTAGTCCCGGATACAGGTGCCGTCGGGCGTCGGGTAGTCGTCGCCGAACACCCGCGGGCGCTCGCCCTTGGCGAGGGCTTGGAAGACGAGCGGGACGAGGTTGAAGACACCGGGATCACCCAGCTCCGGTATTGCAGCGCCGGCGACGTTGAAGTAGCGCATACACATGACGCGCAGCCCGTACGCGATGGCGCAGTCCCTCAACAGCCACTCCCCGACGAGCTTGGTCTCGCCGTAGGGGCTGAGCGGGTCCTTAGGGGTGTCCTCGGTGACCAGCTCGACGTCGGGCATGCCGTACGTCGCGGCACTGCTGGAGAACACGAAGCGGTCGACGCCCCCGTCGCGGCAGGCCTCGAGCAGCGCGAGCAGGCCGTCGACGTTCTCCCGGTAGTAGCGCAAGGGCTCCGCGACGGACTCACCGACCTGCTTCTTGGCAGCGATGTGCACGACGCCCGTGACGCCGTGCATCGCGTCGGCGAGAGCCGTCGGGTCGAGCAGGCTCCCCGGCACGAACCGGGCGGCAGGATCGAGCCTGTCAGGGGTGCCGGTGGACAGGTCATCGAGCACGACGACCTGCTGGCCGTCCTGCACCATCGCACGCACCACGTGCGCCCCGATGTAGCCCGCCCCACCCGTCACGAGCCACGTCATGAGAGCGAGATTAGCGGTGCAGGGGTGAAGCGAGGCTGGTCGCCCGCTGGGAGATCGCTAGTCCGCGCGGAACTCGACCTGGTCGATCTCGATGCGGACCTGCTTGATCCGCAGCAGGACCCGATCACGGAGGTCGATCGGCGCTGCCTCCGCACAGGACCGGGCGACAAGGGCCTTCACGGCCTGCTCGAGGCCGTACTGCCGCAGGCAGGGCGCGCACTCGTCGAGATGGATCCGGATGTGGTCATGGTCGTCGTCCCCGGCCTCGCCGTCGAGGTACAGGTAGACCTTCTCGAGTACCTCGCTGCAGGGGGTCTCGTGCGGTTCGCCGCAGCTCATGCGTCGCCCCCCATGCCATCGCCCCTACCGTTCATGATTGTGCCTTCACCAGTCCGCGCTCCACCGCGTAATCGGCGAGCAGGGTCCTCAGTCCACGCCGACCACGGTGCAGGCGGGACATGACGGTCCCGATCGGCGTGCCCATGATGTCCGCTATCTCCTTGTAGGAGAAGCCCTCGACGTCGGCGAGGTAGACGGCCATCCGGAAGTCGTCGGGAAGCTTCTGCAGGGCGTCCTTGACATCGCTGTCGGGGAGGTGGTCCAAGGCCTCCATCTCGGCGCTGCGCAGGCCGGTGGAGGTGTGCGCCTCAGCCGCAGCGATCTGCCAGTCCTCGATCTGCTCGGTGGGGGACTGCAGCGGCTGCCGCTGCTTCTTGCGGTAGCTGTTGATGAACGTGTTGGTGAGGATCCGGTACAGCCAGGCCTTGAGGTTGGTGCCCTCTTCGAACTGGTGGAAGGCGGCGAAGGCCTTCACGAAGGTCTCCTGCACCAGGTCCTCTGCGTCCGCCGGGTTGCGCGTCATGCGCAGCCCAGCAGAGTAGAGCTGGTCGAGGAAGGGCAGCGCATCCCGCTCGAAGCGTGCGGTCCGCTGCTCGCTGGTCTCGTCGACCGTGCCCACCTCCTCCGGAACCGTTGACTCTACGGCCCTCGGTTCGTAAGGGAGCAGCGAGGGGATGCCCGCAGGTCCCAACCACGCCACCAAGGTGCGGGGGTCGACGGTGGGCCGCTGTTCACAGCCACTGCGACTCATCAACAGGGTCCTCCTTGTCGCGGGCGTCGTTGTCCTCAACACCTGCGAACGGCGAAGTCATTCCGGCGCCCGCCACGTAGGCTGGGGCCATGCAGCACGACAGGCACGCCGGGGCGCACAGCACTGGGCCCGGTGCAGGTCACCACCCCGCGGTGGAGCAGTACCTCGAGACCATCCTCGAGCTGGAGGAGTTCGGGATCCCGCCCATGCGGGCCCGACTGGTGGATCGCCTCGGCGTCAGCGCGCCGGCCGTCAGTGAGACCGTCAAGCGCCTCGAGCGGGAGGGTTACCTCACTCTCGACAGCGACCGGGTCCTGCACCTCACCGAGTCCGGCCGGGAGTACGCCACCGCCGTCCTGCGTCGTCACCGGCTCGCCGAGCTGCTCCTCGTGGACGTGCTGAAGGTCCCGTGGTCACAGGTCCACGAGGAGGCCTGCCGGCTCGAGCACGCGATCAGCGACAACCTCGAGTCGCACCTGGTCAAGCTCCTGGGCGACCCCGGGGCCTGCCCACACGGCAACCCCATCCCGGGGTCAGCCAACGTGGTCGACCCGGGCCCGCTGCAGCCGCTCGCGAGCGTCCCGTCCGGCACGCCGTGCGTCGTACGACGGATCGACGAGCACCTGCAGACCCAGCTGGACCACATGCGCGAGCTGGAGCAGGCGCGGCTGCTGCCGGGCCAGCGGGTGACGGTGAGCGAGGGCGACGACGACCTGATCGTGCTCAACGTCGATGGGGTCACGGTCGCACTCGAGCGGATCGTGGCGACCGAGGTCTACGTCAGCCTGTAGCTCGCTGCCGGGAGCTGAGCCACTCCCGGACTGTGCTCTGGACCTGCGGCCCGGCCGGCTCCCGGCCCTTGGCGACCCGGAAGCCGTGGTCGGCGCCTGGCACCAGGCGGGATCCCGGAGGCATCCCGAACGCGTCACGGTCCCCCTGCACGACCAGGAGGGGTACGGCCACGCCCAGCAGCTCGCCGATCCTCGTCCGCTCCGGCCGCCCCGGCGGGTGCAGGGGGAAGGCGAGGCACAGCACGGCGTCCGCGCCCACCTGCTTCGCCGTACGACAGGCGACCCGTGCGCCGGCACTGCGCCCACCCACGACGAGTGGGGCGCCCGACAGGGTGGCGAGGACATCCACCCAGGCGGCATCGAGCCGCGTCGGCGCCTCGGCGATCTTGCGGCCGCGGACCCGCCAGGGCTGCTCGACGAGGGCGACCCGCCAGCCGAGCGACAGGCCGGCGTCACGGGCAGCGAGGAGGTCGAGCGCCTCGATCCCACCTCCGGCGCCGTGGCCCAGCACGAGCAGCGGGTTGCCCCGCCCGGACAGGTGGACGCGCGCAACCCCGACGGCCGTCTCGACGTCGGTCGTGGAGGTGAGAGGCACGTCGGAAAGGGTAGGAGGCGGCCATGTACGCGCTCGAGCACGATGCCGTGGGGGCACCGGCCCCGGTACCCACGTCAACCTCGTCGTACTGGCGGTTCTACGAGCGGGTGGCTGCTGCGCAGCTTGCCGCGTGGATGCCCGAGGAACGAGCGCAGGTGCTGGACCTGTCCGGGGACGACACCCGGCGCACCACGCAGCTACGTGACGCCGGGCACGAGGTCTTCCACGTCGGGGCCTCCTCGATCGACGGCGTCCAGTCCGTCGACGCGGACAGTCGGTCGCTGGGGTGGCTGGCAGACAGCTGCATGGACGGGGTCGTGGCTGAGTCGCGCACCCTGTCGATGTCGCTCGCCACGGAGGAGATGGCGCATGACCTGATGCGGGTCCTGCGGCCCGGGGGGCGGCTGCTGGTCGTCGTCGACTCGCTGCTCGCCGGGCTGGCGCGGCTGGCACACCAGGGCCGGTGGGCTGAGCTCGCTGACGTGCCGTCCGCCGACGTCGTCCTGGTGCCCTCCAGCGACGGGACGATCAGCCGCTGCTTCTGGCCCGAGCAGCTGAGCGAGCTGCTCGAGACCGCCGGACTGGCTGTGGAGTGGGTGCGGCCCCGGTCGGTGCTCACCCCCGTCGCCGTCGAGCTCGCGCTGGCCTCGGGCGGCGACGAGGCGCTGTCCGAGCTCGTGAGCACCGAGCAGCGCCTGGCCGTCGACCACGAGCACGAGAACGCCGGCCTGCACCTGGTGGCCAGCGCCGTCAAGCCCGGTTAGCCCTCGCGCTCCTCGAAGCGCTCCTGGTCGGCGAGGCAGCGGGCGGCCTCGGGCCGGAACAGCAGGCGCTCCTCGGCGATCGGCTGGCCGCAGTCGACGCAGATCCCGTAGGTCCCGGCGGCGAGGCGCGCGAGCGCCGCCTCAGCCTCCTTCTTGTGGACCAGCGCCGCCTCGATGAGCGCGTCCTCCCGGTCCGCCTCGGTGATCTCGCTGGCGTTGTCCTCGGAGTTGTGGTCGTGGTCGCCTACGTGCTCCTCGTCCTCCGCCTCCTCCGCCTCCAGGACGGCGATGGTCGCCTCGCTCTCGCGCACGACCTGCTCGAGGTCAGCCCGGATGGCGTCGAGGTCCACGAGGGTGGCTCCTGCTCTGTTGGGTCTTGGGCTCTTTCGGTGTGTTGCCTCTGAGGTGAGCATGCCTTACGCGCGTCACCCGGCGGGAATTACCCTCCACTTCGTGCTGAAGCTGGTGCTCGTCACGTTGGGCACTGCCCTGGTGCTGCCCACCGCCGTGTCGGCCGCGCAGCACGCCGACAGCCTGCAGCTGCCCACCCCCGAGGCCGCCCGGGTTCAGCAAAGCAACCTCATCGTCGCGGTCGGCGGTCGCCCCGACCGGTTGCTGAAGTCCGACGTCCCCGGACCGGTGGTCAACACGGAGACGGTGCGGGTCGGGCTCGGCGGCGACGGGGGTGTCCGTTCGGTCCTTGCCGACCAACGACTCCAACTCGAGGGCGAAGGCGACTACGCGATCCGGGAGCGTGGTCCGGCCCGCTCGGCGGTGAGCCTGTCGCAGGAGCCGCCGCCCGTGACCCGCCGCGGAGCAGTTGTGTGGCAGGGCTTCTCCCCCGGCCGGCGTGAGCTCGGGGCCCGCCTGACGCTCGACCCCCTCATCGAGGCGCAGCACCTGCCCCTCACCGTGAAGGTCACCTTCAGGGGCAAGGCCGGCACGGCCTCGACCCTGCTCGACGGCGGGCGCATCCCCGGACCGGGGACGATCAGCGTGACCGTCAGCAACGTCACCAGCCAGCCCGCCGAGCTGCCGACCGCCTACGACGCCACACCGACCCTCCTCGCGGGCGCGCTCGACAAGGCTCTGGCCGTGGCCCGTCACGCGACAGCGGCCCGGCTGCCAACCACCGACGACCTCCTACCGAAGTTCCTCGCTGTCAGCGGCGCCGCCCGGGTCCAGGCCTCCCAGGCAGTACCCCTACGACTGCAGGGAGCGCTTCGGCTCATCGGTACGGCGGGGACCGTCAGCGGGCCTGCCACCACTGCGTCGCCGGACGGCGCGACCTTCGCCGGCACGCTCGGCGGGGTCAACGGCACCTCCGACGTGACGTTCAGCGTGGCGGCTGTCGGGTCCGGCAGCCTGGCGCTCGACCTGACCGCGGTGAACGCCCTCAACCCGACCGAGCTCACGCCGCCGGGCGGGTTCGCGACCTGGCGGGAGTGGGCCGCGGCCGGGCCAGGCCAGCAGGAGCGGAAGGCAGCCCTCGACCTGCTCGTCGAGGTGGCGGCCACGGGCGCGAGGGCGTCGTCGTACAGCCCGTACCTGGGAGCAGACCTGGCGGGGGCCGGGTCGACGACGTTCAGCTACGGCTTCGCCCCCGCGGTGCAGCAGACCGCGGCCACGCAGGTGCTGCACCCGCGGTGGGGGGCGATCTCGCTGGCCGGGCTCGCGCTGCTGCTGCTGCTCACCAACGGCATCCTGATCTGGCGCCGCTCCTAGCTCGGCTCCACGAGCTGGGCGCCGTTGTTGCGCACGTTTCCGACGTCCTTGCCGACCGGCCAGGCGTCCAGAACCCCTGGCGTTCCTGGGATCAGGAGGGTTCCCGGGTCGGGCAGGTCAGGGTCGAGCCAGGTGCTCCAGGCCTCGCGCGGGACGAGCAACGGGGTGCGGTCGTGGATCTCGCCCAGCTCGTCCGGGGCCGAGGTCGTGATGATCGTGCACGTCGAGAGCCACTCGCCCTCCGGCGACTTCCAGTGCTCGTAGAGCCCGGCCATTGCCAGCGGCGAGCGATCCTGCGACGTCAGGTAGTACGGCTGCTTGCCGGTGCCCTCGACCTTCCACTCGTAGTAGCCGTCGGCGGGCACCAGGCAGCGCCGCTTGGCATAGGCCGCCCGGAAGGCCGGTTTCTCGGTGAGCGACTCCATGCGAGCGTTGATCAGGCGCGCACCTCCCTTGGCGTCCTTGGCCCAGGAGGGCACCAGACCCCACCTGAGCACGCGCAGCCGGCGGGCACCCTTGTCGACAACGGCGTACACGGGGTCGGTGGGGGCGACGTTCCAGGAGGGGGGCAGCACCTCCTCCGGCGGCTCCTCGACCTCGAAGTACGAGACGAGGTCGTCGGGGCGCCGGCTGGAGGCGTAGCGGCCACACACCTCAGGTCTCCACGGCTACTGCGGCACCGCGGGCAGGTCGGTCGAGAGCTTGTCGTCCGTGTTGGGGACGAAGCGCATGCCCTCGAAGTGCGCGAAGTACATGTCGTCGGGGCTCACGCCCTCCCGGTCGTCGGGTCCGAAGCCGCGCTCGTCGCCGTTGGCGCCGGTGATCGTGACGGCTTGCAGGGCGGCGTAGACCTTGGCGCGGTCGGTGCTGCCCGCGCGGTCGAGGGCTGCGGACAGCAGCCTCACGGCGTCGTAGGGGTAGGTCGACCAGTCCGGCGGCATGACCACCATCTTCCCCCCTGAGCGGACCCCGACCACGTCCGGCCCGTAGGCCTTCTCGTAGGCCTTGCGATAGGCCGCGAACGGCGCGCCACCGACCTCGCTGGTGATGCGGAAGGACACGAAGGTGAGCCCGTCGACCCAGTGTGGCTGGTCGGCCAGGCGTTGCCGTACCAACGGGTCCTCCCCCGCCGGGCCGGAGTAGACCGGCACGTCCCAGCCGGTGCCGCGGGCAGCCCGCAGGATCGAGGCGACTCCGGACGCGCGGGCCCAGACGACGAGCACCTTCGCGCCGCTGCGGCGGGCCTGCAGCACCTGGGCGCTGACGTCACCTGCCCCCTCAGGCACGGTCTGGTCCGAAACCACCCTGACCTCGTCATGAAGCAGGTCGGCCTTCACGTTCGCGGAGCCCTCGCGTCCGTAGGAGGAGTCGTCGCCGATGATCCCCACCGGCTGGCCGGGCCGGGTGTCGGCCAGGTAGTCGGCCAGCCGCCGGCACAGGTAGGTGTTGGACGGTGCCAGCCGGAACAGCGTGGGCAACGCCGCCGGGTCGGTCAGCGAGGCGCTGCCCTCGAAGGTGATGAACACCGGCAGCTTCACCGGGTCGGTCACGGCCGCGATCGCCTTGGCCCCGACCCCGTCGGTGATGATCGCAACGGCCCCTTCGTCGACGGCACGCCGGGCGTTGGCCGCGGCCGTCTGCGCGGACCCGCCGTTGTCGAGCACCTCGATCCTGAGGTGACGTCCCGTGCCGGCGTTGACCTGCCGGGCGGCCAGCTCGGCCCCCTTCCTGAGGAAGCCTCCGATCCACGGCTGCGCGGTCAGAGGCGCCGAGACGACCACCAGCGCCTCGCCCGTCGCTGCCGACCCGGACGTGCCGCTGCATGCGGTCAGCCCGAGGCCGAGGGCCAGGACGGTGGCGAAGAGCCTCACGCAGGAACCTCCGGGATACCGAGGTAGGCGCGGCGAACGGCCGGGTGCGCGCGCACCACGTCGACGGGTCCGGTCGCGAGGACCCGGCCTACGTCGAGCACGGTGACCCGGTCGGCGACCTCGCCGACGAGTCGCATGTCGTGCTCGACGAGCAGCACCGCCCTGCCGTTCCCGGCCAAGGTGCGGAGGACGCCGCCCAGCCGACTCCGCTCATCGGCCGTCATCCCGGCCGCGGGCTCGTCAAGCAGCAGTACCCGCGCGCCGGTCGCGACGGCCCTGGCGACCTGCAGAAGCCGCTGGTCACCGGAGGTGAGCCGCTGCGGGTCGGCCCCGACGACGTGCAGCAGCCCGACCTCGTCGAGTGCGCGGGTCACGACGGCGGCCTGGCCGGTCTGCCGCGAGGACGGCGTGGCCAGCAGGTGCCGCACCACCGCGTACGACGGTCGCGCCCCGCCCCGGGCGCCGACCGCGACCTGCTGGTCCGCGGCGAGGCGCGGCATGACGACGTTGTGCTGCGGGGTCCGCGCGACGCCGACCCGCACCCGGTCCTGCACGTCTCGGGCGTGATGCACGATCCCTGCGATCTCCACGGTGCCGGTGCTGAGGTCGCCCGCCAGGGCTTTGAGCAGCGTCGACTTCCCACTGCCATTGGGACCGATGAGGGCATGCACCTCGCCGCCCCGCAGCACGATGCCGGCATCGGCCAGGGCCACCACACCGTCGTACGACACGTCGAGACCGCTGGCCTGCAGGAGGACCGGGCGCGCCGGGTCGTGATGAGGGGCGGCCGCCGTCGCCGGAGGTCCGGGCGGCGGGCCGGGATGGGCGAGCCGCCGACCAACCGGCCCGCGCAGGGCAAGTACCGCCACGAGCAACGCTGCGGTGAGGACTCCTCGGGACCGCTCCACGTCGAGCCCGCCGCTGGTGGCGAGGGCATCGGCGATCGGTGGCAGGGCCGTGAGGACCGCGACGCCCAGCACGGGCCCCCACCATCGCGCCGTGCCCCCGAGCAGCACGGCGACGAGCAGCTGCAGTGAGACGAGCGGGCTGACGTCGGAGGGTGCGACGAGGCCGAGCAGGACGGTGCTCCCGGCGCCGGAGAGTGCCCCCAGCGCCGCAGTTGCCGTGAAGACGGTGCGACGACGGGACGCGACGGGGATCCCCAGGGAGGCGGCGAGCGACGGGCCCTCGCGGAGGGCGGCCAGGTCGAGTCCGGCCGGCCCGCGGTCGAGGCGGACCAGGACGCCGACGAGGGCGAGACACAGCAGAGCGACAACGACGACGTGCACGGTCGGCGTCAGCACCAGGTCGAGACCGAGGGCTGGCGACACCAGGTGAGCGGGCGACGGTCTGGTGAGCCCATCGGCACCGCCGGTCAGGTCCGGGTAGGCCAGCAGGATGCGCTGGACGAGCCAGGCCAGCGCCCACGTGGCCAGGGCGAGGTAGGCACCCTCGATCCGCGAGGCTCCGACCGCGACCAGGTGTCCAAGGAGCCCGGCCGCGAGAACGCTTGCGGCGCAGGCGATCCCGAGCGGCCAGCCCTCACCGCCGGGGCCGAGCAGCGCGGTGCCGTAGGCGCCGACGGCGACGAAGGCACCCTGCCCGAGCACCGGCAGACCGGCGTACGAGACGGACAGCGCCAGCCCGAGTGCCGCCACCAGCAGCCACAGGGCCTGGGCCAGGTCGACGGCGCTCACCGCCTGAGCCCCTGCGGGCGCAGGGCAAGCAGCACGACGAGCAGCGAGAGCGGCGCGACGTCCTGCAGCGAGGCCCCACCGGCGTAGACCGCGACGGCCTGCAACAGCCCCAGTGCCAGGCCCCCGGCGAGCGCCCCGCGCAAGGACCCGGGCCCGCCGAGCAGGGCCGCGGCGATGCCTTCAAGACCGAGGACCACACCGTCGTCCACGGAGACCGCCCGCCCAGGGGCGTCGAGCAGCCCAGCCAGGCCCGCGAGCAGGCCGGCGGCGAGGAACGCGACCAAGACGACCCGGCCGGCGTTGACGCCGCACAGGGCGGCGGCGTCCGGGTCGTCCGCGACGGCCCGCAGCGAGCGGCCGAACCGCGAGCGCACGAGGAACTCCTCGACCAGGACCCCGACCAGCACGCCCAGCACCAGGACGCCGACGGTCCGCACCGGCAGCGTGCTGCCACCCGGCAGGTGCACGAGTCCGTCCGACGTCCACGACGCCAGGCGCAGGGGATCGGGTACGGCGTAGCCCTCCTGCGGCAGGAGCAGGCCGAGCACGGCCCGCAGGAGCAGCCCGGCCGCCACGCCTCCGGCGACCCAGCCGAGGGCATCCGCCGGCCGGCCACGGCGGACGTCCGGCAGGTATGGCCTGACCGCGACGACAGCGATCAGCCCGGCGAGCACGGCACCCGCCGCGAGCACGAGCAGCACGAACTCCACCGAGCGCCCCGGACCCAGCAGGCTGGCGACCGGAGTGCGACCCAGGACCCCGAGGACGCCGGCGAAGACCGACGCGACGACGACGTCACCGTGAGCGAGGTGCAACACGCGGACCGTGCCCGCGATGAGAGTGAAGCCGAGCGCCACCAGGCCGAGGACCGCGCCGGCCGAGAGCCCGGCGAGCACGACCTGGAGGACAAGCCCCGCGTCCATCTCGCGTCAGCCGAAGGGGAGCGGGGCGGAGCTCGGCCCGCGTGACGCGGTCGGCAGGATCGGGCTTCCCCCGCCCGGACGGGCGTGGGAGACGGCAACCAGCCAGTCGGTCCGGCAGGTGTCGCGCACGAGCATCTTGTAGATGCCGCGCACATCGCCGCGGCCGAAGGGCGCGTCGGCCTCGGCGGGCTCGGCGTCCCCGCGGCCCAGCGTGAAGCCGGCCTTCTGCACCTCCCTGACCACGAACAGCACGCTCTGCTGCAGCGACGTCGCGGTGCTGAACCGCACGATCGTGAGGCCCTCCTTGGTCCTCGTCGTGCGTCCCAGGGTCGCCGCCGGTGGCTGCGGGAGATCGGCCGGCACCTCGACCGGCCAGACGAACCGTGCCTTCGCCACGGCTGGGCACTGCGCGGCCGTTGGCTGAGGCGCCTGTGAGAACGTCGGCCCCGCAGTAGGGGCCGCAGTGGGCGTGGAACCTCCGCACGCGCTGACCAGCAGGAGAGCCCCGAGGGCCAGGGAGAGGCGCTTCATGGTGCAGGGAGGATACGGGCAACCAGGGCGCCGGGGTTGGCCTGCGACGATGGTGCGGTGAGCAGCACTCCCTGGCCGGCGCCACGCGCGACGCAGCCCCTCGACGCCGTCGTAGCCCTGCCCGGCTCGAAGTCACTGACGAACCGGGCGCTGGTGCTCGCCGCCCTGGCCGACGGCCGAAGCGTCGTACGGCGTCCGCTGCGCAGCCGCGACACCGAGCTGATGGCCACCGCGTTGCGCGTGCTCGGGGTCGGCGTCACGGACGACGGTGAGGACTGGGTGGTCGACGGCGTTCCCGGCGCGCTGGTGCCGACCGGCTCCTCGGTCGAGGTCGGCAACGCCGGCACCGTCGCCCGCTTCCTGCCCCCCGTCGCCGCCCTCGCCACGGCCCCCGTGGCCTTCGACGGTGACCCGCGGGTGCGGGAGCGACCGCTGGGCCCGCTTCTCGTCGCGTTGCGGGAGCTGGGCGCCGACCTGTCGTCCGTCGAGGCACTTCCCCTCACTGTGCGCGGGACCGGCGTGCTGCGGGGCGGTTCCGTGGTACTCGATGCCTCGCAGAGCTCGCAGCTGGTGAGCGGCCTCCTGCTCGTCGCACCGCGCACCTCCGTCGGGGTGGCCGTGCGGCACGAGGGCGGCCGGCTGCCGAGCGCACCGCACCTGGCGATGACCGTCGACGCCCTGCGCGCCTCGGGTGCGACCGTCGACGACACCGTCCCCGGCGTCTGGCGGGTCGCACCCGGGCCGCTGCTGCCGCGCGACGCTGCCGTCGAGCCGGACCTGTCGACCGCCGCCGCCTACCTCGCGGCGCCGTTGCTGGCCGGCGGGTCGGTCACCGTCGCGGGCTGGCCCCTGGGGACGCGGCAGCCCGGCGCGGTGCTGCCCGACCTGCTCGAGGCCATGGGTGGCGTCGTCACGCGTACGGCGGACTCCGTCACCGTTGCCGCCGGCGACGGCCTGCGCGGGATCGACGCCGACCTCGCCGACGCCCCGGAGCTGACAATGGTCCTCAGCGCCCTCGCGGCTCTGGCCGACTCCCCC
The DNA here is from genome assembly GCA_025966135.1 of Frankiales bacterium. GTDB lineage: Bacteria > Actinomycetota > Actinomycetes > Mycobacteriales > SCTD01 > RYN-111. The sequence continues at coordinate 63,827 of JAOPVP010000054.1, forward strand.
AGCCGCTTCCGCGGGGTCGCCCACATCCGGCTGCAGGAGACCGACCGCCTCAAGGCACTAGCCACCGAGCTCGGCAGGGCCGGCGGCGACGCCGTCGAGACCGAGGACGGCATCGAGATCCGGCCGGCGAAGCTCCACGGGGCGCTGCTGTCCTCCTACGACGACCATCGGGTCGCGATGGCCTGGGCGGTCCTCGGGCTCGGCATCGACGGCATCGAGGTCGACGACATCGCGACCACCCGTAAGACGGTGCCCGACTTCGTCGGTTCCTGGACCGGGCTGCTCGGGGGCTGATGGTGCCGCGCGAGCTCGACGAGGATGACGTCCGCGTCCGCCCGCCCCGCAGTACCCGTCCCCGCACCAAGTCCCGTCCAGGGCACGAGGACGCCGCCGCAGGCCAGGTGGTGACGGTCGACCGCGGCCGCTACCGCGTACAGATCGGGGACGGCGTGGTCACGGCGGTGCGCGCCCGCGAGCTCGGTCGTCGCGCCGTCGTGGTCGGCGACCGCGTCGCCCTGGTCGGCGACCTGACCGGCGGTCCGGACGCCCTCGGGCGGGTGGTGCGGGTCGAGCCCCGCACCTCGCTGCTTCGCCGTACCCCTGATGACAGTGACCCGGTGGAACGCGCGGTCGTCGCGAACGCCGAAGTGCTCGTCGTCGTGACCGCGCTCGCCGACCCGGTTCCCCGGCCCCGACTCATCGACCGCTGCCTCGTGGCGGCGTTCGACGGAGGCCTGGTCCCTTTGCTCTGCCTCACCAAGCGCGACCTGGCCGCGCCGGACGAGCTGCTCGCGCTGTACGAGCCGCTCGGGGTCGAAGCGGTCGTGACCGGGCGCGGCTCCGGGGTCGAGGAGCTCCGAGAACGGCTGCAGGGCAAGACATCCGTGCTGTTCGGGCAGTCAGGCGTGGGCAAGTCGACGCTTGTCAACCAGCTCGTCCCTGACGCCTTCCGCGCGACCGGTGACGTCTCTGGCGTCGGTAAGGGGCGGCACGTGAGCTCGTCCGCGATCGCCCTTCCGCTGCCGGGTGGCGGGACGGTCATCGATACCCCGGGCATCCGGTCGTTCGGCCTGGGGGCAGTCACGCCCGCGGGTGTGCTCGCGGCCTTTCCGGACCTGGCGCTGGCGGCGGAGGAGTGCCCGCCCGGCTGCGACCACCTGAGCCCGGGATGTGCTCTCGCCGCTCTCGTCGAGGAGGGGGACGCGACGGCCGCACGGCTGTTCTCCTACCGCCGCCTGCTCCGCAGCCGGGACGGCTCCGACACCGAGTAGTGATCATCGGGACGGGCCTACAGGCCATGGCTGTCGAGAACGTGGCGGTGATGGCACGACCGGAGACCACTGCCGCAGGGTCTGAGACCTTGGCCGATGGCACACTGGCCGGCCACGAGGAAGGTGGGAAACGCTGTGGCCCAGGGCGGAGGCATACGGGGCAGGGCTCGTGAGCTGGACAACCGCGTGCTCGGCACGTCCGACAGCAAACGCGGCTGGTTCGTCAACCTGTTCATGGGTCTGAACCCATACCTGTTCTGGGTTTACCTCGCCGCGGCGTCGGTCTGCATCGTCGTGGCCGCGGTCGCAGTTGCGCAGGGAGGCGACTGGGTCGGGCCTAGTTTCAGCGCCGGCTGGGTGGTCTTCCTCGCGTACGTCAGCCGGTCGCTCCCCAAGCGCTGGCAGCGCACGAGGTCCCGCTAGGCCTACCGGCCAGTTCGTTCACGGTTCGCGAGGGCCGGGAAACGGGGCTGTTGAAGGCGTGCCACCGCTCGACGCTGCCGAACGTTCGGCTTGCGCCGTCGGAAGGCGCAGTCCTTCGCCCGCTCTGCCGTCCTCAAGGAGGGCCTGGAGCCCGATGGGTGCAAGGTCTAGTTTGGCTTCCTTGCCGGGCTGCTGGGCCTGTTTGCAAGCTGCTGAAGGCCTGTTTTTACAGGGTGGAAACTGCCGTGTGGATAAGTCTGGTTCTGTCAGTGGGGGAATGTACGTTCAGGTCATGACCGCTCCCGCCACCACTGCTGACTGGGCACCGTCGGTGCCGGTCGCGATGAGCGCGCAGGAACTCGCGTCGTTCGTGGACCGGG
>JAOPVP010000104.1 GCA_025966135.1 Frankiales bacterium
CAGATGATCGGCTTGATACCGGCTCGACATTCGATTTGCATAGCCTAATTTCTCTCGTAGCCGCCGAACGCCGCCCATGTCAGGTCAGCAGAGACTGCACGTACTATTTCATCGTACGGACTGATCACGGCGCGGGCGGCCCACGGTCTCTCCGCTCGCGCCGCTGCTACAGCGCTTCAACGCGTCGCAATAGGCTAGTGAGACTCGTAGTTGTCTACACGGAATCCTGCTTCGAAAGGCGGCTTTCTCCGCCCATCTACATGCTTGAATGTATTCAGGAGACTCTCGAAACATCTCTCCCTCGAAGTCTTTCAAGAAGTCGAGTCCAAACTGTAGATCCTTTTTGATACCTTCGCACCTTCTGCTTCTGCCGTACTCTTGCCGTCCGAATCGCTCGGCGGCAACTACGGACATCACTGTACCAACATGAAAACCTTCGTACGCCGCCTTCTAGTAAGTATTCAGGGACTCTTGTTAAAGACAGATCGGCACAGCGCTCGACGCTGAATACGAGCGAGAGATTGCCGCGCCGGAAACTCATCTGGTGAGATGAATTATCGACCAACCGAAAGCCGCGAGAGACTATGTCGCCCCACACGCTGCGGATGATCGATTCATAAGGAGCTATCACGGTCGGCCGGCCTTTGCTTAGCATCTTGCCGATGGCAAGCGTCACATTCGTAACCGCGGGATTCCAAGCACAGCATTTCGCACCAAACATCGTCGGCTCCTCCACGCGTCGCTACGATCCGAAGCGACAGATGGTTCGTGCCCGGCCCTCGATCGGCGTAGAGTTCTGCGCCGTGAGTCGATGTCGGCCCCGAACAGGTAGTGAAACTCAATTACAACCCGCATCCCTCAGCGAAAATGACGCTTTCTGTCCTTTCTGGGAAAGCAGGAACCACTTTCTGCCCTCTGCTTTGTTTTGCTGAGTACCGGTTCCGCTACACAGCATGATGCCGACGTTCATCTGAGAGTGCTTTAACCCCTGCTTCGCGGCGAGAAGATAAAGCTCGAACGCGCGTTTATCGTCGACCGGAATGCCGTAAGTTCCGATGCTATGAAATCCAGCGAGTGTTTCCTGCGCCAATGGGTGCCCAGCCTCGGATGCTTTCCCGATCCATGTGAGTGCACCTGGCACGTCACGGTTTTTGAAACGCAGGTAAGACCCCAGCAGGTATTGAGCATACGGAATTCCCATTTCAGCTGGCTTTTGAAGTAGTGAGATAGGACCTTCAGTATCCCCGTCCCACCACAATACTTTCGCCAACTGTATCGTTGCATCCAACTCGCCTGCTTCGTGTAATTGCCTGAGCTGCTCGACAGGCATATCCCTGACACGGTTCAGATATGGATCGTCCGTAGCGGCGCCAAAAAGACCGCGAGCATCCTTCCGAACCCAACTGGTCGTCGCATCGGCGGCGTGCGACGCTGTAGCGGTCAAGAATGCCCATGAAGCGACCAACATAAGCACGAATAGGCAGGCGCTGGCGCCCCGGTCGAGCCGAGCCGCACGGTTGCCTCGGCGTAGCGCATCGGCGAAGGATTTAATTTTCATTCTCCATGTTATCGGAGCGAGAGTGCAATTTTGCAACGAGAACCGTGATGACGCCACCTTGCTGCCGAGTACGTTGATGTTTGCCGGAATCATGCACCCTGTTTCTTGAGGGTCTCGACTTCATGCGCGATTCCGTTGAACAGATCGAAGACGTCTATCTGCTCGCCTTTTTCGATGCGCTTCGAAATCAGCGTGAGCGGATAAATCAGTATGGAAGTTCCCGGAACGCGCACCGCGGCGTCCCGCCCGTATGAATCTTCGACGAGTACCCATTCCATACCGAGCTCCTGGACAAACGTGTCGCCCATAATGACACCCATGCTTTGCAGCTCGTACGTTTGGGTTCGCTGGAAAATGCGCTGCTCTACCAGCGCATGCAACAAGGCGAGCTTGCCTGCGGCCGTCTTGTAGCTCTCCTTCGATCGCTCGTCGCCGAGGTATTGCTCGAGCGTCGTCCGCTGTTCGGCAAGGCGGTCCTCGTCTTCAGCGGTGAGCGCGGTCATTCTCTGCACATCACCGGGGAGGTGAGCCACGCCGCCGATCAGTTCTTCCGCAAAAGCGTGCTGCTCTTTCTGAACGTAGGAGACCCAGCACGACATCAGCGTGTTCTCGGCCGCCAGCCGGCCTCCCAGCCGGTAAACATCGCGATCATCAACGCGCTCGACTACTATCTCCGCCCGGCCTATCCAGCCGCTCCCCGAGATTTGCTTGCCACGGTCGCTGGCGCTTAGCATCTTTTCCGCCGAAAGCGGCTTGCCCGCGCTGTCGCCAGCGACTTCGATGATGTGTATGTTGACCGTCCAGTCGTCGCCCCACGCGGACCATGGGCCGCCGTCTTTTCGCTCGTACTGGCATGGTGGCAGCTCAAGCGTCCAGCCGCCCCAGAGCTGCACTCGGGCACGTTCATTTAAGGTGCCGGACATCGGGGTGCGCGTCATTCAGGCAACACGGCCTGGTTCATCATATAGCTAAGCTCAAGACCAGAGCAGCGATCACGAAGCGGTCACCGGTCCGGCTTGCTTTTGGTTAGGGTATTCCGAATAGAAGACGGAGTTTGGCGGCGGATAGCTGTGGATGATATGGCCCTCACCCGCATAGAAGTCCGGATCGAACAGCTCGATGCCAAGATGCGAGCAGTAGCGCTCGACCATATCCACGGTGAGCCGGTCCTTGAGCTTCTTCGCCCGATATTGCTCCACGTCTTCAAAGGGCAACGGGTCGCCATATTGCCTGAATTGCCACCGGCTTTCTTTATGAAGCTCGACTGACCGGGTTTTAACCGGTCCGCTTCGCGCATCGCGAAGGACAAACTGGAAAGAGCCCACCTGCTTCTTCGGCACATCTTCGGATAAAACGATCGACAGCGTGCGCACTTTCAGTTTTTCAGCAAAGAATGACGGCTCGCCATGAATATCGCCCAATGGATAACCATTGGGAATGTAGGCTGACCAGTTGGACCTAGTGGCTGACAGCAGAAGCTTGCTGGCGCGCACCGAGCTCAAAGGCAGCAATGCGTGCAGCTTCCCCGCCAGATTGCTTTCGATCGGCACCTTCTTCACCTTCCAAGGGAGCTCCCATCTCTCAGTCATCTCTTTATCGCGATCGAACACCGCCTCGGCAACTGCAGCAGCGGATATGTCGAAAAAAGCAAGCCGCGTAGTCACCGGCGCGTATCGCCTCATGAAGAACTCCGGATCCCGCATTAGTTAACCCTTCGTAAAATCACCAGCAATTCGGATTGTTGCTTAGGGCGCGCGTCGCGTGGCCGGCGCCGCGCGTCGACACCGCCGTGTCGTATTCGATCACAACACGCCGGCCGTTCGGCAAAGTGGCCTGTACATCAGGACGGCAAGTGCCCACCCGACACTCGGCTGCGTTCAGCTGCTGCTGGTTGATGCGAATCCCGGTGGCCTTGATGCTCTCCAAATATGCCACATCGTCACGCATGGCAGCATTTTGGGATGGGCTGGCACCGACGTCGCGCCCGGTGAGATTTCTCGCAGGAGCCGGCACCGGATCCACATTTATGTCCTGCTGAAGTCTCGTTCCTGTAGCCCTGCCCGTGCCGACGACGACTTGGTCGCCGGGTCGTGCGATACGGCCGATAACATCGCGCTCAAGTGCCGACACGCCTCCTGCGCTTGCGGCCGCAAATTTATTCATTACTTTCCCGACTACTACCCCTCCGATCGTCATCAGAATCGCGTTACCGCCTTTGTCGACGATCTCCAGAAGCTCTCCATCCTTACCGCTCTTAAACGCCGTTTGGTCTGCGGCTTCCTTGGGAGTCAAGAATCCACGCCGTGCGAGCTCAGTAGTCGAGAGGACCTCGCCGGCAACTTTGTTGCCGGCGTCCTCCAGTTGCTGGAGATTGGTTTTATAGTCCGAGATGGCTTGCGCTAAATTGCGTTGCGCGTCTTTCCTCGCCGCGCCCTCGGGTAGCCGCGAAAGATCCTCTGCAAGCTCCGAGACCGCTACACGGATCTCCTCCGCATTCCGGCGACATTGCGTCGGCGAAGTGAGGCAAGCGATCTCCATCCGATCCTTGCGGTCGTTGCTGATCTTTAGGAATTTCTGTCTAGTCGCCTCGCATTCGTCCGGCTTGCACTTGGCGAGCGCCGCGCGCCTTTGCGCGAGCTCGCGCTGCGTTAGGAAGTTGTTCTGCACTGCCGCGTCGCTTGCGATGACCGCCGTAGCCGTTTGATCCGCTGCGCTGCCACCCAAGGCGAGCGCGGTGCCCGCCACAATGGTATTGATAATGTTGCCCTTGGCTTCGCGCTGACTGTTGGTTTCGCCCGGCTCCGGCTGCTTGAAGAGATTCGTGAGCAGGCTGCTGGTGGCCGCGCCTAACGCACCGGCCCCGCAGCTCTGGCTGCTCGCCGCGGCTCCGGCGCAGGCGACGATCGCGTGCAGGGCGGCGTGCTCGTGCGAGCCTTCCGTGAGCGAGCCTTCAGCCACGAGCTTGCCAATGTAGGCGGCGCCCTGTTGCTGCACGAAATTGACGACGCCGGCCTGAATGAAGGACGCAGTGCTGCCGCTCACGTTGCCGCTCGCGGCCGCTACGAGCGCGCTCAGGACCTGCCGATTGGTCGCGCCCGGACCCCAGGTGGCGGTGATGTCTCTCGCTTCGGCGCGTAAGGCGGCCGCTCGGTCGATCAGCGCCTGACTCTGACCTTCGAACTTCGGGTCTGCCGCGTCGGCTTCGGCTTTCTTTGCCTGCGCTTCCTTCAGGTCCGCTTGCTTCGCGCGCAGCGCAAGGAAGTTCCCCGCTTCGCGCGCAAAAGCCCCGCTGATCGCAAACCCCGCCTGGATCTCCTGCTCGTTGAAGATCGGCTTGAGCGCGTTAGTGGTGTTCCGATCGGTCGACACGTCGCGATTGATCATTGCCACCGTGTCGGCGGCACCACGGCCGGTCGTCGCCTGCTGCTTTGCCTCGTCGGTGATCTGAACGTCGGCCGGGCTGATACCGCTGCGCGTGGTGCTGCCGGCTTCGCCGCGGGCGTTGAGCGCGATCGGCGGTGTCGCGCTGAAGCCGCCGAGGCTCGGCAGCGTCGTGCCCGGTACCTGTCCTGCGCCGGTCTGCGCCTGCCCGGGCTGATCGCGCCCGACGCCGCCGAAGCCGCCGCCCAGGCTCAAGCTCTGGCCGCGGAAGTCGGCGCGGTTCTCGATATCGCTTTGCGTGAGAGTGCCGGTCGTGAGGCGGTTGCGGCGTGCGGCTGCGGCTTCGTCGGGGCTCGAGATCACACCTCCTCTCAAGCCGGTGTTGCCGCGCACGTCGATCTGGAATCCGTCGTCGCCCGCCCCACTCCCTCGTTGCTCGATGACGCTGGCGAAGTTCGAGTTGATGTTGCTGCTGCCGAAGTTGGCGCTCGCGCCGCCGCCGAAGCCGATGGTGACGCTGCCGCCGATGCTGCGCTGCTGGCTGTTGAACACACTCGTGTCCTGCAGGCTCTCGATGTTGAGATTGCCGCCCACGT
>JAOPVP010000107.1 GCA_025966135.1 Frankiales bacterium
AGGTCTACTAACCACCACCGACTGGCAGCATTTTGAAAAAGGCGGCATGACCTTGCCGCCGCATAATAAGGACTGCGCCATCTTCGAGGAAAAGATCAACGGCAAATATTATTGCCTCCACCGCCCCAGCAGCAAAGAGATCGGCGGCAATTATATCTGGCTGGCCGAATCCTCCGACGGCCGGCAATGGGGCAATCACCAATGCCTGATCAAAACCCGGCCGGGCTTATGGGACAATGCCCGCGTGGGTGCCGGTGCGGCGCCGATCTGCACAGAACGTGGCTGGCTGGAAATCTACCATGGGGCCAATTCCGAACACCAATACTGCTTAGGCGCTTTTTTGATGGACCTAAACGATCCGTCCAAAGTATTGGCCCGGACGGTCGAACCCATTATGGTACCGACCGAGGCTTATGAATTAAGCGGCTTTTTCGGCTATGTCGTTTTCACCAACGGGCATGTGGTCAATGGCGACCAGCTGACCGTTTATTACGGCGCAGCGGACGAATTTGTTTGCGGCGCGCATTTTTCTATCCAGGCCATCCTGGAGGCTTTGGTTTAAGGCTTTGGAATAACGTTTGCATAGCCGAACTTATGGAAACGTTATTTCAAATATCACTGCACATCAAAACGCCGTCAGGATTTGAAACCTACGGCACCTTCGATCTGGGCTATGACCGCCTGCAGGCCACTGAAATTTTTAATCAATTAAAAGGCACGCCGGATATATCGCCACATTCCGTGCTTTACATGAACCTTTCAGCCATACGGGACGGCATTCCCCTGCCGATGGAAATTCGGCATTGTACGCTGGAAGATATCGCTCATAATGCCAGGATCATCACCCGAGACGTATTTAAGAACCGCGCCCTCTGAAAAACTGACATCCGGGCTGAAAATTTTTCAGGCAAAAACTGAAATTTTTGCAGTCAAAATCAATTGGCATCCAGCTTGTAAGCAGGGTATAAAAACCATTTTAAAAACATAAAATAAAAAGAGCCATGACACTGGTAAAATTTAACAACAACAAAGGAGCGAACGCATTAATGCCAGGCTTTAATGACGTTTTTGAATCAATCTTTAATGACACTTTTTTTAACGACCGTTTGGTAGCGCGCGTACCGGCGGTGAACATCAGTGAAACCGCTGAGCATTTTCATTTAGAACTGGCAGCACCCGGCCTGAAAAAACAGGATTTTAAAATCAGCCTGGACCGTAACGTATTGACTATCGCGGTAGAACAGCAAAATGAAAGCAAGGCCGAAGGTAAAGTGTATAACAAACGCGAATTCAGCTATACTTCTTTTACCCGTTCGTTTACGCTGCCGGATGTAGCGGATCAAAACCGGATCGAAGCCGCTTATGAAGATGGCCTGCTGAAGGTAGACATCGCTAAAAAAGAAGAAGCCAAAATGGCCAGCCGCCAAATCGAGCTGAAATAAGGATTGCTGCTAACAAAGGGCCGCAAGCGCGGCCTTTTGTTTATCAGTTTGCAAACATTTGGACGTTGTAATGTTATTACTATAACATTACATCCTATCCAGCAGTTCGCTTAAGCTTCCATCCACTTACCCGCATCTCTTTTAGGTTAGCATTATTTATGATTGATCTTTTCTACACCTTTTACTTTTCTGTTCCAACTTCCCCTGTTAGTTAATGGAGGAACTGGAAAACATACACGCGCTTCTGAAGGCTTCGCTCGAACGGGAACGCGCGCTCGAACTCCGGGTAGCCGACCTGGCCGATTTTGTCGAGCAGGTCGCTATGCCTTTGCATTGGGTAGACCGCAATGGAATTATTGTCTGGGCCAACCAGGCGGAACTGGAGATGCTCGGCTTTACGAGCGAAGAATACATCGGCCAGCCCATTACCCTTTTCCATGCCGATCAGGCGATTATCGGCGATATCCTCAAACGGCTTACTGCCGATGAGAGTATTATGAATTACCCGGCACTGCTGCGCTGCAAGGACGGCCGAATCAAAGAAGTCCTGATCAATTCCAGCGTCAAACGTGAAGACGGAGAGTTTATCCATACCCGCTGCTTTACCCGCGATATGTCTGCCTTTTTCGAGGAAGAAAAACGCATGGCCGAGGTGCTGGTCGACCTGGAACAAAGCGAAGCCCGACTACTCATGGCCATGGAATCGACCGGGCTGGGCACTTGGGATTATAACCCCCAGAGCGGAAGCCTGACCTGGTCAGAGCAATGCAAAAAGATCTATGGACTCCCCTTAAATGAGACCGTAGATTTTAGCACCTTCAGCGAACATATCTATCCCGAAGACCGGGGATTTGTCCAGCAGGAAATCCAGCAATCGATGAAACCGGACGGTGATGGCCGTTATGATATTACCTACCGGATCACCCGCTTTGACGATCACAGTCCGCGTTGGATCAGGGCCCAGGGTAAAGTTTACTTTAACCCGGAAGGCCAGCCGGAACGGTTTATCGGCACCGTGGATATCACCGAAAGCAAACTGGCCCTGGAGAAAATCACCCGGAGCGAAAAATTATTTAAAACCATCGCGCTGAATATCCCCAGGTCGTTCATCATCGTGATCGACTCGGAACGCCGGGTACAAGCCATAGAAGGGGATGCCATTCAACGGCTGGGTTATCTTGCTGCCGGTTATGAAGGTAAACATCTTTCGGAGATCGGCCCTCCCGGCCGCTACGAGAAAACAAAACCCCTGTATGACCGGATGCTGGCGGGCGAGCAATTCATAGAGGAACGCAAAGGCGCTAACGGTGATGATTTCATGGTGCATTTTGTACCGCTTAAAAACGATGCCCAGAAGGTTTATGCCGGGCTGATCATCGCGCTGGACATCAGCGATTATAAACGCGCGGAAGAAAAGAGCGCCATGCTTGCGGCTATCGTCGCTTCATCCGACGATGCGATCATCAGTAAAAACTTTGACAGCATTATTACCAGCTGGAATGCCGGTGCGCAGCGGCTGTTCGGCTATACGCCGGCGGAAATAATCGGCGAGTCGGTACTTAAACTGATTCCGCCGGACCGCCAGGAGGAAGAACCGGAGATCCTCGCCCGTTTGAAGCGGGGGGAAAGGGTCGAACATTTTGAGACCAAACGCCTGACGAAAGACGGCAGCCTGCTGGACGTTTCGCTTACCATTTCCCCGGTTAAGGATGCCCAGGGAAAAGTGATTGGGCTCTCGAAGATCGCCCGGGATATTACCGAGAAGAAACAAGAGGATAGCCGGAAAAATGACTTTATCGCCATGGTGAGCCATGAATTGAAAACACCGCTTACCTCCATGCGCTCGTATATCCAGGTACTGCTGGGCATTGCCAAAAAGGAAGGCAGCTCTTTCCAGGTCAACGCGTTGACCCGGGCGGATCTGCAGGCGCAGAAAATGACGACCATGATCCACGATTTCCTGAATCTTGCCCGGCTGGAAGATGGCAAGATCACGCTGCATAAAACCAGGTTTGCACTACAGCCGCTGATCGAAGAGATTGCCGCCGACGCGCCTTTCCTGACCTCCAGCCACCAGGTCGTACTGGCAGACTGTAAACAGATCTTTCTGTATGCGGACCGGGAAAAGATCGGCCAGGTGCTGAATAACCTGTTAAGCAACTCGATCAAATATTCCCCTAAAGGCGGTACGGTCACCGTAGGCTGCGAAATGCTGGCTGAACGCGTGAAGATATTCGTCCGCGACGAAGGCGTCGGCATCAGCAGTGAAGATCAAAAGCACCTGTTCGAACGGTTTTACCGAGCCAAAGATGAACAGATCAAAACCGTATCCGGCTTCGGGATCGGCCTGTACCTGGTCGCTGAAATTTTGCGGTACCATGACAGCCTGATCACGGTGGAAAGCACCGTAGGCCTTGGCTCTGAATTCTATTTTATCATGGACCCGGTGAAACAATGACCCCGCACGGCCTGTTCCTTTGATAAAGGCATTTATGAAAAATATCCCTGATTTTACCGCTCAAACTATCGTTATTACCGGTGCCTCCAGTGGCGCGGGGCGTGCGGCTGCGCTGGAATTTGCGCGCTATGGGGCGCGTATCGTCCTGGCCGCCCGGAACGAAGCCGCGTTGGAATCCTTAGCCGTAGAGTGCCGGGAGATGGGCGCGGAAATATTGGTCGTGCCAACGGACACCAGTAATAGCAAGGCGATGATCAGTTTAGCCAATGCTGCGGACGACTGGCAGGGAAAGATCGACGTCTGGATCAATAACGCCGGCGTCCTCGCTGCCGGAGATTTCGATGCGACACCGATGGCCGTGCATGAACAGGTCATCAAAACTAATCTACTTGGCTATATGAACGGCGCGCACGCGGTTTTGCCATTTTTTAAACAGCAAAAACACGGCATTCTGATCAATAATATTTCGATCGGCGGCTTTTTGCCTGTTCCATATGGCGCGGGCTACACGGCCAGTAAGTTTGGTTTGCGCGGCTGGTCGGAAGCGCTTAAAGCTGAACTCAGTGAATGGCCGGAGATTTATGTCTGCGACTTGTTCCCGGCATTCCTGGACACTCCGGGTATCCAGCATGCTGCCAACCACAAGGGTAAGGTATTAAAACCTGCACCGCCGGTCTATGATCCCGTAAGGGTCGCTCAGGCGATGGTTAAGGTAGCTGCTAATCCCGGTTCCAATACCTATGTCGGCAGCGTATCGCTGCTGCTCAAATTATCCCATGCGCTCTTCCCGGAACTGACCACCAAAATCACGGGCAGCGTCATGCGCAAATATTTCCAGTCCGCCGACCCTATCGCTTTGAGCGATGGCAACGTCTTTACCACCGTAGATTACGGCATGAGCACCCACGGCGGTTTCGGCCTGCCGGGTGAACCCAAGGCCCACCGGAAATATATTGCCGGCGTATTGCTTTCCGGCTTTGCATTGGGCTATTACCTCATCAGTAAAAAGAAATGATCGTCAACTATACCGAAGCCGGCTGGAAAATAGTGACGCAACGCGCCCACGGCCTGCTGGCCGCGCTGATCGCCGGGCAATGGTCGCACGCGATCCGTACCGAACGCTGGACAGAAACGCTGCTGGCCATCGCCGAACATGATGACGCGCAGGTAGAACTGAACAGGGATAACTTGTTAACGCCGCAGGGCGGCCCGGTTAATTTTAAGATGAAAGAATTCGAGCAGCAATTCTGCACACGGACCATGGATTTCGCGCTGAGCAAAAGCCGCCATATCGCCTTGCTTTGTTCCATGCACCTGGATTTTGTCTATGGAAAAGGCTGTGCCAACAATCCCGAAGCAGATCAATTCCTGAAGATTCAAAGAAAGCTGCGAAAGCAATGGCGCAAAGAATTGAACCTCACGCTGAAAGAAGCTGAAAAAAATTACCGCCTGCTGGAATGGTGCGATGCCCTTTCCCTGCTACTCTGCCAGCATACCAGCCAGCCCGAAGAGCGGACAATTGAGATCAGTAACGGCCCGGAAGATCAAACCTACCAGCTCCTCCAGTTACAGCCGGATACCCTGACCGTCCAACCCTGGCCGTTTGAAGAAAACCAGTTTGAACTCTACG
>JAOPVP010000071.1 GCA_025966135.1 Frankiales bacterium
GCGACGTTCGCGTTGCCGGCCGGCCAGATCACCGCACTCATCGGGCCGAACGGTGCCGGCAAGACCACGATCTTCAACATGATCACCGGAACCCTGCAGGCCGACTCGGGTCGGGTCTGCCTACGGGGGCAGGACGTCACGGGCAAGCCCGCCTATGAGCTCGTGCGGCTGGGACTGGCCCGCTCGTTCCAGGACGTGCGCGTCTGTCAGCGCCTCAGCGCGCTGGACAACGTCGCGATGGCTGTGCCCAACCAGCCCGGGGAGAAGGTGCTGTCGCTCGTGCTGCGTCCGCGCCGGGTCCGCCGGGAGGAGGCGCGGGTGCGGGCGAAGGCCGTGGACTGCCTGGCCTTGCTCGGGATGGGCGACAAGGCACTGATGCGTGTCGGCGACCTCTCCTACGGAGACCAGAAGCTCGTCGCGATCGCACGCCTGATCGCCACCGACTGCGACATCCTGCTCCTGGACGAGCCCACCAGCGGTGTGGACCCGGCCAACGTGGAGCGGGTCATCGAGGGCATCGGCAAGCTGAAGGAACTCGGGCGCACTGTGTGCCTCGTCGAGCACAGCGTGCACTTCGTCCAGCGGCTCGCCGACCGTGCCGTCTTCCTCGACCAGGGATCGGTGGTGGCCGAGGGGACGGTGGACGACTTGATGGACCGCCGGGAGCTCGCCGAGCTCTACTTCGGCACATGAGCGTCATGGAGGGAGGCACCGTGTCTGCGCCCGTGGTGGGCCCGCTGTTGGCCGCGCGTAACCTCGTGGCCGGCTATGGCAAGCGCCGGGTCATCTCGAACGTCAGCCTGCACGTTGAGCCGGGCGAGGTCGTCGGCGTCCTCGGCCACAACGGCGCGGGAAAGACAACCCTGCTCAAGTGCCTGTTCCGGCTGGTCCCGCCGACCGAAGGCGAGGTCGAGTTCGCAGGCGCGTCGCTCAACGGCTGCTCCAGCGTGCAGACCGTCCGTCGTGGCATGTCCTTCACCCCGGCCGAGACCCCGATCTTCCGTGACCTCACGGTGCGGGAGAACCTCGAGCTCGGTGCGCACGACGTCCGGGACCGGGCCGAGGTCCGCTCCCGGATGGCCGAGGTCGCCGAGACCTTCCCCGCGCTCGCAGAGCGGATGCGCGACCTGGCGGGGACGTTCTCCGGGGGCCAGCAGCGTCAGCTCTCCCTAGGCATCGCGCTGATGGCGCAGCCCCGTCTGATGCTCCTCGACGAGCCGTCGCTCGGCATCTCGCCCGCCGTGGTGGCGAAGACCTTCGCGACCATCCGTGAGCTGGCGCGTACGCGCGGCATGAGCGTCCTCGTGGTCGAGCAGAACGTCCGGGCCGTCACGGCCATTGCGGACCGCGTCTACGTGCTCCGCAACGGATCGATCGTCCTCGAGGAGACGGGGGAGCAGGCCGGCGAGCGCACCGTGTGGTGGGACTTGTTTTGACGGCTCACGCGCGGCCCAACGTCGTGGTCGGCGCCGGCATCGTCGGCCTGGCAGTGGCCAAGGCGTTGCAGGAGCTCGACCCGGACCGCCCGACGCTGGTGCTCGAGAAGGAGTCGCGCGTCGCCGCCCACCAGACGGGTCACAACTCAGGGGTGATCCACTCCGGGCTCTACTACGCACCTGGTTCGTTGAAGGCCCGGCTTGCGGTACGCGGAGCGCAGCAGCTGCAGGAGTACTGCATCGAGTGGGGGATTCGCTTCGACGTCCCCGGAAAGCTCGTCGTGGCCACCCGCGAGGAGGAGCTGCCGAAGCTCGAGCAGCTCGTCGAGCGAGGGCATCAGAACGGCGTCCCGGTGCGGCACGCCCAATTGGGTGAGGTTGCCGAGCGCGAACCAGCACTGCGGGTCAAAGGTGCCATCGTCGTGGACTCCACCGGCCGGGTGGACTACCGCGACGTGGCTGCGGTACTCGCCAAGCAGATCGTCACGCGTGGCGGGGCCATCCGCTCGACCGAGGCGGTCACGTCGGTCGAGCCCCGCAACGGGGAGGTCCGCGTGCACACCGACCGTGAGGTCGTGGTCGCACACCGGGTCGCCGTCTGCGCCGGCCTGCAGTCCGATCGGCTCGCCCGGGCATCCGGGGTGGACCCTGGTGTGCGGATCCTGCCGTTCCGCGGTGAGTACAGCGAACTGGTCCCGGCGCGCGCTGACCTGGTCCGGGGCCTGGTCTACCCGGTGCCTGACCCGGACCTGCCCTTCCTCGGCGTGCACCTCACGCGCGGCATCGACGGAGTCGTGCACGTCGGCCCGAACGCCGTGCCGGCGTTGGCCCGGGAGGGCTATCGCTGGTCGCGCGTCTCGGTGCGTGACCTGGCCGAGGCGGTGACCTACCCGGGTTCCTGGCGGCTGGCTCGCCGTTACGGCAAGGTCGGCGCCCAGGAGATCGGCCGCTCGCTCACCGGTCGCTCACTCGCCAAGGCGGCGAGGGAGATGCTGCCGGACCTGCGTGCCAGCGACCTGCGGCGCGCCGGGGCCGGCGTCCGCGCGCAGGCTGTCGCACGCGACGGGCGCCTCGTGGACGACTTCTTGTTCCAACGAGCCGGAAGCGTCTTGCACGTGCTGAACGCACCCTCACCGGCGGCGACTGCCTGCCTGCCCATCGGCGAGTACATCGCCAAGGAACTGCTCGCCCCGTAGCCGCCGGTCGGTCGGCTTGGAAATTCATGGAGGAATTGGGTGTCAACGGAGGAACGGTCCGGACCGATGCGAGGCGTCACGTCGTACGGGGACCCGGGCTTCAGCCGGTTTCTGAGGTCGGCGTTCCTCGCGGGCGCAGGCTTCGACCGCACGGACCTTGAACGGCCGCTGGTCGGGATCACGGATCTCAGCTCGGACTACAACCCCTGCCATCGCGGGGTTCCCGCGCTCGTGGAGCACGTCAAGCGTGGTGTCCTCGAAGCGGGTGGGCTGCCCATGGTCTTCCCCACGATGAGCCTCGGCGAGACCCTGTTGTCCCCGACCGCGATGCTGTATCGCAACCTGCTCGCGATGGAGACCGAGGAGCTGATCCGGGCCCAGCCGATGGACGCTGTGGTCCTGATCGGCGGCTGCGACAAGACCGTGCCTGCGCAGCTGATGGCCGCTGCGGTGAGCGACGTCCCCGTCCTGCTCGAGGTGACGGGCCCGATGCTCACCAACACCTACGAGGGCGAGCGCCTCGGTGCCTGCACCGACTGCCGACGCATGTGGGCCAGGCACCGGGCCGGAGAGCTCGACACCGAGCAGATCAAGGGCGTGGAGGGGGCGCTCGCCACCACCTCCGGCACCTGCATGGTGATGGGTACGGCGTCGACGATGGCATGCATGGCCGAGACGCTCGGCCTCATGCTGCCGGGTGGGGCGACACCTCCGTCGCCCACCGGTGAGCGCCTGCGGCACGCCGTGGCGACCGGGCGCCGCGCCGCTGAGCTGGCGCTCCAGCCGGTGCTGCCCAAGGAGATCCTCACCCGTTCCGCGTTCCTCAACGCGCTCCGGGTGCTCTCGGCCATCGG
>JAOPVP010000072.1 GCA_025966135.1 Frankiales bacterium
CAGCGGTCACGAAGGCGCCGGCGAAGCAGGCTCCGGTCAAGACCGCGGTCGCCGTTGCTCCGACCAAGAAGGCAGCGCCCGCCAAGAAGGCGGCACCCATCAAACGCGCCGGAGTCATCGTGATCCCGGACCGCGGCAAGTACCACACCCCCGAATGCCGCTACGTCCGCACCGCCGAGGACGCCGTCGAGCTCAGCAAGGCCACGGCGACGCGGCAGGGCTACGAGGCCTGCGGGGTCTGCGCTCCCTAAGACCTCCACGACGTCAGCGGCCGCCTTCCCATCGGGAAGGCGGCCGCTGACGTGCGGATGCCCGGAGCACAGGGGGGAGGCCCCGGGCACCCGCCGTACCCGCGGGCGAGCCTGCCCGCGGAACTCCAGGGTCGTCAGGCGCGGTTCCTCATCGCAGAGCTGCGGAACGGGTCGCGCGGGGGAGTCTTGGGCAGCGCCAGCACCTCACCCGCAGCGTCGAGGCCGGCCAGGCCCAGGACCCGGCTCAGCAGGCTGTGGGTCGTTTCGCCGGTCTCGGCGCCCTGTGCCGTCACCAGGACCCGGTAGACGGTGATGTAGTGACGGACCGGGGTGTCGTAGCTCCAGTCGACCGAGCCGATGTGCATGGCCTCGCCACGGCTGCCACCCGTGCCCTCCCAGGGGCCGCTCCAGACCTGCACACCGGCGGGACCGGCGGAGAAGCAGCCACCCCGCGAGACGTCCTCACGCTGTGCGGCGAGCAGCAGGGCCCGGCCCTCACGCTCAGGGAGCACCAGCGCCGGACGGACCTGGCTCTCCAGGGCGACGGCCAGACCCGGCCGCGTGAGCCGGAAGGAGCGGTGCACGGGCCTGTGCTCGGCCAGCTCGACGGGGAGTGCGGTCACCGGGTCCTCCTGGGATGAGGTGACTGCTCCAAGTGGAGCAGAGCTGGTAGGTAACCAGGACTATCGGCAGGAAGCAGCGGGGACCTTGCGCGGCCAAACGGGTGAATTCAGCCGCCGGCGAGCCGGAGCCAGAACCGCAGCCCGAGCTCGACGTCATCGTGATGGGCCAGGTTGGCTGTCGGATGGCCCTGAGTGACGCTCACCGCGAGGACCTCCTCGGCGAGCTTGAAGCAGCCTTCCTGAAGTGCCTCGGCCAGCTCGCCTGCCGCAGCCCACCACAGCTCGATGCGGTCGCTGACGTCCAGCCCGGTCCCCTTGCGGGCCTCCTGGACCAGCCGGACCACGTCGCGCACCAGTCCGGCCCGGCGCAGCTCAGGGGTGATCTCGAGGTCGAGCGCCACAGTCTCGCCGGCGGCGCTCGCCACGGCCCAGCCTGTTCGCGGGGTCTCGGTGACGATGACGTCCTCCGCAGACAGGGGTACGACGGTCTCGTCGACGACGACCGTGGCTGTGCCCTGCTTCAAGGCGGCCGCAAGCTGCGCGGGGTCGGCGCCGGCGACCGCGGCGGCGACCGCCTGGACGCCTTTACCGAAGCGCTTGCCCAGCGCCCGGAAGTTGGCTTTCACCGACACCTCGACGAGGTCGCCGGACAACCCTTCGAGGCTGCCGACGTTGAGCTCCGCGGCGACCAGGGCCTTGAGCTCGGTGGGCAGCGAGGCCCAGCCCTGTGCGGACACCAGCGCGCGACCGAGTGGCTGACGGGTCTTGGTCCTGGACTCCGCGCGGGCCGTCCGGCCCAGGTCGACGAGCCGCCGGGTGAGGGCGACCTGCGCGGCGAGCTCGGGATCGACCAGGGATCCGTCGACCTGCGGCCAGTCGCGCAGGTGGACGGAGTCAGGCAGGTCGTCCCAGACGCTCACGACGAGAGCGTCATGGACGGCCTCGGCCAAGAACGGGGTGAACGGCGCCATCAGCCGCGTCAGCACCTCGAGGGTCTCGTGCAGCGTCGACAGGGCCGCGGGGTCGCCGTCCCAGAACCGGCGCCGCGAGGTGCGGACGTACCAGTTGGACAGGTCGTCGATGAACTGCGTCAGGCGCTTGCCCGCACGGAACGAGTCGAAGCCCTCCAGGGCCTCGGTCACGTCGCGAACGGTGGCGTGCAGCTCGGAGATCGCCCAGCGGTCGAGCAGGGTGCGCTCGCCCGTGGGCTTCTCACCCGGCGTCCACTGGTTGGCTTCCGCGTACAGGGTGAGGAAGGCCGCGGTGTTCCAGTAGGTCAGCAGGACCTTGCGGACCGTCTCCTCGAGCTGCTCGTGACCCACTCTCCTTGCAGACCAAGGGTTTCCGCCGCAGAGCATGTACCAGCGCAGAGCGTCCGCGCCGTGTCGCTCCATGAGCTCGTGCGGGTCCAGGACGTTGCCGAGGTGCTTGCTCATCTTGCGGCCCTCGGCGTCGAGGATGTGGCCGAGGCAGAGCACCGTCTCGTACGACGACTGGTCGAACACCAGGGTGCCGATGGCCATCAGCGTGTAGAACCAGCCGCGCGTCTGGTCGATCGCCTCGCAGATGAACTGCGCCGGGTACGCCGGTTGCACACCGCTGTGGGGGAAGCCGACCTGGGCGAAGGGCATCGAACCGGCGTCGTACCAGCAGTCGATGACCTCGGCGACCCGCTGCGCTGTCGCGCCGCAGTCCTTGCAGGCAAACGTGACCTCGTCGACGAAGGGCCGGTGGGGGTCGAGGTCGGTCACGTCCCGGCCTGCCAGCTCGGAGAGCTCCTTGAGGGAGGCGACGACGGTGGTGTGCCCGCTCTCGCACCGCCACATCGGCAGGGGGGTGCCCCAGTAGCGGTTCCGGGAGAGCGCCCAGTCGATGTTGTTGGTCAGCCAGTCGCCGTACCGGCCGTTCTTGATGGTCTCCGGGTGCCAGTCGGTCTTGGCGTTCTCCTCGAGCAGCCGGTCCTTGACGGCGGTCGTCCTGATGTACCAGGAGGGCAGCGCGTAGTAGAGCAGTGCGGTGTCGCAGCGCCAGCAGTGCGGGTAGGGGTGCTCGTAGGGCTTCTCGAGGTAGAGCAGTCCGCGGGACTTGAGGTCCTGGACCAGGGCCGGGTCGGCGGTCTTGAAGAACATCCCGCCGACCAGCGGTACTTCGGGGGAGAACGTGCCGTCCGGCAGGATCGGGTTGACCACAGGCAGCCCGTACTTGCGCGCGACGAGGAGGTCCTCCGCGCCGAAAGCCGGCGACTGGTGGACCAGGCCGGTGCCGGTTTCGGTCGTGACGTACTCCGCCGTCCCGACGTAGTGGGCGGCGCCTTCACTGTCGGGGAAGTCGACCCAGTCGAAGGGTCGGGTGTAGGTGGTGTGCTCCAACTCCGAGCCGGGGAAGCGGTCGAGGACGTCGACGAAGTCGCCGAGGACGGGCAGCAGCGGCTCGGCCACGATCAGGACCTCGTCGGTGGCCGTGCGTGCCACGACGTAGGTGACAGTCGGGTGGACCGCCACGGCGGTGTTGGAGACCAGGGTCCACGGGGTGGTGGTCCACACCAGGAGGGCGGCCTTGCCTGCCCAGGGGCCGGAGGTCACGGGGAACCGGACGTAGACGCTCGGGTCCACCACGGTCTGGTAGCCCTGGGCGACCTCGTGGTCGGACAGACCCGTGCCGCAGCGCGGGCAGTACGGCGCCACCCGGTGGTCCTCGACGAGCAGCCCCTTGTCGTAGATCTGCTTGAGCGACCACCACACCGACTCGATGTAGGAGGCGTCCATCGTGCGGTAGGCGTCCTCCGTGTCGACCCAGTACGCCATGCGCCTGGTCAGGTCCTCGAATTCGCCGACGTGGCGCATCACCGACTCACGGCACCGGGCATTGAACTCCGCGATGCCGTAGTCCTCGATGTCGCCCTTGCCGGAGAAGCCGAGCTCCTTCTCGATGGCCAGCTCCACCGGCAAGCCGTGGCAGTCCCAACCGCCCTTCCGGGGGACGTGCCGACCCTGCATGGTCTTGAAGCGCGGGAACAGGTCCTTGAAGACGCGAGCCTCGACGTGGTGGGTGCCGGGCTTGCCGTTCGCCGTCGGTGGCCCCTCGTAGAAGACCCACGGCTCGCCGTCCTTGGTCTGCTCGAGGGACCGCGCGAAGACCTGGTCGCGCTCCCAGCGCAGGAGGATCTCGTGCTCGAGGGCGGGCAGGTCGACCTGGGCGGGCAGCTTCTTCACCGTTGTGCCTCCGTCAGCTGGTGCTCCGACGGAGGGACGAGGCCTGTGAGCCCCGCGGTACCACCCTCCTTGGGACCCCGTGGGATCCCCGCTCTGGTCGTGCGATGTCGCTCAGGAGGTGATCTTCACGCTGGCCAGGCCCCTGGGCTCACACCGTCCCCAGGTCGCTCGTGGCTGCGTCCGGCGTTACTCGTCCCCGTCGTCGCGACCTGCCCAGCCTAGTCCTGTCCGCCCGGGACCGGCGTGCGGCCCGCCCGCGCAGGCTCAGCACTGCTCGTGCACGGCGATCTTGGGTAGTCCTGGCGGCGTGGTGTTTTGTGCCGCCAACCAGGCGAGACGTATCCTCCCGACCCGTCTGACCATGTCCATGCGTGATGAGGGAGCTTTCATGGCCACCGAGCGCAAGCGCGGCCTTCGCGGTCTCCTGACGCGCAAGGACAAGCCAGGTTCCGCCTCGTCGCCGGCCAGGTCTGCTGCCCCGGCGGCCGCTTCACGGGCGGGTTCCGCCAAGGCTGCCGTGCAGACTCCAGGGAAGGCGTCAGCATCGGCCAAGGCCGCCGCACCCGCCAGGACACCGGTCCAGACACCCGTCAAGACCGCCCCGAAGACCGCCCCGAAGACCTTGGTGAAGGCCAAGGCGGCCGCACCAACGAAGAAGGCTCCCATGAAGTCGGCCCCGGCCAAGGCCACAGCGGCCAAGGCCTCACCCGCAAAGGCAACCCCCACGAAGGCCACCCCCACGAAGGCAACCCCCGCAAAGGCCACGAAGGCGCCCACGAAGACGCCGACGAAGGCGGCTGCGGCGAAGCAGCCGGCCAAGGCGCCAGCGAAAGCGCCCGCACCCGCCAAGACCGGCGCAAAGGCGACAGCCGCCAAGGCCCCCGTGAAGGCGCCGCTCAAGGTGCCCAGGACCAAGGCCGCGGCCAAAGCGCCCGTGAAGAGCCCAGCGAAGGCGCCCTCCACAGCCACGATCGCCGCGCCCGTCAAGGCCGCTGCGAAGGCCCCTGCCAAGCCGTCAGCCAGAGTGCCGACTCCCAAGGAGCCCGCCACAGCAGGTCCGGGCGCGGCGAAGGCCCCGGTCAAGCCGATCGCAGACACCCCCCTGACGGGCAATGACGCCTGGACCAAGAGGGAGCTCGCGGACATCCGCAAGCAGCTCGAGGCCCAGGCCAGGGACCTGCGCGGTGAGATCGACGACGCCGAGGAGCAGAGCGCCGCCCTCAAGCGCGATGCCGGGTCCGAGGGCACGGGCGACGAGGCCGATGCGGGCACGAAGACGTTCGAGCGCGAGCACGAGATGTCGCTGGCCAACAACAGCCGTGACCTGCTCCTGCAGGTGGAGCGGGCCTTGGGGCGCCTCGACGCGGGCACCTATGGTCGATGCGAGAACTGCGGCAACCCCATTCCGAAGGCTCGCCTGCAAGCGCTTCCGGCCGCCACGCTGGACGTGGCCTGCAAGCAGCGTGAGGAACGGCGCTGACCAAGCCCAGAGCCCTGCTCGTCCTGGTCGCGCTGTTCACCGTCGCCGCCGACGTGGCCACGAAGGTCCTCGTGGTCGCGCATCTCGAGGGCAAGGCACCGATCAAGGTCCTCGGGGGGCTCGTCAGCCTCGCTGTGTCGCGAAACAGCGGGGCGGCGTTCTCGTTCGCGGAAGGCGCCACGGTCCTTTTCACGCTGGTCGCCCTGGCTGTCGCCGTGGTGATCGTCCGCACCCTGCCACGACTGCGCAGCGTCGGCTGGGCGGTGACCCTTGGCCTGCTCCTGGGCGGAGCGCTCGGCAACCTCATCGACCGACTGCTGCGGGCACCCGGGGTCGGCCGCGGGGCGGTCGTGGACTTCATCTCGGTGCCGCACTTCGCGACCTTCAACGTGGCCGACAGCGGGATCACGGTCGGCGCGGTGCTCGCCGTACTGCTGTCGTTGCGTGGCGTCGAAGTGGATGGCACGCATCGGGCACGCACCGGTCCTGAGGGCACGGCAGAATAGGCGGGTGACCGACCGCCGATCTCTGTCCGTGCCCGAGGGCCTCGACGGACTGCGTCTCGACGCAGCCCTGTC
This sequence comes from Frankiales bacterium, assembly GCA_025966135.1. GTDB lineage: Bacteria > Actinomycetota > Actinomycetes > Mycobacteriales > SCTD01 > RYN-111. The sequence goes on from JAOPVP010000072.1 coordinate 6,145, forward strand.
GCGGCTGTTCGGGCTCTCCCGTACTGCGGCGGTGACGGTCATCGAGGCCGGCGGCGTGAGCGTCGACGGCCGGATCCGGGGCAAGTCCGACCGGGTGCTCGCCGGCGCGACCCTCGAGATCGACCTCCCGTCGACCGAGCGCGCCCCGTCACCCCCAGCGCAGGTGGTCGACGGGTTGCGGATCGTTCACGAGGACGACGACATCGTGGTCGTCGACAAGCCGGTGGGCGTGGCGGCGCATCCTTCGCCCGGCTGGGAGGGCCCCACCGTGATCGGCGGGCTGGCCGCCGCCGGCCATCGAGTCTCCACGTCGGGCGCCGAGGAGCGTCAGGGCATCGTGCACCGGCTCGACGTCGGCACCAGTGGGCTGATGGTCGTCGCGAAGAGCGAGCGTGCCTACACCGTGCTCAAGGACGCCTTCCGCGAACGCACGGTCGACAAGCGCTACCACACCCTCGTGCAGGGCCACCCGGACCCGCTCACGGGCACCGTCGACGCGCCGATCGACCGGCACCCCACGTCGGCCTACAAGTTCGCGGTCGTCGCCGGCGGCCGCGACAGCGTCACTCACTACGAGACCGTCGAGGCGTTCCGGCACGCGACCCTGCTCGATATCCACCTCGAGACGGGTCGCACGCACCAGATCCGGGTGCATATGGCTGCGCTGAAGCACCCGTGCGTCGGCGACATCACGTATGGCGCCGACCCGACACTCGCCAAGAAGCTGAAGCTCGAGCGCCAGTGGCTGCACGCCGTGCGGCTGTCGTTCGCCCATCCCTCCGACGGCCGCTGGGTCGAGTTCGAGAGCCCCTACGCGACGGATCTCCAGCGGGCCCTCGAGGCGATCGCTGCGATGTCGTGAGGAGAGGGCGATGAGCCTGCGCGACCTCGACAACCGGGTCGTCCCGGCCGCAGCCCAGCGGGTCGGTGCGCTGGCCGAGGGCTTCGTCGTACGGCGTCAGCGCCTTGGGCAGTGGTGGCGCGGGATCGACCTGTCCCGGCTGAAGGAACTGGACGCGCGGTACGTCGGCAGCGGTCCGCTCGCGTTGCTGCGCGACGTGCCCCAGGTCGGGTTCGTCGTCATCGGCCTCGTCTTCCTGGCCGGCGCAGGTACGGCGGTGTCGCGGGAGGCCGCCAAGAACAAGCTGGCCCAGCAGCAGGTCATCGCCCCCAGCACGACGACCGGCAGCCAGGTGCCCAGTGTGGCGCACGGCAGCAGCACGCTGGGTCCCTCGGAGGGCGACACCGTGCCGCACTACCTGACGGTGGCGGCGCGGGGCCTCATGGCAGCCGGCACGAGCGCACCGGACACTGCCCGGATCGCGCTGCTGAGCTTCAGCGCCTACCAGACGCCCCTGCAGGTGCAGACCCTGCTGTCTGGCCATCACGTGCTGCGGGTCTTCCTGCGCGCCGAGGTCGGTGGCAAGGACGCGGCGCAGCTGGCGGCCGACGTCAAGGGCGACCTCGCGGGGTCCCTGACGACGGCTTACGCGCAGGCTGCGCGCGGTCGACTCGACGCACAGAAGGCCTACCAGGGGTACGTCGACACCCTCACGGTCACCACCAAGGAAGACCGCGCCTTCAAGGACCTGTACGCCGCTTTTGCGCGCTCGACCGGCCTCGAGGTCAAGGCCTACCAGCAGCAGTGCGCCTGTGTGTACGCCGCCGTCGTGTCGGACTCACCGTCGTCGCTGCTGCAACTGCGGTCGCGGGCGGGTGTGCGGGCCATCGAGGTCGCGGCGAAAGGCCTTACGTTGCAGGTGATCCAACTGCTTCCGCTGCTGCCGGAGGTGACCGGCGTCGTGCCCAAGCAGCAGGTCGCGGTGAACCAGCCGTGAGGGTGAGGCTGGCTTCCGCCGAGGACATGGAGGCGGTGTTCGCTCTGCGGCACGAGGTGTTCGTCGTCGGCCAGGACGTGCCGGCAGACCTCGAGCGTGACGAGCTGGACGCGGTCGCCGACCATGCCGTCGCCGTCGTGGACGGCATGGTTGTCGCCACCGGCCGGCTGCTGCCGGACGGCACCGTCGGGCGGATGGCTGTCGCTCCCTCGGCGCGCGGCCAGGGTCTCGGTGCAGCGGTGCTGGCCCGTCTCGAGGAGCGGGCGCGCGAGCGGGCCTTCCCGGCCATCGAGTTGCACGCGCAGGTGCATGCGCTCGGCTTCTACGACAAGGCTGGGTACGTTCCGTTCGGTGAGGTGTACCTCGAAGCGGGGATCGAGCACCTGTCGATGCGTAAGGAGCTGCTGTGACTGCTGTCCTGAGCAACACGGAGACCGTCAACGCCTTCATGAAGGCTGCTGGCGAACGTGACTACGAGACGGCGCTGGCGCTG
>JAOPVP010000088.1 GCA_025966135.1 Frankiales bacterium
GACCAGCATCGTGCAGGACGGCGACGGACCGCCGCAGCTCCTCGTAAGCGACTGCGGGGACCTGCTGGTCACAGTCGATCGTGCGCGGGCGCTGGCGAGACACCTCAGCCTCATGGCGGACTGCGCCGAAGAGTCCGTCGACCCCGGAACGCTGCTTCGCTGACCTGCACGATCTGAAGCGGCCCACCTTGCCTTCGGGCAGGTGGGCCGCTTCATCGCGTTGTCAGCCCCTGAGCGCCGGGTGCTCGTACGTGACGTTGACGAGCACGTCCCAGTTGATCGCGAAGAAGGCATCCGAGCTGCTCGTGTCGAGCCGCGCCCCGTCGGTCCCGGGTAGCTCCTCGGTGAGGACGACGTCCTGGCTGGACTTCCCGTAGGGATCGGTCATGGAGTAGCGGACGTCCACGACGGCATCGTTCACCGTGACGCCGCTGGCTCGGTAGATGCCGAAGATCGCGTACTCCGCCGCCTCACGGATCGCCTTGGGTGCGTTCTTGCCCTGCAGCGCCTCGTGCGAGTCGACGACCGCGTGCACGTTGACGCCGTCAGCCACGGGCGTGACGGTCAACGTGACCAGCTTGTCGACGTGCAGCTCGTTCTTGATCGCCTCCCGGATCAGGCTCTCAGCGCTGGGAGGCGCCGGCGAGGCTTTGGGACTGCTGGCGGCGCTTGTGCTGCCGTCAGTGGCTGAGCCGATGAGGCCGATGACGAAGACAACGCCCACTGCCGCGCCGACGGCCGTGATTGCCTTGTGACGAGCGATCCAGTGACCTGCGACCTTCGTCTCAGGCGTCGCCTCGTGCCAGGCCGGCGGGGGCGCCCAGTTCAGGGCGGGGGGCGGGGCGCTCTCCACCCACAGCGGCCAGCCCTGCGGCGCCGATGGCCAGGACGGGTCCGGTTGCCATCCCGCTGGTGGTGTCCATCCGGGCGGCGGTGGCGGCCAGCCCGGTGCCGGGTTGAAGCGGAGTGCCATATTGTCCCCCAAGATCGCAACGTGGGGTGATGGTGGCACGGCTGTTGCCGTCGTGGAGCGCGTCGTCCGGCCTCCGCTTGCGGCGCCTGGTCTCTGCGTACGGCGTGTGTACGAGCGCTCAGGTTCACGCTCGCCCGCGCATCACTAATCCGCGGGGACCGCTCTCCTACATTCGCGCGACGGCGTCGGCGATGCCCTGCTTGGTGGCCTCGAACGTCTTCTGCGGGTCGTGGGACTCGTGGATGACGATCGCACCGGGCTGCACGATGACCTGCACCCGCCCACCGGCCGCGCTGCTCGAGCCGCTGTCCCCGGCGTCGAAGGCACCCATGGTGCGGGCCTGCGCATGCGGGGTGATGTGGCCGCTCACGGGTGCGGTGAAGACCTCCGGGCCGTCCTCACCGACCACGTAGGAGCGGAGCATCTGCACCGCACCGCCGTAGGCGCGCATCCCGGCGTTCTGCCTGTACCGGCCGCCGACGGGCAGGGTCGGCGCGGGTTTCGACGGCGCCCAGTCTCCAGCACCGCCGAGGCGCTTCGCGGTCGAGGCGGGGAACTGCACCGCGTTCCACGGGTTCGCGTCGCCCACGATCCGGGTCATGATGTCGACCTTGACCGGCTTGGGGTCCTTGATGTGGTCGAGCTTGTTCTGCAACTTGTCGATGCCGCCGATGGCCTTGTCGATCGTGGCCCCGAAGTGGGTGCCGAACAGGTGGTCCGACACCCAAGCGAAGAGGCGCACGACCTCGAGCATCGCCCTGACCTGCGTGAGCACGGCCGTCCCGACCATCTGGAAGGCGGTGATCACGATGTCCCGGAAGGTCTCGGAGGTGCGCCACAGGGCGACGAAACCCGCGGCGAGCAGCGCGATCACCGCGATGACTGCCAGTACCGGCCAGGTCATCCCGAGGGTCGCGAGGGTCGCTGCGATCGCCGCTGCGATGTACATGCCCATGGCGATCACCAGGACCGTCCCCACGGCAGCGCCCAGGGCGAGCGCGGTCGTCTTGTGCTTCTCGAACCAGTGGACGACCTTGCTGATCGTGTCAGCGACCTTCATCAGGATCGGGATCAGCTTCTCGCCGAGCCTGACCTCCAGGACCTGCATGGAGACGTGCAGGGCCTTGACCCTGTTGTTCCAAGTGGCCTTCGCCGCATCGATGGCCTTCTGCGCCTGGTCGGGCTGCGACTGGGCCGTGATGTGCGCCGAGCGGGCCTTCAGCCGGTCGTACTCCTGCAGGGCGGTAACGATCGGGACCGACTGCTTAGCGCCGCCGAAGGCCTTGGTGAGGAACAGCATCTGCTCGGTCTTGTCCGCGCCGACGGTCATGATCTGCTTCGTCTGGGCGGGAGTGAAGCCGAACTTCCCGAGCAGCGCCTTCTCGTTGGCCGCTCCACCGACGGCAGCGCCGGTCTGGGGAGCCGCCAGGCGCTCCTTGAGCGTCCCGAGGGCAGGGAGCAGGCCCTTGTTGCGCATCTCGTAGCCGAGGTCGGTCGGGTGCAGGCCGATGGCTCCGAATGCCTTCGCGGCCACGCCCGACGGGGCACCCATGAGGCTGAACATATGGCTCATCACGTGCCCGGCGGTGGATCCGGGGATGAGGTTGTCTGTCAGGACGCTCAGTAGCGCACCGATCTCGGGGAGCTTGATTCCGGCGTTCGCAGCCGCGGGCAGCACACCCGTGCCGAGAGCCTCGACGAAGTCGTGCATCTTCATGTCCCCTGAGCCGACCGTGGCGGCTGCGAGGCTGACGATGCCCTTGTAACCGCCTACGCCCTTGATGTCGGAGGCCCGCACACCCCCCAGCACCCGGGCGGTCTCGCCCAGGGACTCGTCATTGCCACCACCGATCAGGTTCAGCTGCGCGGCGGCCTGCGTCATGTCGAGCAGCTGCTTGTTCGTAGCTCCGAGCCCGGCGCTCGCGGAGGCGATCCGGTACAGCGCGTCGGCGAGTGCTACAGGCCCGGCCACCACGCCGGGGGCCATATTCAGCAGCCCCTCGGACAGCGCACCGATCCGGTCGTGCGAGACGCCGGCCATGTTCTGCACCATGGTCATGGCCTGCTCGAAGTTCCCCGCCATGCGGACGCTCGCTGTCCCGACGACAGCGCCGGTGACGGCGATGCCCAGCATGGCGGTCTTGCCGATGCCGGCGAGGCCGGTGAACGCCCTCGTCATACGGGTCGTGGAGGCCGCGGAGACCTCTGAGGCGCGCGCGGAAGCGCGGATCGCCGTGGCCTGTTCAGCCGATGCCCGCGCCGACGCCCGGGCGGCCGTCGCCTGCGCTTCCGACGCTCGAGCGGCACGCGTCAGCTCCGCGGCTTCGGCCCTCGCAGCGGTCGCCGCCTCGGTCTCGCCAGCTGCCTGCAGCTCGACTGCCCGCACCGTGGCTGCTGCCGACTTCTCGCGCAGCGCGGCGGCCTCGGCCATCTTGACTGCCGACGCTGCACGCGCGTCCGCTACGGCCCGTTCCGAGGCGATGATCTTCGCGTTCGTCGCCTCGGTCGTCTTCCCGACCGACCCGATTTCCTTCTTCACCGCCGCCGTGGCAGCGAGGAACTCCTTCTGGCCCTTCAGGATGAGGCGGGCGCCGACCTCCTGCACGAGGTCAGCCACGCGGCTGCTCTTGGTCGTCGGCGGGCTCGTGGAGAGCCATAGCTGCCGGATGAGAGATCGTCGCCATGCCGTGCAGATGCGCCAGACCGACGGTCTCATCGGAGGCCCAGCGGAGCGTCTCCACGGCCGACGCGATCGACACGGTACGGAGGAGGAACAGCAGCCCGGCGAGGTCGGTGACCCCGAAGCCGAGGAGGAGTTCGGAAAGCCCCGTCCCGGTCTTCTCAGCGTCGATGATCGCGAGGACCAGCTGCTCGTAGGTGTCACCGACCTCCCGCGGACCGTGGACCGTGGTGTGGAACTTGAGCAGGAAATTCATTTCGGCGGTCATCTCGTACACGGGACGCTGCTCCACGGGCGCAACTGCGGCCCGAGGACGCGGCGCCGTACGACCTGGACGCTTGCGCGTGCTCACCGGGTCCCCCTTTCGGGTACGGCTTGTGTACGAGCGCTGGATTCTGAGCGTGACAGCGGATGTCTTATCCGCGGGTTGCGCCGCCGGCCGTCCCCGCAGGTGATGTCTCTGCCCGAGCAGAAAGGTCCTCGGACTCGATCGACCTTCGATCCCACATCCCTGATGAGCCCAGAAGTGGCAGGGACGGGGTGACGTTGACGGTGGACGGCCGGCACGATGTGGGGCCTCGCTCAGGTCTCGTGCTGCTGCAGGAACGACGCCCAGAACGGCGACAAGACGAGCTCGACCTGCGACGGACGCGACGGGGCGAGGACTGTTTCGGCGACTCCCTGCCGAAGGTCAGAAGCGGACAGCTCGGCGAGCTCGACCTGCCGTTGGTACACGGCTGCCTCGACGAGACGAGGGTCGCTCGGAGGTGCGGAGCCGAGTGCGAGCCTGGGATCGGCGACGCTCTCGTACACCAGCGTGCGGCCGTGGCTGGACTCAAGCAGCTTGCCCGAGGTGAGGACGGCGCCGGCCACGCCTGGGCTCTTGGTGAAGTCGACGCCGTCGATCTCGAGGTCGTCGGCGGTCTCGACCATCTGCCCGTCGACTTCGACCTGGCGGACCTGACCGAGCCACCAGCCGCGGATGCTGACGTTCCTCAGGTACGGGGACTGTGGTGTGACGAGGGCCGCGATGTTCCGGCCGGCGTCGTTGTCGGCCAGTGTCGCCTCGAACAGTGCGCCGTTGTTCCCGTCGAGCGACGCGGTGGTGATGCGACCGGCGATCGCGGTGCTGTCGTCACCTGCGCCGTGATGGGTGAGCATCGTGATGGGGCGGGCGCTGGGGTCGGCCAACCGTGTCTGCATGCGCTTCACCGCACGCTCGATGAGGTCGGGCGGGTAGTACCGGCCGTTCTTGCTTACACCCGGGGTCAGGGCGATGCCGGTGAGGGCGCCGATCTTTCCGCGGCTCATCGTCCGCCCCCGATCGGCGGGATCGTGTCGACGCTGAAGCCGAACATGCTGTCCGCGACGCCGGCGCCTTCGCGGTCAGCAAGCGCGTTCATGGCCTCACCCGCTACGCGAAAGATGATCTCTCGGGACGTCACCGGCGCCAGGTCCCGGCCATCCACGAAGACGTAGTTTCCGCTGCTCGACGCCCTGATGCGCGCGTTGGCGGCGTGCCCCGCATGCTCACGGAGCACCATCTGATGCAAGCCCTGGACGGCCTTGCAGCCGTTGAGGGTCTCGACCAGAGCGGCCAGCGCTCGCCGGGCATCCGCCACTCGCTCGAGGATCAGATGCACGGCGTCAAGCTCCCACTCCCAGTACGCATCCGCGGCATCGTCGGCCACCACCCGGTTGTAGAGCTGCATGGCCGCAGCGTGCGCCTCCTCGAGCGCCGCAAGTCGAAGCTCGGTGAGGCGGACCGCCGTCTCGGCCTCAACCATCTCCGGCACCGTCACGGCGCCGTCTACGGTCACCGCGCGTGCCTCGATGGTGCTCAGAGCAGCCTTCGCCTCGTGGGCGGCCGTTCGGCCGTCACTCACCGCCTGCTGCGCGACCTCAAGGTCAGCTCGGGCCACGTCTAGGGCACCAGGGTTCAGCCTTGCCTGCGATCGCTTCACTTCTCGCCTCTCTCGTGCCTCAGCTGTTCCACGCTGTCCGGGTCCACTTGCCACTGCACGCCGACCTTCCTGGCTTCCAACCGCCCCCGACTGATGAGGCCGGTCACGGCCCGCGGGGTGATCCGGAGAAGGTCTGCGGCCTGCGTTGTGGTCAAGGGTGGATCCGGCCGCAAGTCAGGTACTTCCGACCTTCCGCGCACGGAAGGGTTCCGAGCGTGAAGGGCCTTCCATCGCTGCCCAACCATGTCCACGGCGGCGATCACGTCGAGCACCAGACGAGGCACGTGACGGCCCTCAGCAGAGGTTCGACGGAGAGCCGCGTTCCGCTCGTTGACCAGGACCTCACGAAGCAATGCGCACGCCTCGCCAGGCAGGACCACGCTCTCTTCGGCGACGACGTATCGGCCGCCAAGGTTGAACTCCGTCACTCCGGGTTCCAGATGACTCGCACCGAGTCGGTGCCGATCACGCGTTGTCCCCGCGGATTGCGGATCCGCTGTCACGCTCAGAATCCAACGCTCGTACACCGTCCGTACACACTGCGGCCCGCGTTCCGACGGGGTCGAGTAGCACCAACCCGAGCGCCTGCAACACGTCCTCGGCGCCCGCGAGTGCGAGCACGTCGCCGAACTCGGCCGCACGGATCTCAATCCGCAGCTCGCTGCACATCTGGTCGATGGCCTTGATGAGCCTGCGCCGTCCCGCGGGCTTGAGACGCCCGCACGCCTTGAGGAGCGACGCGATCATCTCGGCCGGTAGACCGGCCAGCCCAGTGCCCCGCGATGGAGACGGTGCGCCGATCACGACCCCACCTCGGAGCTCGGGACAGCTCTCAGCCGGCGAGTGACGATGGCCGAGACGGCAGGGTCGGTGGGCGAGTGCCCAAGGTCCATGACGATGCCGCGGATGACCTGCACCAGCTGCGCCATCAAGGCCTCGTTGACAGCCACGAGTCGCTCGTCGAGGTTCAGACGCGCCATGTTCACTGCGAACTTGCCGACCCGGTCCAGTGCCCGCTCGTACGCGGCCAGGTCGGCGCGGAGCTCCTCGCCGCCGAACGGCGAGAGGGACCGGATCTCCTCCGGGCGGAGCTGGTCGACGATCACGCCGAGGACGTCCTTGAGCCTGACGGCCTCGCCGGCTACCTGGGCCAGCAGGACCAGCGGGTTCGCGACCGGCACGGCGTCGACGGACGTCAGGAGCCGCGCGGCCTTCGCCTCCGCGTCGCGGGTGCGGGCGGCCCGCTTGACGTGCTTCGCCGATCCGCCGTGAGCGGGGCAGACCGCGCCGCCCCGGATTGCGAACCGTTTGCACGGCACGCCGGCACGCGTCGTAGCCCGACAGCGAGGCTGTGTCATCGGTCGTTCCCTTTCGCTCTGGGGGGCGCTTCGATGGCTCTCGGGTTTGGGGGCGGTTCGATGGGTCGGGCGGGTTGGATTCCTGCTCGGGTGGCGTGGCGGAGGCAGAGTCCTTCGACGAGAGCGATGTGTCCGCACCGTCGTCGTCTGGGGCCTTGCGCTGTGCACTGGGTCGGGACGCTGGTCATGGCTGGTGGTCCTCTCGGGTGCTGGGGCGTGGTGGTCCGTCTGCGCCCCAGGCGGTGCGATGCCGGGTGGCTGCCTGCGTCGCGTAGTTGCGGGCGGCGTGGGGGGTCGTGGCCGAGAAGATCCGGCTCAGGGCGCTGAGCAGGCTGGTCTCGAAGGTGTTGCGGCTCTGCCCGGGCGGCGTCTCGAGGCGAGCGATGTCCTGCGTCGTGGGGTAGCGACCGCTGAGGGCGCTGATCAGGATCTCGTCGTAGTTCACTGGGCCTGTCCGAGTGGTGCTTGCTCGGCGAGCCACTCGGGGTCCTCGATGAGCTGCAGCGCCTCGCGGTCGACGCGCGCCGTGTTCGTGCGGTACTCCGGGGCCAGAACGGCGAAGGCGGCACGGCGTGCGGCTGTCCCGAGGGTGTGCTGCTCGAGTCGGCTGGCGTTGCTGTCGGCCTTCCGCTGCGCCTCGGCCGATCCGTTGGAGCGTTTGGACGACGGGTCTGAAACGCGAAGGGTGTCGAGATCGCCGTCGCGCTCGAGCTTGTGGAGCAGGCCGCCGAGGTTGCGGACGCTGTCTGCTCGGCGGGCGAGTGCTTTGAGGGCTGCGTTGGCGGCGCCTTGTGCACGTGCGTCGCCGCCGTAGGCACCGACGAGAAGTCGACGGGCGCTGGCGATCTCGCCGGCGTTCCAACCTGCGCCGGCGGCGTGGCAGGCGTCGACGAGGTTGTCGTCGCCGCCAGGTTGGCGGTCTTCGGGTTCGACGATCACCGCTGACTCCTCGCGCACTGTGACTGCTGCTTGGTCCCTGGATGACAACTGCTTGATCGGGTCCTGCTGCTGGGACTGGTCCCGTCCCGCTGCGGGGACGGGTGTGGTCCTGCTGCTGGGACGGGTGTGGTCCTGCTGCTGGGACTGGTCACCGTGAGGACCGGTCCCGCTGCTGGGACTGGTCTCCGGGATCTGGACTAGTCGTGTCGTTCGCTTTCCCGCTTGGCGCTGCGCCACGAGCCATCCGGCGTTCTCGGCGACCTTGAGGTGTCGAAGGACGGCGGATCGACCTCCGGTTCGTCCCGTCGAAGTGAGGGTCGGCGGGGCGAAGCACGCCGCCAGCGTTTCGACGCCCACGAAGGTCCTTCCGGTGTCTGCGTCGAGGAACGTGGCGAGTAGCAGCAGCACCCCCTTCGTCGACCAGGGCAGGTTGCTGCCGCGGACAGCGCGCTCCCAGTCGAAGCGCCCCACGGGCGTGGAGTTCAACACCCGCGGTCAAGCCTCGATCCCAAGCAGAGCGAGGACGCCGGCAGTCGGTACGCGCCACTGTCGGCCGACGCGGAAGGCGGGGAACGGCAGGTCGTTGTTCGCCGCCATCGTGTAGATGGTGGCCTCCCCGACGCCGATCAGCCGCCCTGCCTCCCTGAGTCCCAGAACGGATGGCAGCGCACGCACGTCGGCCAAGGGCGGGGCGGTGGTCATCCGCTCGCGGCGATCTCGCGCAGCTGTGCGAGCAGGGCTGCATAGGCCACGAGGTGTTCGCCTCGCGGGGAGCGGGTTCCCTTCTCCCAACGCGACACGGCCGCCCGTGTGACCTGAAGTTGCTCGGCGACCTGGTCCTGCGAAGCTCCGGCCTGTACCCGCCAGTGCCGCCGGAGAGGAGGCGGCGGCAGATCCCTTGTCGCCGTCGCGATCTCGATCAGTGTCGGCATTCGTGGTGACTCCTTGTCTCGGAATAGACACAGGTTCGTTCACACCATCGGCCATTGAGTAGCCCGAATGACCGTTGTCTTTTCCAGACAACCCGTTGACGTAATGGAACGGGGTGGGTAACTTCTCGGCATGACCTCCCGAAAGAAGGATCTTCGGCGAGACCTGCTCGGTTGGGTGACGGCGCACAACAACGCGGACCCTCCGGAGATCTTGGTGGAGGGTCCGCTACCAGGCGACGGGACGTGGCGCGTCTCAGCACTCTTCTTACTCCGCGAGCAGCGGCTCGTTCTCGCCGAGATCAAGGTCTTCCCGGGGGGCGATCGGCTCTGGGCAGTGGAAGGGCACCTCCCCACGGGTCACCTCGTCGACCCTCGGGATGCGCACCCAGCCCTCGCGCCCGGCCAGTGGTCCCAGTCCACCAGAGGCCTTCACGGAGTCACGGAGGGCGGCGTAACGACCAGCCGACTGCGGGACGTCCCGGTCGTCCAGTTGCGTGAACGCGCCCAGGACTTCCTCCGCAAGCACAAGGACTGGTCACCCGAGCCGGGTGACTGGAACGCCGGGAGGACTGTGGGAACGGCATGGGGCAGGGCGTTGCGCGACGCTCCCGAGCGCCCGGGCCGGGCCGGACGGCCTGACAGCTACTACGTCGTGACAGCTGCGCGCTACGTCGAGCTGCTGAACGCCGGGGACAAGAGGCCCCTGCAGACGATGGCCGACGAGTCCGGCCGCAAGCCCACCCAGATCCGCGACGTCCTCAGTCGCGCACGCTCCAAAGAGTTCCTGACGTCTCGGCCCGGCGCAGCCGAGGGCGTGCTTACGCCGCGAGCTCTCGCAGTCCTGAAGTCACTCGAAGAGCCACCCGCCACCAGAAAGAGGAAGCCGTGATCGCCAAGAGGGGAACCCGGCAGGTCAGGAAGCGCTGTGGGTGCATCGGCGCAGACGGCCGCGAGCTCGGCGACCGGTGTCCCGACCTGTCGAAGTCCGGGCACGGCACATGGCTATACCGGGTCGACCTCGGCCCGGGCCCTGACGCGAACGGGATCTACCAGAAGCGCCGGCCGATGTACAAGAGCGGATTCCGGACCAAGCGCGAGGCACAGGAAGCGCTCGACCGCGTCCGCGCGTCCAAGGCTGACGGCGCGACGTTCGGTCTGAGCCGCCTGACCGTGGCGCAGTACCTCGAGGCGTGGCTGGCCGAGAAGGTCGAGTCGGGCGCCCTCGCTCCGGCGACAGCCCGATCCTACCGAGCGCACCTCGACCTGTACTTCGTCCCGATGCTCGGTGACCGGCTCCTCATCGAGCTCCGCGCCGAGCACATAGCAGCCATGTACGCCGCCATCCGCGCCGGCAACGCCGCCCGCAAGAAGGCCAAGAAGCAGGAGGTCGGGCCGGCGACGATCCGGCGCATCCACGCGACCCTGAGCAGCGCGCTCAACAGCGCCGTGAAGCGGCGCACCATCCCGTACAACCCCGCCGTACACGTCGACCTGCCGAAGGTGTCACGGCCCAAGGTGAGCCCCTGGCAGCCCGCTGAGCTCGGGCGATTCCTCGACTTCGCCGCCACCGACCGACTGGGCGCCATGTTCGAAGTGATGGCCTTCGCAGGCCTCCGCCGCGGCGAGGCCGTCGGGCTCCGCTGGCAGGACGTCGACCTCAGCACCGGGATCATCACCGTCCGGCAGCAGATCGTCGACGTCGGCGGCCAACTGATGGTCACGAAGCCGAAGACCGCGAGCGGCGAGGACCGGCGCGTCGACATCGACGGCCACACCATCGGGACCCTCCTCGAGCACCAGCTGCGCCAGGACGCCGAGCGCGCGATCGCCGGCACCGCCTGGGCCGACACGGGGCTGGTGTTCACCCGGGAGGACGGGACCGCCTACCGGCCCGAGCACGTCACGCGGCACATGCAGGAGCTCGCCGAGCAGGCAGGCCTGTCCCGGAAGCGCCTCCACGACCTGCGGCACGGCTCGGCATCACTCCAGCTGGCCGCTGGGGTCCCGATCGCAGTCGTCAGCAAGCGCATGGGGCACAGCTCGATCGCGATCACGAACGACACGTACAGCCACCTGCTCGAGGGGGTCGGCCGGCAGGCAGCGGAGGCCGCGGCCGCCATCGTTCCGCGCGCCCTCAGGGGGGCGTCGCCGGCGGCCGAGGATGCCATCTCTAAGGGTCTTGTGTACGAGGTGCGTACGAGCGGCCCCGAAAACTACTCTGGGCTTTCCCTCCGCGGAGAGAAAGACCAGGTCAGGTGGGGTGGGCCGCCAGGGGATCGAACCCTGAACCCGCGGATTAAAAGTCCGCTGCTCTGCCAATTGAGCTAGCAGCCCGGGACGTCAGGAACTTTCAGGGCTTCGGTGGGGAGAACCTGACGGCCCGAGCACAGTGTGCCAGCAACCAGGTGGCGGATGTACCTCGACTGACAGCGACCCCTGGGGAGGCAGGCCGGGCGAAGCTCGCCGCCGCCTTCACCGAGCGCGCCGTGGGCGTGGCCGCCAACGGTGGGGATCGACCGGCTCCCTGTGAGGGCTGGGTTTCCCGCGACCTTGTCCGCCGCCTAGGAGACCGGTGCACGGATGCACGAGAGCTGCCCGCGGCGAGCGCAGGTCTCGTGCATCGGTGTGCGACACGCCGCAGCTCGCGTGCATCTGCGCACCGACCGACCGGGTACGGCGGTCAGCGGGCGCAGCCGACCACCTGGGGCAGCCGCAGGCCAGTGACCATGGCGTGAAGCCTTGCCCGGACCTGCGCCTCGCGGGCGTCACGAAGCGCTTCGGGGGTCGTGGTCGCGGCGGGAGCTGATGAACAGGCGCCCCTGTTCGCCTTCACCGGCCGAACGCCCTGGCAGGGCGCCTCAGCTCGGACCGCCGCGTTCACCCGGCTGGGGAGTCGATGCGCCGCAGGCTCTCTGTCGAGGGGACGAAGTAGTACGCGCCGGTGAGAGCGCGCGTGCAACGCGTGAGCGCATCGCGGACGCCATCGGTCACTCCAGCCATGCTCTGGAGCATGGCGGCGAGCCGCCGCTGCTCGGCGCTGAAGCCCACGAACATCGTGCCGTGGTCCATCACGGTGCCGTAGGGCATGTTGCGGCGGAAGATCTTGCCAAACCGCTCTTGGTCCGTGCGCGCCACGTGGGACTCGGGTGCCTTGTCCTCGAGCTCGACGCTGTCGAGCTTGGTCCGCCCAATTACCTCCTGCTGGCGAGAGTCCGGCAGCGACCCCCATGCGACCGCGTCGTGGACCCACTTCTGCAGGAGCAGGATCGACCCTCCCGCCCCTGGGCTCCCCTCGGGGATGAGGGCGACGTCCGGCGCATCGATCAGGCTGGGGTTCTCGCTGCCGTCGATGAACCCGGTCAGGTCCCGATCGTGGCGGTAGGGCCAGCTCGAGGTCTCCTCGGCCACTGACCCGAGGCCGTCCAGCTCGGCAATCGCCTCGTACGCCATGTCGAAGATCACGTCGTAGGCGCTGCCGGAGAGCCACAGCACGGCGTCGTGCTGGGTGGCCGGCATCACGAAACCGTCCCTGCCGATCAGGTCCTCGTTGAAGCCCGCGACGTCGGCCGGGCCGTCATCCGCAACCTGTCCCCACAGCTCGGGCCGAAAGCCGACGACGAGGTTCACCCCACCCATCGTCGTTCTGGGCTCGCGCAGCGCTGCGATCGCTCGGACGAGGGCGAGTCCGTCCTGGCCGCTGAGCAGATCAAACTCGAGGTAGGCGTGCGAAGCGGTTCCGAGGGCGAAGATCCCACTCTGAGAGGTGCTCACCCGGCCGATGGTGCTCCATGTGGCCGCGCATGTCCCCTGCAGGGACGGCCTGCGGCGACTGGCGGTCGTCAGGCGACGGGCGGCCGACGGGTGTCCGTGATGGTCGCGCACGCCACCGAGGCCCGAAGGCAGTTCCGCGTCAGGTACGTCATTTCCTTGGGCGTCCACGCGTTGATGAAGTCGGCGTGCAGGTTCAGCTGGGTCATCGTCGCGCCCGGTGCTGCCGCGATCACGGCCTTTCCGCCGTTGAAAGCGTCCACCGGATACCTGGCCGCGTACGTCAACGCAGGCAACCGGACCGGGTGCGCGAGATCGCAGGGTTTGCTTGCGGAGGCGTAGGACATGTGCGACTTGTGGTCGGCGCTGTCGAGGTTCTTGCCGTCCCAGCAGTTGGGGAACACGACACTGGACTCGAGGAACGTCCCAGTCGGGCAGACAGGCGGCAGGGCCTGCTTGGGCACGACGTTGCCCTCGGCGAGGTTGCGGCACTGGAAGCCGGCAACCCCAGCCGACTGCACGGTGGTCGCCGTACTGCTGCCGGCGATCATCTGCAGTCCGAACGGGACCTCGGCCAGGCTGGCGCCGTTTGTGGTCCCAGCCCGGTAGTACGCCCGCGCCTCATACGGCTCGACCAAAGTGGTGACGCCCGTGCTGGTGACCTTGTAGAGACTCGGCATCCAGTACGACGACTTGTCGAGGCTGTCCTTGCAGTTCGTGCCTCCCGCGAGCAGCGAGTCGGCAGTCGAGTTCGGGTTGATCGAGGTGGCACCCGAGAAGGTGTGGCGGTGGCCACCGGGAACGCCAGGGAAGACAATCGGGTCAAAGGCACCAGCGTTCGACAACTTGCACGCGGTGGCGAAATCGACCTTCTGCGGGTAGGTCGGGTCCGAGGCCGAGATGACCGGCCAGGCGGTGCTCGCCGTCGCGGGCGTCAGCTGGCTTGCGGTGACCAAGGTGGCCAGGACGACCAGCACCCCCAGCGCGCTCGTGACGCGTGATGTCCGACCTAGCCGCGTTTGCCCCATGCACGAATACATCGGGGCCGTCGATGGGCATCTTGAGCGGATCGCCCTCCGGGTACCTCAGTCATCGTCCTCGTCGTCGTCCGTCGTGGATGCGATGTAGACAGCGCGGTTCCCGGCCGGCTGGATGAGCACCACCGGGTCGTGGCATCCCGACGGCACAGTGACGACGTCCCTGGTGCGACCGTTGCCTGCGGCATCGAGGGCGAACGGCTCGGTCGAGTCGGCAACCACGTCACTGCACACCAACGTGGCAACGGCCGAGGTGACAGGGTTCGTGCCGTTAAAAGGCGCGATCGGGATGACCAGGCCACGGATGCGCACCTTGATCCGTCCGTCCGAGCGCACGCGCACGGTGCTCTCGCCGTTGACCCAGGGCGCACCGCCGGGCTGGATGCCGGCGATGACGGGGCTGGCCGGAGCAGGGTTGCTGCCGACGAGGTCTTCCTTGAGGAGGTTTCCGTGTCGGCCGTCGGCCGAAGCAGTTGATGCCGAGAGTCCCGAGAACGTGGAGAACGCGAGGGTGCCTACTGCGACGAGGACAAACTTCCTTCGACTGGTTCGCACGATCTGCTCCTTCGGTTGGGACGTCGCCCTGCGGAGGTCCGCGGGACATCTGTCCGCCTGGGATACGGATGCTGCGGCATCCACGTTCAAACGTGCCGTGGGGAATTCTCCGGACCCTTCGGGCGCAGTACCGGAAAACGCGCATCACCTGGACAACCGTGGCTTGCTCAGGCACCGTCGACGTGGGCGGTGAGCGGTGCTGCGTCGCGACGAGCGGACCCCGGTGAGAGGCCCAGACCTCTCCGGCGACAGCGGGCTGCGCGTGGCCTGGGAAGCCCACTCCGGCGAGCTCTTTGGCTACGCCTACCACGCGCTTGGCGATGTGGCGGCCGCCGAGGAGGCGGTTCAGGAGACGTTCCTGCGGGCGTGGCGGGCCGCCGCCCGCTACGACCGGACCCGTCCCGTGCGGTCGTGGCTGTTCGCGATCCTGCGTCATGTCGTCGTCGACGAGGTGCGCGCCCGTGCCACTCGCGCCCTGCCTGGCAAGCAGGAGGAGATCGAGTCCCCCGAGGTCGATGTCTTCGACCGTTCACTCGATGTGTGGCTGATCGAAGAGGCCCTTCGGCGCATCCGGGCGGACCACCGCACCGTGCTCGTCGAGACGTTCTACCGAGGGCGCCCGTACGCCGATGTGGCCGCCGACCTCGGGATTCCGGAGGGGACCGCCCGCAGCCGCGCGTTCTACGGCCTGCGAGCCCTGCGACTCGCGCTGCAGGAGATGGGGTGGGAGGGATGACACACCGGTGCGGCGTCGGTCCTGAGGATCTCGGGCCCTACCTGCTCGACCACCTGACCGCCGACGAGGCGGAACGGGTCGCGGCGGCGCTCGCCGAGTGTCCTACGTGTAGCGAGGAGGTCTCGCTGCTTCGGCCGACCGTTGCCGCGTTGGCCGTCGCTGTTCCCTATCAGGGGCACGCACCGAGCTTGCCGGCGCCTTCCTTCGATCGGGTGCTCGGCACCGTCAACCAGCGCCGGCAGGCAACATCGGTACGACGGCGGGTTGCTCTCGCCGCCGCCGCGCTGGTCGTCGCGGTCGCCCTCGGTCTGTCCACGTTTGTGATCGGATTCGGCCGGCAGGAGTCCGCCGGTCAGACCCTGCGGCTCGCGGGCACCTCCGGGGCATCGGGCCGCGTCGTGCTCGACGGACGCAGCTGGGGCACAGCCATCAGCCTCGAGGTTCGCGGACTGGATCCCCACCTGACCTATGGCGCCTGGCTTGCCCGACCCGATGGTCAGCGGGTGTCCGCCGGGAGCTTCCGGCCCGATGCGCAAGGCGCAGCCAAGCTCGAACTGGGCGCGGCGCTGGCCCGCTCAGACATCGGCTCGATGGGAGTCACTCCTCTCGGTGGCGCAGATGTCCTGAGCACCAAGCTGACCAGCCGGTGAGACCCCCTGCCGGGGTCTGTCGGCATGCGCGGAGGATCGCGAGCCTGAGCGTCCCCACCCCAAAGGGCGGCCTCGCTGGGACGCGGCATGTGCGACGCACCACATTTCCTACTGGATCAGTTGACAATCTCTGGTCGGCCCATCAGTCTTCCGACATGCTCAGCAGCCGCATCGGTGCCCAGCAACGCCATCTGATCCTTGTCCTCATGGCTGGCGCACGCTGTCGCACCCACTGACGCCCAGCCCGACGCAGGACAGCCCGACGCGGGCCGGCCCACGAAGGCATCCTGCACGGCTGCCTGGCGGACACCGCCTGAGGAACCCTCCCTGAGGAGCCCCAGGCCTTCGCGGCCCTCTGCCCCCTCCGCCAGCGGTTACCGTGACACGTCTTGGCCGCCGCTGCACCCCGCGCACCGGGGACGCCACCGTCTACTCGCCCTTGCCCACCTCCTAGTTCCAGGAGAACTCCGTGCCCAGCGTCCTGCTCCTGTCCGGCAGCCCGTCCGCGACCTCGCGCACAACTGCCCTGCTACACCTCGTCGCCGACCGCATCCGGTCCGACGACACCGAGGTCGATCTGCTCGAGGTACGTGATCTTCCCCCAGCCGCACTGCTGAGCGGGGACGCCTCGGACCCGGCCATCGCGGAGGCAGCGGCTCTCCTGCAGACCGCCGACGCCCTGGTCGTCGGCTCGCCGATCTACAAGGCGTCCTACACCGGACTGCTCAAAGCGTTCCTCGACCTGCTCCCGCAGTACGCGCTGCGCGGCACCTCAGTGCTGCCGCTCGCGACCGGCGGCACGCCCGCGCACGTGCTCGCCATCGATTACGCCCTCCGGCCCGTGCTCGTGTCCCTGGGCGCCGAGCACGTGGCGCAGGGCTGGTTCGTCCTCGACAAGGCCGTGACGTTCGCGCCGGACGGACCGCGGCTCGACGAGGCCGTCGCCGCTCAGCTGTGGCCGGTGGTGGACGGCTTCACCGAACGGGTTCTACGCGAGAGCGCAGTCCTGCTCTGACCGACATGCCCTGAAGAGGGCGCAAGGGGTCCGTCCAAGCAGCCCAACGGGGCGTTACCCCCCTTCGGCGCCGAGTGGACGCCTGGGACGATGAGCGTCTTGTGACGACGAACCTCCGGCCCCGCCCCGCCGAGCGGCCCCGTGACCGCGCCTCAGCGCAGGCCTGGACGATGTGGTCACTGGCAGTGCTGGCGTACTGCGTGGCGGTCTTCCACCGCGCCTCCCTCGGCGTCACAGGTCTCACCGCCCAGCACCGCTACGGTGCCGGCGCCGCCGTACTCAGCCTGTTCAGCGTGCTGCAGCTGGCGGTGTATGCCGCCATGCAGATCCCGGTTGGGATGCTGCTCGACCGTTTCGGCAGCAAGCGACTCCTGGTGGTCGGCGGGCTCGTCATGGCCGCCGGCCAGTACGCGCTCGCTGTCGCGCACACCGTGCCGCTGGCCGTGCTGGCCCGGGTGCTCGTCGGTGCCGGCGACGCGATGACGTTCATCAGCGTGCTGCGACTGCTCTCGATCTGGTTCCCGTCCCGGCAGGTGCCGGTGATGGCTCAGCTCACAGCGCTCATCGGCCAGCTCGGGCAGGTCACCGCCGCCTACCCGCTCGTCGCCCTGCTGCGTCAGGTCGGGTGGACGCGGTCGTTCGAGGTCGCCGCCACGGTGGGGCTCGCGGTCACGGCGGCCGTGGCGCTGCTCCTGCGTGACCGGCCCCACGGCGCGACGATCCCGGAGGGGCAGGTCTCCCTCGACGCCCTACGCGACAGCGTCAGGCACGCGTGGCGCGAGCCCGGTACCCGACTCGGGCTGTGGACGCACTTCACCACCCAGTTCTCCGCCAGCGCGTTCGCCCTTCTCTGGGGCTACCCGTTCCTCGTGGCCGGCGAGGGCCTCCGCCCCGGGACAGCGGCCGCTCTGCTCTCCTTGCTCGTGCTCTGCGGCATGGTCGTCGGCCCCGTGCTCGGACGCCTTGTCGCGATGTTCCCGCACCGTCGATCCGTCTTGCCCATCACCGCGGTGACCTCCAGCGCCTTGGCGTGGACCGTGGTGCTCGCCTGGCCGGGACGGGCTCCGCTGTGGCTGCTCGTGGTGCTGATCCTGGTGCTGTCGACGAACGGACCAGGAGCGATGGTCGGTCTCGACTACGCCCGCACCGAGAACCCCGAGGCCCGCCTCGGCAGCGCCAGCGGCATCGTGAACATCGGTGGCTTCCTCGCCACGCTCACCACGATCCTGCTCATCGGTGCCGTCCTCGACCTCTTGAGCACCGGCGGCCCGGCCTCCTACACGTTGCAGGCGTTCAAGGTCGCGATGTGCGTGCAGTACCCGCTGTGGGTGTTCGGACTGTGGCGGTTGCTCCACATGCGGCGCGTGCTCCGCGCACAGCGCGCCGCCAGCGGAATCGTGATCACTCCGTTCAGCCAGGCAGTCTTGCGCCGAGCGCGGGCCCGCCGGCGCCCGCACGAAAGCGGCTGAGGGCGCGCGTCAGGTCGAGGCGAACAGTGCCGGCATCTTGCTTGGGTGGCCCGGAGTGGTCGTGCCGGCGCCCAGAGCTCGCCACACCGACCGGTCGACGATGCCGTTGGCCGGGAGCGTATGGCTGCGCTGGAACGCGACCACCTTGGCGCGCGTCCTAGGCCCGAACCAGCCGTCGGCTGTGGCACCGAGGCGGTGCTGCAGCGCGGTGACGGCCGCGCCCTTCGTGCCCTGCGCCAGCCGCGTGCTCTGGTGGCGTGTCAGCACGTTCGGGTGACCAGCGGTGCCCGTGACGCCGGGGCAGGTGATGTCGTAGTCGCGCCTGCCGTCGCTCCACTGGGCCAGCATCGTCGGGCCGCTGCTGAAGCTGCGTGCAGCGCAGCGAGCGACCGCTGCGCTGCGGGTGTTGCTGCCACTCGTGGCCCAGACCGGCGTGCGCGGCAGGGATCGGCCGCCGGTGATCTCCCTCCAGCCGTAGCTGTAGGAGTAGACGCCCGTGCGGATCCCGGCCGCCGCGTAACGGGCGAACATCCCGTCCAGGAAGGCGTTGTTGTAGCTCGGTCTGGCCGACCAGGACCAGCCGTTCACGTGCTCGACGTCGACCCAGATCATGGGTACGCGCAGGCCGGCCTTGCGCATGGTGTCCAGGTTGAACGCGGCGGCGGCCACACCCACCCGCCGGAGGCGGGACACCATCGCGCCGGTGCCGCCGTACCTCGCCAGTTGAGCGCTGGTCGGGTAGGTGGTGATGTTGTAGGCCCCGGTCCACAGGTGGCGGGCCTTGGCCCAGGCGACCTGGCTCGCCAGGCAGGGATTGGGGTAGAAGGCCGGGCCGTTCGTCAGGCCCAGGACGACGAACTTCGCGGCGGCCACAGGCATCGGCTGGCCCTGGGAGCGTCGCTGCGGGATGCCCAGGCCCTTGGGACAGTTCGGCCAGGAGATGTCACCGCCGTACACGCTGCTTCCGGCGACCGGACGGGGGGAGGCACTCGCGGCGGTGTTCACGAGCAGGCTGGTGAGGGCCGTCGCGACCAGGGTGAGCGCAGCGGCGAGGGGACGGGCGGTCAACGAGAGCTCCTGATGGGTGGGGCCGGTGCACCTGCCTTCTCCATCGGCTGAGTCAGTGCTGAACCTGATGACTCGATCGGACCCGTCCGGGGTGGTCCTAGGTCCTGAGTCCCCTTGGGCTGCAGACCTCTGTTCACCCATGGTGGACAGGCAGCCGCGACGGTGAAGGGAGCAAACGTGATGCGACTCGATCGTCGCCACCGGCTCCCCGTGCTTGTCGGCGCCGCGCTGGTCGCGACCGGCGGCAGTGGGGCCGCGGCCTACGCGATCATGGGCTCCCAGGTCGACAAGGGTGGTGCCGAGTCGGGCAACTCGCAGCCGATCGACGACAACCGCAAGGGCCTCACTCCGGTTGGTCGGCCGACCGTCACGCCGGAGGCTGTCGACCCGGCCACCCAGGGACCACGTGTTCCCACCACTCCGACCCTCCGCACTCCCCTCACTCCGCAACCCCTCACTCCGCAACCCGGCGGACCGCAACCCAGCGGTCACGCCACCCCGTCACCGGACGCCGACCACGAGGACGACGCCACCCCCGAACCGACCGAGGACCGTGGCGCGAACTCCGGCCGCGGTGGCCGTGGCGATGCGACGAGCAGGGCCTCCGCGACGGCGGACAACGGCAGTCGGAGCTCCGGAGGTGACAACAGCGGCAGCGGCACGTTCAAGGGATGAGCGGACACCTCATACCCGGCCGGCGCAGGCAGTTCCCCCCAACTGCCTGCGCCGGCCGCCCGGTGGGCGACAATGAGCCGGCAGTCCGAGGACGACCCAGCCGAAGGGGCGAGCGGTGACGGAGCGATCGCAGGCGCTCGCAGGCACCGAGCGGCTACGACCGGTCTCTGTGCCCAAAGCCGTCGCGACGTTCCTGCTCGCCGGCTTGATCGTTCTCACGACCGTCGGAGTCATGCTCGCCCTGGCGGAGCGCCGCAGCGCCACCGCCGAGGCGATACGCGACGCCCGCACCGTCACGAACCTCGAGGCGGCCGACGTCGTCGGGCCGGTCCTGCGGGACGAGGCCCTCGTGCCGGGAGCCGCGTACGAGGAACTGGACCGGGTGATTCGCGACCGGGTGCTGGGAAGCCACATCGTGCGCGTCAAGATCTGGGACGCGACCGGACGCATCGTCTACTCCGATGACGCCGCGCTCGTCGGGCTGCGCTTCTCCCTGGGAGCCGACGAGCTGACGGCTCTCAGGTCCGGCCGCACCACGGCCGAGGTCACGGACCTGAGCGGCGCCGAGAACCGCGACGAGCGAAGCTTCGGCAAGCTGCTGCAGGTGTACCTCGGTGTGAAGACACCCACCGGCACCCGGCTGCTGTTCGAGACCTACCAGCCCTACCAGGTCATCACCGACGCCAGCCGACGAATGCTGGGGACGAGCCTGCCGGTGCTGCTGAGCGGGCTCGTGCTGCTCTACCTGGTCCAGGCACCACTTGCGTACCGGATGGCCCGGCGACTCAAGCGCAGCCAGGACGAGCGCGAGGCCTTGCTGCTCGCCTCGCTCGCCGCCTCGGACCGGGAGCGGGTGACGATCGCCGCCGACCTGCACGACGGTGTCGTGCAGGGACTGGCAGGGGCGTCGTTCTCCCTCGCGGCCGGTGCCGAGCGCGCCCGCCGCTTCGACCCCACCGGCGCCGACACCATGGCAGTGACCGCTGCGGACCTGCGCCGCTGGGTCCGGGAGCTGCGCAGCCTCGTGGTGACCATCACCCCGCCCGCGCTGCACGCCCAGGGCCTGGCCGCGGCGCTCGTCGACCTGGTCGCCACCCTCGAGGTCCGCGGTCTGAGCGTCACCGTCGACGTGAACGGCACGGAAGGTCTCGACCAGAGCACCGAGACCCTTGTGTACCGGGCCGCGCAGGAGGCCGTTCGCAACATCGTCCGGCACGCCGACGCCGGGACCGCGACCCTCAGCGTCGCCCGCAGCGGCACAGGTGGTTCGGATCGGCGCGAGGAGCTGCTCGTGCTGCGGGTCCGCGACGACGGCCGGGGGTTCGACGCCACCGAGGGCTCCGCCCGCCGCCGCGGCAGCGTCGGCCTCGAGCTGCTCAATGCCCTGGTCACCTCCCATCGCGGCACCTTGACCGTCGAGGCGACACCCGGCCAGGGCACCGAGCTCGTCCTGCGACTACCGGTGGCCGCCGAGAACGCGTCGAGGGTGGCCGTCGCGCCCACTCCCGTGCCGGAGGCTTCGCTGTGATCCGCGTGCTCGTCGTCGACGACCACGCACTGGTGCGCCGTGGGTTGAGCGACCTGCTCGGTGCTGCGGACGGCATCGAGGTCGTCGCGGCCGTCGCGGACGGCAGCCTGGCTGCTTGCGCGGTCACCGACCTCGAACCCGACATCGTGCTGATGGACCTGTCCATGCCGGTCCTGGACGGGGTCGAGGCGACCCGGGCGGTCCTGGCCGTGCGGCCCCAGACGAAGGTCATCATGCTCACGTCCTTCAGCGAGAACGCCCGCATCCTGGCCGCCCTCGAAGCCGGCGCGGTCGGCTACCTGCTCAAGGACGCCGAACCCGAGGACCTCATCAAAGCGCTGCGGGACGCAGCCATCGGCGGGGTTCCGCTGTCACCGAAGGCCGCCCGTGCCCTGTTACCGGGCAACCGGCCGGCAGGCCACGCGAGCGTGGACGCGCTGACGGCCCGCGAGCGCGAGGTCCTGTCGCTGGTCGCGGTCGGCCTCCCCAACAAGAGCATCGCCCGCCGCCTGACCATCAGCGAGAAGACCGTGAAGGCGCACCTGACTCGCGTCTTCACGGTGCTGGGGGTGTCCGACCGCACCTCGGCCGCCTTGTGGGCCCAGCGGCACGGGCTCGTCTGAGCACTGGTCGTAAGACCGAGGTCCTATGGTGCGCCCGCCTCGCCAGCGCGAGGGTAGTGGCTCGGTCGTGACCCTGGAGGCGTCAGTCGTGCCTACGAACTTTCCCGTCGTGGTGGTCCTGCTGCTGGCTGCTGGGTGTGGGACCAGCAGCAAGAGCTCCACGCCCACAACGACCACCAGCAGCACGCCGCCTGCCACCAGCGCCGCCGGGGCCCTGAAGATCGCGGGCTTCGCGTACGACCCGAAGCCGCTCACGGTTGCGCCCGGGGCGAAGATCCCCGTCACCAACTCCGACTCCGCCGCACACACCGTGACGTCGGACGTGAAGGGACTGTTCTCGTCGGGCAACGTCGACAACGGCCAGACCGTCACCTTCACGGCGCCCGACAAGGCCGGCACCTACACCTTCACCTGCGCCTACCACCCGAGGATGCACGGCACGCTCGTCGTCAAGGGCTGACCCCGCGCAGCGCTTCTGCTAACCGTGGTTCACAATGGGGAAGCGTCGACCCCTCGACGCCTACACCCCCTAGGAGCCCTCGTGCGCGACGCCGTCATCGTCGAAGCGGTCCGTACTCCCGTCGGCAAGCGCAACGGGGGCCTGTCGGGTATCCATTCCGCGGACATCTCCGCCCATGTGCTGCAGGCACTGGCCGAGCGCTCCGGCATCGACCCGGTGCTGATCGACGACGTGGTCTGGGGCTGCGTGATGCAGATCGGCGAGCAGACGTTCGACGTCGCCCGCACCGCGGTCCTGAGCGCTGGCTGGCCGGAGTCCGTGCCGGGCACCACGGTCGACCGGCAGTGCGGATCGTCCCAGCAGGCGGTCCACTTCGCCGCCGCAGGCGTGATCTCCGGCCAGTACGACCTGGCGGTCGCCGGTGGTGTCGAGATGATGAGCCGCACCCCGATGGGTTCGAGCTTCACGGCGAGCCCGCTCGGCGAGAAGTACGTCGCCCGGTACGGCAGCGACTTCCCGAACCAGGGCATCGGCGCCGAGCAGATCGCCGACCAGTGGGGGCTCTCGCGTCTGCAGCTCGACGAGTTCGCACTGCTGTCCCACGAGCGCGCGGCCGCGGCGCAGGACTCCGGGGCGTTCGATGCGCAGATCACCCCCGTGCCCACCGCCGACGGCCTCATCAGCCTCGACGAGGGCATCCGCCGCGGTGGCACCCTCGAGAAGCTGGGGGCTCTGAAGCCGGCGTTCACGGAGGACGGCAAGATCACGGCCGCCAACTCCTCCCAGATCTCCGACGGCTCGGCCGCTCTGCTCATCACCACCAGCGAGTTCGCCGCATCGCACGGCCTCACCCCCCTCGCCCGCATCCACACCGCGGTGGTCCTCGGCGCCGCCCCGATGCCGATGCTCACCGCGCCGATCCCCGCCACGCAGAAGGCGCTTGCCAAGAGCGGTCTGCGCATCGACGAGATCGGCGCCTTCGAGGTCAACGAGGCCTTCGCGTCGGTGCCGCTCGCGTGGCTCAAGGACATCGGCGCAGACGAGAAGGCTCTCAACCCGCTCGGCGGAGCCATCGCCCTCGGCCACCCGCTCGGCGGCAGCGGTGCCCGGCTGATGACCACCCTCGTGCACCACATGAAGGACAACGGCATCCGCTACGGCCTGCAGACCATGTGCGAGGGCGGTGGCCAGGCCAACGCCACCATCCTCGAACTGCTCTAGCCGGTACGACGGAAGGCCCCTGCCTGATCGACGCGGGAGCCTTCGTCGTACCGGAAGCCCGGATGGGGTGGGTTGGTCCTGGCGGGCGCACCGTGACGGCGGCCGACAGGGACCCCCGACGCCTCAGCCCGCACGTCGCCCCGGTGGTCCGCTATGCTTCAGCGGTCCCCGACGGCCAAACGGCGTGGGCGCGCCGACAGCCAGCGGCGCCGTCCCCATCGTCTAGCGGCCTAGGACTCCACCCTTTCAAGGTGGCTACGCGGGTTCGAATCCCGTTGGGGGCACGTTTTGCAGGTTGCACGTCAGGAACAAGGCTTGGGCACCATCCAGGCCCCGTAGCGCAGTTGGTTAGCGCGTCGCCCTGTCACGGCGAAGGTCGCGGGTTCGAGTCCCGTCGGGGTCGCTAGTCCCACCAGCACCACCACAACACCAGGGTCAGGTAGCTCAGCTGGTAGAGCATGCGACTGAAAATCGCAGGGTCGGCGGTTCGATCCCGTCCCTGACCACCAGCTAGACCGACGGCCGCGGCCCCTCTTGGGGCGGCGGCCTTCGTCGTGCCGGCAGGATCCCGCTCGCGCCGTGCGACGGGGCGACCAGGCAAAGCAACGTGTCGGCGAGGACACGTACATCGGAGCCGACCGACCGACGGCGCAGGTAGTCCGCCGAGATGCGCACCTTCGCCGGCAGCAACGTCGAGCGGTAGTAGGCGACGGGGTCCGGCTGAGCAGCCAGCAGCGCGGCCTCGTTGCGGAACGCCAGGCTCGCGGGATCGGTCACGCCGGGGCGGTGCCGCAGCACCTCCACCTGGTCGGCCAGGTCCGGAAGCACGTAGTCGGGCACCTCGGGCCTGGCACCCACGAAGGACATCTCGCCCCGCAGCACGTTGACCAGCTGCGGCAGCTCATCGAGGTGCCTGCGGCGCAGGAACGCACCGACCCGCGTCACCCGCGGATCGACCCCGACCGTCAGCCGGGGCGCTCGGTCGGTCCCCACCGACCCCACCGACATGGTGCGGAACTTCAGCAAGATGAAGGGCTGACCGTTCCGGCCCACCCTGGTCTGCTTGTAGAGCGCGGGAGGTCCTGAGCAGACCAGCACCGTCACCCAGAGCAGCAGCAGCAGCGGGCTCAGTACGACCAATGCCAAGCCGGCCACGACGAACTCGGCCCAGCGCGGCACGGCGTCCTCCTCAGACCCCGACCGAGTCCCGTGCCCGAGCCAGTGCGGCGGGGACCGCCTCGATCACCCGCATGACCTGCTCGGCCGTCATGTCCGGGAAGAGCGGCAGGCTGAGCTCACGGCCGTGCAACCTGGTCGCTGCGGGGCACTCGTGCTCCTCGAGGGCGTAGGTGTCCCGGTAGTAGGGCTGCATGTGCAACGGGATGAAGTGCACGCTGGTCCCGATTCCGAGCCGTGCCAGTTCCTGGACGAGACGGTTGCGCACCCTGGGCCCGTCGAGCACCCGCAGGGCGTAGAGGTGCCAGGCGTGCTCGTCGCCGGCCGGGGCGTCCGGGGGCACGTCGAGACCGTCGATCCCGGCGAAGGCAGCGCTGTACGTCGCGGCGACAGCAGCCCGTCGGTCACGCAGTGCGTGCAGGCGACGTAGCTGCGACAGACCCAGCGCCGCAGCGATGTCGGTCAGGTTGTACTTGAAACCCGGAGCGACCACGGCGTAGCGCCACTGGTCGGGCTCCGCATAGCGGTTGAAGGCGTCGTGGTCGATGCCGTGCAGCCGCATCACGCGCATTCGGGCAGCGATCTCTGGGCGCCGCGTGACGACCATCCCACCCTCGCCGGTGCACAGCGGCTTCGTCGCGTAGAAGCTGAACCCGGTGGCATCCCCACCGCCACCGATAGGCACGCCCTGGCGGGCCGCCGGCAGGGCGTGCGCAGCATCGTCCACCACAGCCCATCCTGCGCCGTCGGCGAGGGCAGTGAGCTGCTCCATTGCGCACGGCAGGCCGGCGAAGTGCACCGGCATCAGGGCCTTGACCCGGAACCGCACCCCACGCGGCAGCCGCTCGTAGGCCTGCTCCACGGTCTCCGGCGTCAGGTTGCCCGTCCGCTCGTCGACGTCGACCAGGAGGGGGTGGGCGCCGAGGTAGCGGACCACCTCGGCGGTAGCCGTGAAGGTGTACGACGGCGTGAGGACGTAGTCCCCAGGTCCCACTCCAAGCGCCTCCAACGCCAGGTGCAAGGCGGAGGTACCGGAGTTCACGGCCAGGGCCTCCACGCCGTCTCCCAACGTCCGCGCGAACGCCTCCTCGAACGCCCGGCAGACAGGGCCCGTCGTCAGCCAACCGCTGCGCAGGACCGCGACGACGGCCGCGATGTCGTCCTCCTCGATCGAGGCCACGTGAAAGGGCACCGGATCCAGTGGCGCCGGCCTGAGCCATCCGTCACGCAGGTCGACGACATCGGTCATCGCACGGCCGAACCGGCGGGCGCGGCTTGCAACCTCTGGCGCTGCCGCGCGGTCAGAACGCTCTCTCCGTCCATGCACAGCACCTCCGGTATCTGCGCGAGCTCCAGGAGCAGGGTTCGGGTCGCGACCTCGTCCCGGACTGCCGCGCGGTCGGCCAGCTCAGCGATCCCCGCGAACAGCAGCTCGGCTGGTGGCGCCGGGCCCTCGACCAAGTGAATCTTCGGGTGGGCGGTGGGCAGCACCGCCTCGACGTCGCTGTGCAACTTCTCGGTCAGCCGCTCTCCCGGCCGCAGGCCGGTGAACACGATCTCGATCTCGCGCCCTGGCCCCAGGTCCGCCAGGGCGATGATGCGCTCCGCCAGCTCGACGATGCGGACCGGCTCACCCATGTCCAGCATGAACACCTCGCCGCCCTCGGCCGTCGCCGCGGCCTGGAGGACGAGTTGGACCGCCTCGCCCGTTGTCATGAAGAAGCGCGTCATGTCCGGGTGCGTGACAGTCACCGGGCCGCCTTCCTGCACCTGCCGGACGAACGTCGGTACGACGCTCCCGCGGCTGCCTAGTACGTTGCCGAACCGCACGCAGCAGAACCGGCGACCCTCAGGCCTGAGGTGGTGCACGACCTGCTCCGCCAGCCGCTTGCTGGCGCCCATGACGCCGCTGGGGCTGACCGCCTTGTCGGTGGAGATGGCCACAAAGCGCGCCGTGCCGTGCCTGACCGCCGCCCGGACGAGGATCTCGGTGCCCACGACATTGGTCCGTACCGCCTCGGACGGGAAGGCCTCGAGGACCGGCACGTGCTTGTGCGCAGCGGCGTGGAACACCACGTCCGGCATGGTCTCGGCGAACAGCGCATTGATGAACGGCTCCTCTCGCAGGTCACCGAGCACCGGTCGCGCCGGACCCTGCACGCGGCTCAAGGCGTCGTGCAGGTGCGTCTCATCGTGGTCCAGCAGCACGAGTAGGGAGGGCTCGAACCTCGACACCTGGGCTGCGATCTCACTGCCGATCGACCCACCGGCCCCCGTGATCAGCACGCGCCGCCCGGTGATGATCCGGCCCACAGCCGCCACGTCGATCTGCACCTGATCGCGACCCAGCAGGTCGGCGACCGACAGGTCACGAATGTCGCGCAGCCGCGCCTGCCTACCCATCGTCTCGTGGATCGTGGGGAGGGTCTTGGCCAGCAAGCCGACGTCCTTCACCAGGTGCAGGACACGCGCCATCTGGTCGCGTCCGCTGGAGCCGAAGACGAACAGGACCTGCTCGGCGCGGTAGCGCGCGGCCACCACGCCCAGGTCGTCGAGGGGCCCCACCACGGGTACCCCCGACAGCTCACGGCGCCAAGCCTGTGCCTCGTCGGTGACGACGGCCACGGGGAGGTAACCCGCCTCTGTCTCGGCCCGCATCTGCTGGACAACGGCGCGAGCAGCGGCCACAGGCCCGACGAGGATCACGCGCGCGCCCTGCGCTGCCGTTGCGGCCCCCGGCCGGGCCGCCAGGACCCGGGCGCCAAAGCGCGCGGCACCGAACAGCAGCAGAGCCAGAGCCCCCGCCACCAACGGCACCGACATCGGTGTGGGCCGAACCGTGGGGATCGCCGCCGCCAGCAGCAGGACCGAGGTAGCGGCGGTCGAGGCCACCACCAGCTTCCAGGCCTCCAGGGGTCCGGCCTGCAGCCAGACCGCGCCGTACAAGGCCATCCCGGCATGCAGTCCCAGGTACACGACCAGGGCAAGCAACAGAAAACCGGGGAAGCGACTCCAGTAGCTGCCGGGGACGGCGAGGCCGAAACGGAACAGGAGCGCTAGTGCGTAGGCCAGGGTGACGATGACCGCATCGACCAGGAACAGCCACCGGTCGGCCGAGACCCGAGCCCAGTTCAACAGCCACTTCGACTGCGCTGTCGACGGGTTCTCGACGGATCTCCTCGTCCACCACCGCACCCCGTCGGCCCCAGATCCGACAGCTCGTTCCATCAGCATGCGGGCGCTCCCGTGCTCGGTCCACTACGAGGCGGTCAGGGGTCAGGCGAACCGTGAGTTCGACGCGGTACCCCGGGCGGGTCACTCGTCCAGAGAGCCCCCAGGGGTGCCTTGATACGCCCGCCACGGGGCTGTATTCCGACGTATCAGCGAGCAGCGTCAAGCCTCTGCTGTGGATGCCGGAGGCTCTCGCCTCAGGCCGCGAAGCCGCGCTTCGGGTGACGGCTGAGCCAGGAGGGCCCGTGGCGCCGAACCGCCCCACTGCACCTGATGCCCCGTCCGGCAGCGGCGAGCGACGGCGCTACAACAGACGCAGCGCTGCCACCGAGCAGAGCCCGCCCTACTTCGAGATCTTCGAGCGGATCGCCATCGCCCTCGAGGGCATCAAGGAGTCCCTCGCCGACCAGCCGCCGACGACATCCGGCCGCAGGCCGTCCCCTCCGCCTCGGTAGCCGGCGCGTCAGATCCGCATCCAGGCTGTGCACCACTGAGGTGACGACCCTCCCGGCCGGGTGCCCACGATGCTGACGAAGCCGCGGTGCACCTCCTCGAAGACGGCAGGCATCGCGTCTCGACGCACCAGCCGCAGGGACGGCACGAACTGCTCCAACGCAAGCGTCAGGTCCTCGAACGGCTCCACCGACACGGCAAGCTGCAACAGGTCGTCCTTCGGTGTCACCTTCGCGACCACGGTCTCCGCCCCGTTGCCGAAACGGAGCACGTACTCGCCCGGCTGGGTCCTGTTGCCACCCGACTCACGGCTGTCATCGACCAGCCCGAGCACGTTGACGCCAGGATGCCGCGCATCGAAGGCGGAAAGAGCCGCCTCGATGACGTCGCGGGGCACCTCGTTGATGGCCGACTCCTGGGGTTCAACCCGAGGAGCACGGTGTCCTCGGGGTCACATATCCATGGAGCGTCTGCCCGGCTCGGCAGTACCACTCGCGGCGAGTATTTCATGAAGCCGCGCGAGGCACCGCCCCCGAGTCGGACCAATACTTCCAATTGGTATAGCCATGGCCGCCGACACCTCTTCATACGACGGAGGAGGATCGAGCATGAGCAGGTGCAGCAGCTGCTGGCAGCGGGGCGAGAGTTGCTCGAGGCCGCGCCTCACCCCGTCGTCCCGCTCTGCGGCGAGCAGCGCGTGATCGACCCCGGGCACGTGCGGCGAGGCGCTGTCGTACTCCTCGGCGTTCGCCAAGAGGACAACTCGGCGTGACTGGCCGATGACCCGCAGGCACTCACGACGCGTCGTCGTGGCAAGCCAGGCGCCTACCCGCGACGGGTCCTGGATTCGACCGATGTTCTCCACCAACCTCAGCCAGGTCGTCTGCGACACGTCGGAGGCGTCACTGGGGCCGAGGCGATGGTTACGGATGATCGCCCACACCAACCCGGCATACGCCTCGACGAGCCCCTCCCATGCACGTCGGTCGCCCTGCGAGGCGGCGATCACCAGCTCTGCACTCTGTTCCGGGGTCAGGCGCACAATGTGGCCTCCAACCAAGTCGAAACATCAGCACTACGGGTCAGTCACGACGACAACGACCGCCACCGGCTGCTCTGTCTTTTCACCTTCACCCTGGCAAAGCCGCTCCCCTTAAGGGATAGGCAATCGCACGACGCCACGTACGTATTTATGCGATGTCGGGACCGCGGTAAATGGCTAGCCCGGGCCTCACGGAACGTCCCGAACCGGCCCATCACCGTGCAACCTTCGCGGCCGGCCACCGGCCTGTATTGCCCTCACCGCGGTGACAAGCCGGCATCTCTCGCGATGGCGACTGCCTCCAGCGCCGAGTGGACCCCGAGCTTCGCGAACAGCCGGGTGCGATGCGTACGCACGGTGTTCTCGGACATGAACAACGACATCGCGGTGGCGTGGATGCTCTCGCCGTCCACCAGACACTGCAGGACCTGCAGTTGGCGGGCGGTCAAGGTGGAGAGTCGCCCTTGCCGGTTTCTGGTGTGCACCAGGCGTTCGACCACGTCGGCGTAGACGTTCTGCGGTAGCCAGAGGTGACCGCCGGACACGACGCGCAGAGCGTCGACCAGGTCCTCAGGAGTGACGTCGACCGGGACCCAGCCGCGGGCTCCGGCCAGCAGCGCAGGAACCGGATCTTCCCCCGCCTCACCGAGGACCAGTACCAGCGGGGGAAACGGCAGGGCGAGGATCTCGGAGAGCAGTCCCGAGCGATCGGACAGTCGCGCCCCGGAGTCGAGAAGGACGAGGTCAACGGACGCTGCCCGGCGCAGGGCCTGCCCGAGGTCGTCGCTGCCGTCTACCGACGCCAGGTCCGGCTCCTGCGCGAGGCGCCGGGCCAGCACCTGTGCCACCAACAGCCTCTGGTGCACGACGAGGACGCGCGGATTGTCCCTGCCCGAGAGGCTCAGGCCAGGAGTCTGCTGCTGCATCGCTGCCACCCTGCCCCCCTCGCTCCCAGACATGTCACTGCCCCTGTGCGCGACGTGGATCGTGGCGTCGCTCAGCCTGCGCGACCCTCGATATTGAGACTGCCTCGATTCGCGAGTGGGCGCCGAGCTTTTGAAGAACGCGCTGCACGTAGGTGCGTGCTGTGTTCGCCGAGACCCTCAGCTCACTGGCGATGCTGCCCGTCGACCTTCCCTCCACCAACAGGCTGATGACCTCGCGTTCGCGTGGACTCAGTGCCGGGCTGCCACTTCGCCGTGGCGCGACCTGTACGTCGATCTCGCGTACCGGGAGGCCGTTTCCGAGGTCCTCGATGGCGTGCACCACAGCCCGAAGCGGACGACCGCTGCCGACCACCCGGATGGACTCGATGCTCGACTCGACCTCGACGTCGTCCGCCACCACAAGCACAGGCACCCGCGCTCCGTGTGCGACCTCGATCGCGAGCCGCCGGGCCTCATGACCGTCGAGGAAGTCACCGACGACCACGACGTCCGGAAACTGCCGGACTGCAAGCTCGATGAGGTCGGGGCGCTGCGGAGCCACGTGCACGGTGTGCCCGCGACCGCGGAGCTCGAAGGCCAGTGCATTCGCCAGCA
This sequence comes from Frankiales bacterium, assembly GCA_025966135.1. GTDB lineage: Bacteria > Actinomycetota > Actinomycetes > Mycobacteriales > SCTD01 > RYN-111. The sequence continues at coordinate 31,095 of JAOPVP010000088.1, forward strand.
GACGGCTCGGCTCGTAGAGCACGATCCTCAACATCCGCCGGCGTCGCATGCGCAGCTGTCGGCGGCGCGTGCGGCAGACCATGCAACCCCCCTTCCGGATGAAGCGGGAGATTCCCAGTCTGCCAATGATTGTGGCGCACGAACACGTCCGAGGGCCGTATCAATCGGGGCGCCTTGCAGGTCTGTCCCTCGACAACACGAACGGCTGTTTCGCGCGAGGACACACGTGACTGATCCACGTTCGCCCGGCACCCGCGGCACCCGCGGTGTTGGCACCGAGGCGACCACGACGAGCATCGACCTCGACACGGCCGAGGTCGTGGTCACAGCGCATCGGTTCGCCTGGTCGGACGTCCCCGAGGTTCGCGACGAGCTGCTCAAGCACGTGCACAGGCCCGGAGTGGCCTTGCGGCTGGACTTGTCCCGCATGCCTGAGGACGACGTGTCCGGGCTGTGGGTCAACGCCTTGGTACGGACCCATCGAAGGGCCCGCCGCTCGGGCTGCACCCTTGTCGTGGTCGGCGCGCCGAAGCTGCTCGCAGCCATCCTCGATCGGCTCCATGTGACGCTGCTCCAGCCGTGAGCGCTCATCCGAACCGCCGCTCCGCACCTCGCCGTGGAGCCATCCTGGGACGGCTGTGTAGAGGGGCGATAAGTAGAGGGGCGCCAGCCTGATGCGTGATACACGACAGACAGCGCCGCACCTCGACGAGGTACGGCGCTGTCTGTCCTGAGGAGTGAACCGCAGGACTGGCTGGGCCTGAGTGCCGGGCTGGGGGCCCGGCCTCCTGGGCTCTGGGGATGCCTAGGTGGCGGCTGCCAGCAGGGGGCAGGCGGGCACCGCCACCCCCACGTCTGTCAGCTGCTGCGGGGCTGCGGGATACCGGCAAGCAGCGCACGCACCTCAGCCTCGCGGTAGCGGCGGTGGCCGCCCAGCGTGCGGATAGAGGTGAGCTTGCCGCTCTTCGCCCAGCGCGTGACGGTCTTCGGGTCGACACGGAACATCGAGGCGACCTCGGCTGGGGTCAGCAGAGCCTCAGCATCGGGGGTACGGGTGCTCATCGGGATGTCCTCTCGGCGGAGCGGTCGAGCCGGCTGCTCGCCTGACTCCACTACGACAGTGCCCGATGCCCACCTTGTCCGATATGGCCCGTCAGGGCCATCTTGGGACTAGTCAGTCAATTCAGTTCGCAGATTCCACGGCCTGAAGGGCCTTCATGCGGGAAGTCATCCTGGCGTAGGCCGCTGCCGCCTCGAGCCCGTTGCCCTCGGAAAGCCGCGCCAACGCCGACGCCATATCCCTCGCCGACTCGTCCTGCGTCAGCTCAGCGTCGTCGAGCAGATGCACGAGATCGCCGTAGTCGAGCTCGACCAGCGACCGCGGGTGGAACTCCTCCAGCCACCGCCCCAGGTCCTCGATGCCCTCCGTCACCGCGCTGTCGTCCACCGCCGTCCGCAAGACCGCCAGCGCCCGCGCGACCCGACGGCGGGCCCGAGACATCGGCGTCCGGTAGACGAGCGCACGACCCGTACGGCGACCCAGGGGGGCGCCGGCCGAGTCGACGGGCTCGCCCAGGCTGACCGTGCGCTCCTCAGGGTCCACGAGCACGAACCAGCGCAGCGGGACCTGCCAGGTGCAGGTGCGCACGTGCGTGGTCGTCGTGCCGTGCTCGGCGCGCCAGCGGTCGAGCTCGACCTCGGCCCGCTCGAGCAGTGGCGTCGGGGCGAAGGCCTCAGCCACGACGTCGGGCAGGTCGGCGCAGAAGTCCAGCAACGCCTCCTGCGCCCGGACCGCGGTGCGCCACGGGCTGATCAGCGTGACGCCGTCGACCTCGAGGACATGCGCGTGCTCGCCGACCACCGGGAGGTTGCGCGAGACCAGAGCCTGGAGCGACACCACACGCTCGAGGGCGACACCGGCCTGCGCGGACAGGTGGGCGCCCTCCGCGACGTACTGCTCCCAGTGCCGGCGGTCGTCTCCGTCGAAGGCCGCGAGCGGCTCGTAGACCCGCAAGCTGGCCGTGAACGGCCCGGCGGACCGGATGGACATGGTCACGAGAGCATCGTGCCACGCCGAGCGCCGGTAACCTCGGCGTGACGGGGCACACCTCCCCCGTCCCCTGCCACCGCGCTCCTGCCTCCACGAGAGGCCGGGCCGAGACGAAGGACCACCGTGGGCGTCTTCGACCGCAACGACCACCTGAAGGATGCAGGACACGAGCAGGTTGTGTTCTGCCAGGACCCGCCGAGCGGGCTCCGTGCGATCATCGCGATCTACTCCACCGCTCTCGGTCCGGCGCTCGGGGGCACCCGCTTCTACCCCTACGCCGACGAGGCAGCCGCGCTCTCGGACGTGCTGGCGCTGTCCAAGGCGATGGCCTACAAGGCCGCCTGCGCAGGCGTGGACCTCGGCGGCGGCAAGGCCGTCATCCTCGGTGACCCCGACACGATGAAGACCGAAGCCCTGTTGCGGGCCTTCGGCCGCATGGTGCAGTCCCTGGGCGGTCGCTACTACACCGCCTGCGACGTCGGTACCTACGTCCAGGACATGGACGTCATCGCCAAGGAGAGCCAGTTCGTGACCGGCCGCTCGCCGGAGAACGGGGGCGCCGGCGACAGCGCCGTCCTGACCGCCTACGGCGTGTTCCAGGCGATGCGCGCCGCCGCCGAGCACAGCTGGGGCGCCCCGACCCTGCGCGGCCGTCGGGTCGCCGTGGAGGGCGTCGGCAAGGTCGGTCACCACCTGGTCGAGCACCTGCTCGAAGACGGCGCCACGGTGGTCGTCAGCGATGTCAACGAAGCCGCCGTCGATCGCGTCCGCGCCGCGTCCGCACAGGTGGAGGTCGCGTCCGTCGACGACCTGCCGACCCTGGACGTCGACGTCTACGCCCCGTGCGCCCTCGGCGGGTCGGTCACGGACGGGCTCGTGCCGAAGCTGCGCGCGAAGATCGTCTGCGGCGCGGCGAACAACCAGCTCGCCCACCCGGGCGTCGAGAAGGAGCTTGCTGACCGCGGCATCCTCTACACCCCCGACTACGTCGCCAACGCCGGTGGGCTCATCCAGGTTGCCGACGAGGCCGCCTCCTTGTTCTCCGGGGGCTTCCGCTTCGAACGCGCGAAGGCCAGGGCGACGCAGATCTACGACACGTCCCTGCGGATCTTCCGCACCGCCGACACCGAGGGAGTGCCCCCGGCGGTGGCCGCCGACCGCCTCGCGGAGCGTCGCATGGCCGAGGTCGGCCGCCTACGGACCATGCTCCTGCCCGGGCGTCCATGAGCTGATTTCGGGACGCGGCGCACGTCACTCCCGGCGGAGCATGGCGACACCGGCTGGACCCTGTAGATTGGTGAGCCAGGCTCCGTCGGCAGGCGGGGCCGCCAGCCGGATTCAGCACTCCTCGAGGGGGTCGAGCCATGGGGCGCGGCCGTGCCAAGGCCAAGCAGACAAAGGTCGCGCGCGAGCTCAAGTACAGCTCTGGGTCGCTCGACCCGGATGCGCTCAAGCGCGAGCTCGCGTCGCAGGGACCCGGTGGCCTGTCCACGCGGGCGACCGAAGACGCACACGACGAAGAGCACGAGGACGACGAGGACTAGCTCCGCGCGTTCACAGGGCGGCCCGCCTGCGCGGGGCCGCCCTTCGTGTTGCCCGCAGCCCTCAGATACGGCCCGGTGACCGGGGTCAGGCGTGCGAACCCTCGAGGAGGGCGTTGCCGTCGCCGGCCATCACCTCGCCGAGGACCCAGCTGTCGACGTGGCGGGCGGTCAGCAGGGCAAGCGTCCGGTCGACGTCTGCGGCCGGGACCACCGCAACCATCCCGACGCCCATGTTGAACGTCCGCTCCATCTCCCCCTGCTCCACCCGGCCACGGGCCTGCACGAGCTCGAACACCGGCGGCGGCGTCCAGGTCGCACGGGACAACCGGGCCGTGAGATGGCCCGGGAGCACGCGGGCGAGGTTGGCAGCCAGACCACCGCCGGTGACGTGCGAGAAAGCGTGTACGTCGGTCTCCTCGATGATCGCGAGGCAGTCCTTGGCGTAGATCCGGGTCGGTGTGAGGAGCTCCTCGCCGAGCGTCTTGCCGAGCTCGTCGACGACCCCGTCGAGGCGCATCCGGGCGCCGGACAGCAGCACGTGACGGACCAGCGAGAAGCCGTTGGAGTGCACGCCGGAACTGGCCATCGCGATCACGACGTCGCCGTCGGCCACCCGGTCGGCCCCGAGGACTGCATCCGCCTCGACGACCCCGACACCGGTGCCGGCAATGTCGTAGTGGTCGTCGGCCATCAGTCCGGGGTGCTCGGCGGTCTCCCCGCCGACGAGAGCGCAACCGGCGAGCTCGCAGCCGGTCGCGATGCCGCCGACGATCTCAGCGACGCGCTCCGGCACGACCCGGCCGACCGCGATGTAGTCCTGCATGAACAGCGGCTCCGCACCGCACACCACGAGGTCGTCGACGACCATCCCGACCAGGTCGATGCCGACCGTGTCGTAGCTCCCCAGCCTGCTGGCGATCAGCACCTTGGTGCCCACGCCGTCGGTCGAGGTGGCCAGCAGCGGCCGCCGCATGGTGGTCAGCCGGGACGCGTCGAACAGCCCGGCGAACCCGCCCAGGCCGCCGATCACCTCCGGCCCCCCGGTGCGGGCGATGGAGGCGCGCATCAGGTCCACGGCGCGGTCGCCCGCGCCGATGTCCACGCCGGATTCACGGTAGGTACTCATGAGAGAACGGGGGGAACTACTTCCAGTAGATGCTTGCCGCGCTCCGCCTCGGCGACCGGGATCGGGTACTCACCGTCGAAGCAGGCCCGGCACAGCTGCGCCGCCGGGATCGTCGTCGCCTCGGTCAGGCCCTCCAGCGAGATGAAGCCGAGCGAGTCGGCCCCGATCGAGTCGCGGATCTCCTCCACCGTGGAACCGCCCGCGATGAGCTCGGCCCGGGTCGCGAAGTCGATGCCGTAGAAGCAGGGCCAGGCCACCGGCGGGCTGGAGATGCGCACGTGCACCTCGGCTGCGCCCGCCTCGCGGAGCATGGCCACGATGGCCTGCTGGGTGTTGCCGCGCACGATCGAGTCGTCGACCACGACGACCCGCTGCCCGGCGATGACCTCGCGAAGCGGGTTCAGCTTGAGCCGGATGCCGCGCTGCCGGATCGTCTGGCTGGGCTGGATGAACGTCCGCCCGACGTAGGAGTTCTTGACCAGCCCCTGGCCGTACGGGATGCCGCTGGCCTGGGCGTACCCGATGGCGGCCGGCGTGCCCGACTCCGGCACCGGGATGACCAGGTCGGCCTCGACCGGGTGCTCGGCGGCCAGCATCTGGCCGACCTGGACCCGGGTGGCCTGCACACTGCGCCCCGCGATGGCCGTGTCCGGGCGGGCCAGGTACACGTACTCGAACAGGCAGCCTGCCGGGTGCGGCCGGGCGAAGCGCCGGGACCTGACGCCGCGCTCGTCGATGGTGACCAGCTCGCCCGGCTCGATCTCCCGGACGAACGAGGCACCCACGATGTCCAGGGCCGCGGTCTCGCTGGCCACCACCCAGCCGCGGGCCAGCTGGCCCAGTACCAGGGGACGGAAGCCCTGCGGGTCGCGGGCCGCGTAGAGGGTGTGCTCGTCCATGAAGAC
>JAOPVP010000095.1 GCA_025966135.1 Frankiales bacterium
CGTGCGATCACCGTAAGCGGGACGCGCAGGGCGATCACCGTACGACGGACGCTCAGTGCGAGCGGGACGGTCGTTGTTGTACGAAGGGCGCTCGGTGCGGTCGCCGTATGCGGGACGCGCAGGACGGTCGCCATAGGACGGACGCGCTGGGCGCTCGCCGTTCGACGGACGCTCGCCACGCGGCTGGTAGGCCGGCTTGTCGCGGGGGGTCCAGTTGGGGCGACGGTCGGTCTCGACACGGGCACCCTCTGCATCGCGGCCTCGGAACGGCTTGCGGTCACCGCCGGCGGGCGGAGCGGAGGTGCGGCGAGCGCGGTCATCCGCACTCCAACGCTGCTTGGGGGCTGCGCCCTCGGCGGGGCGCTGGCCGCGGTGGCCCGCTGCCTTGCCGTTGGGGGTGAAACCGCCGCCGCGCTTAGGCGGGGTGGACTTATTGAAATTTGGCATGGTTCTTTCCGGGTTGTTTCTCAGTGCATGGCGCACAACTAGTGCGATGCAGTGCTGTGCAGCTACAACTGCGCTGCGCACTACTGATCCCGGGCAGTCTTTGACCGAGGCCGTCACATACATTCGTGTGATTGTCACCAGCGGAAGTAGCTGGTGTTCCGGCCCGCAAGACTTACAAACCCATACGTGTTCTAACACGCTGTCTTGAGCCGACTTGGAAACATTACTCCTGTTCGGCGGCAAAAGATACTAGGGTTACCCCAACATGCAGACACTGCACAATCGGCGCCCCAGAATGGCCTGGCTGGCGCTCCTCCTGGGCGCGGTTACCGTTGTGCTCGCCGGATGCGCCGTTTCGCCCGCCCCGACCGCCTCCCTCGCGGGCGCCGTTGCTGGCGCCCCCGCAGGCCCGAAGGCCGCGAGCGAGGTGCTCATCCACGAAAACCTGACCTTCGCCACCGCGAATGGCCAGCCCCTGACCCTCGACCTGTGCGAGCCCAAACAGGCGAAGGATGTTCCGGACCTCCGCCCCGCGATCGTCGCCGTCCACGGCGGAAGCTGGACCTACGGCGACAAAGCCGACCGCGCCTGGCGGGGAATCTGCCAGTGGCTCGCGAGTGAGGGCTTCGTTGCGGCATCCGTCGGGTACCGGCTCAGCCCCGCTGCTGTCTACCCGGCCGCCATCGACGACGTCGCGTCGGCGGTGCGCTGGTTGCGCGACCCCGCTCAGGATGCGCGCTACCGCATCGACCCGAAACGCATCGGCGCGCTCGGAGGCTCGGCGGGCGGCAACCTCGTCTCACTGCTCGCGGCGCGAGGCTCCGGCCCCCTCGACGTGGGAACGCGGGTTGCCGCGGTAGCCGAGTTGAGCGCACCGGTCGACCTCACGGAAACCGGGGTTGAGCACGCCACGTTCCGGAAGTTCATCCTCTCCTACCTCGGCTGCGCCGGATGGAAGGACTGCCCGCAGGCGCAGGACGCGTCCGCCACGTCCCACATCGACGCAACCGACCCGCCCTTCTTTATCGCGCACTCCACGCGCGAGTTCATCCCGATCGAGCAGGCGCGGGAGCTGGTCCAGGATCTGGATGCCGCGCACGTCTCCAACACGTTCATTGAGGTACCCGGGCACCGGCACGCGGTCGACATGCTCGACAGCGACCTCAGGTCGCGGATCATCCGTTTCTTCCGCTCGGTCCTCGCAGCGCCCGGCTCGGCGAAAACCCTTGCCGGCGCGCTTGACCCTCAAGCGCCAACGCCGTAGCAGCCGGCGGGGTCTCGACAGGCTCGACCGGCGCAGGCTGGACCGGCGCAGCTCGACCGGCGCAGCTCAACCGGCGCAGGCTGGACCGGCGGAGGCTCGACCGGCGTTTCACCGGACTGCCGCGCGCGTGGCAGGCTAGCGGGATGACGCTGGCCATCGCGATCGAGCCGCCCAGGCAGCCCGAGCTCCTGGAGCTTCTCACGCAGAGTGACGAGTTCACCTTCTCGCTCTACCCGCCGGACAGCTGCTACCTGCTCGATGTCACAGAACTCGAACGACCGAACGTCACGCTGTTCGCCGCTCGGCTGGACGGCGCAGCGGTCGGCATCGCCGCACTCGTTGACCGGGGCGACGGCTCCGCCGAGCTGAAACGGATGTTCGTGTCGGCCGCCGCGCGCGGACAGGGCGTCGCGGGCGGCATCCTCCGCTCCCTCGAAGCGCACGCGGCAGCCACAGGCATCACGCTGCTGCAGCTCGAAACCGGCCCGCTACAGCCGGAGGCCATCGCGCTCTACGAGAAGCACGGGTACACGCGCATCCCCAACTTCGGGCAGTACGCGGGCGACGAGTTCAGCGTCTGCTACGAGAAGCGGCTGTAAGCGCGCCGCCCCTGGTCCGCTCGTCACTCGGCAGCGGGCTGCGGTGTTCCCTTGCCTGCACGCCTGGCCTCACGACGCGCACGCCGCTCGGCCTTCCGCTTGGCGCGTCGGGCACGCTTCGCCGGCCGCCGCTCCTTCGCCCCCTCAACCAGGTTGTAGAGCGTCGGCAGCACGACGAGCGTCAGGACCGTGGATGACACGAGCCCGCCGATCACCGTGATCGCCAGCGGCTGCGAGATGAACCCGCCGTGTCCTGTGACCCCGAGGCCGAGAGGCAGCAGCGCGAAGATCGTCGCGAGCGCGGTCATCAGGATCGGCCGGAGTCGTCGCGCGGCACCGTGCAGGATCGCGTCGGGCACGAGCAACCCCCGCGTTCGATACTGGTTGATGAGGTCAACGAGCACGATCGCATTCGTCACCACGATGCCGACGAGCATGAGCAGGCCGATGAAGGAAGGGACGCCGAGCGGCAACCCGGAGATGACCTGCAAGGCGATCGCCCCGGTCGCCGCGAACGGCACGGAGACCAACAGCAGAAGCGGCTGCCGCAGGCTCTTGAAGGTGGCGACCATCACGACGTACACGATGAGGATGGCGGCGAGCAGCGCCAGTTGCAGCTGCCCGAAGGCGTCCCCCTGTTGCGACGTAACCCCGCCGAGCTCATAGCTCGCGCCCGCGGGCAGATGGACCTTCTTCAGCGCGTTCGACACAGCAAGAGACGCTGTTCCGACGTCGTTGGTCTTCGGAGTTGCGGTCACGGTCGCACTTCGGCGTTCCTTGATCGTCGTGATGCTCGTTGGCCCCTGCGCCTGCTTGACTGTGGCAAGCGTGGCGAGCCGGACAGCTCCGCTGGCGGTGGGAATGTCGAAGCGCCGGATCTGCTCCACCGTCTGTGGCGCCTTCGTGTTCGCAACGTAGATCGACATCGTCTTCTCGTCGATCACGACGCTGCCGACCGAACTCGGGTTCATCGCCTCGGTGATGATCCCACCGACCTGCATCTCGCTGAGGCCCTTCTTCGCGGCGGCCGCGCGATCGACCACGATCTGGATATACGGCTGGGAGTTCGACAGGTTGCTGGTCGCCTGCGCGATGACCTTCAGGCCCTGGA
>JAOPVP010000037.1 GCA_025966135.1 Frankiales bacterium
GCTGTGCACCTGGGCAACGTCCCGGACTTCCCCGTCGTCTATTTCGGCGCCCTGCGCGCCGGACTCGTCGCCCTCCCCGTCAACACCGGTTACACCGGCCGTGAGCTGACGCAGGTCCTCTCGGACAGCGGGGCGCGGGTGATCGTCACCGGCCCGGCCACGGCGGAGGTCGTGCAGGCCCTGACGGAGGGTCCGGAGCATGTCGTGGTCGCAGGCTCACCGTCGTACGACGCACTGCTTGCGGACGAGACCGCGCTGGACAGCGTCGGCGGGGGCGAGGACCTGGCGGTGCTGCTCTACACGTCGGGTACCACCGGCCGGCCCAGAGGCGCGATGCTCACCCACCGCGCGCTGCTTTCCAACCTCGAGCAGAGCGCGCGCATCGACCCACCCGTGGTCGCGCCTGACGACGTCGTGCTGCTTGTCCTCCCGCTGTTCCACGTCTTCGGTCTCAACGCCGCCCTCGGCTCGGTCGCCTGGCACGGCGCGACGGGCGTGCTCGCCGAGCGGTTCGACCCGGTCGAGACCCTCGAGCTCCTGCGGCGACACCAGATCACCAACGTGGTGGGGGCGCCGCCGATGTACGTCGCCTGGTCGATGCTGCCGGACGTCGGGGACGCCTTCGCCTCGGTGCGGCTGGCCCTGTCCGGCGCGGCGCCGCTGCCGCCCAACGTGCTGCACCGCGTCCTGGACGTCACGGGGCACCACGTCTTCGAGGGCTACGGCCTGACCGAGACGGCGCCGGTCCTCACGACGACGCTCATGAGCGAAGTGGCCAAGCCGGGCTCGATCGGCAGGCCCGTCCCGGGCGTCGAGGTGAAGCTCCTGGACGTCCACGGCAGGCCGGTCGAGGAGGGCGACCCGGGTGAGGTCGTCGTCCGCGGCGCCAACCTGTTCTCGGGGTACTGGCCCGGCGGGACCGAGGGCCCGGACGCCAACGGCTGGTTCGCGACCGGAGACGTCGCAGTCCTCGACGACGACGGCGACCTGCACCTGGTGGACCGGCGCCGCGAGCTCATCCTGGTCAGCGGCTTCAACGTCTACCCGCGCGAGGTCGAGGACGTGATCTGCACGCACCCCGGCGTGTTGGAGGTCGCGGTCATCGGCATCCCGCACCCGTACACCGGCGAGTCCGTGAAGGCCCTCGTGGTGCTGCGGCCGGGCGTCCAGCTGACGACCGACGAGGTGATCGCGCACTGCGCGACCGCGCTCGCCCGCTTCAAGTGCCCGACGGCCGTGGAGTTCGTGGCCGAGCTGCCGCACTCGGCGACTGGCAAGGTCTCGAAGGGGCGCCTCCGCGAGCTCGCCACGTAAGAGGCCCGTACCGTGACGGGGTGCTCCGGAAGCGTCGTACGACGGTGTCCTCGGTGACGTTCGTGACCCGGGCGGGCTGCTCGTTGTGCGAGCAGGCGCGGCCGGTGGTCGAGCGTCTGGTGCGGCAGGCGGGCCTGTCGCTGACGGTCGCCGACGTGGACGCCGACGCCGGGATGCGGGAGTGGAGCGACCACGTTCCCGTCGTGCTGCTCGACGGTGCCGAGCACAGCCGCTGGTGGGTCGACGAGCAAGCCCTCCGCGACGCGCTCCGATCACGTCGTCAGCCAACGCTGTGATCGGGTTCACTGACTTTGTGCGCGCGTTCACAAGCGCGTAACCTCCTTCTTGCGGCGCCTTTCCCGAGCGCCCTCGACGGCCTCCCCCAGGCCCTGTCCCAGGAGCCGGACGTGGACCCCAGCAGCCTCTCCGAGGATGCTCTCGCCACGCCTGCGCCCCGACGGCAGGCCATGGTCCCCGAGGCCACCGTCGCCCGGCTACCGATCTACCTGCGGGCGTTGCACGTCCTCGCCGACGACGGGCAGACGACGGTCAGCTCCGAGGCCCTGGCCGAGGTGGCCGGTGTCAACAGCGCCAAGCTCCGCAAGGACCTCTCGCACCTGGGCTCGTACGGCACCCGCGGCGTGGGCTACGACGTCGCCCACCTGATCGAGCAGGTCTCGGCCGAGCTCGGCTTGCTGCGCCACTGCTCGGTCGTCCTCGTCGGCGTCGGCAACCTGGGTCGGGCTCTCGCCGGGTACGGCGGGTTCGCCTCCCGTGGCCTGGCGATCGACGCGCTGCTCGACGCCGACCGCAACCGCGTCGGCGAGCAGATCGCCGGCCTGACGGTCCGTCACATCGATGAACTCTGCGACGTGGTCTCGAAGGGGAGCATCGGGGTCATCGCCACCCCGGCGCAGGCTGCTCAGCAGGTCTGCGACCGGCTCGTTGCTGCCGGAGTGACCAGCATCCTCAACTTCGCGCCCACGGTGCTCTCGGTGCCGCCCGGGGTCGACCTCCGCAAGGTCGACCTCTCCCTAGAACTCCAGATCCTGTCCTTTCACGAGCACCGCAAGGCCGCTCTCGCCCAGGGAGCGCCCGTATGAGCGTGCTCGTCGTCGGCATCTCCCACCGCAGCGCCCCGGTGTCCCTCCTGGAGGAGGTCACCGTCGCGATTGGGGACACCGGCGGTGTGCTCAGCGAGCTGAAGGCCGGTGCCGTCAGCGAGGCCGTCGTGCTCTCGACCTGCAACCGGGTCGAGGTCTACGCCTCCACCGAGGGCTTCCACTCCGGCGTCGATGCCATCACCGACCTGCTCGCGCGCCGCTCCGGTGTCCCGCTTGAGGAGCTGTCCAAGCACCTCTACGTCCACTGGGAGGGGCAGGCGGTCGTGCACCTGTTCCAGGTGGCGTGCGGGCTCGACTCGATGGTGGTCGGCGAGTCGCAGATCCTCGGTCAGCTCCGGCGCGCCTACGGGGCCGCCGGTGACACCGCCGGTCAGGTCCTGCACGAGCTGTTCCAGACAGCGCTGCGCGTCGGCAAGCGCGCGCACTCCGAGACCGGGATCGACGCAGCCGGGCAGTCGCTCGTCAGCGTCGGCCTGGAGCACGCCGTCCGCTCGGTCGGTGAGCTCGAGGGCCGCAGCATCCTCATCATCGGTGCCGGGTCCATGGGCGCCCTCGCCGGGGCGACCCTGCGGCGCGCTGAGGTCGGGGACATCGTGGTCGCCAACCGCACGGCCGCCAACGCCGCCCGCCTCGCCGCCAGCCTCGGCGGTCGAGGTGCCGGGCTCGACGCGCTCGTCGACGAGCTGGTGGCCGCAGACGTCGTCGTCACCTCCACGGGTGCCACCGGCCTGGTCGTCCACCGCGAGGCCGTGGCCGAGGCCGTGGCCCGTCGCGGGGGTCGGCCCCTCGCGATCCTCGATCTGGCGCTGCCGCGCGACGTCGACCCGCTGGTCCGCACCTTGCCGGGGGTCACCCTGGTCGACCTCGAGGCGCTGCAGACCGCGCTGGCCGGCACCGAAGCCGGCGCCGGTGTCGAGGCCGCGCGCGAGATCGTCGGCGACGAGGTCGGCGCGTTCCTCACCTGGCAGCAGTCCGCCCGGGTCGCGCCGACCGTCGTCGCCCTGCGGAGCAAGGCCGATGAGGTCGTGGCCGCCGAGCTGGCCCGCCTCACCGCGCGGATGCCGGACCTCGGTGACCACGAGCGCGCCGAGGTCGAGCAGACCGTGCGACGGGTCGTGAAGAACCTGCTCCACACCCCGACCGTCCGGGTCAAGGAGCTCACCGAGGCCCCTGTGGGCTTGTCCTACGCCGAGGCGTTGCGTGAGCTGTTCGGGCTCGACCGGGCCGCGCCGGCGGCCGTGACCGCCAGTCCGCTCACGCTCGAGGGCGACGCGGCCTTGCAGGACGAGGAGCGCCTGCTGCGGGGGGATGACAGCACGGACCGGTCCTCGACCGAACAGGCGCACGCGTCGGAGGCGACGGGATGACCGCTCTGCGTCTGGGCACCCGCGGGTCCGCGCTGGCCCTCGCGCAGTCCGGCCACGTGGCTGACGCGTTGCGCGCGCTCGGCCACGAGGTCGAGCTCGTCCACATCACCACGCAGGGCGACACCTCCACGGCGGCCATCACCCAGCTGGGCGGCACGGGTGTGTTCGTGACAGCGCTGCGCGACGCGCTGCTGTCCGGGCAGGTCGACCTGGCCGTGCACTCCTACAAGGACCTGCCGACCGCGGCGGCTGACGGCCTGGTCATCGCCGCGGTCCCCGTCCGGCAGGACGCCCGCGACGCCCTCGTCGCCCGTGACGGGCTGACCCTCGGGGAGCTACCGACCGGCGCACGCATCGGTACCGGGTCCCCCCGTCGTACCGCGCAGCTGCGGGGGCTGGGGATGGGTCACGAGATCGTCCCGGTGCGCGGCAACGTCGACACCCGAATCGGGTACGTCGGCAAGGGCGAAGTGGACGCGGTCGTCCTGGCGCGCGCGGGCCTGGCCCGGCTCGGGCGGCTGGACGCGATCACCGAGACGCTCGACCCACTGCAGGTGCTCCCCGCACCCGCCCAGGGCGCGCTCGCGATCGAGTGCCGCGCGGAGTCCGAGCTGGTCGCGCTGCTGAAGGCGCTCGACGACCCGGACGCCCGGGTCACCGTCGACGCCGAGCGCGCGCTGCTCGCCACCCTCGAGGCCGGTTGCTCGGCGCCCGTCGGGGCGATGGCCGAGGTCGTTGACGGCGACGACCGCCCCGAGGTGTTCCTGCGCGGCGTCGTCGCCGCGCTCGACGGCAGTGACGCGGTCCGCCTGTCGGCGACCGGTCCGGCGTACGACGCCACAGGGGTGGGGCAGCGGCTGGCCGCTGAGCTCCTCGACCTCGGCGCTGCAGAGCTGATGGGTCCCGAAGCACGGGGCCCCGTGATGGGAGAGACACCATGAGCCCGACCCGCACCCGCCGGCCCGTCGGCCAGGTCGCCCTCGTGGGCGCCGGCACCGGCGACCCGGGGCTGCTTGCCCTGCGCGCCGCTGAGCTGCTGGCCACCGCCGACCTCGTCATCGCCGACGACCGGGTCAGCGAGGCCGTGCTGGCCCTCGCCGGCCCGACGGCCGAGGTCCAGGTCGTACCTTCCGGTGAGCTGCAGGGCGCGGCCCTCGTCGCCGCCTCCAAAGACGGCAAGCACGTCGTCCGGCTCTACCCGGGCGACCCGTTCGTCACCGACGAAGGGGCCAAGGAGGCCGAAGCGGTCGTCAAGGGCAAGCAGCGGCTCGAGGTCGTCCCCGGCCTGCCCCTGCCCGTCGCCGTACCTGCCTTTGCGGGCGTGGCCGTGGGCCTGCCTCGCACCGTTGCCCGCGTCGAGGACGGGATGGACTGGGCCGGGATCGCTTCTGCCCCAGGCACTCTGGTCTTGGTCTGCTTGGGCAACGAGGTCGCCAAGGCAGCTGCTGCGCTGATCGAGCACGGCGTCAAGGCGCACACGCCGGTGTCGGTGACGTTCGGTGGCACGACCGCTGGGCAGCGCACGGTGCTGTCGACCCTCGACGCCGTGGAGGTCGACGCGGTCGAGCTGGTCGGCGACGTCGTGGTGGTCGTGGGTGACGCGGTGAAGAAGGCCGACAAGCTCGGCTGGTTTGAGAACCGCGCGCTCTACGGATGGCGGGTGCTGGTCCCCCGCACCCGCGACCAGGCCGGCGTCCTGTCCAACGCCCTGCGGGCCTACGGCGCCATCCCCGTCGAGGTCCCGACCATCGCGGTCGAGCCACCTCGCACCCCGGCGCCCATGGAGCGGGCCATCAAGGGCCTGGTGACCGGTAGGTACCTCTGGGTCGCCTTCACCTCCACCAACGCGGTGAAGGCCGTGCGCGAGAAGCTCGAGGAGTTCGGGCTCGACGCCCGTGCCTTCGCCGGGGTCAAGGTCGCCGCGGTCGGCGACGCCACGGCTGCGGCCCTGGTGGAGTTCGGCATCAAGCCCGAACTCGTGCCGTCCGGCGAGCAGAGCTCCGAGGGGCTGTTGGAGGACTGGGCGCCCTACGACGACGTCTTCGACCCGATCGACCGGGTCTTCCTGCCGCGCGCCGACATCGCGACCGACACCCTCGTCGCCGGTCTGAAGGATCTCGGCTGGGCGGTCGACGACGTGACGGCCTACCGGACTGTCCGGGCCGCGCCGCCGCCGGCCGAGACCCGCGAAGCCCTCAAGGGCGGCGGTTTCGACGCGGTGCTCTTCACTTCGTCGTCCACCGTGCGCAACCTCGTGGGCATCGCCGGCAAGCCGCACGAGACGACGATCCTGGCCGCCATCGGCCCGCAGACCAAGGCGACCGCGGAGGAGCTCGGCCTGCGGGTCGAGGTGCTCGCGGCCAAGCCCGACGTGGCCTCCCTGGTGGAAGGGCTCGCTGAGTACGCCCTGACGCTGCGCGCAGCCGGCGAGCTGCCGCCCGCGGCCAAGCGCCGCAAGGGTGCCAAGAAGTCCGCGGCGCGGGCCAGACGATGACCTTCCCCTCGGTGCGGCCACGGCGGCTGCGCCGTACTCCTGCCCTGCGCAGGTTGGTCGCCGACGTCCGGGTGTCTCCGGCGGACCTGGTGCTGCCGGTGTTCGTCAAGGAGGGCATCTCCGCCGCCGCGCCGATCGTCTCGATGCCAGGGGTGGTTCAGCACACCCGCGACTCGCTCCGCAAGGCGGTGGCGGAGGCCGCCGAGGCAGGGGTGGGCGGCGTGATCCTGTTCGGGATCCCGGCCGTGAAGGATGCCCGCGGCTCCGGAGCCGACGCGGCTGACGGGATCGTGCAGCTGGCGCTGGCCGACGTGGCCGCCGAGGTCGGGGACTCGTTGGTGGTCATGAGCGACCTGTGCCTCGACGAGTACACCGACCACGGGCACTGCGGGTTGCTCACGGAGACCGGCGAGGTGGACAACGACGCGACCCTTGCCCGCTACGCATCGATCGCTGTCGCCCAGGCCAAGGCGGGCACGCAGGTGGTGGCGCCGAGCGGGATGATGGACGGCCAGGTGGCCGCGATCCGTGGGGCCCTGGACGGGGCAGGCTTCGCAGAGCTGCCGATCCTGTCCTACTCCACCAAGTACGCCTCGGGCTTCTACGGCCCGTTCCGGGACGCGGCGGAGTGCGCGCCCCAGTTCGGGGACCGGTCGGCCTACCAGCAGGACGGTGCGCGGTCGGCGGACGAGGGCGTCCGCGAGGCGCTGCTCGACGTCGCTGAGGGCGCCGACGCGGTGATGGTGAAGCCGGCGCTGGCGTATCTCGACGTGGTCCGGGCCGTCTCCCAGGCCGTCGAGGTGCCCGTGGCGGCCTATCAGGTCTCCGGCGAGTACGCGATGGTCGAGGCGGCTGCGGCGCAGGGCTGGGTCGACCGGGAGCGGATCATCCTCGAGCAGCTCGTCGGGATCCGCCGCGCAGGTGCCTCGATGATCCTCACCTACTGGGCCACCGAAGCCGCCGCCTGGCTGTAGTCCGACGCCGAGGTACCTCGCGGGCGAGTCGCGCCAGGGCGCTGGTTGGATGGTCCCCATGAGTTATGACTACGACGCGCCCGCTTCGCAGGCGCTGTTCGACCGTGCCCAGGTGGTGATCCCAGGAGGGGTGAACTCGCCCGTGCGGGCCTTCCGCGCCGTCGGCGGCACCCCGCGCTTCATGGTGAGCGGCGCAGGTCCGTACCTCACGGACGCCGACGGCCGCGAGTACGTCGACCTGGTGTGCAGCTGGGGCCCGATGATCCTCGGCCACGCGCATCCGGCGGTCGTCGAGGCCCTCCAGACCGCCGCGAGCAAGGGCACGTCGTACGGCACGCCGAGCCCGGGCGAGGTGACGCTGGCAGAGGAGATCGTGGCCCGCGTCGCACCGGTCGAACAGGTCAGGCTGGTCAACAGCGGCACCGAGGCCACCATGAGCGCGGTCCGGCTCGCCCGCGGGTTCACCGGCCGCAGCAAGGTCGTGAAGTTCGCCGGCTGCTACCACGGCCACGTCGACGCGCTGCTCGCGAGCGCCGGCTCGGGAGTCGTGACGTTCGGTCTCCCCGACACCCCGGGGGTCACCGGGGCCAGTGCCGCGGACACCATCGTGCTGCCCTACAACGACCTGGCCGCCGTACAGGCTGCCTTTGAGGAGTACGGCGACCAGATCGCCTGCGTCATCACGGAAGCGGCCGCGGCCAACATGGGGGTGGTCCCACCGCTGCACGGCTTCAGCCAGGGCCTGCAGACCCTGTGCATCCGCTACGGGGCGCTGCTGATCAGCGACGAGGTGATGACCGGGTTCCGGGTCAGCGGCTCGGGTTGGTACGGCATCGAGGGGGTCGCTCCGGACCTGTTCACCTTCGGCAAGGTGATGGGCGGCGGGCTGCCGGCGGCGGCGTTCGGTGGGCGGGCCGACGTGATGGGGCACCTCGCGCCGGCCGGGCCGGTCTACCAGGCCGGAACCCTGAGTGGGAACCCGCTCGCGGTGGCTGCTGGGCTTGCGACGCTGCAGCACTGCACCGACGAGGTCTACGCGCACGTCGACGCCACGGCCGCGACGGTCGGTCGGCTGGCGTCCGAGGCGCTCACCAAGGTGGGCGTGCAGCATCGGCTCAACACTGCCGGCTCCTTGTTCAGCGTCTTCTTCTGCGACCACGAGGTCGTCGACTATGCGACCGCGACGAGGCAGGAAGCCTTGCGCTACAAGGCTTTCTTCCACGCCATGCTGGCCGAGGGCGTGTACCTGCCGCCGTCGGCGTACGAGGCGTGGTTCGTGAGCGCCGCCCACGACGACCAGGCCCTCGAGCGCATCGAGGCAGCCCTGCCGAAGGCGGCCGCGGCGGCTGCCGCCGTACCCGGTCCTGAGGTCGTCGCCCCCGTCACGGCGGAGGACAGGGCATGAGGACGACGGTCCACCTGCTCCGCCACGGGGAGGTCCACAACCCCGGGAAGGTGCTCTACGGGCGGCTGCCCGGATACCGGCTGAGCGACGACGGGCAGCGGATGGCACTCGACGCCGCTGAGGCGCTGCGTGGGCGGGACGTGAGAGAGGTGGTGGCCTCGCCGCTGCAGCGCGCGCAGGAGACGGCCGAGCCGATCGCCAAGGTGTTCGACCTGGCCATCACCACCGACGACCGCCTCATCGAGAGCGAGAACGTCTTCGAGGGGCAGCGGGTGGGTGTCGGCGACGGGGTGCTGCAGACGCCCTCGAGCTGGCGGTACCTGTACAACCCCTTCACGCCGTCGTGGGGCGAGGCCTACCTCAAGGTCGCCCGCCGGATGCTGCACGCCGCGGAGGACACCCGCGACCGAAACCTCGGCCATGAGGCAGTCGTGGTGAGCCACCAGCTGCCGATCTGGACGCTGCGCCGCTACGTCGAGGGCCGCCGGCTCTGGCACCACCCTGGTCGTCGGCAGTGCGGCCTCGCGTCGCTCACCTCGCTGACGTGGGAGGACGAGGACCTGGTGCTGGTGACCTACAGCGAGCCGGCAGGTGAGGCCTCGCGTCGACCGGGCAAGGGAGCCTGAGGGAACCCCGGTAGGCGGCCGAACAGCGCGTGACCGACACTGGAAGGGTCCTCCCGCTGCCCAGAACAGGTCCCCGTCGCGTGCGTCGCTCCCTTCTGCCCGCCCTGCTGGCGTGCGCCGTGGCTGCCGCCTGCACGGGAAGCAGTGGTGCCAGCAACGCCAGCACCGGCGGCCCGCAGCAGAACAGCGTGGGCGCGCAGCAGGCCGGCGTGTACAGCGCCGCCGACCGCAGCCCCGCCCCATCGTTGTCGGGACGCACCCTCGACGGAGCCACCCTCGACGTCGGCTCCCTGCGCGGCAAGGTGGTGGTCGTCAACTTCTGGGCCCAATGGTGCAACCCCTGCCGGGCCGAGGCGCGCAACCTCAACGCGGTGTACGCCCAGACCAAGGCGAAGGGCGTGGCGTTCGTCGGGATCGACATCAAGGACGACGATGTCGCTGCGCGGGCCTTCCAGCGCAGCAAGCAGGTGGCCTACCCCTCGCTCGTCGACCCTGACGGCCTGCTGCTGCTGAAGTTCCGCGGCAAGGCGCCGCAGCAGCCGCCGACGACGTTGATCCTCGACCGGCAGGGCCGGATCGCGGCGCTGTTCCCTGGCGCCCTCACCGAGACCCAGCTGTTGGGTGCGGTGCAGTCCCTGGCCAGCGAGAAAGCATGAGCGGTGTCGCGGACAGCTTCGTGTCCACGGTCACCGACGGGCCGGTGCTCCTCGCGCTTCCCGTGGCCGCGATCGCCGGGCTGGTGAGCTTCCTGTCGCCGTGCGTCCTGCCGCTCGTGCCCGGCTACCTCTCCTACGTCACCGGTCTGACCGGCGTCGACCTGGCAGAGCCCGCTCCGGGCGAGGAGCGGCTCAAGGGGCGCATCCTGCTCGGCTCGGCGCTGTTCGTCCTGGGCTTCAGTGCCGTCTTCGTCAGCGAGGGCGCCTTCTTCGGCAGCCTCGGGCAGGACCTGCAGGCCCACCAGGCCGTGGTCGACCGGGTCCTCGGTGCCCTGACCGTCCTGCTCGGCCTGGCCTTCCTCGGCCTCATCCCCGGGATGCAGCGTGACTGGCGCTTCCACACCCTCCCGCGCGCGGGTCTCGCCGGTGCGCCGCTGCTCGGGGTGCTGTTCGGCGTCGGCTGGACGCCCTGTCTCGGCCCGACGCTGGGGGCGGTCCAGGCGCTGGCCTTCACCCAGGCCAGTGCCGGCCGGGGGGCTCTGCTGACCTTCGGCTACTGCCTGGGACTCGGCATCCCGTTCCTGCTCACAGCCGTCGCGTTCCGGCGCGCGGTCGGGGCGTTCACGGTGGTCAAGCGCCACTACGACGTCGTCCTCCGCGTCGGTGGTGGGCTGCTCGTCGTCATCGGCCTGCTGCTTGTCAGCGGCCTGTGGGAGCAGCTGATGGTTCACCTGCGGACTGTCGTCAACGGCTTCTCGACGAGCGTCTGATGACGATCCAGAGCGACGAGGAGGCCAGCCGCCTCTCCACCCAGCCCAAGCCGGTGGGGCAGACGCGGCGAGGCGACCCGCTGGGTCCGCTGCGGATGGGCTGGCGCCAGCTGACGAGCATGCGGACCGCGTTGCTGCTGCTGTTCCTGCTGGCCCTCGCGAGCGTGCCCGGCGGCTTCCTGCCGCAGCGGCGACTCAACCCGCTGCGGGTCACGCAGTACATCGGCACGCACCAGACGCTCGGTCCGCTCATGGACCGGCTGTACCTGTTCGACGTGTTCAGTTCGCCCTGGTTCTCGGCGATCTACCTGCTGCTGTTCATCTCGCTGGTGGGCTGCCTGCTGCCGCGTACCCGCCTGCACCTGCGCGCCATGCGGACCAAGCCGCCCAAAGTCCCGCGATCGGTCGCCAAGCTGCCGGTCTCGGACAGGTGGGAGACCACGCAGAGCACCGACGAGGTCATGGCCCGGGCGAAGGCGTCGCTTCGGGGTTGGCGGTTGGTTCGGCGCGACCACGAGCTGTCGGCGGAGCGGGGCTACCTCCGTGAGACCGGCAACCTGGTCTTCCACGTGTCGCTGGTCGTGCTGCTGATCGGGATCGCCCTGGGGGCCTTCGGTGGCTTCAAGGGGACCGTCCTCGTCGTCGACGGCAAGGGCTTCTCCAACACCATCGCGTCCTACGACGACCTGCAGCCCGGTCGCCGGTTCTCACCCTCGTCGCTCGTGCCCTTCTCGGTGCAGCTCGACGCGTTCGAGGCCACCTACGCCCCGGACGGGAAGGCGCTGACCTTCGACGCCCACGTGCACTGGGCCCGGCTCGGCGGGGTCTCCAAGGCCTACGACGTCCGGGTCAACCACCCACTGGTGGTCGGCGCCGCCAAGACCTACCTGATCGGCCACGGCTACGCACCGCACATCGTCGTGCGCGACAGCACCGGCCAGGTCGTCGACGACCGCCTCGTGCCGTGCCTGCCGCAGACCCCGGAGTTCCTGTCGACCTGCGTCATCAAGGAGCCCAACACCACCGGGCAGCAGTTCGGGTTCCGCGCCTTCTTCACCCCGACCACCATCACGGACGCGGAAGGTCGGGTCGGGTCGAGCTTTCCGGGCCTGAAGAACCCGGTGCTCACCTTGACCGCGTTCGTGGGCGACCTGGGGGTGGACGGCGGCACGCCGCAGTCGGTCTACAGCCTAGACACCACGGCGATGAAGCGGGTCGACACTCAGGCGCACGCGCTGCTCCCCGGCCAGACCTACCGCTTGCCCGGCGGCGCCTCGTTGACCTACGTCGACACCCAGCAGTGGGCCACCTTCCAGGTCACGCAGGACCCGGGCAAGATCGTGGCGCTGATCGCCGCCGTCGGCATGGTCGGCGGGCTGCTGCTGTCGCTGTTCGTCCGGCGCCGCAGGCTGTGGGTCCGGGTAGGCGTTGCTGAGGGGGGTCCGACTACCGTGGAGGTCGGCGGCCTGGCACGCACGGACGCCGAGAGGTTCGCCGACGAGTTCGCCGGCATCGTGACCCAGATGCGCACGACGACAGTGAGGGAGTAACCCGTGCCCAACCAGGCCCTGGGCCAGCTCGGCGACGCTCTGCTGTTCGCCGCTGTCGTCGTCTACGCGCTCGCCATGCTCGGCTTCGCCGGCGAGCAGGCCAGCCGCAAGGCGCGTCGGGCGGTCACCGCCGTCCGCGCGGAGTCCAAGGTCCTGCTGGGTGCAGGCGGTCCGCCGGTCCTCGTCCCGGAGGAGACCGTCACGGTCGAGAGGCCGTCACGTGCCGGCCGGTTCGCCCTCGCGCTGACCCTCTGCGGCTGGTTCATCCACGTGACGTCCCTCGTGATCCGCGGGTTCGCGGCGCACCGGGTGCCGTGGGGCAACATGTACGAGTTCTCCAGCGCCGCCGCCCTGGTGGCCGTGACGTTCTTCCTCGTGCTGGTCGCGCGTGGCACGGTCGAACGCGGGCTCGGCGCCTTCGTGATGCTGCCGGTGGTGCTCTACCTCGGCCTCGCGGCGTCGGTTCTCTACACCGCCGCTGGGCCACTCGTCCCCGCGCTGAACAGCTACTGGATCAAGATCCACGTCGCGGCCGCCGTCACGGCAAGCGGGTCGTTCCTGCTCTCCGGCGTGGTGGCCCTGCTCTACCTGCTCCGCAGCCGGTACGACGATCGGCTCGCCGACCGTCAGCAGCCGCGCTTCCCCGTGAGCCTGGGCGCGCAGCTGCCGCCCGCTGCGGTGCTGGACCGGGTGTCCTACAGCATCATCGCCTTCGCCTTCCCGGTCTGGACCTTCGCGGTCATCGCCGGCGCGATCTGGGCCGAGTCGGCCTGGGGCCGGTACTGGGGCTGGGACCCCAAGGAGACCTGGTCGTTCATCACCTGGGTCCTGTACGCCGGCTACCTGCACGCCCGCGCGACCGCCGGCTGGAAGGGCAGGAAGGCCGCCTGGGTGGCGGTGGCCGCCGCAGGTGCGCTGATCATCGACTACTACGTCGTCAACATCTTCGTCGTGGGCCTGCACTCCTACGCCTGACGCCGTACCCCTGTCAGGTCGGAGGCGGGGCCTCGTCCTCGGCCTCGCGGAGGCGGCGGGCCTGCTCGCTCGCCCTCTCGCGCTGATCCTCGGCGCGCGCCTTGAGGTGTGCCAGGAACGCGGCGTCCTCCTCAGGGCTCTGCGCCGCGGCCCGACCGGGACGGTCGTACTCCGGTGGGATCCCGGTGTTGCCGTGGTGGGGCAGGCTCGCCGCAGGGCCGACCGGACGCCCGGCCACGAGCCAGGCGATGCCCCCGGCCAGCGGGAGCACGATGACGAGGAGCAGCCACGCCGGCTTGGGGAGGTTGCGGCAGGCGCCCTCGGGCGTGGTGATGACGTTGAGGACGCAGTACACGAGCAGGCACAGCTCGATCAGGAACAGACCCTCACCGGCGAAGATCACCGTGACCACCCCCCCAAGGACAGCACCACGGTAGCGGGGCTGGGAGGATCCCGTCGTGCCTTACGCCGATCTTCGGGACTTCCTGCGCGACCTCGAGCGCGAGGGCGATCTCACCCGCATCCGGGCCGCCGTCGACCCGCACCTGGAGGTCACCGAGATCGTCGAGCGCATCGTGCGGCAGCGAGGCCCGGCGCTGCTGTTCGAGAACCCGACCTCGGGCGACATGCCGCTGGCCATCAACGTGTTCGGCACCGACCGTAGGATGGCCAAGGCCCTCGGTGTCCGGGAACTCGACGAGATCGGCCAGCGGATCCGCGAGCTGCTGAAGCCAGAGCTACCGCACGGGCTGGGGGGACTGCGCGACGCCATGGCCAAGATCGGGACGCTGCGCGGGGTCCCGCCCAAGAAGGTGAAGACGGCACCCTGCCAGGACGTGGTCCTTCGAGGCGCCGACGTCGACCTGATGAGATTGCCCGGTGTGCAGGCCTGGCCGGAGGACGGTGGTGTCTTCCTCAACTTGGGTCTGACGCACACCAGGCACCCGGAGACCGGGGCGCGCAATCTGGGCATGTACCGGCTGCAGCGGCACAGCCGAAACCAGGTCGGGATGCACTGGCAGATCCACAAGGACAGCAACGCCCACCACGCGGTCGCCGAGCGTCGCGGTGAACGGCTCCCGGTGGCCATCGCCTTCGGCTGCCCGCCGGCGGTGACCTACGCCGCCAGCGCCCCGCTGCCCGCCGACATCGACGAGTACCTGTTCGCAGGCTTTGTGAACCAGCAGCGCATCGACATGGTCGACTGCCTCAGCGTCCCGCTGCAGGTACCCGCATCGGCGCAGGTCGTGCTGGAGGGCTGGCTGGAGCCCGGCGAGCGACTGCCCGAGGGGCCGTTCGGCGACCACACCGGCTTCTACACGCCGGTGGAGCCGTTCCCCGCCCTGACGGTGGACGTGATGACGATGCAGCGCGAGCCCGTCTACCAGACGATCGTGGTCGGCCGGCCGCCGCAGGAGGACGGGCCGCTCGGCAAGGCGACCGAGCGCATCTTCCTGCCGCTCATCCAGCTGACCGTCCCGGAGATCGTCGACTACGACCTCCCCGTGGAGGGCGTCTTCCACAACTGCTGCATCGTCAGCATCGACAAGCGTTTCCCGAAGCACGCCCAGAAGGTCATGAGCGCCATCTGGGGCGCCGGGCTGCTCAGCCTGAGCAAGCTGATCGTCGTGGTGGACGCGGACTGCGACGTCCACGACTACTCGCAGGTGGCGTGGCGGGCGTTCGGGAACGTGGACTACGCCCACGACCTGCTGCTCACCAGCGGGCCGGTCGACCACCTCGACCACAGCGCGTACAACCAGTTCTGGGGCGGCAAGCTCGGGATCGACGCGACCCGCAAGCTGCCCACCGAGGGGTACCCGCGGGAGTGGCCGGAGATGCTCGTCCAGGACCCGGCGATCGTGTCCCGGGTCACCGACCGTTGGAAGGAGTACGGCCTCTAGATGACACATCTGCTCGGCGGCGGTCTCGAACCCGCGCCTCAGCTGGGTGAGCGGGACAGCCTGCTCGCCTTCCTCGCCCGTCAGCGTGAGCTCGTGTTCTGGAAGCTCGAGGGCCTGTCGGATGAAGCCGCCCGTCGGGTGTCGACACCGACCGGGTTGACCACGCACGTGCTCGTGGCCCACCTGGCGGGCGTCGAACGCGGCTGGCTGCGCGAGCGCTTCGACGACCAGCCGAAGGAGCGGGTGCGGGACCAGGAGTTCCAGCCTTCCGACGCGCCGCTCGTCGACCTGCTGGTCCGCTACCGCGCCGAGATCGTCCTGTGCGACGAGGTCATCGCGGCCCACGACCTCGACGACGTCAGCGTGAACAGCGACCACAGCCTGCGGTGGATCCTGCTGCACCTGATCGAGGAGATCGGCCGCCACCTGGGTCATCTCGACCTGCTCGCCGAGCTGGCCGATGGTCGGGCCGGTGAGGAGCCGGCGATCGCCTTGCCACCGGGCGGCACTCCGTGACCGTCACGGCGAAGCCTCCGGGTCGCGTGAAGGCCTTCCTGCGGCTCGTGGCGATCGAGCACTCGGTCTTCGCGCTGCCCTTCGCCTACGTCGCTGCGCTCACGGCCATGCAGCTCCACCAGGGCGGGTTCGACCTGGGGACCTTGCTCTTGATCACCCTCGCGATGGTCAGCGCTCGCACGTTCGCGATGGCGACCAACCGGGTCATCGACCGCGAGCTCGACGCCCGGAACCCCCGCACCGCCCAGCGCGAGCTCGTCACAGGGGTTGTGTCGGTGCGGACCGCGTGGACCGGCGCGGTCGTGGCCCTGGTCGTTTTCCTCGCCTGCGCGGCGGTCCTGGGTCCGCTGCCGTTGCTGCTGGCCCCGCTGGCCGTCGTACCCCTGGTTGTCTATCCGTACGGGAAGCGTTTCACGAACTACCCGCACGCGATCCTCGCGCTGGCCCAGGCCGTCGCGCCGGTGGGCGCGTGGATCGCGGTGACGGGCCACTGGTCCTGGTCCGCGGTCGTGCTCGGCGTCGGCGTCGGGTTGTGGATCGGCGGCTTCGACCTCGTCTACGCCTGCCAGGATACCGAGTCGGACCGCGCCGAGGGCGTCCGCTCCTTCCCCGCCCGCTGGGGCAACCGCGCCGCCCTCATGACCGCACGCGCCGTGCACGTCGTCGTGTTCGGCCTGTTCGTCTGGTTCGGCACCCTCGAGGGCTTCGGCCCGATCTGGTACGGCGGCCTCCTGCTGACCGCGGCCGCCTTCGTCTACCAGCACGCGATCGTCAGCCCGACGGGCCTGTCGAAGGTGAACCGCGCCTTCTTCACCGCCAACGGCTTCGTCGGCCTGGCCCTCGGCGCCGCCGGCGTCCTCGACCTGGTCACCCGGTGACCACCCCACCCCCCAACCCCGTTGCGGCTGCTCCCCAGCACACGTCGGCCGCTGGTCCGGGCGGACGCAAGGGGCGGGTGCCGTGGGTGGTGGGGGTCAGCGGGGCGAGCGGCACGCCGTACGCGAAGGCCGTGCTCGCAGCGCTGCTGCACGCCGGGCACCCCGTGGACCTGGTGGTCAGCAGGGCCGCCCGCCTGACGCTGCTGGACGAGACCGGGATCGCCTGGCACGACGACACCGCCTCGCTGCGGCGGTGGGCCGGGTCGGAGGGCGACGTGCGCTTCTGGGGACCGGCCGATCTCGCCGCCGGCCCCTCGAGCGGCAGTTACCCGACGAGGGGGATGGTGGTGGTCCCGGCTTCGACGGCTGCCGTGGCCGGCATCGCGCTCGGGCTGAGCAAGGACCTGCTGCAGCGCGCCGCAGACGTCACCCTCAAGGAGCGGCGCCCGCTGGTCGTGGTCCCGCGGGAGACGCCGCTCGGCCGGTCGACCCTCGCGCACCTGCTGGCGCTGCACGATGCCGGCGCCGTGGTGCTCCCAGCCAGCCCGGGCTTCTACGGCGGAGCGCAGTCGGTGCAGCAGCTCGTCGACTTCGTGGCAGGCAAGGTCCTCGACGTGCTCGGGGTCGAGCACGACCTGTTCCTGCGGTGGACGGGCGAGGTCGGCGCCGGTCGCGGCGAAGCCGCCCACCCCGGAGGGTGAACGGCTTCGGCGCACGCGCCTAGCGGGACAACCGTCGGGCGGCCAGGTCCACGGCGTTCGCGGTCGGCTGTGCCGGGACGAGCACGTCGCCCTCGCCGCGCAGCAACGCCCGCACCTCGGACTCCCGGAATCGGCGGTGACCGCCTGGGGTCCGGATGCTCCCGATCCGCCCAGCCGAGGCCCACCTCGTCACCGTCTTCGGATCTACCCGGAACAGCGCCGCCACCTCGCCCGGTGTCAGCAGCCGGTCGCGCTGTGGTGCGCGCGCCACGATCTCATCAGCCATGATCATCACTCCCCCTGGGGCGGCACTGTCGCGCGCTTTCCCTGCCCGGTCAACGACCAAGTGCGCAGAAGGTCACGGCGTGTCCGATTAGTGCGCCATGAATCTTGCTGTTGAGCCAGATGCGCCGACCCACTGGCCCTCTCCGCCCACACCCCCAAGGCGGGATCACGTCCCCTTGGGTGGCTGCCAAATGGCCCGCATGTGCCATGGCTCAAGCAGACACCGACGGACATGGTGGTGCCAGTCCGCATTTGGGCGATCCGCCCCTCGTGCCCGCTCTGAGCAGGAGTCCTCGTGACCCGTCGTCCGCTCGTCGTCTCCACCGCCGCCCTCTCGGTCCTGGCGCTGTGCGTCGCCTCCGGCAGTGCTGGCGCCGCGGCCACCGCGGCCAAGCCGGCCGCCGGCAGCGCCACCTCGGTGCTGAGCCTCATCACCGCGACGGCAGGGGGCCATGAGCTGCGCATCGGTGACCTCACCCTGCTCAGCAACACCCTGAGCGGCAGCCCGCTCTCGAACGTCATCGTCACCCCGTTGACGGCCGACGGCACCGCGTACGGCCGCCAGGTCGTCACACCCGGCACCTCCCCCAACAGCGTCCCGGGGCAGAGCAGCCCGGCAGCGCTGGCCGGGCTCCTGTCCTTGAACAGCCCCACCTTCGGCACCTCCGCCAGCAACGGACCGTCCGCCCATGCAGGTGCCTCGTCGCTCGGATCCCTGTCGCTGCTCGGCATCCCTGTTCCGCTGACGGGATCCCTCGACCTCGCCACGACGGTCAGCGGCACAGCGGGCGCCGTGGGCTCCAAGACGGTGACGATCAAGAACCTGGCCCTCCCGAGCATCGCCGACCTCCTCGCGGCACTCGGTCTCGACCTGTCCAAGCTGCCGGTCACCACGCTCACCTCGCTCGTGAACCAGCTCGACCTGGCCACCTCGGCCATCACCACCGCAGAGGGCCTGGCCAGCTCGGCGCTCGCCCAGGTCACGTCCGCCCAGTCCGCCGTCTCGGCTGCCACGAGCAGCCTGACCTCGGCGACGCAGGCGCTGACCTCGGCCCAGACCGTCCTCGACAGCGCCTCGAGCACGCTGCTCGGGATCATCAACCAGATCCCGCTCCTGAGCCTCCCCGCCGGGGCAGACACCGTCGCCGGCTTCACGGCGCTGACCACCGCTCTCCAGAGCACGCTGGTCGCGCTCGTCCCGGGCGGGACGTCAGCGCTGAGCGCCTTCGGTGTCGCGTCGACCGCGCTGGCCGCCGCCCAGGGCGTCGTCAGCACGGCGACGGGTGTGCTCTCGTCCGCGCAGGCGACGTTGGCCGGCCTGCTCACGACCCTGCAGTCCCTGCTCGCGCCGCTCCAGGCACTGGTGACCACCGTGCTCGACAGCACCCCGCTCGTCAGCCTCGACAGCCTCAGCCTCACGAGCAAGGCCGCAGCGACCTCCAACAAGAGCGGCGGCCAGCAGGCCGAGGTCGTTGGCGGCAGCATCACCGGCCTGCACGTCCTCGGTACGGACGTGCTCAACAACGTCCTCGGCTCCAGCACGCTGAACCTGGCCGACCTGGTCGGCAGCACCGCCGGCTCGGTGACGAGCGCGATCAACGGGCTCACGGGCACGCTGTCCGGGGTCCTGTCGGCGGTCCCTGGCCTGCCACAGCTGTCGATCCCGGCTCCGCAGGTCGAGCTGCTCACCAAGACCGTCTCCACCACGATCGCCGGGGGCTTCGGGAAGGCCAGCACCGCGGTCCAGGGTCTCAAGATCACGCTGCCGGCCATCACACTGCCGACCGCGCTCGCCCTGCCGGGCGCTGCCAGCCTCCCTGCGCTGTCCGGTGTCACGCAGGTCACCGGACTGCTCAGCAGCGCACCGATCTCCCTCGGCTTGCTGACGCTCTCGGACCAGGCGTCCTTCCGACCGGCGGTCCTGGGAACACCCAGCAAGCCGACGACCCCGGCCACCACGCCGATCACGCCGACGACGCCGATCACGCCCGCCGCGGAGCTGCCCTACACCGGTCTCCCGGTCGGCATCACGGTGCTCTCCCTGGTCCTGGTGGGTGGGGCCCTGGTCCTGCGGCGCCGCGCCCTGGCCGCCGGATAGCACCCGCGTCACACGGGCGCCGGCCCTCCCCAGGGGAGAGCCGGCGCCCGTCGCCGTACCCTGGTCGTGAAAGCTTTCACAAAGGGGTTGGTCGGTGGACGCGGGTCTGAAGCAAGAGCTCGAGGACAAGGTCCTGAGCGGTGAGCGCCTGACCTACGACGACGGTGTCGCCCTCTACGCGTCCGACGAGCTGGCCTGGCTCGGTGAGCTCGCCCATCACGTGCGGACGCAGAAGAACGGCGACCGGGTGCTGTTCAACGTCAACCGGCACCTGAACCTCACCAACGTGTGCACCGCGTCCTGCGCCTACTGCTCCTTCCAGCGCAAGCCGGGGGAGAAGGACGCGTACACGATGCGCGTCGAGGAGGCCGTCCGCCTCGCCAAGGCGATGGAGCCGGCCGGCATCACCGAGCTGCACATCGTCAACGGCCTGCACCCGACTCTGCCCTGGAAGTACTACCCCCGGGTGCTGCGCGAGCTGAAGGCCGCGCTGCCGCAGGTGTCCCTCAAGGCGTTCACCGCGACCGAGATCCACTTCTTCGAGGAGATCAGCGGACTGCCGGCGGACGAGGTCCTCGACGAGCTGATCGACGCCGGCCTCGAGTCGCTCACCGGCGGCGGCGCCGAGATCTTCGACTGGGAGGTCCGCCAGCACATCGTCGACCACAAGACCCACTGGGAGGACTGGTCGCGCATCCACCGCCTGGCGCACAGCAAGGGCCTCAGGACCCCGTGCACGATGCTCTACGGCCACGTCGAGGAGCCGCGGCACCGGGTCGACCACGTCCTGCGCCTGCGGGAGCTGCAGGACGAGACCGGTGGCTTCGTGGTCTTCATCCCGCTGCGCTACCAGCACGACGGGTCTGGCGACGCAACACGCAACAAGCTCATGACGCAGACCACGATGGCCAGCGGCGCCGAGTCGCTCAAGACCTTCGCGGTCTCCCGGCTGCTGTTCGACAACATCGACCACGTCAAGAACTTCTGGGTGATGCACGGGCTGTCCAACGCCGGGCTGTCGATGTCCTTCGGAGCCGACGACCTCGACGGGTCGGTCGTGGAGTACAAGATCACCCACGACGCCGACCACTACGGGACCCCGGACACGATGACCCGCGAGGACCTGCTGCAGATCATCCGGGACGCCGGCTTCACCCCTGCCGAGCGCGACACCCGCTACAACATCGTCAAGCAGTACGACGGGCCGCTGAGCATCGCCGAGCGGCGTGCCGAGCCCCAGCCGATGAAGGCCTGGACGTGACCTCGCTCCGGAAGGCAGCGCTGATCTACTCCTTCGGTCGCTTCGGGTTGTTCCTGCTCGTGGCGCTGCTGGTCTATTCAGGCACCGGCCTGGTGGGGCACCAGCTCAACGGCCTGCCGCTGCTGCTGCTTGCGCTGATCGTGTCGGCGCTCGGCAGTGTCTTCCTGTTCGCCCGGCAGCGTCAGCAGTTCGCCGAGGCGCTCGCCGCCAAGCGCGCGGCCAAGGCCGAGGAGATCACCCGGCGCCGGACACGCCTCGAAGGCGACGCCGACGTCTGACCTGCTCGCTGTGGCGTTGGGCGCAGCAGTGGTGGGGTTCGCCACCGGGGAACGCCAGTGGGCCGGCTCGACTGCCGACCTCGCCGAGCTGGAGGCGGCGCATCCCCGCTGGGTCGTGTGGAGCGCCGGCTCGACCCGGTTGGCGCGGCACGGGTTGCGCCCCCGCGCGCTCTGGGACCTCGCCGCCGTCCACAAGGTCTTGCACGGCGGACGCCGTGACGACCCGGCCGCAGTCTGGGCAGCGGCCCACCGCCTGCCGGTCCCCCCGCGGCCGGGCGACGACCTGACCCTGCTCGATGCGGCGTTGTCGGTGGTCGAGGGCTTCGAGGGTCCGGTCCGCCCCGACGGCTTGTTGCACCCGGACGCCGAGCGCGCCACCGACCCGGTCCGCTGGGCGACGTTGGCCCTGTCGGTGCAACGGCTCCAGGAGGAGCAGCTGCGGGCCCTGGTCGACCCGCGTCCGGTCCCGTCGGGACCGGCGCTGCCGCTGGTCACCGCGTGGGCCGAGTCCGCAGCCGCGTTGCTGTGCGTGGAGATGGAGCACGACGGCCTGCCGGTGGACCGGGCCGAGGCGCTGCGCCTCATCGCGGCGACGATCGGTGACGGCGACCGGTCGGTCCGCGACGCTCCCGTGCTGGCGCTGTTGCGCGGCGACCCAGTCGACCTGCGCAGCCCCGGGCAGGTCCGAGATGCCTTGCTGCGCCTGGGGATCGAGGTGCCCGATACCCGGTCGTGGAGGCTCGAGCCGTACCGGCAGGCGCACCCGGTCGTCGATGCGCTCCTCACCTGGCGCAAGGCCGAGCGGGTGGCCACCACCTACGGCTATGGCTGGCTGGCCCAGCATGTCGGGCAGGACGACCGGCTCCGCGGGGAGTGGACGGCGGCCGACGGCGGTGCGGGTCGGATGACCGCGAGCGCGGGGCTGCACTCGCTGCCGGTGGAGCTGCGGTCGGCGGTGGCGGCCGAACCTGGTCACGTGCTCGTACGCGCCGACCTCGGCCAGGTCGAGCCGCGGGTGCTGGCGGCGGTGTCGGGCGACCGTGGGTTGGCACGGGCGGCGGCCGAGGACGACATGTACACACCGGTCGCCCGGCAGCTCGGCTGTGACCGCCCGACCGCGAAAGTCGCTGTCCTGGCGGCGATGTACGGCCAGACCAGCGGCGCCGCCGGTCAGGCCCTCAAGCAGATGGAGCAGGCGTACCCGACGGCCCTGGCGTTCCTGCGGGCCGCCGAGGAGGCCGGCAGGGTCGGCACCGACGTGCGCACGCACGGGGGGCGGTTGGTGCGCGTCGGCTCGGGTGGGGTGGGCCGCTACTCGCGCAACGCCGTCGTCCAGGGCGCCGCTGCGGAGCTGTTCAAGGTCTGGGCGGCCTCGGTCCGCAACGGGCTGGGGACCGGTCGGGTCGTGCTCTGCCTGCACGACGAGCTGCTGCTGCACGTCAAGGTCGAGGACCGCGACGCTGCGATCACGCTGCTGCACGAGGCGCTGGAGGCGAGCGCGGCGCACTGGGCCGCAGGATCGGGCGTGCGGTTCGTGGCCGACGTCGCCGCGGTGCGGCGCTGGTCCGAGGCCAAGGACTGAACCCGCAAGATGGGCGCGCCAGGCCCTTCTGCGCCGTAGGTTGAGCGCGTGGGCGAATGGGTGGTCTGGCTGGTGCTGGCCGGGGTGCTGCTGCTGGCCGAGGTCTTCACCCTGACGTTCGTGCTCGGCCTGCTCTCGATCGCGGCGGTCGTCGCCGCTGCGGCGGCGGCGCTGGACGTGCCGGTGGCCGCTCAGGTCGCCGCCTTCGGCGTCAGCAGCGGGTTGCTCTTCGTGCTGGTGCGGCCCTTGGAGCGCCGGCACAACCAGGCACCGGCCATCCGCACCGGCACCGCGGCTCTCGCCGGTCGCACGGCCGTGGTGATCGAGGCGATCACCGACCATGCCGGCCGCGTCAAGCTCGGCGGCGAGTCGTGGGCCGCCCGGTCGATCGCACCGGGCACCATCGTGCCGGCCGGTGCCTCGGTCGTCGTCACCAAGGTCGAAGGGGCAACTCTCGTCGTCTACCCGGAGGAGCTGTAGATGGAAGCCCTGATCGTCGCGGTGGTCCTGCTGGCGGTGGTGCTCGCGGTCGTCTCCCGCGGCGTGCGGGTGGTGCCGCAGGCCACGGCGCGCGTAGTGGAGCGGTTCGGTCGCTACCAGCGGGTGCTCAAGCCGGGCCTGAACCTGGTCGTCCCCTTCGTCGACAAGCTGCGGCCGTCGATCGACCTGCGCGAGCAGGTCGTGACGTTCCCGCCGCAGCAGGTCATCACCAAGGACAACCTCGTCGTCGGCATCGACACCGTCATCTACTTCCAGGTCACGGACCCGATGGCTGCGACGTACGAGATCGCGAACTACCTGCAGGCCATCGAGCAGCTGTCGGTGACGACCCTGCGCAACGCGGTCGGCAACCTGCAGCTCGAGGAGTCGCTCACGAGCCGGGAGACCGTCAACAGCCAGCTCGGGGCGGTCCTCGACGAGGCAACCGGCAAGTGGGGCATCAAGGTCGGCCGTGTGGAGATCAAGGCCATCGAGCCGCCGGCGAGCATCAAGGACGCCATGGAGAGGTCGATGCGCGCCGACCGCGAGAAGCGCGCCACCATTCTCACGGCCGAGGGCGAGAAGGCCGGTGCGATCCTCGAAGCCGAGGGTCGTGCCCAGGCCGCCGTGACCCGTGCCCGCGGTGAGGCGGAAGCGGCGAAGCTGCGCGCTGAGGGTGAGGCGTCGGCCATCAGGACCGTGTACGGCGCGCTGCACGACGTCCGCCTCGACGACCGGCTGTTGGCGTACAAGTACCTCGACCGTCTACCCGACATCGCTTCCGGCAATGCCAACAAGGTGTGGTTCGTGCCCACCGACCTGGCCTCGATCGCCACCAACCTCGCGCAGGCCGTGCGTGGTGGGGGCGCCGTGTCGGTGCCGGAGGAGCCCGCCGTACCCGCGCGGGCACGACGGATCCCGAAGACACCGCTGTAGGGCGGGCAGGCTTGGGGCAGGCGTCATCCCGATGTGGTGCTCCTCTCGTCGCTGCGCTGCGGCTTGGACCGGTCGCCGGGACGGGGATGGATCTGGGCGGTTTTGGCTGTCCGAGGGCCGGCGAGGATGCCCCCCGCGACGGGGCCGGAACCCAGCAGACCCGACCCGCGGTGGTACGCGGTGAGCTCGGACCGAGTCAGCTTTCTTCGTCCCACTAACCTCGGGGTATGAGCAGTCTGCGCCGCCCCCGCGTCGGCCACATCGACTTCCTCAACTGCCTTCCGCTGTACGACGGTCTGGTGCGCAGCGGGGCCC
>JAOPVP010000063.1 GCA_025966135.1 Frankiales bacterium
ACGAGCGACAGGGCGTAGCCCGCTGCGCCGCACATCGCGGCGACCGTCGGCGTCCAGGCGCCGACGCGCTGCTGCAGGGGGGCGGCCAGCGTGCTGGCTCCGAGGGTGATGCCGGCCAGCACACCGGTGATGACGACGGCGTGGCCCTTCGGCAGGTCCACCAGGACTGGCAGCGCGGCGATGATGACCGACGGAAAGGCATACACGCAGACCGCGAGCGGTGCCAGTACCGTGACGGCCTGCCAGCCGTCTCCCTTGCGCACCAGGGACTCGTGGACCGGCTCGCGGTGCTTGTAGTGCGTGATCGTCTCCGGCAGGCCGCGGGTTGCCAGCGCACCGACGCCGACCAGGGCCACGTGCACGAGGTAGGGCAACGTGGTCGGTGCGGGCGCGTACTGCCCCAGCAGGCCGCTGGTCAGCGGACCCAGGGAGAAGCCGGCTGACATGGCGGCGGCTGCCCGCCGCGCACCGGAGCCGTCGCCGGCCGACAGCTCGCCGATCCAGGCACTGCCGACGCTGAACACGGCGCCACTGACGACGCCTTGTAGGAAGCGGGCAGCGAACAGCAGGGGCACGTTGTGAGCCGCCACCACGAACAGCAGGCTGGCCACCGCCGACATCGCGACGAACGGGAGAACGACGGCCCGCCGCCCGATCCGGTCCGACAGCGGACCGGCCACCAGCAGTGCCGGGACCAGACCGGCGGCGTAGAAGCCGAACAGGGCCGTCAAGGTCTGGGGCGACAGGTGCAACGTCTGCTTGTAGACCAGGAGTAGCGGCGTGGGGACGTTGGTGCCGGCAGCGACGGCGAACAGCGTCAGGACGGCACGCCGCCAGTGCAGCGTTGCATCCGTGTCACGCATCAACCGAACCTAGACTCCGACCCGTGCCTCGTCGTCTGGTGGCCTCCGCGTCCGCCGGTCTCTCCGTCCGCCCGGGCGGCGAGATCGGGCCGACTCCGTACGCTGTCTCGGTTCTCGACCTGGTGGCGAGGATCCCGGCCGGCAAGGTCATGACGTACGGCGACGTCGCGGAGTACCTGGGGTCGGGGTCCGCGCGGACCGTGGGGATGGTGATGGCCAAGCACGGCCACGAGGTGGCGTGGCAGCGGGTCGTCCAGGCCAGCGGTCGGCCTGCGGAGCCACTGGTCGAGGAGGCGCTCGCGATCCTGCGTGCGGAGGGTTGCCCGGTGCGGGGCGAGAAGGTTCTGCTCGCCGAGGCCCGGTGGGACGGGTCCTGAAGGTCGGACCCGCCGCCCGCCGGCGGTGCTCAGATGCACGGGAGCGCGGAGGCCTACGCGTGGGTCTCGTGCGGTTGTGCACGCCACGTCGCAACTCCCGTGCATCTGTGTCCCCCAGGGCCAGGTACGACGATCGGTTGGCCAGCTGCTGGGCTCCCACCACTGGGCCGGCGCGGGTGCCGGGGAACGTCGGACGGTCATGGTTGGCTTGCCCCCGATGACGACCGCCCCGACGCACCGGCCCGTGCCGGCAGTGCGCTCCACCTACAAGCTCGTGCGGACGCCGCCCGCGACGGCGTCGCGGTTGGTGCCGGACGCCGCCCAGCAGGCGGTGCTCGACCATCGGGGGGGTCCGCTGCTGGTGCTGGCGGGTCCGGGCACGGGGAAGACCACGACCTTGGTCGAAGCGGTGGCCCGTCGGGTCGAGGCCGGCCTCAGCCCCGAGCAGGTGCTGGTCCTCACGTTCAGCCGCAAGGCTGCCGGCGAGCTGCGCGAACGGATCACCGCGCGGCTCGGCACTCCGGTCTCCGGGCCGTCGGCCTGGACCTTCCACGCGTTCTGCTACGCGCTGCTGCGGGAGCACCAGCCGGCGGGGCTGTACACCGACCCGCTGCGACTGCTGTCGGGTCCTGAGCAGGACGTGGCCCTGCGAGACCTGCTTCGCGGCTCGCTGGAGCTGGGGCGGGTCTGGCCTCCGGTCCTGCGGGCTGCGCTCACCACCCGGGGCCTGGCCGAAGAGGTGCGCGCCCTGCTGTCCCGGGCCCGCGAGGTCGGCCTCGACCCCGACCAGCTGGGTGCCCTCGCCGCCCGGGAGGGACGCGAGGACTGGGCCGCCTTGGCCGGCTTCTTCGGCGAGTACCTCGACGTGCTCGACGCCCAGGGCGCCCTGGACTACGCCGAGCTCGTGCACCGCGCGGTCCTGCTCGCCGAGCAGCCGGAGGTCGGCGAGCAGCTGCGGCGCCGCTACCGCGCGGTCTTCGTCGACGAGTACCAGGACACCGACCCGGCGCAGGAACGGCTGCTGCGCGCTCTCGCCGGTGACGGTCGCGACCTCGTCGTCGTCGGTGACCCGGACCAGGCGATCTACGCCTTCCGGGGTGCCGAGGTCGACGGCTTGCTGCAGTTCCCCGACCGGTTCCGGACGGTGTCGGGGGAGCCGGCGCCCGTGCTGGCCCTGACCACCTGCCGCCGCTCGAGCGCGACCCTGCTCGAGGTCTCCCGCCGGGTCGCGTCGCGGGTGCCCGCGCCAGGGCTGCCCGTCGCCCAGCTGCGTGCTCACCGGGGGTTGGAGGCCGGTCGGGGCACCCAGCCCGGCGTGGTCGAGGTCCACACCCACCCTTCGGTTGGCGCGGAGGCGGACGCGGTTGCCGACCTGCTCCGTCGCGAGCACCTGGAGCGCGGCACGCCGTGGTCGCGGATGGCCGTGCTCGTCCGGTCCGGTGCGCGCTCGGTTCCCTTGCTGCGCCGGGTCCTCACCGCAGCCGGTGTCCCACTCGAGGTCGCCGGCGACGAGCTGCCGCTGGGGCATGAGCCGGCCGTGGCACCGCTCCTGCTCGCCCTGCGGGTGGCGGCTGACCCGACCGCGCTGACCACGGAGGTCGCGCACCAGCTGCTGCTGTCGCCGTTGGGCGGAGCCGACCCGGGGGCGCTGCGCCGGCTCGGGCGCGACCTCAGGGAGCTGGACCGCCTGGCTTCCCAGGCCGACGAGGGTCCGTCGCGGCTCCCGTCGCCGTCCGCCGAGCTACTGCGGGAGGCCGTCGCCGACCCGCGCCACCTCGTCATGCTCGACACCGCCGTGGCCCGTCCCGCAGCTCGGTTGGCGGTGCTGCTGCAGGCTGCCAGGGGGAAGCTGGCGGAGGGCCCAGAGGCCGCGTTGTGGGAGCTGTGGAACGGCAGCCCCTGGCCGCACCGGCTCGAGAACGCCTCCCTCGCAGGGGGATCCGCAGGACGCGCCGCCGACCGCGACCTCGACGCGGTGGTTGCGCTGTTCTCGACCATCGCGCGGGCGCAGGAGCGACGCGCCGGCAAGGTCACGGCCCTGCTCGACGAGATCGAGGCCCAGCAGATCCCCGGGGACGTGCTGGCGGACACGGGGGTGCGTGGTGACGCCGTACGCCTGTTGACTGCGCACCGGAGCAAGGGCCTGGAGTGGGACCTCGTCATCGTCTGCGGCGTCCAGGAAGGCGTCTGGCCCGATCTGCGTCGCCGGTCGACGCTGCTGGAGAGCGAGCGACTCGACGCGGGGAGGCTGCGCGAGCCAGCAGATCGGGCGTCCCTGCTGGCGGACGAGCGGCGCCTGTTCTACGTCGCGCTGACGCGCGCGCGACGACGTCTCGTCGTGACCGCGGTCGACAGCCCCGAGGACGACGGCGAGCGGCCCAGCCGGTTGCTCGCCGAGATGGGTGTCGAGGTGGAGCCGCATCTCGATCGGGTCGCGCGGCCCCTGTCGCTGGCGGCGTTGGTGGCGACGCTGCGGCGGCGGGCGGTCGACCCCCGCAGCAGCGAGGGCATGCGCCGGGCAGCTGCTGCCCGGTTGGCCCGGCTGGCCTCCAGCGTCGACGACGAAGGCAGTCCGCTCGCCGCCTCCGCCTCCCCCGACCGGTGGTGGGGACTGCTCGGGACGACCGTCTCCGAGCAGCCGATCCTCACCGAGGGCGAGCCCGTCAAGCTGTCGGGCACCTCGCTGGCTGGGCTCGGCGAGTGCCCGCTGCGGTGGTTCCTCGAGCACGAGGTCCATGCCGAGTCCCCCGCCAGTACGGCGATGGGCTTCGGTGGTGTGCTCCACGCCCTCGCCCACGAGGTCGCCAACAAGCAGAGCCCGGCGGACCTCGAGGTGCTGATGACCCGGCTGGACAAGGTCTGGGGCCAGCTGGCCTACGACGCCCCGTGGCAGTCGCAGCAGCAGCACGACGAGGCCCGCGACGCGCTCCGCCGGTTCCTGGTCTGGCATGACGCCTCGCGCGGCCGCACCCTCGTGGACACCGAGATCGGCTTCGACGTGCCGGTGCAGGTCGAGGGCGTCACGGTCCGGCTGCGCGGATTCATGGACCGGGTCGAGCTCGACGAGGACGGGAGAGTCCACGTCGTCGACCTCAAGACCGGCAAGAGCGCGCCGGCCAAGAAGGACCTCGACACCCACGCGCAGCTCGGGACCTACCAGCTGGCGGTGCGCGAAGGCGCCTTGGACGGCCGGGTCGACACCCGCGAGGTCGGGGGTGCTGAGCTCGTCATGCTCCGCCTGGACGGGCCGGACGGCCCGAAGGTGCCGCAGCAGGCAGCGCTGCCGAAGGGCCCGACCTGGGTCGAGGAGCTGCTCGAGACGGCCGTGAAGCGGGTGCTGCACGAGTCCTTCCCCCCGACGCCGCAGGAGCGCTGCGACCGCTGCGCGTTCCGGCGCTGCTGCCCCGCCCAGCCCGACGGTCGGCAGGTGGTCGAGTGACCCCGGCCGACCTCGCCCGCGTCCTCGGTGTGCCGTTCACCGGCGACCAGTTGGCCGCGGTCACCGCGCCGCTGCAACCAGGCCTCATCGTCGCCGGTGCCGGCTCGGGCAAGACCACGGTCATGGCTGCCCGGGTGGTGTGGCTGGTCGCGACGGGCCAGGTCGCCCCGGACCGGGTGCTGGGGCTCACCTTCACCAACAAGGCCGCCGCCGAGCTGGCTGGCCGCATGAGGAAAACCCTTGCGCTGGCGGGGATCTCGACCCGCGGCCCCGACGACACGGGTGAGCCGGTCGTGTCGACGTACCACTCCTTCGCAGGCCGGCTGGTCACCGAGCACGGGTTGCGGCTGGGGGTGGAGCCTCGGTCCCGGCTGCTCGCGGACGCGACCCGCTACCAGCTGGCGGCCCGGGTGCTGCGCCGTCATCGCGGCCCCATCGTGTCGCTCACGCGTCCCCTGAACATGCTGGTCGGCGAGCTGGTGGCGCTCGATGCGGAGATGTCGGAGCACCTGGTGTCGCCGGACGAGCTGCTGGCGTGGGACACCGACTGGCTCGCTGTCCTCGAGGCGGCCAGGGCCGAGATGGCCGGGCTCAAGGGGCACACGACCCACTGCGCGACGCTGGAGAAGTACGCCCGCGGTTCGCGGCAACGGGCCGAGCTGGCGCAGCTGGTGTCGTCGTACCGGGCCATGAAGCGGGAGCTGGACGCGATCGACTTCGGCGACCAGGTGGCGCTGGCCGCGCGACTGGCGGAGACGGTGCCCGAGGTCGGCGTCCTCGAGCGGCAGGCGGCCGGGGTGGTGCTGCTGGATGAGTACCAAGACACGTCGGTGGCCCAGCGGCGCATGTTGGCCGGCTTGTTCGGCGGGGGCCACCCGGTCACGGCGGTCGGTGACCCGTGCCAGGCGATCTACGGCTGGCGCGGCGCCTCAGTCGCCAACCTCGATGGCTTTCCAGCCCACTTCCCCTTGTCCTCAGGCGATCCGGCTCCCACGTTCAGCCTCTCGGTCAACCAGCGCTCGGGTGGCCAGCTGCTGTCCCTGGCCAACAAGGTGGCCACGGCGCTGCGCGCCAAGCACGCCGTCGTGGAGCTGAGTGCTCCTGCGTCCAAGGAGCGGCTGGGACGCGTCGTGACTGCGCTGCACGAGAGCTGGGCGCAGGAGGTCTCGTGGGTAGCGGACCAGGCCACAGCAGCCCACCAGGCAGGTACGGCCTGGAACGAGATCGCCGTGCTGGTGAGAGCGCGCCGCGACTTCGGCGACCTGCACGCGGCGCTCGTTGCGCGCGGTGTCCCGGTCGAGGTGGTCGGCCTTGGCGGACTGCTCGCGCTGCCCGAGGTGGCCGACGTCGTCGCGACCCTCGAGGTCGTCGAGGAGCCGACCGCCAACGCCGCGTTGCTGCGCCTGCTCACCGGACCGCGCTGGCGTCTGGGTGTCCGTGACCTCGCTCAGCTCGGGCGGCGGGGCAAGGAGCTGCTGGTCAGCGGCGTCCGTGACCCGCACCTGGACGAGGAGCCTCCGCCTGACCTCGACGTGAGCGACCTCGAGGTCGATGACAAGGCGCTCGAGGAGGCCGTCGCCGGGATCGACCCGTGCGACGTAGTCTCGCTGTCCGACGTGCTCGAGCGTCCCGGTCATCGCGGCTGGTCGCTCGAGGGGATCCAGCGCCTCACCGCCCTGGGCGCGGAGCTCCGCCTGCTCCGGCGTCATCGCGACGAGCCGCTGCTGGACCTCGTGCACCGGGTCATCGACCTGTCAGGTCTGGACGTCGAGCTGTCGGCCTCGCCGGAGGCGGTCGACGC
Source organism: Frankiales bacterium (assembly GCA_025966135.1). Taxonomy (GTDB): domain Bacteria; phylum Actinomycetota; class Actinomycetes; order Mycobacteriales; family SCTD01; genus RYN-111. Next base: position 6,481 of record JAOPVP010000063.1, read on the forward strand.
GCGGCGACGCGAGGCCCTGTCGGCGTTCCTCGACGTGGTGGCGGAGTTCCACGACCTCGAGGGGGAGAGCTCGCTGACCTCCTTCCTGGCCTTCCTGCGTGCCGCCCAGGAGCACGAACGTGGCCTCGATGGCGTCACGCCCTCGGGGAGTGAGGCGGTGCAGCTGCTCACCGCCCACAAGGCGAAGGGCCTGGAGTGGGACGTCGTGGTCTGCCCGGACCTCACCAAGGGCGTCTTCCCAGCCGACACCTTGAAGGGCCGCTGGACGACCACGGCCGCCGTGCTCCCAGGCCCCCTGCGCGGCGACGCCGCCGACCAGCCCGCGCTCGCCGACGAGCTCGACAAGGCGGCCCTGGCGTCGTACGAAAGCGCTTGTCGCGAGCATCTCGAACGTGAGGAGCGCAGGCTCGGGTACGTCGCCTTCACGCGCGCGCGGTTGCTGCTCATCGGCAGCGGCCACTGGTGGGGACCGACGCAGAAGAAGGTCCGCGGGCCGTCGCCGTTCCTGCTCGAGCTCAAGGAGCACGCCGAAGCCGGGAACGGCACGGTGGACGTGTGGACGCAGGCACCGACCGACGACGTCAACCCGCTGCTGGCGCAGACAGCAGAGTTCGTCTGGCCGACCCCGTACGCCGCCGATCCCTTGGCCCGGAGGCTTTCCGCCGCTGCCCAGGTGCGGGCTGATCTGGTGGCGCTGGCCGCCGGGCAGCCGCTGCCCGAGGACACCGGGCTCACGTCGTGGGAGCGCGACGAGCTGGCCCGCCTCGACCGCGAGGCAGCACTGCTGCTCGATGAGGAGCGCGAGGCGCGCAAGGCGGTCCGGGAGGTCCTGCTCCCCGCGTCTCTCACCGCCTCGCAGCTGATGCGTCTGCGTGAGGACCCGGACGGGTTCGCCCGCGAGCTGGCCCGGCCGCTGCCCCGGCCACCGGCGCCGGCGGCGCGACGGGGCACCCGTTTCCACGCCTGGGTGGAGACGCTGTTCGAGGACCGTCCACTGCTCGACCCGGACGAGCTGCCCGGCGCCGAGGACGACGAGCTCGGCACCGACGAGGACCTCGCCGCTCTGCAGGAGGCGTTTCTGTCCTCCGGCTGGGCGGCACGCAGGCCGCATGCCGTCGAGGCCGCCTTTGCGCTGCCACTGGCCGGCCGGGTGGTGCGGGGACGCATCGACGCCGTCTACGACCTCGGCGACGGGCGCTGGCAGGTGGTCGACTGGAAGACCGGACGGGAGAGCGCCGACCCGGTGCAGCTGGCGGTCTACCGCCTCGCGTGGGCCCGGCTGATGGGGGTGGAGCCGGCCGCGGTCTCGGCGGCCTTCCTCTACGTCCGCAGTGCCCGCGAAGTGGTCCACGACGACCTGCCCGGCGAGGAGGAGCTGGCGGCCCTGCTCACGGGCGCAGTGGAGGCGGAGGCACTGACGTTGCTCTGAGCCTTTAGTCTTGCGGCCGGTACGCACCATTTGTCCCGTCGGGAGACCCTATGTCGCAGCGCTTGTCCCGTGCCCTGTTGGCTGGTGCTGCTGCGGCCGCGCTCCTCCTGGGAGCGACGGGGCCCACGTCGCTGGTTGCGGCTTCGCGTCCCTCGGTCTGCCCCGCGGGTCAGGTGCTGGACAAGCTCGTCCAGGCTGCGGCAACACAGGGTCGGGTCCGGCTGACGTGCGTGCCGAAGACCGAGTCGGAGGGTGCGAAGGACCTGCTCGCCGCCAACCGGTCGCTGGCCGTGCGGCACCAGGGTGCCTACCCGGTGACGGGGGAGGCCTACGCCAGCGCGGTCGCCCAGGCGCAAGCCCTGCCGCAGTCGCGGGTCTACGGCGGCAGCGCCTGGAAGCCGCTGGGCACCGACGCCCTGTATGCCGATGTCGCGGGCTACAACTCCACCAACGGCACCGGGTTCCACAACCTGGCCGGGCGGATCCAGGGCTTTGCGTACGACCCGTCCGACACTGCGCGCTGGTACGCCGCCGTCGCCAACGGTGGTCTTTACGAGTCGACGAACTCAGGTGGCAGCTGGCACTCCATCGGGGACGACCTGCCGAGCCAGATCATCGGCAGTGTGGCTGTCGCCCAGGGCGGCACCCTCATCGTCGGGTCCGGCGACCCCGCCTTCGGCGGTGACTCCTACGCGGGGCTCGGTGCCTTCTGGTCGACTGACCACGGAACCAGCTGGCACCACGCCTCGGGGGTTCCCAACGGCACGATCACCTTCCGCACCGCGGTCGACCCGACCAACAGCTCGATCGTCTACCAGGCGACGGGCAAGGGGTTGTGGCGCTCGACGGACGCCGGGCGGACCTACAGCAACGTGGTCCTGCCGACCACGTGCACCTCGATCACCACGCCGACCTGCTTCTTCGCCAACATCGTGAGCGATGTCGTGGTGCGACCCGCAGGTGGCGGGGACAAGGGCGGTGAGGTCCTCGCGGCGGTGGGGTGGCGCGCCGGCACCAAGCTCAACGCCGCCGGCAAGCCGCAGGCCCCTCGGGATGGCATCTACAGCTCGACGACGGGTGCCCCGGGGTCGTTCTCGTTCGTGGACCCGGCCGCGTCCGGGTTCCCGGCGGTCGACCGCGCGGGCCGCACTGCCCTGGGCATCGCGGTCGGGGACACGCAGAACCACGACTATGTGTACGCGCTGGTGCAGGACCCCAACAGGTTCAACAAGCAGACCGGGATCGGTGACCTCCCGACCGCGGCGCTCAGCGGCACGCCGCTCGGCGCGACCCTCAACCCGACGGTCCTCAACGGCCTCTACGGTTCGAAGGACTTCGGCAAGACCTGGACACTGATGGCCAACGCGGACCAGCTCGACCTGCCCACCCATCAGTCGGCGCTGGGGGGCACCGAGTGCCTGCTGGGCTACTGCGCCGGCGTGCAGTCCTGGTACAACGAGTGGGTCCAGCCGAGCCCCGCGAGCAGCGAGACGGCTCCGGATGGCAGCCCGATGTTCT
>JAOPVP010000061.1 GCA_025966135.1 Frankiales bacterium
CAGGCGGTGAAGCCCTCCTCGCGGGCGACAGCCACCTCGACCCACTCGGCGTCCTTGCCCGTGAGGTAGCGGCAACCAGCGACGTGATAGCGCGGCCGGCCCGCAACCACGAGGACCTTGCCCGCAACGGCCTCCACGGGCGCAGGGGCAGGCACCGCAACGGCAACTGCCGCAGGGGCAGAAGCAGCCGCAGGCGCCGACTCGCCCTTGAACCTGGAGGTGCCGGCCGTGGCCGGGATGATCGCGGTGACCCCCTCGGTGAGGGCCAGATCGTCGTCGGCGACGGGCAGGTCCTCCTTGCGTCGCTGCAGGATTCCCACGATGAGGAACCCGAACGACGCGAGGCTCACGGCGATCGAGGCGTACACGAACCCGAGGCTGGGGCCGATCAGCCCGATGACGAGCAGGACGAGTGCGACGAGGACAAGTGCCCCGCTGATGACGATCACGTGGAGGGTCCTCCGAGAGGCGAAAGCGTGGACAAGCCTGGGCATCCTACTGATGCCCTGTTTCGGCCCATCTCGGTCCGGGTCCTAGCGCAGGCGTTCAGCGTTGGCTCGGTGGTTCCGGCCCCTCATCGACCTGCTCAAGCTGCCCCGGTGGTGGGACCACGGTGAACGGTCCCACAGGATCCGGCTCGACCGACAAGGGCGGGACAGCACGCAGCGGTTGTACCGCCGGCGGGGGCGAAACGGGTGGAGCGGCAGCCTCGCGCGGCGGACCGGACGGCCCCTGCTCGGGTGCGAGCTGCGGCCGCCCGACCGGCGGCGCGTCAGTCCCGCTCCGCTCGGCCCACTCCGGCGGCAACACCTCGGGAAAGCCGTCGGCGATGGCGGCGCCGGCCGGCCGGGTCGCCGGTGGGGCAGCAGACGTGGGCGGTGCGGCAGGAGGTGTCGCGGACGGTGTCGCCGGTGGTGGCACCGCGCGCGGTGCCGGGGGGCCGGGCGGACCGGGGGGCGTCGCCGGGCGGCCGGGTGTGCTGTCGGTGACGCCAGATGGCATGACTCCCACCGCCGCAGCCCGAGCCGCGGCGGGCACGCCGGAGCCGGCGCCTTCGGAGGAACCGCCACCCCGGGTGTCGAGGTCCTTGAGCTGCGACTCCAGGTAGGCCTTGAGGCGCAGCCGGTACTCCCGCTCGAACGCCTTGAGGTCCTCGATCCGCGTCTCGAGCTCGCGACGTCGGCCCTCCAGCTCGGCCAGGGCGGCCGTCGTGCGGGCGTTGACCTCCTGCTCGACGTGGGTGGAACGCCTGCGCGCCTCCGTCAGCAGCTTGTCCGCCTCGGCCTGGGCCTCCGCGATGGCCTGGTCAGCGGTGCGCTGGGCCATGAGCAGCGTGCGCAGCGCAGCCTCCTGCGTCTCGGCAGACGCGAGCGGGGGCTCGGCGACCGGCGAGGTGGCTGCCGCCGCCGGAGCCTGCGGGGGCGCGGCGACGGGCTGCGCGGGGGCGGTCGAAGGAGCACCAGCCGCCCGGGCGGAGAGGGCAGCGTTCTCGCTGAGCAGTCGGGCCAGCTCGGCCTCGACCTCGTCGAGGAACGCATCCACCTCGTCCATGGAGTAGCCGCGGACCTGCTTGCCGAACAGCTTGTTCGACACATCGGAAGGAGTCAGAGGCACAGGTCACGTCCAGTCGAAGAAGGAGCTCATCGCTGCGCGCCGACGATGCTCATGAGGATGCTGATCACGAGGAACAGGACGATGAAGCCGAGGTCGAGCGAGATGTTGCCGATCCGAAGCGGCGGGAGCACCCGACGCAAGGCGTTGAGCGGCGGGTCCGTCACGGAGTAACAGAGCTCCAGCGCGATCGCGACAGGCCCGGCCGGACGATAGCTGCGAGCGAGCATGAAGACGTACTCCATCACCATGCGGAAGATCAGTAGCAGCAGGAAGACCAGCAGGACGAAGTAGAGGATGGAGGCGACGACCGACACGACTAACGGCTCCTGCTGGCGGTGACGAGGGGTCAGGACTGGTTGAAGAAGCCACCCTCGACAATGCGCGCTCTGTCCTCGGCTGTCACCTCGACGTGCTCGGGGGAGAGCAGGAACACCTTGTTGGTGACCCGCTCGATGCGTCCGTGCAGGCCGAAGATGAGGCCGGCTGCGAAGTCGACGAGTCGCTTGGCATCGACGTCGTCCATCTCGGTGAGGTTCATGATCACGGGCGTGCCCGTGCGGAAGTTCTCACCGATGGCCCGCGCGTCGTTGTAGCTGTGCGGGTGCAGGGTGGTGATCCGGTAGCCCTCGTCGAAGGCCGGCACGGCCTGGGGGCGCGCGGTGGTGTCAAGGGCGACGGCACCCTGCGTCCTGGGGGCGGTGTCGAACGACCGTCGGGTCCCGACCGCGGGCGCGGGCGCGGCGGGGTGCCGGCGCACCGACGGCTCGTCGTACGACTCGTCCTCGCCGTACTCGTCGTAGGCGTCGTAGCGGTCGTGCTCGTCGTCCTCGACCAAGCCGAGGTAGAGGCCCATCTTGCGCATCACGCCGGGCATGTGGAACTCCACTTGTGAGGTCGGACTATGAGGACGTAAACGAGACCCCGAGACTAGCGGAGGGGCACGCTTCGGTGGCCCAACACGGCCGTACCGACACGCACGTGCGTCGCGCCGGCCGCGATCGCCTGCTCGAGGTCGCCGCTCATGCCCGCACTGATCACGCTCGCGGACGGGTGTACGGCGGACAGCTGGGCCGCCAGACCCTGCAGCCGTCCGAACGCCTCCGCGGGGTCCTCCTCGAGCGGCGCGACGGCCATGACGCCCTGCAGGACGAGCCTCTCCGCCTCGACGGCGTGGTCAGCGAGGGCCAGGAGGTCCTGTGGCAACACCCCCCCACGCCGACCGTCCAGGCTGATCTGCAGCAGGATCCCCAGGGTTCGCTGCGCGCGGACCGCACCCTGGCTCAGCGCGTCCACGAGCGCGGGCCGGTCCACGGAGTGCACCACGTCGGCATAGGAGGCCACACTGCGTGCCTTGTTGCTCTGCAGCTGCCCGACGAAGTGCCAACGCACTCCGGTGACCGCAGCCGCCTTCTCCCGCGCTTCCTGGTCGCGGTTCTCGGCGAGGTCCTGGACGCCAAGGTCCCGGAGCAGCGCGGCGTCAGATGCCGGCCAGGTCTTGGTGACCACGACGAGGGTGACCTCAGGGCGGTTCCGGCCGGCGGACTGGCAGGCAGCGTCGATCCGCTGCTCGACCGCGGCGAGGTTCTGGGCGAGCTCGGCCTTCCTCTCAGGCGACTCCTGTCTCACCGGCTCAGGCCAGCCACACCACTCCGCCGTGCCGGCCGGTCAGGCCATCACGGCGGTACGAGAAGAAGCGGTCGGGCTGCTCCAGCGTGCAGCCTCCGACGGTGGTCACGGCGACCCCCTCGGCAGTCAGCTGCGACCGGGCGCCCTTGACGAGGTCCACGGACGTGCTGCCCTGCCGGGTGGTCGAGCGGGCGCCGGGGACGGCCTTCTCCACCTCGCCGGCCAGAGATGCCGGGACCTCGTAGCAGTGGCTGCAGATCCCGGGCCCGATCGTCGCAACGATGCCACCCGGGTCGCCGCTGCCCTGCTCGCGCATGACCCGCACCACCTCAGTCAGAACACCCTTCACCAGGCCCAGCCGACCTACGTGGGCGGCCCCCACGACGCCGTCGGCTGCGAGTAGCACCGGCAGGCAGTCGGCCCCGAGCATCACCAGGCCAAGACCGGGGACGGTCGTGACCAGGCCGTCGGTGTCATCGAGCCCACGGGCGGTCTTGTTGCTGGCACCCTTGACCACCCGGACACCCGCGCCGTGGACCTGCTTGCCGAAGACTAGAGCGTCCACGCCGAGCTGGTCGGAGAGCAACTCGCGGTTGTGCATCACCTTCGCGTGCGCGTCATCGACGTGCCGCGCGAGGTTCAGCGCCTCCCAGGGCGGGAGGCTCACGCCGCCGGCCCTGGTCGTGAACACGCCACGTGCCGGCGCGGGCAGGGCCGCCTCGAGAAGTTCGAGCACGACCTACTTCAGGAAGTCGGGGACGTCGAGGTCGTCCTCGAAGACGACCGTGCGACGCGGGCGGTCCGGTTGCGACACCGGGGTGGACTCCGGCACCGCCGTCGGGGTGTAACGCGGCTCGGTCGACCGGGCTGGCTCTTGCCCCGCCAACTCGCCGTTGAGCCCCTGCTGGGGCTCGGGCTTGGCGACGACCTGACGGCGCGGCTCGTAGCGCTTGGTCGCCGGGGAGCCGCCGTCGAAGCCGGCGCCGATGACCGTCACCCGGACCTCGTCACCGAGCGCGTCGTCGATGACGGCGCCGAAGATGATGTTGGCGTCGGCGTGCGCGGCATCGGCGACCAGCTGCGCAGCCTCGTTGATCTCGAACAGGCCGAGGTCACTACCGCCCGAGATCGAGATGAGGACGCCGTGCGCGCCGTCCATGCTCGCCTCGAGGAGCGGGCTCGAGATGGCCATCTCGGCGGCCACGATCGAGCGGTCCTCGCCCCGGGCTGAGCCGATGCCCATGAGGGCCGACCCGGCGCCGCTCATGACCGACTTCACGTCAGCGAAGTCGAGGTTGATCAGGCCCGGAGTGGTGATGAGGTCCGTGATGCCCTGGACACCGGAGAGCAGGACCTGGTCCGCGCTCTTGAAGGCGTCCATGACGCTGACCTGCTTGTCGCTGATCGACAGGAGCCGGTCGTTGGGGATCACGATGAGGGTATCGACCTCGGCGCGCAGGGCATCGATCCCCTCCTCGGCCTGGCCCGCACGACGGCGCCCCTCGAAGGAGAACGGCCGCGTCACGACACCGATGGTGAGGGCGCCGAGCGAGCGGGCGACCCCAGCCACGACGGGGGCCCCACCGGTGCCGGTGCCACCACCCTCGCCAGCCGTCACGAAGACCATGTCAGCCCCCTTGAGGACCTCCTCGATCTCGTCGCGGTGGTCCTCGGCAGCTTGACGGCCGACCTCGGGGGCGGCGCCGGCACCCAGACCGCGGGTGAGCTCACGACCGATGTCGAGCTTCACGTCCGCGTCGGACATGAGCAGAGCCTGGGCGTCGGTGTTGATGGCGATGAACTCGACACCCTTGAGCCCCACCTCGATCATCCGGTTCACGGCGTTGACGCCGCCGCCGCCGATCCCGACCACCTTGATCACGGCGAGGTAGTTCTGCGGTGCAGCCACGTTCTGAGGGCCCTTCGTCGGTCGGAGTCTTGCGGCGGTCGTGCGCGTCCTGCAGCGTCGGCTCGTGACGCAGGGAAGGCGCCACGAACCGCGGGGAAGGGTGCACGAGAGCCGGTCGCCCGACCCTCACCCTCAGGTAGACGCTTACAGTTATGTCAACCTGTGGTTCCGGTGAACGGTAGGGGGACGCCCCATTCTGGGTCAACCTGCGCCGGGGCGTGTCGACCACAAATACCGGCACAGCCAAGGCACGGTTCACAGCTGAGGCTGCGGCGTGCCGCCGTTCTTGTCCCTCTTGTGCCCGTTCTTGCCCGTGTTGCGCACGGCGTCGCCGGCGGGGCGGTCTCTGAGGGGCTGCTTGATGCTGTGTCTCACGGTCTTCTTCCCGGTGGGGTCCGGGCTGTACTTGGCCGTGTACATCGCCGCGTCGGCGGCGCTCAGCAGCGCCTGCGGTTCGGCGTCGCCGCCCTGCGCCATGGAGACACCGATGCTGACCCCTACCTCGAGGTCGAGGGTCGGGACGGGTTTGCGCACGGCCGCGCCGAGGCGTTCCACCAGCCGTGCGACGGCCTGCTCGGTCGCGCCTTCGACGAGAACCACGAACTCGTCGCCCCCGATCCGGGCAACCGTGTCGGAGGGCCGGACCGCGGCCGCGAGCCGTCCGGCCACCGTCTTGAGGACGAGATCCCCAGCCGCGTGACCGTGAACATCGTTGACCGCCTTGAAGCCGTCCAGGTCAAGGAAGAGCACCGCCGTGCTGTGCCCTGTGCGTGCGTCGCGGGCGAGCACCGCCCGGAGGCGTTCCTCGAGCAAGGTGCGGTTAGCGAGGCCGGTGAGAGAGTCCCGCACCGCCTGCTCGGCGAGCGTCGCAGTGAGAGCGCGCAACTCCTCCTCCACCCGTCGCCGCTCGGTGATGTCCTGCGCGCTGACGGCGAACCAGGCCGGCCGACCGTCCGGGCCGGGAACGAGGGTCACGCCGTGCAGAACCCAGAGCGTTCGCCCATAGGGCGCGACGTACCTCTGCTCGGACTGCAGCGTCGCCTCGGAGCCGTCGAGCAGCCGCGTCAGCCGGTCTGCGTCGCCGTTCCGGTCATCGGGGTGCAGCACCTCGGCGAGGGGCACCCCAACCAGGTCCTCCGGGGGACTCCCGAGGAGGTCGGCATAGGCCTGATTGACGCGCACATATCGCGCGGACAGGTCTGCCAGCGCTAACCCGATCCGCGCCTGCTCGAAAAAGGTCTCGAACACGTCGGGGTTGGACGCCAGCACTTCCATGGTGCGCTGGGCTTGCTCTCCCCTTTCCTTGCTCCGCTCTACGGAGCTGTCCTTGGGCGGCAGTGCGTGCGCATCTGAGGCCTCGGAGCTAGCGATCGTGTCCACCTCCTCCCGTCTCCCTTCCCTGAAACGACCGCCTCACTGCTCCGGGACCCGCCCACTTGTTGTGCGGAGCTCACGAAGGCACGCGTGGACGCTGTCAGCGCCGCGCTGACCTGCCAACGCATCGGGCGGCTTGAGCGTGCCGTAGCCCGT
>JAOPVP010000081.1 GCA_025966135.1 Frankiales bacterium
CGGATGCAGGACCTGGCGAGCGCCGGGTTGTGGCGGCAGATCGTGCAGACCTCCAACCGGGCCGGGGGCAGGGAGCGGGCGTTCATCGGTGATGAGGTGGCCTTGTCGACCGGGCTCAGCCAGGGCCGGGCGGCCAGCGAGACCGAACTGGCCCTGGATGCCTGTGCGCTCCCGGGGCTGGTCGAGGCCCTCGAGGACGGGGTGGTGACGCACTGGCATGTGCGGGTCGTGGTCCGGGAGCTCAACCAGGTCCCGTTGCTGTCGTGGGAGCAGCGGCAGGCGGTGGTGCTGCTGGTCCTGGCCCGTTACCACGGCCAGGACCCCGCCCAGCTGGGGAAGGACACCGCCCGGCTGATCAGCAGCATCGACCCGGTCGCCGCTGCCCAGCGCAAGCAGGCCGCCGACGCGCGCCGCCGGACCCAGTCCTGGGCCGAGCCGGACAGTCAGGCGGTGTTCCAGCTCCGCGGCCCGAACACCGACATCGCCGCGGTGCTGGCCGCGGTCCGCGCCAAAGCCACCGAACTCGCCGAAGCCGCCGAAGCCGCCGGGGCTGGCGGGGTGGGGGAGGAAGGGAGCACCGACCAGCGGCTGTTCGACGCCGCGGTCCAGTTGCTCACCGGTGGGCCGCAGGCCGGGTCCTGGCACATCGACCTGGTCGTGCCCTACAGCCTCACCCAGGGCGGTGACCTGGAGCTGGCTGACCTCCCCGGCCTCGGCCCGGTGCTGCCCGCCACCGCCCGTGACCTGCTCACCGAGGCCGACACGATCAGCCGGATCAGCGTCGACCCCGACGGGCACGTCCTCGCCACCGACGCCCCCCAACCCCTCCCACACCCGCAGCACCCCCCCGAGCCGACCGACCAGCCCGAGCCGACCGACCAGCCCGAGCAGGCCGACCAGGCCGAGCAGGGTCTGGGCGCGGACGGTGCGGGCGCGGACGGTGCGGGTGCGGAGACCGGGTCCACGCCGGTGGTGGCAGCCCGGGCGATGTCCGCGGGGCGCGTCAGCTCGCCCGCCCCGATACTCACCGCCCTCAAGCAGATAACCGCCGCCCCCATCGTGCGGCCCACCGGCGTCGCCGGCTACGCCGTCCCGGCTCGGCTCCGGCGCTACCTGCAGGCCCGGGACCAGACCTGCACCTTCCCCGGCTGCCACACGCGCGTCACCGACAAGGACCACGCCATCCCCTGGCCCCAAGGCCCGACCGACCCGGCGAACCTCGGCTGCCTGTGCCGACACCATCACCAGGCCAAGCAGACCAGCTTCCGCCTCCTACGCCTGCCCAACGGCACCGTCCGCTGGATCACCCGCGGCCACCAATGGCACGACCGACCACCCCAGGGCTTCTGACCACCAAACAGCAGAAGAACCGCCGCAAGTCGCCGCGTGAGTCCTGATCCTCAGATCCGCCGCAGAGCCAGCACGGGGATCGTGCGGATACCCGCAGTCTTCGCTTCGTAGTCGGCAAACCCCGGGTTCAACGAGGCCTGCGTGCCGTAGATGCGATCTCGCTCCTCGCCCTGCACCTCGGCGACCGTCACCCGGTAGTGCGAGGTGCCGAGCTCGACCGAGGCCGGTCCACCCGCGGCGAGGTTGTGGTACCAGTCGGGGTTGCTTGACGAGCCGCCCTTCGTGGCGAAGACGTAGATCACGTCGCCGTCCCCGGGCAGGTACATCATGGGCGAGACGTACTCCTTGCCGCTCCTGCGCCCGACGTGGTGGACGAGGACGAGCGGGGCCCCTTCGAACGGACCGCCCACCCGACCCGCATTGGCGCGGAACTCCTCGATGATTCCGGCGTTCCAGTCGCTCATCGCAGGCTCCTGTTGTCGAGGCTCGGTCGCCCAGGTCATCCTGACGGGGTCCAGCCTGTCCCTCAAGACCCGGCGACCGGGTCCGATGCTAGGCGGCCTTCTTCGCCGTCCGACGTACCGGGACCGGTACGTCGGACGGCCCGCTCGGCAGCGAAAGCCGGGCGATGCGGCGCAGCACGGTCAGGTACTGCTTGGCGAGCGGGCCGGTCGTGTACGGCAGGCCGTAGCGCTCGCAGATCTCCTGGACGCGAGGCGAGATCTCGCCGTACCGGTTGCTCGGCAGGTCGGGGAACAGGTGGTGCTCGATCTGGTACGAGAGGCGACCGGTCATGACGTGGAACAGCTCACTGCCCTCGAGGTTGGCGGAGCCGAGCAACTGCCGGACGTACCAGCCGCCGCGGGTCTCGTTCTCCGTCTGCTCCTCGGAGAACTGTGCGACACCGTCGGGGAAGTGGCCGCAGAAGATGACCGTGTGGGTCCATACGTTGCGGGCCAGGTTGGCGGTGAGGTTGGCGCCGAGCGTCGTGACGGCCGACGGCCCGGAGAGCAGCGGCCACATCACGTAGTCCTTGACCAGCTGTGGCCGCACCTTCTTCCAGAGCTTGCCCAGCCGACCGGCGGCCGCACGCACCGACATCTCCCGGTGGAGGACCTTCTCGAGCTCGATGTCGTAGAGGGCGACGCCGTACTCGAAGAACAGCGACAGGCCGGCGTTGATCCCCAGCTGCGCCAGGTGGTAGGGCTTCCACTCCTGGTCCTCGGACAGTCGCAGCACCGAGTACCCGAGGTCGCGGTCCTTGCCGATGATGTTCGTGTACGTGTGGTGCAAGTAGTTGTGGCTGTGCTTCCAGTCCTCGGCGGGCGTGGCGTGGTCCCAGTCCCACGTCGTCGAGTGGACCTCGGGGTCGCGCATCCAGTCCCACTGGCCGTGCAGGATGTTGTGCCCGAGCTCCATGTTCTCCAGGACCTTCGCGGTGGCGAGCATCGCCGTGCCGGCCAGCCATGCCGGCGGGAACAGCGAGACCAGCAGCGTCGCCCGAGCACCGGACTCCAGCTGCCGATGCGTCTTGATGACCTTGCGGATGTACGCCGCATCGGCCTCGCCGCGGCTGGCAAGGACCTCGTCGCGGAGGGCGTCGAGCTCGACACCGATTTGCTCGATGTCGGCGTCGGACAGGTGGGCGAGGGACGGGTGTGCAGGAGCAGCTGAAGTCATGGAGTGGTCTCCGATCAGACGTCGAGGGCGCAGTCGCCCTCGGGTGAGGAGATGCAGGTCTGGACGAGGTCGCCGGGCTCACCGTGCACATCGCCGGTGCGCACGTCGCGCACCTGCCCTTGCAGCAGCGGGACGACGCAGCCGAAGCAGATGCCCATCCGGCACCCGCTGGGCATGAGGACACCGGCGGACTCGCCGGCTTCGAGCAGGGTGCTGTCGGCCTGCGCCTGTGCACCCGTGCGCGCGAAGGACACCAGGCCGGAGCCCCCTCCGACCACCAGCGGTGTGAACCGCTCGACGTGCAGCCGTTCGGACAGCCCCGCGGACGTCCAGTGGTCGGAGACGGCTTCGAGCAGGCCGGCCGGACCGCAGACCCAGGTCTCGCGCTCGCGCCAGTCAGGCACCAGGGCGTCGAGCTCGCTCATCGTCAGCAGCCCGTCAGCAGCGGTGTGCCGCTCCACCAGCCGGTACGGCGGATAGGTCGCGTGGAGGCGACGCAGCTCGGGGCCGAAGATGACCTCGTCGCGAGCGAGCGCCGAGTGCAGGTGCGTGATGTCGGGGAGCGGGCCGCGCCGCACCAGTCCGCGGAGCATGCCCATCGCCGGCGTGACCCCCGAGCCGGCGGTGAGGAACAGCGCCGGACGACCGGAGCGCCAGACGAAGTCACCCGCAGCGGGGCGGAGCCGGAGCACGGTCCCCACCGGGGTTCGGCGTACAAGCTGGTTGGAGACGAGCCCGAGGCCCTTGACGGTGATGGTGACCCGGTCGGGGGAGGTGAGGGAGTAGGTGCGCCAGTGGCGGACGCCGCCGATCTCGACGCCGACGCCGACGTACTGGCCGGGCAGGTGCCCGTCCCAGCCGAGCCCAGGCTTGAGGACCAGGGTGGCCGACCCCGCCGCCTCGCGGGACACCGCCTCCACCCGGGCGCGAAGCTCGCGGGTCGGGCCCCGGCCACCTGACCACAACGGGTTGACCATCGACAGGTAGTCGTCAGGCAGGAAGGGCGTGGTCAATGCGCTGCCGCGCCGGACAAGGGTGTCGAGCAGACCCATGGATACCTCTCCTTACGGCTACGTAAGTTACGTACCCGTAGGTTACGCACCCGTAGGGGCGTCTGTCAGGCCGTCACGGGTGTGACCGTCATGACAGCCCGGCGTACCGCCCGAGCCACCGGGGGCGGCCTAGTAGCCGTTCAGGCCGCCCAGCTTCCACTCGGCCCAGCTGTAGTTCCAGTCGGCCATGCCCTCGTCGCCCAGGTTGGGCGGCGCGACCGAGTGGATGACGTTGACGATGTCACCGAGCTTGCTGTTGTCGTAGAACCACTTGGCATCGGCGATCGAGGCGTTGACGCATCCGTGGCTGACGTTGAGCACGCCCTGCACGCCGACGGTGGCCGGGTTCGCGTGCACGAAGGCGCCGCCGTTGGAGATGCGCACACTCCACGGGAGGTACTCGTAGTAGCCATCCGGGCTGGCAGTCGGGATGCCGACCGTGGCGGAGTTGTACAGGAACTTCGCTTGTCGCACCAGAACGATGTGGACGCCACCCTTGGTGGGGTACTTGTCGCGGCCGGTCGACACGTTCATCACTCGCACGACCTTGCCGTTGCGGGTGACGGTCATCTTGTGCGCGGTGACGTCGACTGTGCCGACGAGGGCGTCGCCGATGGAGTACTGCGACGTGGTGGGGGTCGTGTCGCCCCAGGTGGCGCTGCCCGGGAGGCGCAGGCCGCCGAGCGATGCGGTGGTCTTGACGGTCGAGCCTGGCTTCCAGTACTGCGGCCCGCGGTAGTGGACCTCGTAGGAGTTGTACCAGTGCCACGCACCCGCGACGGCAGGGGTCGTGGTCACCTGAAGTCTGCTGAGGACGGCTGCCCGGGTGGCGGCGCCCTTGACCATGCGGTCGAAGCGGACGATCACGGGCTGACCGATGCCGTAGACCCCACCGGCGGGCGAGATCGTGGCGTGCAGCACCTGGGTCGCAGCGGATGCCTGCACCTGCTTGTCGATCGTGCTGGACTTCCCGTCGCCGTTCTTGACCTCGGCATGGACGGTGTAGGTCTGCCTCGGGACCAGCGTCGTGTTGGAGGTCCAGCGGGTGGGGGTGAGGGTGCCCGCGAGCGGAGTGCCGTCGGCCGCCGTCGTGGTGACGCTGGTGATCGTGCCGTCGGTGACCGAGAACGTCAGCGGTGCCGACCACGGCACCGTGGCGCCGCGTGCCCCCGCGACGGCCACAACGACGGTGGGGGCGGGCGTCGGCTGCGGGCCGACACCCACCGAGGCGAGCGGGTTGCTCGACCCGTTGAGCAGGACCGCGCCGGTCGCACCGACCGCCACGGCGCCGGCAAGGCCCAGGAGCACAGCCAGCTTGGCCAGGCCGGAGTCGTTGCGGGGGATGCGGGGCACGGTCACCTCGAGGAGGAGCTCGGACAGGGCGGCATGTCCATCATGCCCGCTGATCCGCCGGGCAGTTCAGCCGAGCGCGCGGCGGTCCCGCAGCTCGGGCTCGCCGAGACGGGCCAGCTGGCCGTCGCGCTCGCCGGCGTGCCACGCAGACCCGGACACCCGTCGGTCGCTCCGGGCCCCGCGCCACGACCCGCGGGCCTCGGACGCCCGGTCGTGGAACTCGCGCACCCGGTGGGCCTTCTCCCGCAGCACCAAGGCCCCAGAGCCCGAGGGTTCCGACGCATCGTGGGCTCGCAGCGCGCGTGCCCGGGCCGCCTGCAGCCGTAGCTGCACCGCGTGCATCCAGCCTTCGTAGAACGACAACCGCCACGACACGGATGCCACGCCCTCCGCGCGGTGCTCGCCCGCACGCAGCCGCCAGGCCGCCGCCGACGCCATCTGGGTCGCCAGCGAGGCCCATAGCTGCTCGACCACGTCGAGGTCCGCCGGGTAGCCGAAGCCGAGGACGAAGGTCGAGTCGTTGGCGACGTTGACCATGACGTCGTTGGTCTGCGCCACCAAGAGGTACAGGACCACCAGCTGCCTGTTGCCGCGCTTCCCGCGTTCGCCGATCACGAGCTTGCGCTGCTCGAACGCCTCGTCCGCTGCCCGCAAGCGCCGGGCCGCCTGCCGTGCGCGGGCCATCTCGAGGTCGACCGCATAGGTCGTCGCCAGCTCCTGGGCGCGCGTGACGAAGGCGTCCGCCTCGTGCTCGTTGTCGGTGCCCTCAGCCTGGGCGAGCAGCTTCCCGATCTTGTCCAGCAGCCGTTCGGTCACGCCGTCACGCCTGCCTCCGCATAGTCGACTCGCAGCGCGAGCGCTGCCTCTGGTCCCAGCACCCGGTCCACGAGCTCCAGCATGCGGGTCACGAACGCGCGCCCATGGTCGCGCCCCCCGTCGAGATGGAACGCCAGGTGGTGGGCCATCTCGTGCAGCAGCACCGCCTCGCGCAGCGCCCACGGGGTCCCGTGCTCGGGCACCGGAAGGGCGATGGTGCCGGGGGCCTCCCAGTGCGCTCCAGCCTGGCCACGGCGCTCGCGCAGCTGCACCGGCGGGACATCCCAGCCCCGCAGGTGCTGGGCGCAGTAGACCTGCGCGGCCTCGAGGGTGCCGAACCTCACCTCGGCCGGCAGCAGCACGGCCGACCCGGCGACCACGGCGCGCCCAGCCCCCTGCCGTGCAGCGTCCAGGCGCAGCCCCCAGGCGTCCTCGCCCGCGTAGACGCGCGAGCGCTGGGCGTCGCGCGAGGAGGTCGCCGTACGGGGCATGGACTAGGTCTACCAGCCGGTCCGGGGGGCTGTGGGAGGCTTGTGGACAGCGTGAGAGGTCAGTCACAACGGACCTCGGGGAATCGCGTTCGGGCACGGCCGCGTTGCACCCTGTTGGTACGCGACGGAGTGCAGCACCCCAATCTGAAGGAGCTCGTGTGGTGGACGGACGACCGGCTCGCATCGCGATCGTCGGTGCGGGACCTGCCGGGATCTACGTCGCCGACGTGCTCATGAAGTCGGGCGAGGACGTCTCGATCGACCTGTTCGAGCGCCAGCCCGCGCCCTTCGGCCTCATCCGGTACGGGGTCGCGCCCGACCACCCGCGCATCAAGGGCATCATCACCGCCCTCCACCAGGTCCTCGACAAGCCCCAGGTGCGTCTGCTCGGCAACGTCGAGTACGGCGTCGACCTCAAGCTCGACGACCTCCAGCGGTTCTACGACGCGGTGGTCTTCACCACCGGGGCCGAGAAGGACCGCGACCTCGACATCCCCGGCATCGACCTGCCGGGGAGCTACGGCGGTGCCGACTACGTCTCGTGGTTCGACGGGCACCCGGACGTGCCGCGCACCTGGCCGCTCGAGGCCCGGTCGATCGCGGTGATCGGTGCGGGCAACGTCGGCCTCGACGTCGCCCGGATGCTGTCCAAGACCGCCGATGAGCTGCTCGTGACCGAGATCCCGGCCAACGTCTACGAGGGCCTGAGGGCCTCCCCGGTCGAGGAGGTGCACGTCTTCGCCCGCCGCGGTCCTGCGCAGGCGAAGTTCACCCCCCTCGAGCTACGCGAGCTCGACCACTCGCCCAACGTCGAGGTGATCGTCGCGCCCGAGGACATCGAGTACGACCAGGGCTCGGTCGAGGCGATCAACAGCGACAACCAGACGAAGATGGTCGTGAAGGAGCTCGAGCGGTACGCCCTTCGCACCTCGGAGAACGGCCTCGGGACCCGGCCGCGCAAGCTGTTCCTGCACTTCTTCGAGAGCCCCGTCGAGGTCTACGGGAACGGCAAGGTCGAGGGCTTCAAGACCGAGCGCACCGAGCTCACCGGTGACGGCAACGTCACGGGCACCGGCACGATCAACGACTGGCCGGTGCAGGCGGTCTACCGCTGCGTCGGGTACCGCTCCACCGAGCTGCCTGGCCTGCCGTGGGACAACCGCAATCACGTGGTGCCGCACGCGAACGGCCGGGTGCTGGACATCGACGGCAACCACCTGGCGGGTATCTACGTCAACGGCTGGGTCAAGCGCGGACCGGTCGGCCTCATCGGCCACACCAAGGGTGACGCGATCGAGACCGTCCGCTCGCTGCTCGAGGACCTGCCCGAGGGGCCGCGGGCCGCTGAGCCCGCCGAGGCCTCGATCGTGGAGTACCTCGAGTCCAAGGGAATCCGCTACACCACCTGGGACGGCTGGTATCGCCTCGATGAGCACGAGCGCTCCCGCGGCGCGGCCTTCGGTCTCGTGGGGGAGGGTGAGGCCGCCAAGCCCCGCCTGCGTGTGAAGGTCGTCGAGAAGCAGGCGATGATCGAGGTCTCCCGCGCCGAGCAGTAGCACTCAGGGCCGCGTCAGGCGCCTCGGGGCACGGTCATAGGGTCCGGCTACGCGAGCCGGGAGACGAGGTTGGGTGTTGGTGCACCGAGTGGTCTTTGCCCTTGCACGCCTGGCGGGACTCGTGTCGCGCCGTGCGGGGCGGGGGGCGGGCCGGACTCTGCCCGGACGACTGGCCCTCCTGCTTCGACGGGACTCCTTGGAGCGGCTCGCCCGCGGTCGTTCGGTGGTGCTGGTCTCCGGCACGAACGGCAAGACGACGACCACCCGCCTGCTCACTGCGGCGCTCGGCTTTGCGGGCCCGGTGGTGAGCAACAGCAGCGGTTCCAACCTCGAGAGGGGCCTGGTCAGCGCGCTGCTCGACGCCGAGGCCGGGGTGTCGGCCGTCCTCGAGGTGGACGAGGTCGTGCTGCCGACGGCGATGTCCTCCTGCCGGCCTGTCGTGGTGGTCCTGCTCAACCTCAGCCGTGACCAGCTGGACCGCACCAGCGAGGTCACCTTCCACGTCAAGAGGTGGCGCGAAGCCCTCACGCTGTACGGCGGCACCGTCGTGGCCAACGCCGACGACCCGCTGGTGGCCACCGCCGTCCGCGGAGCCCGGCCGACCGAGCACGACGTCGTCTGGGTCGCCGCCGGACAGCCGTGGCGGGGTGACCTGGCGCTGTGCCCCTCGTGCGGTGGTGCCTGGGAAGAACTCGTCGAACCATGGAGCTGCGCGCACTGCAGCGCGCGCCGCCCGGATCCCCACTGGGCGCTGGACGGCGGTGAGCTCGTCGCCCGCGAGGGGAGCCGGTGGTCGCTCGCGCTCGCTCTGCCTGGCCGGGCCAACGCGGCCAACGCCGGCATGGCCGTCGCGGCTGCGTGCGTGCTCGACGTGCCGGCCGAGGTCTCCGTGGAGCTGGCCCGGTCGGTGACGGACGTCGAGGGGCGTTACCTGTCCAGCCGTCAGGGGGACCACGACCTGCGGCTGCTGCTCGCCAAGAACCCAGCCGGCTGGCTCGAGGCGCTTTCCGAGATCACGTCCGGCCCGGCTCCGGTCGTCATCGCGCTCAACGCGCGTTCCGCCGACGGCACTGACCCCTCGTGGCTCTGGGACGTCCCGTTCGAGCGGCTGGCGGGACGACGAGTGGTCGTCACCGGGGAGCGGGCCACCGACCTCGCGGTCCGCCTCCACTACGCCGAGGTCGCGCACGAGGTGCACCCTGACCTGCGGGCCTGCGTCCAGGCGCTCCCGCCTGGCGCGTGCGACGTCGTCGCCAACTACACGGCCTTCGTGCAGGCGCGTGCCAGCCTCGCCCGGGGTCTGTCTTGAGCAGCGTGGCGTGGCTCGTGCTCGGTCTGGGGTGGGTAGTGTTCGCGATCGTCCTGACCGTCCGACTGCTCACGCCGGCTGGCCGGCGTCGTCGGAACGGTCGACTTCAGGCGGCGCAGCGGGTGATGGCTAGATGGCAGCAGCGGGGACCTCTCGACGGGGGGACGTGACCGACTCCCGGGTGCGGATCGTGTCGGTCCTCCCAGCACTGCTCGGAACCTACGGCGACGGCGGGAACGTCGTGGTGCTCGAGCGTCGACTGGCCTGGCGGGGCATCCCGGTCCAGGTGGTGCGCACCACCGTGCAGGACCCCTGTCCGGCCGAAGGGGACCTGTACGTCCTCGGCGGCGGCGAGGACGAGGCCCAGCTGCTCGCGCTGGACGTCCTGCGCACCTCAGCTCTTCGGGCAGTCCTCGACCGGGGTACGCCGTTGCTCGCGGTGTGTGCCGGGCTGCAGCTGCTGGGCAGCTCGTTGGCAGCCGGAAGCGAGTCCTTCGTCGAGGGCCTGGGCATGGTGGACCTCACCACCGCCCGGCTCTCCCGACGGGCGGTCGGTGAGGTGGTGACCCGACCCGAGGAGTCGACCGGGCTGAACCGGCTGACCGGGTTCGTGAACCATGGCGGCAGCACAGTGCTGGGTTCCGAAGCCCGCCCGTTCGGCCAGGTGCTCGAGGGACCGGGTAACGCGGGGGAGAGCGACCCCGTCGAGGGCGTGCTCCAGGGATCGGTCATCGGCACCTACCTGCACGGACCTGTGCTGGCACGCAACCCGGCGCTCGCTGACCTGCTGCTGACCCGCGCCGTCGGCTCGCCCCTGCCCCACCTCGAGCCGGGCCTACCGGAGCAGCTGCACGCGGAGCGCCTGGCGAGGCGCGGCTGAGTCACCCGTGGGGCAGCGTGATCACGAAACGCCCGCCGGCGCTCGTCGCGTCGCAGGCGAGCTCCCCGCCGGCGAACCGTGCCAGCCGCCGGGCCAGTGCAAGCCCGAGCCCGGCGCCCTCGTGCGCATCGTGGGTGGCGAGCCTGCGTCCGGGCTCGAAAACCTCCTCCGCGCTGCGGACAGGGACGCCAGGTCCGTCGTCGAGCACCTCGACGAGCACGTGCTGAGGGGTTGACGACACACGCACCTGCACCTCGGACCGGGCGAAGCGGATGGCGTTGTCCAGCAGCGGACCGAGGACTCGCTCCAGCAAGGGCGCGTCGACACCGACCACCACGTCGTCGCCGGCCACGGTCACCCGCACGCGGGTGTCCCCCAGCGCGGCGACCGCCGTGCGGATGACCGCACAGGCGTCGCTGCGACCGAGCTCGGGAGCCTTCTCCGCGCGGGCCGAGGCCAGCAGTGTGGCGAGGATCCCCTCCATCCGGCGGGCGCTGGCAGCCACCGACTCCATCGCCGCCACCGCCTCGGTGGCCGTGCGCTGCCGGGTCACGAACAGCTCGGTCTCGGCGACGATCCCCGCGAGCGGGGTCCGCAGCTCGTGTGAGATCTCGGCCGACAGCTGCTCCTCCCGGCGCAGGACGGCCGACAGCCGGTCGAGCAGGTCATCGAGGGTCTCCGCCAGGTCCGCGAGCTCGCCGGGGCGGTCGCCCTCGCCGAAGCGTCGGGCGGTGCCCTCGTTGGACCACTCGCCGGCCTGCCGGGTCATCTCCGCGACCGGGGCCAGGGCCCTCCTGATGACCAGCTGGGTGAGGACGTAGACGAAGACCAGCAGCAGTACCCCCAACAGGACCGACGCCGCGACGGTGTTGCGGGTGCTCTTCTTGTAGGCCTCCAACGAGATGACCGCGACCACGGTGCCCACCTGCGTCCCGTTGTGGCGCACGGCCAGCGAGAGGAGCTCGACCGGGGCCGGTTCGTCGGCTCGCAGGACCTTGCCGTCGGTGCCGGCGAGCTGCGCCGCCAACGTCTCCACGGCCGGCGCGCCGGCGGGTCGCTCCACCGCGGTCTTCCCCTCGAAGACCCAGATCCCGCTGTCGAGTGCCGTATCGCTCGGCAGGTCCGAGATGACGAGGGTGCCGTCGGCATTGGCGCTCACCGTCGCTGCGGCTGCAGCGGCCCGCGTGCGCAGCACGTCATAGGCCTGGGCGTCCAACCGTCGTACCAGCAGGAGGTTGAAGACGGCGGTGAGCAGCACGACCCAGGCAGTGGCGACGATCAGCGCGGACAGGGCCAGCCGAGCCCGTAGGGTCCGCGGGACTCTCACGAGGAGACGGCGCGGTACCCCACCCCGCGCACGGTCTCCAGCCGGTCGGTGGCGCCGACCTGCTGCAGCTTGCGGCGGACCCTGGCGATGTACTGGTCGAGGGTGTTCTCGTGGACGATCGCTCCGTCCGGCCAACCGGCGCGCAGCAGCTCGCGACGTCGTACGACCTCATCCGGGCGGCCGAGGAGCGCGGCGAGAAGGCGGAACTCGGTGGGGGACAGCGGCATCGTCTGGCCAGCGCGGGACAGCGCGTGCAGCGAAGGGTCGAGCACGAGTCCGCTCCTGGTCGAGGTGCTCGTCGACTCGCTGCGGCGAAGCAGCACCCGCAGCCGGGCCATCAGCTCGGAGATGTGGAACGGCTTGGTGAGGTAGTCGTCGCCACCCGCGGCGAATCCCGCGAGGCGCTCGTGTACGGCGTCCTTTGCGGTGAGGAAGAGCACGGGGGCCCTGACACCGCGGGCGCGCAGGGCGAGGCACACGTCGCGGCCGTCCGCGTCGGGAAGCCCGATGTCGAGCACGACGGCGGCGGTCTGCTCGGTAGCGCTGGCCAGCGCCGTGTGCCCGTCGGTGGCCGTGACGACCGTCAGGCCCTCTTCGCGCAGAGCGCGGGCGACGACATCTCGCAGCGCGTGGTCGTCCTCAACCAGGAGCACGGTGGGCATGCCTAGCAGCATGACAGTTGTCAACCGGCTGGCAGGTCCCTGGGGGGCCGGAGGTCAGGTTGACGTCAGGGCTGTGATCGGCTTCTGACCACGTGGGAGGACTTCGGGGCAAGCCGTGACCCCCGGCGCAATGGCGCGTTGGACGGGTGTGCACCAGCGACCTCTCGTCCTCCTGACCCTGCTTCTGGTGGGTGCCTTGCTGGTCCCGAGCGCGGACGCGGCGGGCACACCGACCGGACCGGACGTCTCGATGTTCCAGCACGACACCGGCAAGCCGATCGACTGGGGGGCGGTGACGCGCTCGGGTCAGCGCTTCACCTTCATGAAGGCGACGGAGGGCAGCGGTTGGGTCGATCCGTGGTTCGCCCGCGAGTGGGCCGCAGCGGCCCGTGCCGGGATGGTGCGCGGGGCCTACCACTACGCCGACCCGTCGCAGCCTGCCGACGCCCAGGCGGCGTTCGTCGTCCGCACCGTGGGCTCGACCCGGGAGAAGGGCAACCTGGGGATTGCACTCGACCTCGAGTCCACCGGCGGCCTGTCCCCGCGCCGGCTGGTGGCCTGGGCGCACGCGTTCCTGGACGGCGTCGAGCGTCGTACCGGGCGGGTCCCGACCCTGTACAGCTACCCCTACTTCTGGCAGCACGCGATGGCTGGTGACAGGTCGTTCGGCGTCTACCCGCTCTGGCTTGCCCGCTACTCCGCCGCCCGGCCCGCGCCGCTTCCGGGGTGGACGCAGTGGACGTTCTGGCAGCACAGCAGCACCTCGCGGCTGCCAGGCATCCCCGGCTACGTCGACCACAACATCATGTGCTGCAGCGCAGCCACGCTGGCGGCGCTGGCGGACGGTCGCAGCAGCGCGATCACGGCGCTGTGGCGTCGGCTCGGCGGCGCGTCCGGCTCGCTCGGCCTGCCGCTCGGGCCTGAGTCCGCCGTGCCTGGCGGCTGGGGCCAGACGTTCCAGCACGGTTTCGTCGCCACGACCAGGGCGTACGGCACGCATGCGGTCCTCGGGCGCGTCTATGACCGCTATCGCGCGTCCGGAGGTGCACGCGGTGCCCTCGGGGTGCCGACCGGCGCGCAAACGGCCCTCGGGTCCGCGGCGTCCCGGCAGAGCTTCGTCGGCGGCCAGATCGTGTACTCCTCGCGGACAGGCGCGCACGCGCTGCGGCAACCGCTGCTGGCCCGTTGGCTCAAGGACGGTGGTGTGCGCTCCCGGGAGGGGCTGCCGATCGCGGAGCGGAGCGGAGCCGGTCAGCAGTACGTGGGCGGCGGGCTCTACACCACGAGTAGCGGCGTGCACCTGGTGCCGGGCGCGATCCGCGACCGCTACGAGGCCATGGGGGGCCCGTCGTCCACGCTGGGCCTGCCGGCGTCCGAGGCGATCCTGGTGGCCGGCACCCGGCTGGTGCGGTTCGACCTCGGGACCCTGGTCGAGCTCACGGTCGCCGGCCGGCACACGGTCGTCTGACCTCCGTACCCGACTTGGAGGTTTCCTACAGAGCTTCGGAGCCAGAGCAGTCGCCCGCGTGAGGGCGCCGGCCGTGGGCAACCGGCAGGGTTGAGGCGTGACCTCCCTGATCTCGCGGCCCGAAGCACTTGCCGAGCACCTCACCGCCCGCCTGGAGACCGCCCTCTCGCAGCACCTTGAGCGGGCGCAGCAGTGGTACCCCCACGAGTACGTGCCGTGGGGTGAGGCGCAGGACTTCGCGGAGCTGTCCTTCGACGAGGCGCAGAGCCGGCTCTCGCCGGCAGTGCGGGCCTCGGTGCAGTTGAACCTGCTCACCGAGGACAACCTCCCCGGGTACCACGGCGAGATCGCCCGGGTGCTCGGTCGCACCGACGTCTGGAAGACCTGGCTGGACCGCTGGACGGCCGAGGAGGGCCGGCACGCCATCGCGCTGCGCGACTACCTCACGGTCACGCGGGCGGTCGACCCTGTGATCCTCGAGGACGAGCGGATGGCGACCGTGAGCGGCGGTTTCTCGGCCGGTGACAAGGACGGGCTGCGGGTCATCGCCTACGTCTCGATGCAGGAGCTCGCGACCCGGGTCGCCCACCGCGGCACCGGCAAGCTGTCGAACGACCCGGGCCTGGACCGGCTGCTCAGCCGTATCTCCACCGACGAGAACCTGCACATGGTCCTCTACCGCGACCTGTTCGCAGCCGGTCTCGAGGTCGACCCGGTCGCGGCCCTGACGGCGCTGATGCAGGAGATCGTCGGCTTCGCGATGCCGGGCACCGGCATCCCCGGTTTCGTGCGCCGGGCCGCGGTCGTGGCCCGGGCCGGCATCTACGACCTCGCCATCCACCGCGACCAGGTGGTACAGCCATTGCTGCGCTTCTGGAACGTCTTCGACCGCGACCTACCGCCCGCCGCCGAGGAGGTGCGCGACCAGCTGGCCCTCGTGATGGCCGAGATCGACCGTCGGGTCGCCAAGCAGCAGGCGCGGCGACCGGTCACCCTTTCGGCGTAACCCTTCTGCTTGCCTGAGACACCACCTCGCGACAAGGGCCGGATGGCCGACAGCGTGCTGGTCGAAGACGGGTTGCGCGCGGACATAGGCAGCTGACCACGATGCTCGGCGAGACCCTCGTGCGCACCGAGGGGCAACCTCGTGGAGCTGGTACGCGGCCACGCCAAGGATGGCGGCCTCGCGGACCTGCCCGTCGAGGTCGACGCGCGGCTGCGCGAGATGGAGCTTGGCACCACCATCCGGCTCGTCCGCGCATGAGAACGACGGCTGGATCGAGCGTGCCCAACAGCGCATCGACAAGCCCGCCGTACCCAGTGACGTGCTCGCCTCGGAGGTGGCACGCCTCGCCGTGCGTCCCGTCTTCACCGCCCATCCGACCGAGGCGGCTCGTCGTTCGATCCTCCACAGGCTGCGCCGCATCGCTGTGCTGCTCGACGAGCAGGACGGACCGCGGCGCCTGCGACGACTGACGGAGGCGGTCGACCTTGGTGTGGCTGACCGACGAGCTGCGCCTGGACCGTCCCGACCCGGGGAACGCCGGCGAGCACAACGCCGCTCCAGAGAACTGTGGTTACCCGCCCCGCCGGAAGCGACTCGTCAACATCAAGAAGCGGCTGCCCTTACCGCCTCGTCCGTCCCGGCCTTCGCGCCACGGCATGAATGCCAGGCTGCCTGCATCAGGCGACGGCGGACGCCTCGCTCGCCTGGCCGACTTCGCGGAGCAGGTCGTCGAGCGCGACGCCGAGCACCTCAGCGATGGCGGCAACAGTGAACAGCGCGGGTGTCGGTACCGCACCGCGTTCGATCTTGCGGACGGTCTCCTCCGCGAGGCCTGCGGCGGTAGCGATCTCCCGGACCGGCCGTGGGCCACGAGCTCGGCGCAACGCCGCGCCCAGCAGGACCCCGCGGGTGCGCTCCTGCTCGGTATGTGCCAGACGGACCATGTTGGCAGCGTACCGCCGGACGGTACAACTGTCCCGGGATAGTTGTACCGTCTGTGATGTGAGCACCCTCCCCGTACGCACACCGACCGAACTCGACACCATGCGCGCTGCCGGGCAGGTGGTAGCGCAAACGCTGCAGGCGGTGCGGGCAGCGGCCGTGCCGGGTGTGCGCCTGCGGGAACTCGACGATCTGGCGCAGACGATCATCCGTGAGGCGGG
Organism: Frankiales bacterium; assembly: GCA_025966135.1. Taxonomy (GTDB): domain Bacteria; phylum Actinomycetota; class Actinomycetes; order Mycobacteriales; family SCTD01; genus RYN-111. The sequence goes on from JAOPVP010000081.1 coordinate 16,114, forward strand.
TGCGCGCTCGCCATTCCTCGGCTACCAGCCAAGCTGGGCGCCGACGCCGTTCAACGGCGTGCTCTGCCTGTCGCCGAACGAGATCGTCGTGCATGGCAAGCCCAACGGGCGCCGCCTGCGCGACGGCGACCTGCTCAGCATCGACTGCGGCGCGATCGTCGACGGGTGGAATGGCGACGCAGCCATCACCGTGCGCGTTGGCGAGGCGAGGTACGACGACGATCGCCTGGTGACGGCAGCGGAGCAGGCGCTGCAGGCGGGCATCGCGGCCGCCGTCCCTGGCGCCACGCTGCTCGACGTGGCCAGCGCCGTCGACGCCGTCGCCCGAAGACACGGCTTCACACATCTACCCGACCACGGCGGTCACGGGATCGGACGGGAGATGCACGAACCTCCGTTCGTTCCGAACGAGCCGACCCGCGACGCCGCCCGCCATCGCCTGCGCGCGGGAAACACCATCGCCATCGAGCCGATGCTGCACGCCGGGGGCAGCAGGTACCGCACGAAAAAGGACGGCTGGTCGATCGCCACGGCCGACGGCAAGCGCGCCGCGCACGTCGAACACACCGTGGCTGTCACTGACACCGGGCCCGAGATCCTGACCGCAACCACCTCGCGGTAACGGCGGTCCGGCTCGCGGGTAGAGCGGGTGGCCGCAAAGCACGTAACGCCGTTCCTGTGAGCTGGAGAGCGCCGCTCGCCGTCGTGGCGTCGGCGACT
>JAOPVP010000086.1 GCA_025966135.1 Frankiales bacterium
TCAGAGCATCGCCAGCAACGGGGCGACGAGACCCAGGACAGCGGGGACCACACCGAGCAGCAGGAAGGCCGGCAGGAAGCACAGCCCGAGCGGCCCCACTGCGAGGACACCGGCGCGGCGGGCGGCCCGCTCGGCCCTGCCGGTCGCCTCCCGCCGAGCGTCCTCGGCCACGCGGAGCACACCCACCGCCACCGGCGCCCCACCTTCGGCCGCACGGGTCAGTGCCCGGGCGGCCGCACCGGCCGGCCCCGGTCCCTCACCCAGGGCCCGCCAGGCTTCCGCCGGAGGAGAGCCAACGCCCAGGGCCGCGGCGACGCGGGCAAACCGCGCGCCGCAGGGTCCGGGCAGCGCCCCCGCGACGGCGTGCGCGGCATCAACGATCGTGGCTCCGCCCACCAGGCAGGCCGCCAGGAGCTCGAGGGCGAGGGGGAGCTGAGCGGCCACGGCGGCCTCATCGCTGTCCTGACCGTCGATCCGTCCGAGGAGCCGCGGTCCGACGACCCCAGTCGCCAGCCCGAGCACCGCACCGGCAGGGCCGCCCACGACCGCCCAGACGGCCAGGGCAGCGAGCATGGCCGCGGCCCGGACAAGGCGGGGTGACAGGCCGGCCGGGCGGCTGGCCGCAGCGGTGTCCGACGTGCGGGGCAAGAGCTGCGTGACGCGGTCCGGCAGCGCGGGGCCGGTGACGGCCACGGCGGCGGCCACCGACCCGAGCAGCACCGGCAAGGCACTCACCCCGCGCCGCCAGCAGCCGACATGAGCAACACCGGCAAGAGGCTCACCCGGCGCCGCCGGCCGCCGCGACGAGCCGTCCGGTCCACCACAAGCCGAGCAGATCCAGCCCGACGCCGAGGGCCAGGCAACCCCACCCGACGGGTGTGTGCAGCAGCACCTGCAGCGGCCGGGCGCCGAGACCCGCGGCGAGCACGATCCCCGCGAGTGGAAGCACCGCAAGCAGCGCGGCAGTGGCCCGCGGACCCGCCAGCTCGGCCTCCACCGCCAGCCGTTGCGCACGCTCCGCCCGCAAGGCCTCGGCGAGCCGGTCGACGGCGGCCGCCAGCGAGCTGCCGGTCGCGCTACAGACGTGCCAGCACGCAGCCAGACCTCGAAGCAGCTCGGGTACGGCGCTCCCCTGTGCCGACCGCAGCAAGGCCGTGCTCGGGTCCGTCCCGAACCGGGCTCCCGTCGCAGCGGCTGCCAGTGCCGCAGCCAACGGACCGTCGGCCACGCCGCCGGCGGCCTCCAGTGCCGCAGCAGGCGGCCGCCCGGCCCGCAGCTCAGCCCCCAGGACGGCCATGGCCTCCGCAGCTCCGGCCCGTTCGCGGTCCCGCGCGCGAGCTGCCTGTCCGCGTGACCATGCACGCCTGCCCGCGAGCGCGAGCAGGCCCGCCAGGCCCGCGACCACCGGGCCGAGCGCCAACCCCAGCGCGACGAGGACAGCCACAAGGGCGACGGCACGCGGCCCCGCGGGCGAACGACCGTTCGGGGGCGCCAGCAGGTCGAGGCGCGAGGGCCCAGGCAGCCCGATGAGCACCACCGCGGCCGCGGCGGCACACAGTGCCGGGCTAAGAACGCTCAACGGTCCGCCTGTTCTCGACGAAGGGTCACGACAGCAGCCCCGCAAGGCCCTTCGCGGCTGCTCCGCCGACCCCGGACGGCCCGGCGCCGTCCCACGACCAGGCACGCTCAGTGCCGACGAGTCCGTCGGACCCGCGACGGAGCAGGCAGACCTCGCCGACCCGCCGCACCCCGCCCCCGGGGGCTCGCCCGAGGTGCACCACCACCCGCAGGCCCGAGGCGAGCTGGCTGTGGAGAGCATGCCGCGCGAGGCCGGCCACGGCGGCGAGGGCCTCGAGCCGGGCGGGGACGTCCCCCGCGCTGTTGGCGTGCAGCGTCCCGCAGCCACCCTCGTGACCGGTGTTGAGCGCTGCGAGCAGGTCGACCACCTCCGCCCCGCGGACCTCCCCGATGACGAGGCGGTCAGGACGCATCCGCAGCGCCTGCCGTACGAGGTCGCGCAGCGACACGCCGCCCGCCCCTTCCACGTTGGGCGGCCGGGCCTCCAGGCGCACGACGTGTGGGTGCGAAGGCGCGAGCTCTCCGGCGTCCTCGACCAGCAGCACCCGGTCGCCCGGGTCGACCAACGAGAGCAGCGCCGACAGGAGGGTGGTCTTGCCGGTGCCGGTCCCTCCGGTGACCAGGAAGGCGACCCTCGCCCTGACCAGTTGGCCGAGCAGCTCCGCGCCGTCGTGCGGCACCGTGCCCGCCGACACCAGCTCGGCAAGCTCGAACGCCCGCCGCCTCGGGACCCGCAGCGACAGGCAGGTCCCCCGTGGCGACACGGGTGGCAGCACGGCGTGCAGCCGCACACCTCCGGGCAGCCGGGCGTCCACCCACGGCTGCGCATCGTCGAGCCGACGGCCGGTGGGCGCGGCCAGACGCACTGCCAACCGGCGTACGGCGGTCTCGTCGGTGAACCGGACGGCGGTGCGCTCCAGACCGGAACCCCTGTCGACCCACACCTCCTCGGGGCCGTTGACGAGCACGTCGGTGACGGCCGGATCGGCGAGCAGCGGCTCGAGCGGTCCGGACCCGACGATCTCGCTCTGCAGCGCCCGTAGGACGGCGAGCACCTCGACGTCGCCGCGCAGCCCACCCCCCTCGTCACGTAGCGCCGCAGCGACCCTCCCCGGGGTCGGAGGACCGCCGTCGCACGCCAGGCGCTCACGGACCCGGCTCAGCAGGGCGGCGTCGAGGGTCATGCCACCGGCCTCAGCTCGGTCCCGAGCAGGTCGTCGAGCAACCGGTCGCACAGGACAGCGAGCGGCGAGCGGGCCCGTCGGGCCGGGGGCTCGCCGCGCTCCAGCGCCAGGTCCAGCCCCGGTTCCGGCCGCAGCTCCCCGACGAGCGGCAGTCCCAGGGCTCGCTCCACGTCGGCTCCCAAGAGGCCGCCGGGCGCCGGTCCCCTCACGACCAGCCGCAGATCTCGGCACAGCAAGGAGACCCCGCTCGCGACCCTCGCCGCCGCTGCAGTGGCCCGGACCTCCGCGGGCACCAGGAGCACGGCGGTGGTGGCCGTCGCCAGCACCTCTCGACTGGCCTCGTCGAGGCTGCGGGGCAGGTCGACGACGACGAGGTCGCAGTTGCGGCGGGCCGCGCCGAGCACCGCTTGCACCGCCTCGACCGGCAGCTGCGCAGGGTCCCCGCGGTCCCACGACAGCACCGACAGGTCCGCCATCGTCGGCAGGGCCTCGGCCAGGGCCGCGGCCGGCACCCGGCCACGGGTGGCACCGAGCTCGGGCCAGCGCAGACCGGCGGCCAGCTCACCGCCGAAGACCAGGTCGATCCCCCCACCGAACGGGTCGCCGTCGACAAGGAGCGTGCGGAGGTCCCGTCGTACGGCGGTGATCGCCAGTGCCGCCGAGAGGGTCGTAGCCCCAGCCCCTCCTCGGCCGCCGACGACCGCGACCAGCAGTCCGTCGCTGCCTCCGCCCTCGACAGCGTCCGCGAAGGCCTCGATCAGCCACGGTTCGGCGTCGGGGAGGAACACGACCTGCTCGGCACCCATCTCGACCGCCCGCTGCCAGATGCTCCCGTCGTCGAGGTCACGACCGAGGACCACGACCTTCGGGCGCCGGTCGGGCCGGCTGCGCGCGAAGGGATCGATGAGGTCCGGACCGATGACGACGATCGGGGCGGTGGCCCAGTGCCGGCGGGACGAAGGCACGTCGTCCGCGACATCCACCTCGACCCCGGCTGCGGCGGCGAGGCGCAGCAGGTCGTCGAGGGCATCTGGGTCAGCGGTGACGAGCAGAGGGCGGGGCACGGACGGGCTCCTGTCGGCGGGCGGCTCACCAGCCTCGACAGCGCCCTCCTCCCGACGCCACACGGCTGATCCCATCTGTGGATGTGACCGCGGGGTGTGGACAACAGAAGACCCCCGCCGGGGGGGTGGCGGGGGTCTTCTGTGGAGCCCGGCTCCGGGGGGGTCGAGACGGGCTCACTCGCGAGGGCAGCCACGGAGGTGACCGCTGCTCGCTGCACCTGTGTCCACCGGGCCGGCGGCGTAAACCTCCTATGTTGAAGAGGTGGCAGCCGCAGCGTTCTTCGACCTGGACAAGACCGTGATCGCCAAGAGCAGCACGCTCGTGTTCGGGAAGCCCTTCTACAAGGGCGGGCTCGTGAACCGGCGCGCCGTCCTCAAGAGCTCCTTCGCGCAGTTCGTGTACCTGCTGCAAGGGGCCGACGAGGACTCGATGGACAAGATGCGCGACTACCTCAAGGCGCTGTGCGCCGGCTGGTCGGTCCAGCAGGTCCACGACATCGTGGCCGAGACGCTGCACGAGCTGATCGACCCACTCGTTTACGCCGAGGCCCTCGAGCTGTTCGAGGAGCACCGCCGCGCCGGACGCGAGATCGTCATCGTCAGCTCCTCCGGGGAGGAGATCGTCGGCCCCATCGGGGACATGCTCGGGGTGGACCGGGTCATCGCGACGCGGATGGTGGTCGAGAACGGCAAGTACACCGGTGACATCGGCTTCTACGCCTACGGCGAGGGCAAGGAGCTCGCCATCCAGGAACTGGCGGCGCGGCGCAACTGGGATCTCGCGGAGTGCTACGCCTACAGCGACTCGTTCACCGACGCGCCCATGCTGTCAGCGGTCGGCCACCCGGTCGCGGTCAACCCCGACAGGGCGCTGAAGAAGCTCGCCACCGAGAACGACTGGCCGGTACGCACCTTCGCCAAGCCTGTCCGGGCCTCCCGCCGGGTCCCCACACCATCCGGGTCGGCAGTCGCCTATGCCGGTGTCAGCGCTGCTGCAGCACTGCTGCTGCTGGCGTGGCTACTGGGGCGTAACACGTCGTCACCGGGGGCGCGCAGCTCAAGGAAGCCTTGACAGACAAGGGATCGAGGCGCAGTGTCCATCTCACGGAGCGCCGCCAAGCGGGCGGACTTGTCCCCCCGACGGCGGTCCGTGCACTACGCGTCCGAGCACCCACGTGCGATCAGCCGCGCGAGGCACATCGAGCGGGTTCACCGGTTCACGAAAGGGCAGTGTCCTTGAAGGGGCAGAACCCAGGGCGATGACGAAGAAGCACGCATTGGTCACTCGGCCGTAGTGCATGGCGACGGGGTCCCACCTTCGGATGGGGCCCCGTTCCGCATATCCGTCCCCCTCTCTGTCTCGCCACCAACAGAGCGCCGGGGAAACCGAAAAATTCAGGCAGATTCGCGGAGGATCGCCTCGCAGACGGCCAACCCCTCGCGGGCTCCGAGGGCGGTGGCCTGCGCGCAGTGCACGATCCACGCCGCGACCCCGTCGCGGCCGCCACTGACATAGCCCCGCGCGGCCTCGGCGTAGGCATGCGTGTGCGTGGACCGCAGCCCAGCGGCGTCCAGCTCTGCATGTCCCACCTCCGGGGCCGACACGGCCTTCGGGTCCAGGCCCCGGTCGACGAGGATCAGCCGTGCTGCGGCTCGAGCCACGAGGCCGTCCGCGGACCCGAAGGCCCGAAGCGCCAGCAGCTCCCCGTGCACGACCGCCGCCACGACGACCGCAGGCGCCGACGTCGGCACGAGCAGCAGCCGGGCGAGACCGTCGAGACGGGCGCTCACCTCGATCGGCTGCGGGGCCGCACCGAGCTCGAGCGGGTCCTCGACCTGGTCGGTCGGCAAGGTCCGAGGGCGGCCCAGCGCGTCCTCGGGAAGCCCGAGGTCGGCGGCCGCGAGGACGTGCAGGCGGGCCAGCGCCTGCTTCGGCGAGCCCTTCCAGGACGGCAGCAACGAGCCCAGGTCGGCATGAACGCGTACGGCGTTGGCGGCGAGCTGCCCCAGCCGCGGGTCCTTGGACTGGACGGTCACCGGCTGGCCGTGCATCAGCTGCCCGCGCAACCGCTCCAGCTCCATCCCCGCACCCTCCAGCTCCGCGCTCGCGCGGGCGCCGCGGAGCGCCGACTCAGCGGTCACCTCGGCGGAGCGGCGACGAAGGATGCGATGACTGAGCAGCCCGTCCACCGCCGCGCGGGACTCGGCGACCGCGTCAGCGACACCGGGCAGGTCCAGGAGGGCGCCCCATGGGTCCCGGGGCGGTTGGGAGCGGGGGGCTGTCACGTGCAGCAACGCTAGTCGGGCGCGGGGGCGGGTCGGCTGCCCCCGGTCGGCTTAACCTTGGTTGCCCGTCCGGCCTGCGAGGAGCAGGGTCGGAGTCCCCGACCCTGAGGAGCTCTTCCGTGTCCGAGACGTCGCTGTCCGCGCTGTCCAGTGAGAGCCGCCGCTTCGACCCGCCGGCGGGGCTGGCTGCGGCGGCGAACGTCACCGCGGACGCGTACAAGCACGCCGCGGAGGACCGGTCGGGGTTCTGGGCGGAGCAGGCGGGGCGGCTGACGTGGGAGCGGCCGTGGGACACGGTGCTCGACTGGCAGCCACCGTTCGCCACGTGGTTCGGCGGCGGACGGCTGAACGTGTCCGTGAACTGCCTGGACCGGCACGTCGAGGCCGGGTTGGGTGATCGCGTGGCCTACCACTGGGTCGGCGAGCCGCAGGAGGACCGGCGCACGATCACCTACGCCGAGCTGCTCGCCGAGGTGTCGAAGGCCGCACACGCCCTGACCGAGCTCGGGGTGGAGGCCGGAGACCGGGTCTGCATCTACCTGCCGATGATCCCGGAGGCGGCGATCGCGATGCTCGCCTGCGCTCGGATCGGTGCCGCGCACAGCGTGGTGTTCGGTGGTTTCTCGGCGCAGGCGCTGATCGACCGGATCACCGACGCCGACGCGAAGCTGGTCATCACCTCCGACGGCGGTTACCGCCGCGGGGCGCCGAGCGCGCTGAAGCCGGCTGTCGACGAGGCGGTAGCGCAGTGCCCCTCGGTGCAGAACGTGCTCGTGGTGCGGCGCACCGGGCAGGACGTCGCCTGGGGCGCCAAGGACCTGTGGTGGCACGACCTGGTGGACCACCAGCCCAGCACCCACAGCCCTGAGGCATTCGACGCGGAGCAGCCGTTGTTCCTGCTGTACACCTCGGGCACCACGGGCAAGCCGAAGGGCATCCTGCACACCAGTGGCGGCTACCTCACCCAGGTCGCCTGGACGCACTGGGCCGTCTTCGACCTCAAGCCGGAGACGGACGTCTACTGGTGCACCGCTGACGTCGGCTGGGTCACCGGGCACTCCTACACCGTGTACGGGCCGTTGGCCAACGCCGCGACCAGCGTGCTCTACGAAGGCACCCCGGACGCCGGCGGCAAGGACCGCTGGTGGTCCATCGTGGAGGAGTTCAAGGTCAGCATCCTGTACACCGCCCCGACCGCGATCCGCACCTTCATGAAGTGGGGCGACGAGCTGCCCCGGGGCCGTGACCTGTCCAGCCTGCGGGTGCTCGGATCGGTCGGTGAGCCGATCAACCCGGAGGCCTGGATGTGGTACCGGGAGGTCATCGGCGGTGGCCGCTGCCCGATCGTCGACACCTGGTGGCAGACCGAGACCGGCGCCATGATGATCGCCCCGCTCCCGGGCGTGACCTCCTGCAAGCCTGGCTCGGCGATGGGCCCGCTGCCGGGCATCTCGGTGGATGTCGTCGACCACGACGGCCACGGCGTCGGGGAGACCGGCGGCGGCTACCTCACCCTCGACGAGCCCTGGCCGGCCATGCTCCGCGGGATCTGGAACGACGAGCAGCGGTTCCGCGACACCTACTGGAGCAAGTTCGCGGGCCGCTACTTCGCCGGTGACGGCGCGAAATGGGACGAAAACCACGTCCTGTGGCTGCTCGGCCGGGTGGACGACGTCATGAACATCTCCGGCCACCGCATCAGCACCACCGAGGTCGAGTCGGCGCTCGTCAGCCACCCGAGCGTTGCCGAGGCCGCTGTCGTCGGCGCCGCCGACGACACGACCGGCCAGGCCATCGTCGCGTTCGTGACGCTGACGGCAGCTGCCACGGCCCAGGACGTCGGTGAGCCGCTCCTGAAGGATCTGCGCGACCACGTCGCAAAGGAGATCGGGCCGATCGCCAAGCCCAAGCAGATCGTCATCGCCCCCGAGCTCCCCAAGACCCGGTCGGGGAAGATCATGCGCCGGCTGCTCGTCGACATCGCCGAACGGCGAGAGCTCGGCGACGTCACCACCCTCGCCGATCCCACCGTGGTCAGCGCCATCAACGACACGATGGGCGCCGCGGTCGACGGGCGCTGACCGCGGCCGAGCGGGCTGGTGAGTCACGACCTGACGCCAGGTCTCCTAGAGTCCGCCCCATGGCCGTCGAGGAGAGCATCGTCCTCGTCGACGGTCCGTGGCGTCATCGTGAGGTCACGGCGTCCGGACTACGGTTCCACGTCGCCGAGCACGGGCCTGAGGACGGGCCACTGGTCCTGCTGCTGCACGGCTTCCCGGAGTTCTGGTGGTCCTGGCGCCACCAGCTGGTCGCGCTCGGCGACGCAGGCTTCCGGGCGGTCGCGCCCGACCTGCGCGGCTATGGCGCCACCGACAAGCCACCACGCGGCTACGACGCCTACACCCTGTCGAGCGACGTCGCCGCCTTGATCCGCGCCCTAGGAGCCAACGACGCGTACGTCGTCGGGCACGACTGGGGCGGCCTGCTGGCATGGGCCACCGCGACGCTGCACCCGCGCACCGTGAACCGGCTCGGCATCGTGGCGATGCCGCACCCGCTTCGGATGGCGCAGGCGCTGTGGAGCGACCGCACGCAGCTGCGGATGTCGTCGTACATGGCGTTCTTCCAGACACCGAAAGTGCCGGAGAAGCGCTTGCAGCAAGGCGATCTGGTCGCGGAACTACTCGCGCGCTGGGGCGGGCCGGGGTTCCCCGACGCCGAGACCGAGTCGCGTTGCCGTGAGGCGATGGCGATCCCCGCCGCGGCGCACTGCGCCCTGGAGTACTACCGCTGGGCGTTCCGGTCGCGGGTCCGTCCGAGCGGCCAGCGGTTCAGCAAGCTGCTGCAGGGCGGCGTGCAGGTCCCGGTCTTGCAGCTTCACGGCGAGGTCGACGGTTGCCTCCGACCGGAGACCGCACGCGGGTCAGAGGCCTGGGCGCGCGGCGGCTACACGCTTCAGGTGCTCGAAGGGGTCGGTCACTTCCCTCACCAGGAGGCGCCCGACCTGGTCAGCAAGCTGCTGATTAAGCATGCGCGCACGTGACGCCCTCGGGCGACCGGTGCCCGCCGGTTCTCCTGATGCGGTCGAGCCGGTCCCGGAGCAGGCCCTTCCGCCGGAGCAGGCCCTCGACCTGGCGCAGTCGCTGCTCGACGAGGGCCGGGCGTTCTTCGCCCATGAGGTGCTCGAAGCTGTGTGGAAGGCCTGCCCGGTCGACGAACGGGACTACTGGCAGGGGCTGGCGCAGCTCTGCGTCGGGATCACGCACCTGCAACGCGGCAACCAGCAGGGAGCCGTGACGCTACTGCGCCGAGGGGCTGGCCACCTCACCGGCCGCCTCGCCCAGTGGGGGACCACCGAGGCCGCGAGGGTGGAGGCAGGCGACCTGACCCTGCCGCGCCTCAGGCTGCGTGACTCCGCTGCTCCGCGGCGCTAGCGAGGTTGGCGAGGAAGCGCCGGGCCATCGTCTCGAGAGCTGCGACATCGAGCGCACTGCCCTCGAACCCGGAGCTGTGAAGGACGAGCGAGGCGTAGGTGCCGAGCGCGCCGTCCGCGTCCGGGGCATAGCCCAGGGTCAGCTCGCCAGTCGTCGCGGGGAGGCCGGGACCCGCCCACTCGAAGCGCGTGACGTACGACGTGGGTGTCCGCCGCGGCCGCAACGCCTTGACGCTCGCGGCGACCGGACGGCGGGCAGCGAGCTCGGTCTCGACGACCACCCGGCCGCTGACCTCGGCGACCCGGCGCACGCCTGGCCACAGCTCGAAAGCCGCCGGCCCGGCCAGGAGCAGAGCCGTGCTGGTGGGGTCGGCAGCGATGCGCCGGGTGACGCGGGTCCGGGTCGCCGGACCGGTGGTCTGGGGCACGGCGCACCTCCCTGGTCAGGGTCGCCGCCTGGCATGGCAACGAGCAGTGCTTGCAACAGTAAGCACTGCGCAAGCGGGCGTCGACCCGACCCGCTGTGACGAGTCCCACCTCTGCGGGTCGCGTGCAGGTCCTAGTCGCAGCCCTGGGTGCTCACCTGACCGGTGGCCGAGCGGCCGCGGGTGGCGTCGCTCGCCACCTCGCGGGCCGTCAGCGCGTAGCCGGTCTCGGAGTCGTCGGCCGCGGCGGCAAAGACGACGCCGTACACACCGCCCTTGGTGTCCAGGAGCGGGCCGCCGGAGTTGCCGGGGCGAACCCGCGCGCGCAGAGCGTAGATCTCGCGGACAACGGTCCGGCGCTGGTAGATGTCCGGGCCCTTGGCGTCCTGGGTGCCGCGGATGCGGGCCGGGTCGGCCCGGAACGGCCCGTCCTGCGGGTAGCCGATGACGATCGCGCTGTCGTCCGTCTTGGCCGGTGCCGCGAAGCTGAGGGGCTTGCCGGTCAAGCCCGGCACGAGCAGCACCGCGATGTCGCGTTCGGGGTCGTAGAGGACGACGGTGGCGGGCAGCTGCCGGCCGCTGACCTCGACGTTCGGACGGGTCACGCCGGCGACGACGTGTGCGTTGGTCATGACCCGACCTGGAGCGAACAGGAAGCCCGAGCCCTCGATGCGCTTCGAGCACGACGGCGCGACGCCGGTGATCTTGAAGACCCGGCTCCGGACGGCCGTGACGGTGGCCGACTGCGCCAGCGCCGGGTCCGGAGGGTCCACTGGGCGGACCTGGGTGGGCACCAGGTCACCGAAGACCTCCGGGAACCCGCGGTCGTTGGTGAGCTTGCGGAAGGAGGCGAACAGCCCCTTCGCCCCTACCGGGACGGCGCGGTCCACCACGTCGAGCACCTGCGAGCGGCGCACCTGGGAGGCCAGAGCTGTGAACGGCGAGGAGGCGACCGCGGTACCGACCAGCCACGCGACGAGCAGCAGCGAGATGACGCTGACCGCGGCGCCGGCAACGGCGTCGACGATCCTGACCGGTTTCCACGTCAGGCGATTGCGCACCGCCGAGCCGACCAGGGTTGCCAGGACCTGCCCGATGCAGGCCAGTACGAACACCACCGCGACCGCCACCGTGGTCCGGGGGAAGCTCGCGAGCGGACCGGTACGGGCCAGGGTCGGAGCGAAGGTCGCGCCGAGCACGCCGCCGCCGAGGAACCCTACGAAGGACAGCACCCCGACGACGAAGCCTTGCCGGTAGCCCGATATCGCGAACAGCAAGGAGGCCGACAGCAAGATGACGTCGAGCAGGTCTCCGCGCATCGCGCGAGCCTATGACCCGCGCTGAGCGGACCGCTCAGGAGACAACGACCTTTCCGACCATGCCGGAGTGGAACGTGCACATGAAGGTGAACGTCCCGGGCTTGTCGAAGACCACCCGCAACGGCACCGACTCCTTGCCGTTGACGGTCTTGGTCCTGCCGAGAGCAGCGTCGGCGAAGACGAGGTTGTGGGGCACCAGGCCGGTGTTGCTCACGTTGAGTGTCAGGGTGCCGACCTTGGCGTTCACTGTCCCGGGCGAGAACGACAGGCTGTCGCGCATCGTGACGGTCACGGTCTGAGCACCTGGGGCACCTCCCGTGGTCGCCGATCCGCTGTTGACCTTGCTCGATCCGCCGCCGCAGCCGACCAGCAGGACGGCGACGCCGGCGGCCGTCAGAGTGCGCTTCACGGTGCTCCTCCTCATGGGGTCGGGGACTGCCGGGTCTTCTGCGCGAGCCGCAGGGTCTCGGGGTCGAGCGGCTCCACCCGGGTCGTGTCCCAAGGTCGCTCCCAGTCGGCGAGAGTCAACAGTCCGGCGATCAGCCCGGCCGTGAAACCCCACACCACAAGGCCGCGTACGTCGAAGGCAGGACCCACGAACCCGCTCGGGTGACCGACACGGAACCGGTTCGCCGGGTCGGTGAGCTCGGCGAGCGGTACCCGCACCACCGCCGCCACCTCCGCGGGGTCCACGACGTCGACCGGGTGCGGCTCGCGCCACCAGCCGACGACCGGGTGCACGATGAAGCCGGACGGCCGGATCCACAGCGGCGGCAGCACACCGAGCACGTCCACCGACGCCGGGTCGAGACCAACCTCCTCGTAGGCCTCCCGCAGCGCTGCCTGGACCGGGCCGTCGTCCTCCGGGTCCTGTGCGCCCCCGGGGAAGGCCGGCTGCCCGGCGTGCGAGCGCATGGTGTGTGCGCGCTCGATGAGCAGCAGGTCCGGCCCTTCCGGCCCCTCGCCGAACAGCACCAGGACAGCGCTGTCGCGACCGCCCTCCTTCGGAGGCAGCGCGCGGGTGAAGTGCTCCCCCTTCACCGTCGGGATCGCCCCGGCCAACGGCCTCAACCACGCGGGTACGGCGACGCTCACAGGCTCACCTGCAGGTACTGGCTGGTGAGGCCCTTCAGCTCGCCCAGGTTCTTGAAGGCGCCGATCTTGACGTGGACGACCTGGCCGGCGCGGTCCACGAACAGGGTCACCGGCGGCCCGCTCGAGTACTTCCGCAGGACCGCCTTGTTGTCATCGACCACAGCCGGCCACGTCTGGCGGACGTCCTTCGCGAACAGCAGCGCCAGTCGCTGGTCGTCCTCGGTGTCGACGCCGACCAACGCGACCTTGCCGGCCGAGGCCTTGGAAAAGGCCGCCAGCAGCGGCATCTCCGCCTGGCAAGGGGGGCACCAGGAGCCGTAGACGTTGACCAGGGTCGGGACGCCGCTGGGCTTGCCGTTGAGGGTGACCGCAGGCCCGCCACCGAGGCAGGGCAGGGTGAGCGCGGGCAGGTCCGGGCTGATCCCGGTCGGGCAGGGCTGCAGCGCGGCCCGCGCCCGCAGCGCCGCGAGGCCGTCCGCCTTCGGGGTGGCGGCAGTCGTCGGTGCGGCGGCCGTCGTCGGTGAGGAAGGCGTGCCGGCCAGTCCGAACACGAGCGCCGCGGCGAGACAGGCGAGGATCGCCGCCAACGCGACGACGCGCCCGCGGGTCATGCGCCGTTCGCAGGCTTGAAGAACTCGTCGGTGCGGACCAGCTTCGAGGCCTTCACCTGGTCAGTCTCGCCCTCTCCGTAGGACGGGCACAGGCTGGCGAGGGGGCACGCACCGCAGGCAGGCTTGCGCGCGTGGCAGACCCGCCTGCCGTGGAAGATCACGCGGTGGCTGAACATCGTCCACTCGCTCTTCGGGAGCAGCTCGGCCACGGCCGACTCGACCTTCACCGGGTCCTCCTCGGAGGTCCACCCGAATCGCCGTACAAGTCGTCCGAAGTGGGTGTCGACGGTCAGGCCCGGGACCCCGAACGCGTTGCCCAGGATCACGTTGGCGGTCTTGCGGCCGACGCCGGGCAGCTTCACCAGGTCCTCGAGGCGGTTCGGGAGCTCGCCGCCGTGCCGCTCGACGAGGGCAGCGCCGAGTCCGATCAGCGAGGTGGTCTTGTTGCGGTAGAAGCCGGTGGGCCGGATCTGCTCCTCGAGGACCGCCCGGTCGGCGGAGGCGTAGTCCTGAGCGGTGCGGTACCTGCGGAACAAGGCCGGCGTGACTTCATTCACGCGCTTGTCCGTGCACTGCGCCGACAGGATCGTGGCCACGGCCAGCTCGAGAGGCGTCGTGAAGTCGAGCTCGCAGTGCGCGTCGGGGTAGAGCGCCGCGAGCTCCTTGTTGGTCCTGCGGGCGCGACGGGTGAGCGCGAGAGGCGTCTGCTCACTCGTCCGGACCATGCCGACCAGCCTACGTGCGGCCGATCACCGGACGGGCGGCCCGGACGATCGCCCGTTCCGGTGATCCTTGTTAAGGAAACCGGGATTCATGACGACCCCTCCTGTAACGGAGACGAGAACGACGACAGAGGAGCTACATGGACCCGCAGAGCACGCCCGTGGCAGTCGCCGCGCGCCCCGCTGCGCCTCCGGCTCCCCGTAAGCACCCGGCCCGCCCGACGCCGGAGAAGACCGAGGAGCACGCCCACCTGTCGCTCGCGGAGCTGCGCGAGTACCGCAGGGCCTTGACCGCGGAGGAGAGCAAGGTCTCCTACTGGCGGCGCATCATCCAGGCCCGCCTCGACGTGGTGCGGGCCGGCAGCGACCTGGTCAGCGAGAACCTCAAACCGGTGCTCACCGACGCCCGCGTCGGTGCTGGCCGGCAGGCCCTCGTCGAGGTGCTGCCCGTCGACGACATCCCACCGCTGCCGGACCTCGCCGGCCTCTGGGAGCGCCAGGTCGACCCGGAGGACCAGCCGGGTATCGCCGCCCTCGAGGTCGACCTCGCCACCGCCGAGAAGCAGTTGTCGGAGTACCGCAGCGCGCTCCACAAGCGCCTCGGTGCCGCGACGGCCGAGCTCATCGCGCGCTACCGGGACGAGCCTGGACTCTGCCTGACCGCCCTGCCGGTCGAGCCCGCCAGGCGTTCCGCCCTCGCCTAGGCCCAACAGCGGTTTCCGCCTCCCCTGTGGAGGCACACTCGCTGTGTGTCGGTCTTGTTGCTCGGCCTGCTGCTTCCCCTCGCGCTGCTCTTCCTCATGCTGGCCATGGAGCGGGTCGAGCGTCCCCTACGGGGCGACTCGGTGAGCGACCAGCTCGAGATCTTCCTCGAGACCGCGCGCCCCGATGAGGTCGAGACGTTCGTGAGCGAGGGATACGCCCCGGCACTCGAGAGGTACTGGCGGCGCCGACGCTTGACGCGCTTGTTGCCCGGCCGCACACGCACCTGACGTGTGATCTGCGAGACTTTCCTTCCAAGACCCATGGAGCTGCGGGGAGGCAAGGAGCGTGGACGAAGTCCTGGCGAAGGCGGGGCTCTTCCAAGGCATCGCGGAAGAGGCCGCCGAGGCCGTCGCGGCGTCCCTGGACTACGGCGACTACGGCCGGGGCGAGACGGTGTTCGCCGAGGGCGAGCAGGGTGACACGCTCTACATCGTGCTCGACGGCAAGGTGAAGATCGGTCGTCGCGCCATCGATGGCCGCGAGAACATGCTGTCTGTCATGGGCCCTTCGGACATGTTCGGCGAGCTCTCGCTGTTCGACCCGGGGCCGCGTACGGCGACCGCCACCGTCGTCACCGACGCGCGGCTGGCCTCGCTGGCGCACAGCTCGCTGCGCCCGTGGATCACGCACCGTCCCGAGATCGCCGAGCAGCTGCTGCGTGTGCTCGCTCGCCGGCTCCGCCGTACCAACGACGCGCTGGCCGACCTGATCTTCACCGACGTCCCCGGCCGGGTCGCGAAGCAGCTGCTCGCCCTCTCGGAGCGCTTCGGCTCCGAGGAGCCGGACGGGCTGCGGGTGCACCACGACCTCACGCAGGAGGAACTCGCCCAGCTGGTCGGTGCCTCGCGCGAGACGGTCAACAAGGCGCTCGCCGACTTCGCCTCCCGCGGCTGGGTGCGCGTCGACAGCCGGGCGTTGACGATCCTCGACAGCGAGCGACTGGCCCGCCGCGCCCGCTGATCGCCGCTGCCGTGTGTCAGTGGCCGCCCGACGGGCAGACCCACAGGACCCCACTCCCGGCGGGAGCAGACCATTGGCACAGGACCAC